>JBKBLI010000041.1:0-30622 GCA_046296435.1 Saprospiraceae bacterium | reverse complement strand
TCTTCGTAGCGATGGGTTTCAAACCCATCGCTCAACGAGAGGATTTGGTTTGTCTATTTTTTACCTGCCTCCATATCGCCCACGCTTGAATATCGCAGAGCGATTATGGCTGGAATTGAGAGCCCGTTGGCTAAAGCCGGAAGCCTATATCAGCAGCCGAGCACTATTTCTGGAGCCCGCACCGGGCTGGCGGAGCAAGTTGGAGCGACTTGCCCCCCTGCTCACACCCATTTTTTTTTCCGAAAATAAAAGAGCATGCCGAGCATGGCTACGAGCATGAAGCCTAAGGTGACGAAGTAGCCGTAGCGGGTGTTGAGTTCGGGCATGTTTTCGAAGTTCATGCCATAGATGCCGGCCACAAACGAAAGCGGAATAAATATGGTGCTGATCACGGTGAGCATGCGCATCACTTCGTTGAGGCGGTTGGCCGATTCGGCGTGGAAGAGCGCTTCGATGTTGGATAGGTTTTCGCGGGTGTGGTCGATGGCTTCCCAGATGCGGGTGGCGTGGTCTTTGAGGTCGCGCAGGAAGGGGCGGGTGTGTGGGTCGATCCAGGGCTGATCGCAGAGATACAGTTGGTTGACCGCTTCGCGTAGGGGGAGCAGGTATCCGCGCACGCGGTTGAGCGCCTTTTTGGTTTGGTAGAGGCGCCACTTGGTGGCGGGATCAGCCCCTTTGCTGTGGAGCAGGTCCTCAAGTTCGCTGACGGCGCGCTCCATAGCGTCGGCCACGTTGAAGTATTCGTCGAGCGCGGCGTCGATCAAGGCGTAGAGCAAGTAGTCGCTGCCCCGACGCCGGATGCGGCCAGCGGATTCGGCAAGCCGTCGGATGACCGGGTTGAAGGTGTCGTCGGGATTTTCCTGAAATGAGATGACAAATCCGACGCCTGCATAAAAGGCGATTTGTTCATTGCACACCTCGCCCAAGCCCTCTTGTCCGTTCTCGTAGCGCAGCGCGTGTAGTACAAAAAAAATGCAGTCGTCGTATTCTTCCAGCTTGGCTCTTTGCTGCGTGTTGAGGGTGTCCTCCAATGCCAACGGGTGAACGCTGTATTGTTCGCCGACTTGTTGTAGCAAGTCTAGATCACCCAATCCGCGCAAGTCAATCCACGTGATTTTATTATCGGAGGTATTGGGCTGGAGTATGCCGGGCGTTTTTTCAAAAAAATCGGGATTGAAGACGCAGGATTCTGCCTGTGTGAGCGGGCTGTCGGATTCGCCGGTATAGACCAAAGCTCCGGGAGGCAGACCGGGCTGCTTCTTTTTTCGGGCGCGCTTTTTGACTTTAGACATGGCGCAAAGGTAGGGTTTAGCCTCGTTGGCGTTAATTTTTTTTGTAAAAACCCTGTCTGGCATTTTTTTCGTAAAAAATATTGATGCGTCGGAATCGCGCGCTTCCGGTATTGCTGGGCGTACCTGCGCCCTATTCACAAGTTCTTTTTTTATGTGATGCGAGGCGTGTTTTTGGTTGAAAAAAGAAGAAGGAGGGAGAGCCGGAGCGTGTGCGGCAGGTCGGGGGGGCGGTCGGAAAAACTGCGGTACCGAAAAATTGGTACGGTTTTTGGTATTATTGATTTGGTCGGAAAGATAAGCAATGGCAGCGTACCTTGCATAAGGTAATTTTGGCTTTTTTTCTTGTGCTGAAGCGTTATGTTCAGAATTTGCTCTAATATTGCGCCGATTTTTAATCTTTAATCCCTCTGCTTAGCGGTTTGGTATCCCGTATATGATCTTGGCCTTATTTAAATTGACACTTTGCACAGGCTCTTGACATGACAACCATTTTGTTCATCCAAACCGATTATTGTTCATGCGAACATCCGTTTACACGCTAAACGCTTTTTTAACTAATCTTTTTTCCTCAACAAAGTTTTTGACCATGAATTGCAACTCAACACTGCGTTGCCTGGCCAGGGCATTGCCGTTTGCGGCTTTTTTCCTTTTTGCGCTGAGCGCACGGGTGAACGCGCAATGCGATATTGCCTCGCCTCCGCAGCCCATCAACTTGACGCTTACGCTCAACCCGATTACCGGCATGGCGAAGTTTAGCGCCATCAATGCCGGTATATATGTTAGCTCTACCGGCTGCGCGCCGTTGAATCCGGAGCGTTTTCGCTTTTATGCGGATGAGGACCGCACAACGGTCAAGCAAACTGGCATAAGCTTCATGGAAGGCCCATTTATTGAATACAATTGCACGAATGTTGGGCAGACCGACATCGTGTGGGTGGCTGTCAATCCGGGAGATGCCGGCATCACCACGCCTCTGCCGCCTGCAACCAAAGTCAACGAAAGCGAGGCGGTAGAATTTCGTATTACCATTGTGGATGCTACTCCGCCAAGCTTGGCGGTGAATGCGGCCGTTTCGGCCTCGACCTCGTTGGATGGTACGGGCGACTGCAGCGTCGTCGGAAGCGCCATGCCGGCGATCAATATGATGCAAGTGGTCAAGACGGCGATGCCGCTGATGCCCGGTCAATATACGGACAACTGTCTGCCCGTTAGCCTGACCTATTCGATTACGGGTGCGACCACAGCCGCCGGCTCCGGCGTGCCCAATAGCGTAGCTTTCAATGCCGGCGTTTCGGTGATCACATACACGGTGACGGATGGCGCCGGCCTTACGAATACGGCAACCATCACGGTGACCATTACGGACGACGAGTCTCCAATGATTCTCTGCCCTTTTGTGGGAGGAGCCGAAACAAGCCCCGGCCTTTGCAGCAATTTACTGAATCCCTCTTTATTGACGCCGACGATATCAGACAACTGTAATCCTTCGCCTGCGCTGACTTACACGCTGATGGGCGCTACTACCGGAATGGGCTCAGGAGTCGTAAACGTTCCGCTAAATAAGGGCACCACGACAATCACCTATACGGTGGACGATGGGATCAACCCGACGGCAAGTTGTATGTTTTCGTTTGATATCTATGACTATGAAGAACCAGTGATTGGCGCCATTCCGGCCGACCAGAACCTGAGCACGTCCACCATGTCCTGCGACCAGGACTTCACCTGGAATCACCCGACGGTGACGGACAATTGCCCCGGGCCTTACACGCTCAGCTTCGAAGTAAGCGGCGCCACAACCTTCGGGCCGGCAGTGGTGACTCCCGGCGATCCGATTACGTTTACTTTTGACAAAGGCGTCTCTACGGTTACATATATTGCTACGGATGCAGCATCAAATACCAGCAGCGCAACATTCACGGTTGAGGTGGTTGACGATGTGGCGCCCGAAGTGACCCAGTTGCCTTTGATCATATTGCCGCCATATCAGAGCACGTATGTGGTAGATGCCGATCCCGGCTCCTGCAACAAGACGGTGCAGTGGTATCGCCCCAGTCAGTTGACGCATGATGTGATCGACAATTGCGGCGGTCCGGTGCGGTTGGTCGAAGGGCCTGCGATCATCAATGGCACGCCTGATCCTGCATTTCTCACAGGTATTGCCCCTGCGCCGTATGACCCGTTGGATTATTACGATCCTTCGTATTTCCTGTTTTGGCTGACTCCGGTGAGCGCTTCGTTCCCGATCGGCACGACGATCATTCCGTACTATCTGTACGACGATGAGAACAATGAATCGGTGATACAGATCACGGTCACGGTCAACGAAACGCAGCCGCCTACGGCGATTTGCGCCGCTCCGGGTACGGTGACCGTTGCGCTGGATAATGCCGGCTCGGCTTCGATTACGCCGGCTATGATCAACAACGGTTCTACGGACAACTGCGGAATAGACAATATCGCCGTGTCGCCAACGTCGTTCAACTGCAGCAACATCGGCGCCCCGCAGACGGTGACGCTGACGGTTGAGGACTTTGCCGGGAATACGTCCACCTGTACGACGACGATCAATGTGATCGATAACATTGCGCCTATCGTGCAGTGTCCGAATAGCGTCACGGTTTCGTCTAATCCGATGACCTGTACGCAGAATGTGTCAGGTCTGGCCATGAATTTGGAGGCCATGCTGGCCAATCTTGGGCCTGGCGAGTATTACGACAACAGTTCTGCTTGTGGGTTCCCGACGCCGCACCGCGAATATTCTGTGAATGGCGGGCCGTTCATTACTCCTTTTACCGGCCTGTCCACAGTCCAGTTTCCTACTGGCGTGAACAACGTGAGCATTCGGGTAAAAGACAAATCCAACAACTTCGGCGTGTGCTCATTTACCGTAACGGTGCAGGATTTGGTCGCCCCAACGTACAATGGCATAGGACAGGCGGCCGGCTCGACCATTACAGTAAACGCCAATCTTGGCGGTTGCCTTGCAGTAGCGAATTGGACGCCCCCGCAGTTTGATGAAATGTGCAGCCCGCCGGTAACCATAACCAGTTCGCACATGCCCGGCAGTTTCTTTTTGTTTGGCAATACGGTGGTTACCTACACGGCCACCGACGCTGCCGGCAACGTGCGTACGCATTCGTTCAATGTCAATGTAGTGGATACGCAGAATCCGGTGGCTAAATGCAAAGACATTACTGTGTCGCTCAACAGCATGGGTACGGTGACGGTGCTTGCCAGCGCCATTGACGACGGTAGCACAGACAACTGCTTTTTCAATTATACGATTCCCTCTTACTCCTTCAATTGCGGCAACCTTGGCCCTAATATGCGAACGATGACGATTGTGGACGGTCAGGGCAATACGGCTTCTTGTAATGCAACCATTACGGTGGTGGATGATCTCCCGCCTACTGCCGTTTGCGCAACGATTCCCTTCATCGATCTGGATGCCAATGGCGTGGCGTCGCTCAACGCTTCGGCGCTTAACGGCGGCAGCACGGACAACTGTCCCGCCAGCTTGAGCTATACGCTTTCGGTGGATGGCAGCCCTTACGCGCCAAGCTATTTCTTTAGTTGCGACGATCTGGGGATCCGAACGGTTGTTCTGCGTGTGACGGATGGAGGCGGTAATACGGCAGAGTGTTTTCAAAATATTCAAGTGCGCGATGTGACGCCGCCTTCATTTACTGTGCCTACATCCATAACGGTCAATTGCGAAGACGACCAGTTGCCTCCTGCCACAGGCGATCCTACCGATCTTAAAGATCGCTGCGATCCCAACCCAAGCATAACTTATTTTGATTCTTTCGCGGGAAGTTCGTGCGCCAACGAGTATGTGATCACCCGCACGTGGATGGCTATTGATGCTTCGGGCAACTCAGCGACGGCAACGCAGACCATCACGGTGGTGGACGATACCGCGCCGGTGTTCAGCATGAACGCCAGCATCACGCTCAATACGGACGATCCATTGTTCTGCGACGGCGACGGCGTATTTGTGGCGCAGGTGACGGCCGACAGCATATCCGACAATTGTTCTTCATTCAGCAGCTTGGCGATCAGCCATAGTATCGTATTCCCGACGCCGGATTATGGTTATTCTTATCCGTCGGGTTTCCAGCCGGGTAATGTGGTTCCATTTGCTTTTTTCCCGATAGGCATGACTACCGTGACCTGGCGCGCCGTGGATGCCTGCAATAATTCGAGGACTTTTGTACAAACGATCACGGTGCTGGATACCCAGGCGCCGGTGTTTAGTTATGCGCAGTGCGGCGTAAATGACACCTTAGTCAACACCACCGGTTCATGCAGCAACTTATATACGTGGATTCGCCCGGTACTGGGAGCAGACGTGTTTGAATGCGCGCCGGCTAACCCCGCAACGATTTCGGAGACGGTGAGCAACAGTTCCGTTCAGAACTTCCTGAATGTCACCAATCCATACAACCAAAACGGTACGCCGCCTGTGATCGCCCAATTCCCTATTGGTACGACCACCGTGACTTATACGGCCACAGATGCGGCGATGAATGTATCGACTTGTTCGTTTACGGTGACGATTGTGGACAACGAAGCTCCGGTGGTCACCTGCCCTGTCAATCAGACGCTGAATACAACCTGCGAGACGGGCGCCGTACCCAACTACAAGACGCTTGTTCAGGTGCAGGATAACTGCCCGAACAACTTGTCGTTGACGCAGACCCCGCCCCAAGGAACGCTGCTCACTTCGATTTTTGGCGGTCAGCCCTCCAATGGCGACCAATTCAACGTTGAGATAACGATCAACGACAGCAATCCTGCCAATACGCAGGTGTGCAATTTCACTGTGACGCTGGCCGACGGCGACGCTCCGGTGCCGGTGGAGACCTTCCTGGCCCCGATTTTGGGATTCTGCGGCGCCGATACGGTGTACGCGCCCCTTGCGCTGGATCCCTGCAACTCCAACGACACAATCTGGGGAACGCCTTCGACGCCGCTGGGCACGCTGCTCAATACGTATCCGCCCTCTTATTTCCTGAACGCCGGCAACTACGTGATTACGTGGGTCTATAACGACGGCAACGGCAATATCAGCACGCAACAGCAGTTTATCACGCTGCTGACGGATAATTTCCCGCCGGTGGCGCTGTGCAAACCGGGCTTTACGCTCAATCTGGACGGATCGGGCAACGCATCGGTCAACCTTTCGCAGATTGACAATGGCAGCAACGATCCCTTTGCCTGCGGACCGACCACCACGACCATCAGCCCCACTTCGTTCAACTGTAGCAATTTGGGCGTCAACAATGTGACCTTAGTCATTACCGATGCCGCCGGCAATACAGCCTCCTGCACTACGCCCGTGACAGTCAAAGACGTGACGCCGCCGATCATGCCGCCGGCGCCGGCGAATATCACCGTAGAGGCTTGCGCGCCCATACCGCCTGCCGCGGCGTTCAACGCCGCCGACGTCTGCGATAGCAACGTGCCGGTGATATTTACGGAAGTTTCTACCCAGGATACGGCGGGTTTTGGTTTTTACAACTATAGCATTACGCGCACCTGGACGGCTACGGACGACAGCGGAAATACCTCCATACGCACGCAGTTTATTCTGGTCGAGGACAGCAAAGCGCCGGTATTCAGCCCTCAGGCGCCCGACACTTTGATCTTCCTCACGGAAGGCAACGACCTGAACTGCGACGCTCAGGTGCAGTTCGATATCTCGCCTTTCGTCAGCGACTGCGCTACGGGCGCCGATCTGACGATTACCAATTCGCTCAACATGCAAGGCGCCGCCATCAATGCCAATTTGGCGCGCGGCAGCTACAATGTGATTTTCACGGCGACCGACATTTCCGGAAATATCGGAAAGGATACGGTGCTCATCATCGTGCGCGACGGCACGCCGCCCATTGCAGCCTGTATCAACGGCGTGAGCATTGCGCTTCAGCCGTCGGGTACGGTCATTGTGACCCCGGCTCAGCTCAATGCCAATAGCTCGGACAACTGCACGCCTATGGGTCTGTTGGATTTGCGCGTTCAGCGATTGGATCCCTTTGGGCCTGTCGGTGCGAGTATTCCGTTTAGCTGCATCGATGCCGACGGCGCCACGCAGCACCCTGTGCGTCTGTATGTAAAAGATCAGGCCGGCTTAGAGTCCACCTGCGAGACCTATGTAATCGTTCAGGACACGGAAGACCCGTCGTTTACGACTTGTCCTCCCTCAAAAACATTGGACTGCACGGCCGACTTCAGTCCTTTGGTGCAAGGCGAAGCCATCGCTACGGATAACTGCCCGGCCAATGTGACGGTGACTTTTGTCGATTCGACATTTGCGGCCCAGGCTCCGGCATGCACGCTCATCAAGCGCACCTGGATTGCTTCAGACTTGTCCGGCAATCAGGCCTTCTGCATCCAGAACTTCAATGTTTTGGATACGATCAAGCCGGTGTTTGCACAGTTGCCAACCAATGACACGATCGCTTGCGGGCAGCCCTTGCCCATGGCGCCTACGCTCACAGCTTCAGACAATTGCACGGATGATTTGGATCTGACGATCGATTTTGTGGTTGACACTATAAATACGGCTCCCGGTCTGTGCGGATTGTATAGCTACACGGTGCGGCGCACCTGGACAGCTACGGATGCTTGCGGCAATAGCGCTACCGCTGTGCAACTGATTGTCGTTCAGGACGTGGAAGCGCCTCAGTTCGTCAACTTCCCGGATACGATCAAGGTGTACACCGCCGACACGCCAATGAATCTCAACTGCTCGGCGCAGGTGAATTTCAACGTGGCTTCATTCTTGCAGGATTGCGCATCGTTGGACGATCTGCTGGTGAGCAACGACGCGCCGTTTGGCGATACGAGCTTCAGCATCAGCGGCCTGTATCCGGTAGGCGTATATAAAATTGCGTTTGCCGCCAACGACGCCTGCAACAATATCAATACGGATACCCTGATGCTGTTAGTGATTGACAACAGCATTCCTACGATGGTCTGCGAGACGGGTATCACCATAGCGCTGGGTTCGGATGGCATGGCGATGATCACGCCGAGCAATCTGAATATCGGCAGCACCGACAACTGTGGCATCGATACCTTATTGCTGTCCCAAAGCCTCTTTGATTGCACCGCTCTGGGCGATAACCTGGTGACGCTCACGGCGGTGGACGAAGCCGGCAACAGCAATTTCTGTACGGCTACCGTCACGGTGACGCTGGGCAACACGGTCGGATTCAGCCTGACAGTCACGGCTACAAACGAATCTGTGTCGGGCGCAGCCAACGGTACGGCGACCGCTACGCCGACGGGCGGCTCCGGCAACTTCGCGTTTGAATGGAGCACCCTGGACGACACAGCGACAATCACGGGCTTGCCCCCGGGTACGTATTTTGTGACGGTGACCGATCTGGGTACGGGATGCGTGCAGACAGGATCGGTAGTGGTCGAGACGGGCAACAAGATTGCTTTGATCGTAGGCTCTGCCGCAGGCGCTCAAGGTCAGACGGTGCAGGTGCCGGTGACGGTCGATAACTTCATCGACGTTTTGGCTTTCTCCTTCACGCTCAATGTACTCGATCCGAGTGTCGGCACGGTGGCGGGCGTATCCAACATCAACCCCTCCCTCCCAGGCTTGATAGCCAATATCGCCCCCGGCAACAACATGACCATTGGCTGGACAAGCATCAATCCGCTGAGCTTGCCCAACGGCGCTACGCTGTTCACCCTCGATGTGACACTGGGCACAGCGCCCATTGGCGCCTCGTCGGATGTCAACGTAACAGATACGCCTTTGTCCATAGAGTTCAACATAGATCTGAACGGCCAGCCCGTGATCGCCATGATTGATATCGAAAACGGACAAGTGTCGATCGACGACGATCTGCCCAACGTGACCATCGCCGGCGATATCATGACCTGGCGTGTACCCACGCTTCCGGTGCCCGGAGTAGAAGTATCGTTGAGCGGCTCGGTCAATGCGATGCAAGTGACCGGCGCGCCGGGCACATATTCGTTTGGCGTTCCCTCGGGATCGAACACAGATGTCAGTTGTGCCAAAAGCTCGCCGGGCAACCTGGGTATCACCTCTGCAGACCTACTCTTGGTTCAGAACCATATCTTCGGGCAAACCTTGATCTCGCCTTATCAATGGGTGGCTGCAGATATCAACGCCGACGGCATGATCACGCTGAACGACTACCTGCGCATTCAGCGCGTGGCGCTGGGTACAGATCAAAATCTGCTGGGTTCGCCGGACTGGAAGTTTATTCCCAAGTCTTACGTGTTCCCCATGCCGCCGCTGAGCCAGCCGTTCCCGCAAAATATCATGCGTACGAACGTGACTACAGATTTTCTGGACGACGACTTTGTAGCTGTGCGTATGGGCGATGTGAACGGCAATATTATCCCCACCTTCACCAACGACGATGCCGACGACCGTATAGGCGCGTTGCGCTTCGATATTCCGGATCGCGCTTATCGCACAGGCGAAGCCGTGGAAGTGGCTTTCAAGGCCAATGATTTTACGGATCGCCAGGCTTACCAGATGACGGTGGCTTTCGACGCCGGCAAATTGCGTTTCGAAGGCTTTGAGAAAGGCGCTTTGGACGAAATTACCGAAGCCAACTTTGGTCTGACCCGCCTGAGCGAGGGTCTGCTCACAACCCTGTGGGTAGGTCGCGAAATGATGACCCTGGAAGACGGCGAAACCCTCTTTGTCCTGCGCTTCCGCGCTTTGGATGAAGTAAGCAGCCTGAGCAAGCTCATGTATCCGGGTTCGCAGATTACGCGCGCCGAAGCTTACACGCCCGACGGCGATATACAGGGCATTGCGTTCAATTTTGTCCGTGAAAAAGCAAGCGATGCAGGCGAACAGCATTTCGCCTTATTCCAGAACTATCCGAACCCGTTCCAGTCGTTCACTCAGATCGCTTTCAACTTGCCGGAAACCGGCAACGCAAGCCTGCGCGTGTTCGACCTCAACGGGCGTTTGACCCGCACGATTGATCAGCAGTTTGCCAAGGGGCTGAATGTTGTTCGCCTTGAAAAGAGCGAGTTCGGCGCGCCCGGCGTTTACTGGTACGAGTTGGAAATGAACGGCCAACGCGAACGCCGCAAAATGGTTCTCATAGATTGACGTATCTTTGCCATCCCCGGCTCGTCCAGGGTCGGGGATGGTTCTTTCTATGTCGCCATTTTGACGCTTCACCACCTTTCTCAAGCATGTTATTCGAAACCATGAGAAATACCTTAGTAATCCTTATTCTACTGCTTGGATTTTTTTCTTCAGAAAAAATTGCCGCGCAGGTTATCCTAAAGGTCGATACGGTCGCCGCAACCTGCGATCCGCTCCAGAATTTTACCGTTCCGTTGAGGGTGGAAAATTTTGAAAATATCGGCTCGTGCCAATTCACCCTTTCATGGAATCCAAATGAATTGAGCTATCAGTATGTTAACCCCTTGAATCCGCTTTTTTTAGACCCAAATGTAAACGTGGGTTTTGATACCACGACATTTATCGGGCAGGGCAAATTGACTTTTTCGTGGACGAAAATCGGCGGGGGGACCGTACCGGATGGCAGCGAGTACTTTTCGGTAGTGTTTCGCCGCATCGGCGGCGGCAGTTTTTCCATTGTGGCTTACGCCAACAGCCCCGCGCCCGTCGAAATCACCGATCCTTTGGCCAACGAATTGCCGTTCGAAGTGATTGCGGGCGGCGCTATGGTCAACGACACCCTGCCTCCCGAGATCGGCTGCCCTAACGATGTCAACGCTCAGTCTGCCGGTCCTATACCCATTTTTAACATTGCGCCCGACCTGGCGGATGATTGTGGCATAGCCAATACGGGCTGGGTCGCCGTAGGCGCTACAAACCTATCGGCGCCCAATGACCCGGATGCGAGCGGACAGATTTTTAACCCGGGTCTGACGACGGTCACCTACACGACGACCGATCTGGGCGGCAGCACGGCCACTTGCTCTTTCAATATCAATATTGAGCAATTGCCGGCGGGCGACACGCTGACCATCATTGCGCAAAGCGCGCAAATCGCCTGCGGCCAAATGGGAATTGTACCGATCACAGTGCTGAATTTTGACACGATCGGCTCGCTTCAGTTCACTTTGTTGTGGGATCCTTCGGTGTTGCAGTTCGAAGGCGTTGGCGACTTCAATCCGACCATGTTGTTGGCGCTTAGCGACTTTAATACGAGCTTGGCAGCCAATGGGGTTATGAGTTTTTCGTGGACGACCAAGACGCTCGACGGCACCACGCTGCCGGATGGCTCGACGATGTTTAGCGTCAGCTTTACGGCGCTGGGCGGCGGCAATACCAATATCACCTTTGGGGATGTGCCGACTGTGCGCGAGGCTTACCGCCAGATACCTGTGGAGGAGATTCCGGCGCTATGGATCCCTGGGAGCGTTGTGATTGCAGACAATGTGCCGCCCACTTTGGTTTGTCCCAACAATGTGGTCGTGAATGCCGGCACGGGCAATGTGGATGCGTCCGTGAACGGCCTGGCTCCGCTCCAACTGTCGGACAACTGTCCCGGCTCTCCGTCGCTTACCTATACGCGTAGCGGCGCAACGCAAGGCATGGGCATGGGTACGGCCGACGGCGTGTACAACGCCGGCACGACTACGGTGACTTACACTGCTCAGGATGCCGCAGGCAATACTTCCACCTGCTCCTTCACGGTGACGGTGCTGGTGGATCAGGTGCTGACGCTGGGCTTGGATTCGATTGTGAATCAGTGTTTCAATGTCGGCGATACGGTGAGTATCAACTTTTTGGCGCTGGCCGCTTTTGTGGATATCGCCGGAATACAACTGAACATCACCTGGGACAACACGGTGTTGTCGTTTGTCGATGTGATCAACCAATATCCCGGTTTGGGCCAAACGCCGCAAAACTTCAACTTTTTTAACAATACGGCTGACGGCGTGTTGAACTTCTTTGGGTTTTCGTTCAACTGGCCGGCCATACCCAACGGCAGCGCGATATTCACGATGCGTTTTGTGGTGCTCAATCCGAATGCAACGATCCCCATCGCTTTCGCCGGGCCTTTTGAAGCCAGCAATACGGCTTTGGATATTATCCCATTTGTCCGTATCGACGGGTTGTTTCAGAGCCAGGACTTGGTTCCGCCGACCAACTTGCAATGCGCCAATCCGGTTACGGCGAGCACGGGCGCCAATTGTAACGCGTTCGTGCAACTGAGCGGCTTGCAGGCTGAGGACGATTGTAGCGGGGTGGCCAATGTCTTGCAGTCGCCTCCAATCAGCACCTTCCCCGTAGGCGAGACGGTAGTGACTTACACCGTGATCGACGGGGCGGGCAACGCTTCCACCTGCTCTACCACGGTGACCGTAGCGGATCAGACTCCTCCGACGCTGAGCGACTGTCCGGGCAACATCACGCTGAGCACGCTGCCCGGCGTATGCTACGCTATCGGCGACTGGAATCTGCCGCAGGTAAGCGACAATTGCGATCAGAATCCTGCGCTGACCTCTAACTTTGCGCCCGGCGATACCCTGCAGGCGGGAGCTATTCTGGTGATTTATACCGCTTCGGACGACGCGGGCAATCAGGCGGTTTGCAGTTTTTCCGTCTCGATTGAGGATGACGAAGCGCCGGAGATTATTTGTCCGAACAATATCGGCCCGCTGATGGTGAGCGACTCCTGCGAGTTGAGCGTGGATTTCGATCTGCCGCAGACGAGCGATAATTGCCCGGATCAGTTGACGCTCGATGGTCCCAATCCGGGGATAAAGCTACCGTTGGGAGCGAATGTGCTTGTTTTTACGGTTGTTGACAATGCCGGGAACAGCGCCCAGTGTTCGTTTACGGTGACGATCGAAGGCAGCGGTTTGCCTCAGTTGACCAACTGTCCCGACAACATCACCCAAAACTCCAGCGCCAATCAATGCGGCGCTGTTGTGAACTGGTTGCCGCCCTCTGCTATTGACCCCTGCGACAATTCGGCCATCGTGCCGCAGTCCAACATTCAGCCCAATACCTTCTTCCCGGTCGGGACAACGACAGTGACTTACGTGGCTACTGCCGCGGGAGGGGCCACGAGTTTTTGCACGTTCAACGTTGTGGTCAACGACGTGACGGCCCCAACCTGGAACAACTGCCCCGGCACAATTGCGCTTAATCTGGGGGCTGGCAAGTGCGACACCGCATACTTCTGGCAGGCGCCCACGCCGTTTGACAACTGCGCAATAGATACCAGCTTTAGCAATTTGCCGCCCGGCTCCGTGCTGAGCGTTGGCCCCAACACCATCATCTATCAGGCGGTTGATAATTCGGGGAATGCAGGCTCCTGCATTTTCAATGTGATTGTGGTGGACACCACGCCTCCGGTGTTTGTCTCTTGTCCGGCCGATACGGTGATCACGACGCCCGGCAACTGTCTGGTCATTTACGATTGGCAATTGCCGCAGGCCATAGACAATTGCGGCGTCGATGAAATCACCTCCACCAAGCAGCCGGGTACGCCGTTTGTCGTTGGCGTTACGACTGTGGTGATTACGGCCATCGACTTCAGCGACAATCGGGATACCTGCGCGTTCAAGGTGACCGTGCAGGGCGTGCCGCCTTCGATCGACCTCAATTCGCTGCAGCCGAACGTGACGCTGCAAGGCTGTCCGCAGCCGCTGGACTCGATCATTTTGCCCGTGGGGCTAAATTTCTGCGGCCCAACCTCGCTGAGCGTGGAGCCGGCGGATGCGCTGGATCCCGGCTACATCTTCCCGCTTGGCAATACGGTTGTGTTATTCACGGTGACGGATACGGTAGGCAATGCGGCCACGCACAGTTTTTCGGTGAACGTTGTGGATAATGTTCCGCCGAATTATACTTTCTGTCCCGCGGGAAATGTGGTGGTCAATATTGGCGCTCAGGTTGAGGCAGATCCGGGCATGTTCATTGAAGAGATTGCAACGGCGCAAAATTGTAACGGGGTGCTGATCGACTATTTCCCCATTACTGCCGAGGACAACTGCGATAGCCTTACGCTTGAGTTGGTCGAAGGGCCCGTTTCCGGCGGCTTGTTCCCTATTGGTCAAAACGTGGTGCGTTATGTGGCCACCGACGCGGGGGGTAACAGCGTATCTTGCGTAGTAAACGTTCAGGTCAACGCGCTTCCGGCATTGACCACTACGGTCAATCCGAATCCGGGATGTCCGGGTTCGCAAGTTGTGCTGAGCGTAGCCAATATAGCGGGCGCCAATTACACCTGGACCGGCCCGCAACAAAGCTATCCCAACAGTAATACCATCACGCTGGTGAGCCTCAATACGGGCAATACGGGCGTTTATACCGTCAGTGCAGAAATCAACGGCTGCGTAACGGAGCCGGCATCCGTGACTGTGATGATGGCCATACAGCCGGATGCGGTGGACGACGTGGAGTTGGTCGTCGAACCCGGCGCCACGCTTGACAGCATCAACGTGCTGCTCAACGACCTGTTTCTCGCCGGTGATGGGCAGGTGACGCAGTTCAGCGAACTTCAGGGACTAACGTCCATTGGCAACGGTCTGTTCCGCTATACAGCGGGCGACAAGGCGGGTAAGGTATCGTTTGCCTATACGCTGTGCTCGGCGGCTTGCACCACCTTGTGCGATGCGGCTATGGTTACGATTACCATTACGGATCGCTCCTGCAACTTTATCCCCAATCTGATCTCGCCCAATGGCGATGAGCAAAATGATTACTTGGTCATTCCCTGCTTAGATACAGGCGACTATGGGCGCAACAGTTTGGTGATTTACAACCAGTGGGGCGACAAGGTGTTCGAGTCCGAGCCTTATTCTAACGATCCCGGATCTGCTTGGCGCGGCACCCTCAATGGCGAGCCAGGCAAAGATCTGCCCGACGGCGTGTATTTCTATATCTTCACGCCCGGTCCGAATGAGCCGGTTATCAAGGGCTTTGTTGAAATTTTCCGTTAAACAGCCATTCCGGGCGGGCGCGGTTCCTGCGTAGGGCCGCGCCCGCCCCAAACCGATTTTTTACAATGAAAAAAATTCTCTTTACACTCGGAGTAACGGCGGCCTTGAGCGGCGCGCTTCAGGCTCAGCAGGAGCACCACTACACGCAATTTGTTTACAACAAATTGCTGATCAATCCGGCTTATGCCGGCGTGCGGGGAGTGCCCTCGGTAACCCTGCTCTACCGCAATCAGTGGCTGGGTTTCGACGGAGCGCCCAAGTCGATGCTGGCGAGCCTCAATATGCCTTTTCTGACGCCGCGCGTAGGTCTGGGCATCACCCTGTCCAACAACCAGATTGGACTTCAGCGCGACTACGCCGCCTCGATGGCTTACTCTTACGACGTCATCGGCGAAGAAAACCTGTCGCTCCGCATCGGTATCATGGGGTCGATCCGCAATCTGGGGATAGATTTCACCAAGGCGGAGGTGATCAATCTGGGCGATCCCTCCTTCGACGCTAAGCGAGTCAACGATTTTTATGCCAACGTTGGCGCGGGGATGTATGCCACCTTTGCGCAGCGCATTTACGTAGGATTTTCGGTCCCGCGCATCTATTCCAACAACATCGGCATCAACGATTTGCCCGATATCACGACATCGGCCAGAGAGTACCGGCACTTTTACGGGATGGCCGGCGCTATTTTGCCGTTGAGCGACGGCATCAATCTGATGCCCGCCGTGCTGCTCAAGTATGTCCAGAACGCCCCCTTTGACGCCGATATCAACCTCAACCTCGATATCAAGGAAAAGGTTACCGCCGGTATCTCCGGCCGTATTGGCGGCGACGGCGGCATGGAGTCTGTCAGTCTTTTGGCCTTGTGGCAGTTTTCGCCGCAAGTAGGTATCGGGGCTGCATACGACTTTACCTTATCGAGATTGCGCGACTATAACGCAGGGTCGTTTGAGGTGCTTTTGCAGGCCGATCTGAAGTCGAAAAAGAAAAACTTGAGCAATCCGCGTTTTTTCATGTAAGGAACGGAATTGATTTTCGTTTTACAAAGCATAAGTCATCTGAACCTTGAATTTTTTTAATATGAAAATACAGAAAACCTTTTTTGGGCAAACATGCGCCATGGCCTTGGTCTGGGCCTTTGGGGCGTCAGTTTTGTTTGCTCAGGTTGAAGACCTGGCAGATCAGGTCACGGTCGAAGTTCAAAATGAATTGGCGGTCAATACCGCAGGCCTGGAATTTAGTCCAACTTTTTATGAGGACGGCATCGTATTTATCTCGACCAATACGGCCGGTCTGAAAAAGATAACCGATACCAACCTGAAGCTCTCTGCCATGTCCATACTGCGGTCGCGCAGGAACAGCGACGGCCAACTGCTGCCGCCAGAGCCTTTTGCCGCCGAGCTTTCCTCAATCTATCACGAGGGGCCGGTTTGTTTTGACCGCACGGCCGAGACGGTTTACTTTTCGCGTAACGACGCCAAAAAAGGCAAAGACGGTCGCCAATTCATGCGCATGTATTCTGCTACCAAAAGCGGCGGCGCATGGGGCGAGCCTAAATTGATGTCCTTCAGCGTGGGCGACCACGACGATATGCACCCGGTCATCAGCATCGACGGCGACAAGCTGTTTTTCGCTTCCAATCGCCAAGGCGGCCAGGGAGGTATGGACCTGTATGTGTCCTATCGCATCGGAGACAGTTGGACCGAGCCGGTCAATCTCGGTTCAGGCGTTAACACGCCCAAAAACGAAGCCTTCCCATTTATCCATGCCGACAATACGCTCTATTTTGCTTCCGACGGCCAGGCTGGCGGTAAAGGCGGTTTTGACCTTTACTACGTGATCCCCGAGGGATCGCAATGGACCAAGCCGGTCAATATGGGCGATCCGTTCAATACGCCGGGCGACGATTTTGGCCTTATTGTCGATCTCAACAAAATCAACGGCTACTTCGCTTCCAACGGACGCGGCGGAACCGGCGGCGACGATATTTTCAACTTTCATACCGAGAACGGCAACCTCGACGATTATCTGTTGCAAAACAACCGCGTGCCCGATCGCAATCTCGACTTACGCCTGTTGGTGACAGACAAAAAAACTGCCGCGCCCATCGGCGATGCCGAAATTCAGATCCTTAGCTCTGATATTGCCCAGGTGATCGGTCGGGATGAGTCCGGCAAAATGATCGCCGTACAGCAAGTGAATGGACAGGATGTGATCCGCAGTATCCCGCCGGAAAAAGGAATATCCGGAATGACCAATGCTAAAGGTCGTTACGCCACGGAGATCAGGCCCGGTTCATACACCATATCCGTGGTCAAAAAGGGATACCAGACCAAACAACTGCGGGCGCCCATTTCTAAGCCGAACAACGACATTGAGATTGCCCTCGAAAAAGTCAGCTACCCCGGCAAAGTGGAATGGAACGCTTCGGTCTTCAACTACATGACCAACGCTCCCCTCGCCGGCGCTACCTTGGTGCTGACCGATCCTTCTGGCAAAAAAGATACCGTGATGGCCGACGCCAACGGAATGGTGAGTTACTATCTGGATCCCAACAAAAAGTACAAGGTGGATATGTATCAGGGCGGGCGCATCGTCGGCTCTACAGAGGTCAACACTCAGGGCTGGGGGCAGATCACCAACCAAAGTCTGTCGGTAGCCCCGCTACTGCCCGGCTCAGTCATTGAATTGCCCAATATTTACTACAACTTCAACGACGCTACCCTGCGCCCCGACGCGCGCAAAGATTTGGATCTGGTCGTCTCTCTGCTGCGCCAACACCCCAATATTTCGGTTGAGTTGGCCAGTCATACAGACAGCAGAGGTAACGAGCGTTACAATCAGGAACTCAGTCAGCGTCGGGCCAATGGCGTAGTGGATTATCTGGTGTCGCGCGGTATCGACCGCAGCCGACTCAAACCCACCGGATATGGCGAAAGCGAACTGCGCAACCGCTGTGCCGACGGCGTGTCTTGCACAGAGCAAGAGCACGCCCGCAACCGCCGCACGGAGGTGCGTATCCTGACCGGTCTGCAAGGCGCTTCGGTGGTGTACCTCGACGGCCAGTTGTCGGATGTGGGTTCGGTAGATCCCCGGCCTGTGAGCGGCGATACAGGCGCCGCGCAAGGCGGAAAAAAAGATTCCGGCAAAAAAAACAAGCAAAAACAAACGCAGGCGACGTCCGCCGCGCAGGGCGATTTTCATGTAGTAGCGGGTTCCTTCTTGATGGAAACCCGCGCTCAATCGCAGTTGGAAGTCTTGCACAGTTCGGGTTACACCAACGCATACATTACGCAATATCCCAACTCGCCCTACTACTCGATTGTGGCGGGAGAGTTTCAATCGCGCGAAGAAGCAGCCCGACTCAAACGCCAACTCGACAACGCGCGCATCGACGCCTTTGTGCGCGTTGTGAAGTAGTCCAAAGTCGGAATGTCTTCGTCGGGGAGCGACACGCAGCCATGCCTGCGCGTCGCTCCCTGTTTTTTGGGGGATTAGCGTTCCCCCACTTCACCTTCTTTGGGCGCCTTGCGCAAAGGTCTTTTACCATGCAAAGGGTGCGGAGTTTTTTTCACCCAAATGGCGCGGAGAGTATGCGGCCTTTGCGTGGGGCATACGCTAATTGTAGCCGGAATATGCCTTGCTAAATGTTAAATTGCCGACAAAACGTTAATTATTTGCAAAAACCTGCAACTTTATGGACGTTGAAGACATCTATGTGCGTAACTTGCCGCCAAATATGGCCACAACACGTTGAAAAGCAATTTTTAATCAATTCGGCATGAAAAAAAAGCTACTCTTGCTCCTCTTTCTCACAGTCGCCGCGCTGGGCCTTCGGGCGCAGTCGCGCAATGCCGCGCCGCTTACGTTTTATCCCAATCCGGTTGTTGACTTCTTCATGATCTCAGAAACCAGCGAGCATATTGCCGGCGTGGCGCTGCTCAATTTGACCGGCAAGCGCGTCAAGTATTTTGAGTACGTCAAAGGCGAACAATACTATGTGGGCGATTTACCCAAAGGGATTTACCTGGTTCAAATGATCGATCGCAATGATCGCACGCTCCGGACGCACAAGATGGACAAACACTAAACCGCCTGTTTTCCGGGGAGGGCGGCTTAGCCTACTAAGCCGCAAATTTCGCGCACTTCGCGGAGGGTCTGCAGCGCGCGTTGCCGCACCGATGCGCCGTTTTCCTTAATTTGGTTCTTGATGATCTTCTTATCGGCGGATAGGCTCTCGAAGCGTTCTTTGAAGGGCGCGATGAGTTGAATAAGCGCCTCGGCAGTCGCTTCTTTTAGCTCGCTGTAGCGCAGATTTCCGTTCTGATAGGCGTTTGTCAGGGATGCGTATGCGTCGTTTTGGCCGCAGGCGCGCAAGATTTCGAACAGGTTCTGTACGCCGGGGCTCATTTGTCCCGATACGGCGTCCTCGCCGGTGTCGGTCACGGCGCTTCGGATTTGTTTGCGTATGCGTTCGGGGTCGCCAAAGAGGTTGATGTAGTGTTTTTCGCCGAGGCTTTTGCTCATTTTGCGGGCGGGATCGGCGGGCGACAGTATTTTAGGCGTTTCGGTAAAGAGGGGCTCCGGGTGCTTGAAATACGCTTTGCCGAACTGGTGGTTGAAGCGCTGGGCGATGTTGCGCGAGAGTTCGAGGTGTTGCTCCTGATCTTTTCCTACGGGTACGTAATCGGCGTGGTAGAGAAGTATATCGGCTGCCTGCAGTACGGGGTAGGTGAACAATCCTGAGCTGATAAAGGCGTCTTTGCCTGCGCTGTCTTCCAGTTGCGCTGTTTTGTCTTTGAACTGGGTCATGCGCGACAGTTCGCCATAAGAAGTGACACAACCCAGAATCCAGCCCAGTTCCACGTGTTCGGGCACGGAGCTTTGGATGAACAGGTTCTCGGGTTTGATGCCGCAGGCCAAGAGGTAGAAAGCCATTTTCCAGGTGTTTTCGCGGAGTTTGTCGCTCTTGTAGGGCATGGTCATAGAGTGGTAGTCCACCACGCAGTACAAGCAGTCGTAATCGTCCTGAAGGCGCACCCAGTTTTGTACGGCGCCGAAGTAGTTGCCGATATGCAGATCGCCGGTGGGCTGTATTCCAGACAAGATTTTTTTCTTCATCGGACGGAGAGCGGGTTATTCGGCGGCGGCGATGACCGAAATTTCAATATTGACGTATCGGGGCAATTCGCTGACCTGGACCAGTTCGCGCGCCGGCGCCGAGGCCTCGTCGAAATATTGCGCATAGACGGCGTTGATGCGTCCAAATAATCCCATGTCTTTGACGAATACCGAGGCTTTGAGTACGCGATCCATACCGCTGCCTGCGGCTTCGAGGATGGCTTTTACGTTGCGCAGGACCTGATGCGTCTCAGTCTCGATGTCGTCGAGGCGCAATTCGCCGTTGTGGGGGTCGAGCGCAATTTGACCAGAGACGAAAAGCAGGCCATTGAAAGCGACAGCCTGATTGTAGGGGCCTATGGGGGCAGGCGCTTCATTGGCGCGGATGATTTGCTTTGACATACGACGCGTTGTAGTGAAATGAAGCCGACTCAGCGAGCGGGCGTTGGAATGAGGTCCGTGGGGACAACAGAAAAAGCTCCATTGACGCTGGGTTTCGTCAGGAGCTTTTTTTCATAAAAAAAATGACAGGCGTTTGTCCCGTCGATGCGTTGGCGCTTGTTTAGGACTCCGCTTCCGCTTCGCCGGAGTATTTGGCAGGGATCAACACCTTGCCGCGATAGTACAAAGCGCCGTCCACCTTGTAAGCGTGGTGCAACAGGTGGCGTTCTCCGGTGGTGGAGCAGGTGGCGATTTGCGGAGCCTCCGTCTTGTAGTGCGTGCGGCGTGCGCGTTTGCGGCGCTTCGAGTGCCGCCATTTTGGATTTGGCATGACGCTTTATGTTATGTGTTCTTTTTTGTAAAAAAACTCAGGGTTGGATGTCTTTCAATGCGTCCCACACGCTGCCGTCCTCGTCCGCAGGTTCGTCTTGCCGCTCAAGTTTGGCCAGCACGGTCTGGTTGCAGGGCGGCTGGGCAAGCAATTGGCAATCGAACACGTTGACCATGGGTAGCGATAGCACTGAATACTCGTACAGATAAGGCGCGACGTTGAAGAGCGAACTGTCTCTGGGGATGAACACCACTTCGTCGTCGGCGCTATCTTCTTGTTCGCCGTATTTGACTACGAGGCGCTCTTGACGGGCCACCGGCAGGTCGATATCGGCTGTGCAGCGGTCGCACGCGGCGCCGACGCTGCCTGCCACGTCGAAATCCAGGATCATCATATCCGGGCGTTTGTCGAGGTCAAGCGTCACGCGTATCTCGCAATGAGCAATGGGCGAATCGGCGAACAGATCAAAAAAACTGCGATCCAGCGCGTATTCAAAATGATGCATCCCGGGTTTGAGTCCCAGAATTGGCAACGAATAAGCGCGAAAAACATCCATTTCAAACAACTTTTTAAAATCGGGCTGCAAAGGTACGACTATTTTCCAAAGGTTTGGCGTTTTTTTTGAAAAAAAGTGTGTCGCGCTTCTGAAAAAAAACGCGATGGGGGCGCGCAAATGGGGGGCGGGTCAAGTCCGCACCTTTTTTCGCGAAAAATAGCCTCGACCGGTCTGGTCGTGACACAGGCTGCGTTGCAAAGGGCGAGGCGGGTTGCTCCCGCCGGTTGGCGGCGGTAATTCCCGGTGGCGTGCTTGGGCCGGCCGAAACGGGATGCGGTCAGAAACGCAAAGTTGACGCGCGTGTTCGTCGAGCGATTGTTGCGGGATGCTTTGTTCTTCCTGCGCCTGAGAAGGCTTTTTTCAGCATAAAAAAATAAAAATGTGGCGAGGTAAAAAAGCCCGGCGCCGGCTTGTTGCGTGTAAAAGTGTGTAAATCAAACGCTCAGAGCAGGGCCAGCCCAAGCGTATGAGCCATTGATGCCAAACATGCGTTTCTACATCTCTAAAGGCTGTGTGGTTTTTCGCGGTTTCCGTATCCTGAGAGGCGGGGCAGCATGAGGAAGCGCAAGTTTGGCTGTTTTGAATTAGCATCTTCCGTATTGCGGTTCACAAAATCGGGGGGTATAGATCACTCGACTGTTGCGTTTTGCCGGGGGGGGCAGATTGATGACTTGCTGGGTTAGTATACTTGGGCCTTGTCAAAAACCAGATTGAATCTGCGGGCCTGGCATTGCGTCTGCCGCCGTACTTTTGCGCTATGTTTCGCACTGCATTCGTTTTGCCTGCGCTGTGTCTATGGTTTTGGTCGGCGGCGCAGGCGCCCTTGCCCATATCTTTGCCCCTCGCCCTTGTCGCCGACGAGGCTGTGCGGTATCCGGGATACGCGGTGTGGCGGTCGGACAGCCTGCCTTTGGTTGGGTCGAGGTCGTTAGCTGAGCGGCTGCAGTTTGAAAGCGCGGCGCTCTTGCGCGCCAATGCCCCGGGGGGCTTACATACGCTGTCGCTGCGCGGCGCAGGGCCGGCGCGCTCGGCCGTGGTCTGGGAGGGCGTCAATTTGCAAAGCCCCATGAACGGCGTGCTGGATCTGTCGCTCATACCTTTTTGGCCTGACGATCAGGTGCGTATTCAGTACGGGGGACAGAGCGCGGCTCTGAGCGCAGGCGCTATGGGCGGCTCTTTGCACTTAGCGCCCGGCATGGCTGAGGGCGCAGGGCGCGAGGGGAGCCTGAGCCTGGGCGCTGGGAGTTTTGGGCGGCGACAGGCGTCCGGGGCCTTGCGGGTTGGCGCGTCGCGTTATTCGGGCGTCCTGCGCGGCGCGTATGTGCAGGCCGACAACGACTTTCCGTTTGTGAACCGCAGTATCGTGGGCCGCCCGACCATGCGGCAGCCCAACAATCGCCAACAAAATGCAGATATACAGCACTACGGCCTGTGGCGTTGGCGCAATGGCGGATCGTGGCGGCAGGCGATCTGGCTGCATGATAGCGACCGGCAAATCCCTCCGGCCATGACCGAGTCGCCGGCGGTCACGTGGCAGCGCGACCGCTCGCTGCGGGCCGTGTCGAGCCTGAACCTACCTGTCGGCGCTCGTAGTTATGTGCAGTTTCGCGTGGCTTGGATCGACGAGGCGATTGCTTTTCATCTGCGCGGCCAGACCGACTGGAGTCGTTCCCGCACCTTTGTGGCGCACCCTGAGTGGGTGCGAGTTTCTCGCTTTGCCGAGTGGCGCCTTGGCGCGCAGGCACAGCGGGCTGAAGCGCGGGCCGACGGCTATGCGCAGCGTGAGCAATGGTTTTCGCAGTGGCGCGCAGCGGCGTACGCGTCTGCGCGTCGCCGCATGCGCGACTTGAGCGTACAGGCGTCGGCGCGCTGGGAGTATGCTGAAGGGCAGGCGAAGGGCATATGGACATGGGCCTTGGGCGCCGACTGGAAAGGCCTGCAAACCCATCTGGCCCGCAACTTCAATCTGCCTACGCTCAACGATCGGTTTTGGCGCGACTTGGGCAATCCCGATCTGCTGCCCGAGCGGGGTTACAGCGCTTCGGCGCGTTACGTGTACAGGCGCGGCGCGTGGCGCGCAGGCGGCGGCGTATTTCACCTGCTGGTGGATGACTGGATCCTCTGGCAGCCGGGTCGCGACGGGCTATTCAGACCCGGCAACCTGCGCCGGGTGTGGTCGCGCGGGCTTGAGGCCGAACTCGCTTATCGGGGGCGGGTAGGGGAGGGGGCGTGGAACGCAGGCGCGGGTATGCAATACCTTGCGGCGACCAATCGGGCTGTCTATAATGCCGCGCCTCAGGCCCTGGGCAAGGATTTGCCTTATACGCCGCGGTGGCAAGCATCTGCATCCGGAAGTTACGTCCACGGCGCTTTGTCGCTTGGCTACGCTCATCAATGGACCGGCCGACGTTATACCCTGTCGGACAATAGCGCGTCGTTGCCTGCGTTTTCAACCGGGCACATCTATGCGACCTACGGCTTGAACAAATACAAAATTTTACTATCTTTGCGGGTCGAGAATTGTTGGAACCGCGCATTCGAGTCCATTGCATTCAGGCCCATGCCGGGCCGGGCATGGCACGTGGGAGTCGGGTGGCGCTTTGCGCGCGCACCCAATTCCTGATGCCTTGCTCACATGCTTTTGGTCGCCAATCTGTCTGCTTGTGAATCGATTAGAGCAAATATGGACGTACCTGACGGAGCACCCGCTCTGGGTTCAATTGTTGAGTTGGGCCAAGACGCATTCGCTGCCCGGACTCAAGCGTCTGCCCCTTTACGATGTGATCGGATTCATCCGTCGCGAGTTGCGCAACGACGCCTTGGTGACCCGCGCCAACAGCATTGCCTTCAGTTTTTTTCTGTCGTTATTTCCGGCGATCATCGTATTGTTTACCCTGTTGGCTTACACGCCGCTGTACGCCAATTTCGGCGAAGTGCTTGAGGAGTCCATTCGCGAAATTATGCCTGGAGAGGCCGGAAAGCTACTTTTTGAATCCGTAGAAAATATTGCCACCAAGCAGCGGAGCGGTTTGCTGTCTTTCGGTTTTGTGTTGGCGCTGTGGTTTTCGTCCAATGGCATGTTGACGCTGATGCAGGGTCTGGAAAAAAACTATCGCGTGTCTTTCCGGCGGCGCAGCGCATGGGAGAAACGGCTTATTGCTTTGCAACTGACGTTTATCGTTGTTTTTCTGTTGGTTGTTTCGGTGGTGCTGGTCATTCTGGGCAACACCCTGTTGGGTTTGTTGTTTCGGTATATCGATGTGGACGGGTTCACGCGCATTGCCTTGCAGGCTTTTCGCTGGTTGGTTGTGTTGTTGTTGTTTTACGCGGGTTTTTCGTTCGTCTATCGGTACGGAGCTTCTACGCACAGGCGTATTCCGTTCTTCACGCCGGGCGCTACGCTGGCCACGATACTGTCGATTTTGGTATCGTTGGGTTTTTCCTTTTATGTGGACAACTTTGGGAGCTACAACAAGTTGTACGGTTCTATCGGGGCTTTGATTGCGCTGATGCTTTGGCTCCAACTCAATTGTATGATACTGCTGATCGGGTTCGAACTCAACGCCAGCATACTGGTATTGCGCGATATCCGAAGGCGTAAGAGCGACAAATCGGCTGCGGCGAAGACCTGATATCGGCGTGCAGGAGATTGGAGGCGGGTGTGGCGTGAGGGGCAAGGGGGCATGTGGGCGCTTCGTCAGGAGTCGGTCTTTTCGTTTGCCTTTTGTCCGATCCAGAAGTTGTTGGCGCCCTCGCCCTGAACGAGAACGACCGCTTGTTCGTTGAGCAATTCGAGCAAAGCCAGGAACGTGACGATGGCGTGGATTCGGTTTTCTAAAGCGCCAAACAGGGCATCGAAGTTGCATTGGCGGTTTGCGCTGATTTTTCCGAACAGGTACTCGCGTTGGCCGGCGATGGTGTAATTGTAATTATAGACTGTGTGCACCCGTCGCGTATTTTTGCTCTCGTCGTATCGGGTCAGCAGTCTTTCGAATGCGCGCAGGAGTTTGTACAAGGTCACGCTTTCTAATTCTGAATCTGCGAGCGCCGATTGTGCGAGTTTGCGCATTTCAGCTTCGGCAAAGCCGCGTGTATTCATCAAAGCCCTGCGCTGCTCGAAGGCGCGCAATTCATCCAACACGCTTTTGTATCGTTTGTATTCGAGCAGGCGATCCACCAACTCCTGACGCGGGTCTATTTCGTTGCCTTCGTCGTCGTATTGTTTGCGCGGAAGCAGCATTTTGGCTTTGATGCGCATGAGGGTGGCCGCCACTACGATGAATTCGGACGCAAGATCTACATTCAGCGCTTCCATGCGGCGCATGTAGTTCAGGAAGTCGTCGGTAATCTGCGTGATGGGGATGTTGTAGATATCCAGTTCGTCGCGTTCGATAAAGAACAGCAACAAGTCGAACGGCCCTTCAAAGACCGGCAGCACGATTTGAAAATGCGAGTCGTTCACGCTTCGATGGCGATAGGTCTGATGAGTACTTTGTCAATCTTGCTTTTGTCCATATCTACGATTTCAAACCGGTACCCGTCGGTTTCAAAATAATCGCCGCTTTTGGGTATTTCGTTGAGCTTGTACATGATATAACCGGCAAGCGTGTAAAAGTCGTTGTCTTCGTCGCTGAATTCGGGGATATTGATTACGTCGCGCAGTTCGTCGAGCGGGATGATTCCGTCCACCAGCAGGCTTCCGTCTTCGCGTGTAATGATCGAAGGCTCCTCGTTGTCGTCTATATCCGGCAGCACGCCAAAGATGTTTTCGGTTAGATCGTGCAAAGTGATGATCCCCTGCACGGAGCCGTACTCATCCACCACGATTCCGAAGTAATTGCGTTCTTTTCGGAAAAGTTCTAAAATGCGCAGTGCATTCATGCTCTCCGGGATAAAAAGCGGGCGGGTCAATACCCTCCGGATATCAAATCCCTTTCGGCCGTACTGCTCGATGTAGTCGCGTTGTCGGAGTACGCCCAGGACGTTTTCGATATTGCCGTCGCAGACCAGGAATTTCGTGAATCCGCTTTTGCGCACGGTTTTGTCCGTTTCTTCGGTAGGATCTTGCACGTCGATCCAGACCAGATCATTCCGGTGGGTCATGATCGTGATGGCATCGCGGTCGGCAAAACGAAGGATGTTCTGGATGAACTCGCTTTCTTTTTGTTCTAACACACCCTGCTGCTTGGCTTGCGCGATGAGCAACTTGATTTCTTCTTCCGACACGGCGTTGGCCTCGCTGGGGCGCAGGAAAAGCATGCGCATAAAAGTCTTGGTGGACCAGCTCAGGAATCGCGAGATCGGCCCCGTAAACCAAGTGATGAACCGCATCGAAGGCGCAAAGGCAATGGCAAAACGCTCCGCATGTTGGATGCCGATATATTTGGGCGCCAACTCGCCGATGATCAAAGACAAATAGGTGATCAACGCTACGACAATGGATATGGAAATCTGATGCGCGTAATTGCCCACTAAGGGCAGCGGCGCCAGGAGGGGTTCGATATAGTGCCCCATGGCTACGCCGCCATACGCGCCTTCGATGATCGAAATCAGCGTAATGCCGATTTGCATGGCCGAAAGGTAGTTGTCGATGTCGTCCAGAAGGCCCAGCGCGATACCCGCTTTTTTGTTGCCGTGTTTCAACGCCGTTTCCAGGCGCGAGCGCTTCACGGAAATCATAGCAAACTCGCCCAGAACCAGGTAGCCGTGGATGACAATCAGTAGAAGAATAAAAATGAATTCCATGCGTTAAATCCCGGCAATTCGACTTTGCGTGATCGCATAGTCGCGCGGCGGTGAGAAAGCGGTGCTTGCCGGTATTTTTTGTTTTTGATGTAAGAAAACGCCTTTTTGCCCCTGCCGCTATTTGCCTGCAAAGGTACTTCAGCCCCCCCAAACAGATGTTTTTTTCAATGAAAAAAGACAAATAACTGTTAAATTTTGCTCAAAAATTACTTTTCCTCTTGCATTGTAAAAAAAAGCCCTTACTTTTGGCCTGTCAAATGACAAAAAATAAACGCACCGTTTTTGCTTATTGAGTATAACTTGTACGCCAATTTTTGATTTGAAATTCAGTTCTATTGGTTAACAGCAAAATCCATATTTTGCCCATGCAGGTTATGCCCAATTGCAACGATCAGCAACTGATCGCACTTTATGTCGGAGGCAACGAAAAAGCATTTGAAGAATTGCTTAATCGTTACAAGGCAAAGATTTACACCACTATTTACCTTTTTGTAAAAGATCGGGCTTTGGCGGAGGACATCTTTCAGGATGTTTTCATCAAAATCATCGATACGCTCCGCAAAGGGAAATACAACCATGAAGGCAAATTTGTGCAGTGGGCCATGCGCATTGCCTACAACATGTGCGTGGATTACCACCGCCGCAACAAGCGTCGCGCGCATGTCACCCCCAGCGAGGATTTTGATATTTTCGAAGTGCTGCGCCTCAGCGACGACGGCCCGGATACTCAGATCGTTCGTAGCGAAACGCACAATCAAATCCGACGTCTGGTAGATGGGCTTCCGCCTGAACAGCGCGAAGTGGTCATCCTCCGCCATTATGCAGATATGAGTTTCAAGGAAATCGCGGCGCTTACCCGCGTGAGCATCAATACGGCCTTGGGACGCATGCGTTATGCGCTCATTAATATACGCAAAATGATGAATGAGCAAGAAAAAGCGTATCAGAGCTAAAGTTTCGCTCTAATAAATTTGGATAAATCGGCTTTCGGTTCATTACCGAAAGCCGATTTTTTTTGTAAAAAACGAAAAAAAATTGTAAGTATGAATTTTGTGTAAATTTGCGGCAAAATTAACGTTAACTAAACCTTTGCTTTTTGTTGTATGAAGAAACTTTTTCTACTTCTGCTATTGTTTGGCGTGAGCGTTGCCGCTATGGCGCAGCGCTACACGGTCGCCGGGCAAGTCTTCGACGAAGCGGGCGAAACGCTTTCAGGCGTCACCGTGATCGTCAAGAACACCATCAAGGGTACCAAGACCGGCAACGATGGCCGCTTTATCATCGAAGCGCCCGACGGCAATGCCGTTTTGGTATTTACTTACACCGGATTTGCGCAAAAAGAAGTACCCATCGAAGGGCGTCGTGAGTTGGAAGTCGTCCTTCAGGAAAGCGGTTCGGCTATTAGCGAAGTCGTGGTCGTGGGTTTTGGCGCCGCATATCGTCAGGATATTACGGGATCTATTTCCAAGCTGAGCAGCCGGGAATTCGAACTGCAACCTGTGCAGACCTTTGAGAATGCACTGCAAGGTCGCGCCGCGGGGGTATTCATCAATTCCGGCAGCGGCAAGTTGGGCCAGGGGCTTAACATCCGCGTGCGCGGCATCTCCTCTGTGTCCGCCGGCAATCAGCCCCTGTTCGTGATTGACGGTATTCCGGTGATCAGCGAGCCAGTCGGTTCGGCCACCGAGCCGGACAACCCCTTGGCCAATGTTGCGCCGGAGGACATCGAGTCCATCGAGATTCTCAAGGATGCCGCCGCCGCCGCGATATACGGCGCCCGCGCTTCGAATGGCGTGGTCATCGTCACCACCCGCTCCGGTCGCCCCGGTCGCACCAAAGTCAACTTCGGCTATTACGCAGGTACGAGTCGGCCTACCCGCGTGCGCGAGTGGCTCAACGCCGCCGAATACCGCGAACTTTTTAGCTACGCGGCCCAGAAGTCCGATTTCGGAGAATTGGATGCCGCCGAAGAATTTGCCGCCGAGACCGGTACCGACGACTGGAACAGCAACAACGATACCGACTGGGCCAACGAAGCCTTTCAGCGGGGCGGCGTGCAGAATGCAACCCTGTCCGTCAGCGGCGGCGACGCCAAAACCTCGTTTTTGCTGAGCGGAACCTGGAACGACCAAACCGGTATTATTGTTGGCAACGCGCTCAATCGCATCGGCGGACGCCTCAATATCGATCATAACATTTATGGCAATCTCAAGGTCGGCGCCAACATCAGCCTAACCAAGAGCCTCAACCAGCGCGTGCCGAGCGACAACGCGTTCTCCAACCCCATTCAGTTGAACGCCCTGCCGCCCATTCAGCCCAAAATCGATCCTGCCACCGGCCGGCTCAACCAAAATACCCTATACTACAACAACCTGATCGATCTGGAAAACGGCTTTGATAATGCTACAACCCACCGCTCGATCAGCAGTTTCTATGGTCAATGGGATATTTCATCACGCCTACAATTCCGCACAGAGTACGGTTTTGACTGGCTCAACCTCGAGGAAGAACAATACCGCGGGAAAGAAACCCTCGACGGCGGTCCCGACGGCTTGGGCTATAACAACCAAAGCACGGTGCTCAACCAAAACGTCAACAGCTACCTGACTTATCGCCAGAGCCTGAATCAAAATATCAATCTGGACGCCACCGTGGGCATGCAATACCAAGATGGACGCACTAAATTTGTGCGCGCCGAGGGCCGGGGTTTCCCCAACGACCGCTTCCAGAAGTTGAATTCGGCCGCTCGCATCACCAACGCCAATTCTTCGGAGACCGCCTATGCGTTCACCTCTTACTTTGCGCGCGTCAATACCAAATTGTTCGACCGTTTCCTTTTGGGCCTCAGCGGACGTATCGACGGATCTTCTCGCTTTGGCGAAGAAAATCGCTTCGGTTTCTTCCCGGCCGTATCAGCGGGCTACATCCTGAGCAACGAATCGTTCATGGAAAACATCTCGGCGATCAATTTCCTCAAACTGCGCGGTAGCTACGGACGCACCGGTAACGCCGAAATCGGCAACTTTGCTTCGCGCACCCTTTGGGGCGCCAACTTCGTAGGCCCGCTCTCCGGTATAGTGCCCACCCAGATTGGCGACCGCGCCCTCACCTGGGAGAATACTACACAGTTGAACATAGGTCTAGATTTCGGTATCTTCAACGACCGCATCAGCGCCACGATCGAGTACTTTGACA
>JBKBLI010000040.1:28287-31567 GCA_046296435.1 Saprospiraceae bacterium | reverse complement strand
AAGTCATGGCCCGACAAGAGGAGTTCATCCGAAAAAATGGCAACCTCGATACGGTCTTGCGCGAACAGGTGCAAACAGCCGAAAAATGGCAGATCTGGCACGCAATGAACGAATTGCGTTACATCTTCAGGCATTCGCTGCTCAGAGAAGCGGCATACGACATGCAGCTCGGCGCCCGACTCCGCGAACTGCATCAACTCATCGCCGAAGCCATCGAAAAACTATACCCACACTCTGAAGAGCGCTATGTAGATCTGGCATTCCATTACGAAGAGGCGGAAAACATCCATAAGACCCACAAATACTTAGAAAAAGCCGCCGACTATGCGCGCCGCAACTTCCAAAACAAGCAGGCGCTCAAGTTCTACGACAAACTAATCGCCAGCCTTAGCGAGAACAAATCAGACAAAACCGGAAAAATAACCAAGTTGATGCTCCGAAAAGGCGCCCTCCTCGAGCTAACCGGGCAATGGAGCGAGGCCGAAACGATCTTCCGAGAATCCCTGGCCCGCACCCTCGCCCAAAACGCCCCCGACCTGATCGGGCGATCCAACCGGCGACTCGGGCAACTCCTGATGATGCGCGGCGATTACGAGCAGGCGCGCAATTACCTCGACGAGGCTATCCTCTCTTACCAAAAAGCCAATGACCAAATTGGCCTCGCCAAAACCTTCGGCAACCTCGGCGCGCTCTACTTCCGCCAAGGCGCCTATGAGCAGGCAAAAAATTGGTTTGCCAAAGCCATTGAGATCAACCGGGCACGCCACCGCGAGACCGAAAACGCCTCTATCGTAGCCAACATGGGTCTCATCTACATGAACCAAGGGCACTATGACGAAGGGATCCGACGCCTCGAAGAACAACTCAACCTCACCGAACGCGCCAAAGACAAGCCCGGCCTCGCAACCATATATACCAATCTCGGGATTATTTTCCTCGAAAAAAACAGCCTCGACAGCGCCCTGATTTGCTTAGAAAAAGGCCTCGCCCTCTCCGAAGAACTCGGCAACAAGTTCCTGATGACCATCTGCATCGGCAGCATTGGCTCCGTCTGGGAAAAAAAAGGCGACTATGCCAAGGCCATGCAGCACTTCGAACGCGATCTCGACCTGTGCCACGAACTTGGCGATAAGCAGGGTACAGCCATCGCGTGTGGATTGATGGGCGACCTGCTATCGCTCATGGGTGAATTCGACCGATCGAATATATTTTTGGAAAAAGAATACGCCCTGTCGCAGGAGTTGAACTACAAGAAAGGCGTAGCTAAGGCCCTCAATACGCTGGGCGATAACTTTTTCTTCAGCGGCGACTTCGAAAAGTCGATCCATTACTATAGTTTGGCCATCGAGCGTTCGCGCGAATTGGGCAACAAGCTCATACTCGGATACTCCCTCATCGAGAAAGGCTTCGTACATACCTACAACAAGGAGGCCGCTCCGGCTCGGATACTCCTCGAAGAAGGTCGCGACATTGCCCTGACGCTGGACAATAGCGACCTCAATTTCGGCGCCAATATCCTGCACGCACAAATCCTGATACTCGAAAATGAACGCTCAGAAGCTGTCCGTCGCCTACAGCAAATGTTGCTCAGCGCCCGAAACGAACGCGATGAAGCGGCCATCCACTTTGAGTTGCGCCGCGTGGCGGACAATCCCATTCCCCACCATATTCGCGCCCTAACCCTGTATCGCAACTTATTTGAAAAAACGCCGCAATACCTCTTCAAATGGCGCATCAAAATCCTTGAGGGGGAAATCGCATGAGCAGGTCCTTGCGCAATACCGTGTTGATCTTGTTCGCCGCGGCGATTTTGGGCGGAATATTGTGGGCTTGGTACGCCCGCCAAAACCGCTATAACTGGAACGAGGCGCCCGAAAATCGCAAAGCCTATTCCGCCAACTATGACCAGCCCTATGGCGCGCTGGTCCTCAGGCGTCTGGTCGAACGCTCCTTCCCGAATCGCGAGACTCGCACCCTATCCCAAAAGATCAGCCAATCCCTCCCCCCCTCCAGCAACCAACCCGGCTCGTACTTGTTTATCGGCGGCGCCCTGCATTCAGACTCCGCCGATCTGTGTCGGCTGCTGCAATTTGTCAAGAGCGGCAACACGGCCCTGATCATCAGCCGCGGTGTGCCAGATGCGCTGTGGGATTCGCTGCTGAACGAACCGGGGCTTTGTCCGGCCGTCCATAGGGGAGAGGGTCGCTACGACCACGCGTTTGGCTCATCCGTCGCCGCCTCTTTGGAACAACCGGAAGGCGTCCGGTCGCCCGAGTTTTTCTATCTGCGCGGTAGGGATACCTTACCTACACATTGGAAGGTTTTTGACCCGCACTTGTTTTGCGAATGGTCAGAGCCGATCGCCATTGGTCGCCTGGACGGATTCTACGTTAATTTCGCGGAGTTCCCTTTCGGCAAAGGACGCATCCTGATGCATACCAATCCGCTTTTTTTCAGCAACTTCCACCTGATCCGACCCGAAGTGCGCACATATGCCGAGGGCGTGCTCTCGTGGCTGCCTGAAGGCGATGTATATTGGGACGAATTCAGCAGGCGGAATACCTTGGCCGACGACTCAGGGTCGCCTTCGCGGCGCAACTTTGACGAATTCAGCCCCTTGGCATATATTCTGGCCGAACCTGCCTTGGCTTGGGCCTGGTATCTTTTGGTAGCCGGCGCGCTGCTTTGGGTTATTTTCAAAGGGCGGCGGCGGCAGCGCATTACGCCCATCCTTCCGCGCAACGAAAACAGTTCGTATGCCTACATCAGCGCCATTGCCCGCCTGCACTTTTTATACAGCGATTACCGCAATCTTTGCTTTCAGACCATGCGCATCTTTCTTTTGAGGGTGCGCGAACGCTACGGACTCACCCACACCCTGCACCCCCAGACCCATGTCTGGCCCCACGACCCAGAATTTGTCAAACGCTTGGCCTTAACTTCCGAAATTCCGCAGCAGCAGATCGAATCCCTGATCAATCTGTACAACCAGTGCATGCGGGAATACGCCAATGCGGATCGCACGACAGCTTTGTACTCGGCCATTGAGTTTTTTTTCAAAAAAGCGCGTTGAAGCGTGGCGCAAGGCGTTCAACGCCGAAACCAATCGGCGTAAAACATGTAATTCTGCGCTATGCGCTGGATCTGGCCTTTGAAAAGCTCGGGGGTGAGTTCCTTGACCCGACGGGCGGGCACGCCAGCATAGACGCCGCCGGTGTGGCAGATGGTACGCTCTAACACCACCGCGCCGGCGGCGATCAGGCAATTTTCTTCGACTACA
>JBKBLI010000040.1:26819-28189 GCA_046296435.1 Saprospiraceae bacterium | reverse complement strand
AGCCTCATCCATCACGATGGCGCCCATACCTACCAACACCTGTCGATGCAGGGTGCAGCCGTGCACAATAGCGCGATGGCCGATGCTTACGTCGTCGCCAATGCTTGTGCCGCATTTCTGGTAAGTGCCGTGGATGATAGCCCCATCCTGGATGTTGACGCGGCTGCCGATGCGGATAAAATTCACATCGCCGCGCACGACGGCCTGGAACCAAACCGAGCAATCGTCGCCCATCTCCACGTCGCCGATAATCGTCGCGTTTTCGGCAATAAAACAGTTCCGGCCCATTTGAGGCGTTTTGTCGTTGCAGGGAAGGATCAGCGGCATGGCTTTGCTACAAGGAAAAAATTGGCTGCAAAGATAACAAAATCCGCTTTGTCGGGTTAATACGACCTAAAAAAGGTTGAAACCCGCGCCTTGGAACCCTCCATCGCCCTTTTCCTTAGCCCTTTTCCTACTTCCCGCCAAAGCGTGAAACGCTGGAACAGGGCGCGGGCGCAGCGGATCCAACGGTTTTTTTTCGTAAAAAAAGCAAAAAATGAGCCAAACCGACCATACCCCGCCCGACTGCTTCCGACTGGAGGAACTGGACGACCTGCGCAGCGCCGAGGGACGCATATTGTGGGGGGTTAATTATTATCTGATCAAGCGCCAGATCCCGGTGTTGTATTATCTGGAGTTGCTGTTTGACGACGCCGGCGACGCTTTGTTGCTGACCTGCGGCGACGACTCCCTGGCCATCCGCACCGCCCGCCCTGAGGACTTGATCCGCGACGCGGAGCGCTTACAGGCTTTGCACGGCGAACGGGTCGTCATGCGCCTGCAAGCCGGCGAGTCGCGCTTTTGGTCGCCATTTGTGGGCGGTCTGCTGCGCCAGATCCGGTTGTCACGCAACCCCGACGGGCTTTTTCTCAACGACGCTGTATTGTTCGATTTTGGCGAAAAAGGAGGCTTGTGCACGCGTGTAGGCCTGCAAGAAGGCCTGGCGCTATCGCTTTTTACAGCCGAAGACCTTAGATAAACGGTTTATGCCTACCTTGCGGCCCGAAACCCGTGCCTGATCCCTTCTGGAACCGTGCGCTTGAATTCTTCTGATGATCGCGCGCGTCCGGCGCTTTTCTTGTCATTGGGGGGGAGAGGGCTGGGCTACACAGGCGATCTCCTTACGGCGCGCAGGAAAACCGTACAGATGACGCCGGAAAAGAGCCAACAACAAATGGGGCTGCAAGACATGGAAGCTGTGGGACGGACGTCCCAACCTCCAGGTCAAAAACCTGTTTTTTTGTGCAAGCGTCGTCGGAGTACCGATCAGGCGATGCGATACGTGCTTGGCGCCAGAATCTCGGGGTACCGATCTGGATCAGCAAAGT
>JBKBLI010000040.1:0-26720 GCA_046296435.1 Saprospiraceae bacterium | reverse complement strand
GTCGTCGGAGTACCGATCAGGCGATGCGATACGTGCTTGGCGCCAGAATCTCGGGGTACCGATCTGGATCAGCAAAGTCAAAGTTGAACATTGGCGTCAGCGACGCCTGCTAAACAGACATTGTCATGCATTTTTGGGATTGGGTTGTCATGTGCGCTACCCTGGCTTTTGTTATTTTTTACGGCGTGTGGAAGAGCCGCGACGTTCGCAAAGGCTCCGATTTCCTGGCTGGCAAACGCGAACTGAAGTGGTGGACCATCGGTCTGAGCATCATGGCGACGCAAGCCAGCGCGATTACCTTTTTGAGCACGCCCGGACAGGGTTTCTCAGACGGGCTGCAGTTTGTGCAATTCTACTTTGGCATGCCCATCGCTATGATTATCCTCAGCGTATTTGTGCTGCCCATTTATTATCGGCTGCGTATCACCACCGCTTATGAATATCTGGAGCAGCGTTTTGATCTGCGGATGCGCACTATCACCGCCATCCTTTTCCTCATGCAGCGCGGCATTGCGGCGGCGATCAGCATCTACGCGCCGAGTATCATTCTCTGCGTGGTATTTGGCTGGAATCTGGCCTTTACTAACTTTCTGATGGCCATATTCGTCATCATTTACACGACATCGGGGGGCAGCGCCGCCGTGAGCCGCACTCAGGAGCTGCAGATGAGCATCATGCTTGGCGGCTTGGTTATGGCGTTTTTTTATATCCTGTATAGCCTGCCGGAAGGAATAGGCCTGAGCGAGGCCTGGCAAACGGCTGCGCTGAGCGAAAAAACGGACTTCATCGACTACGGCTTCAAGACCGACCCTCAAACCGGACAGACGCAGTTTGACTGGTCAAATCGCTACAACCTTTTTTCGGGCTTTATCGGCGCTACCTTTCTGTTTTTGTCGTATTTCGGAACCGACCAGAGCCAGGTGGGCCGATACCTATCGGGCAAGTCGCTCAAAGAAAGTCGTTTGGGCCTGCTGTTCAATGGCTTTGTTAAGATCCCCATGCAATTTTTGGTGCTATCGGTGGGCGTCATGGCCTACGTGTATTACCAGTACAATTTGGCGCCGCTTCACTACAATCCGGTCAACCGCGCCAGGGTGGCCGAAAGTCCCCGCGAGGCCGAATTCAGGGATTTGGAACGCCGGGCCGATAGTCTTTTTTTGCTAAAATCTGACATTTTGAAGGATTACGCCCTGGCTCTGCGTCAGGGCGATGCGCAGCGCGAAAAAATATGCGCCGAAGAGGCCCGAAAACTGGAGGCCGCCTACCAACAAACCCGCGCCGCCGCTACGCAAATTGTACGGGAAACGAACCCCTCAGGCAAGAACACGGTGGATAAGGACTTCGTATTCATCCGATTTATCTTGGAGAAAATGCCTGTCGGCATTATCGGTCTGATGCTGGCCGTAGTGTTTTGCGGCGCGTGGAGCACGACCGCTTCCGAACTCAACGCGCTGACGGCCACCCTGGTTTCCGACATATACCGGCGCTCATTTGTCCCAGATCGCGACGAAACGCATTATTTGCGCGTATCGCGCATCGCAACCGTGCTCTGGGGTATATTCATCATGTTGGTGGCTACTTATGCCGATCTATTCGACAACCTCATTCAAGCGGTCAACATGATCGGATCCGTATTTTATGGCACGATTCTTGGTATATTCTTTACAGCGTTCTTTCTCAAAAAAGTGCAAGGAAGCGCCGTGTTTTGGGCGGCGGTCGTCACGCAGGGATTGATCTTATACCTATTTTTCGGAGTGAGTAAAGATCCTTATCTGTGGTACAATCCGCTCGGATGCGGCCTGGTAATGGGCATCAGCGGACTGATCCAAATAGTGCAAACGCGATGGCGCGCCTAAACGTTTGTTAACAAACTTAAGGCATTCCTTAACATTTTTCGAGAAACTGCGACTGGGTAAGCGTACGTTTAACAGGTAGTGTTGCAATCCCAATTTTGTCCAAACTTTCTAAAATTTTCGTGCTATGTTGGTACTTTCTGTTCTCTTAGTGTTTCTTCTTGCCTTCGGCGGACGGATGTTGAAAGAGGCCTAAAAAACCGGATCCATCCAATCATCCAAACAAAGAAATCCAAACTGCGATAGCCGCGTTTCGTCGATGACGGACGCGGCTATTTTTGAATCTGCTTTCATCAGGCGCAGCGCGCCGCAGCAGCATAGCTTTGCCCCCGTCGCGGCGTAGGGGCCTATCCGGAGGCGCTGGGGCGCGAGAGACATACTTTTTTTCTTGTAAAATCAGACGGCTTGTCTAAAGAGGGATTTTGGTCCGAAGCGGCGATTGGGCGCCGAAGACCAGCGCCATGCTTTTGCAGCTCAGCAGCGCTTTTTGCTCTTCTCGAAATTGACGAAACGTCGAATGTGAAACCTTACGGCGGCGTAATGCCAGAGCTCTGCCACGGATAGCCAAGCGATACCGCCAAAAAGTAAGATATTGTGAGCGACTTCGGCGACAGGATAGGCCTCGGGCCAGAAGGGTTTTATGGCGAAGATTTCAACGGCAATCAAGATGGCAGCGAGCAAAGAAGCACCCACGGCGCAGGCGCGGGAGATCCGCAACCAGCGCGGCTTCTGTTCCTGGCTATTCATTTCCAAGAGCGAAACGGCGCCTTTGTGCGCAGGATTGATGCGCAGCAACTCGCGCAGTACGTGGTCGCACGGCTCCGAGCGGCCTATGCGGTATAGGGCGGATGCTTTTTTGAAAAGAAGCAATTGAAACACATCCTCGCCGCGCCAGCGATTGACGCCGCGCATGATCACATATTCGATCAGATGATCGACCATGACCAGAAAACGGTCATAATCAGTCGTTTCGTACAGCGCTATTCCATAAGAGTAAGCGCAGTCGAAGAATTCGAAATCGTCTAAATCGCAAATTATATCCTTGTGTCGTTCGTAATAGCGAACGATTTCGTGATAGTCATCGGGAGCAATCGCTTTAAAGTTGCGGTATAACCTAAGCCCTTGTACCTCTTGAATAGACATGGGTTTTGTGTTGGTACTTTATAACGCAAATATGGCGCCTTTAGATTTATCTTCGGATCATTTTTTTTGCCAAAAATAACAAATCCGGCGTTCGCTGTCCCGTATCAGACGGATCGGACGCCGGATTTGCCTCTGAGATATCAGAACCGGCGCAGCCCGATGGGCATGTTTTGGTCGAAATCGCCGGTCAGTACGGGGGTCTGGGCGTTGGCGGTATATTGGCGCACCTTGGCATAGACGTAGCGATACAATTCGGTGATGGTGATGATGTTGTCGCGGTTGTAATCGGCTTCGCCGCGCAGCCCATTGAGGAGGTAATAGGTGAAGACGCCTTGTCGCAGTCCGTGGTCCTCCAGCGAGAGTTCTTCGGCTTTGGACGACATGAGAAGGGCCACGCCGCCTCTGGTGTCTTCGAAGGCTTTGTAGAAGACATCCGTGCTAACAGGGGCGGGACCCTTGGCTGCAAGACCGAGGTTTAGCGAGCCGCTGTGGCAGGCGTCGGCGATACATATTTTGTGTTTGGCGCGACTTTGGGACAGGACTTGTTTGATCTCGTCATGACGCAAGCGGTTGTTGTAACCGTCGAAGTCGAAGGGGAGGAAACAACCGTCCAAACCGTGACCGCTAAAGTAGAACAGAATCACGTCGTTGACGTCCGCTCTCAGGAAGTACTCGCGCATGGTGCGCAGGACGTTTTGCCGGGTGGCTGACTCGTCCACCAATACGGCTATTTGGTTGTCGGGCAGCGAGCCGCCTTCGGGGCTTTTGAGGAATGAATAGACCCTGTAAGCGTCGTCGTCGGTGAAGCGCAGCGAGGGCATGGCGGTGTAACGGCCAACTCCCACGATGACGGCCCATATGCGCACGTTTCGACTGGGTTCTACGATGATGGGGTCGGCCGGTATTTGCTGACGGCGGTCAAGTTCTTTGACGGCGGCGCCGTTAAGCCACACGGCTCCATACACGCGCCCTGAAGCGAAGTACATGATCCCCTCGCCGTTAGGCGCATTACCGGCCCATTCGCCTTCGTAGCGGTTGCCGTCGGCATAATAACACACGCCTTTGCCGTTGGGGTATCCGTCTTTGAACTCGCCGATCCAACGCGACCCGTCGGGATAATCAAAGTAGCCCGATCCGCTGCGGCAAAGATTGGCGTTGCAATTGCGCATCCCCCCGACGTCGGGTTTGGCAGCCGGCGGGCGTGGAGCGCCGGCAACGCCCGACTGCTGCGGCCTGGGCGCTTCGCGTAGTTTGCCTGCGATCCATTGCCCTTCGAGTATCTCGCCGTTGGGGCGTATCAATTTACCTGCGCCGTTTTTGAGGTTGTTTTGCCAACCGCCAATGTAATAAGCGCCGTCCGGGTAATACATGGTTCCCTGACCGCTAAACTTGCCGTCAATAAATTGGCCCTCGTAACGTTCGCGGGTGACAAAGTAATAAATGCCCTGGCCGTTGGGTTGGTCATTGGCCCACTGCCCGACATATCTGTCGCCGTTTGCGAAGGTCATAGACCCATTGTCGCCGTGCATTTTGTTGTTGCGGAAGGGGCCTTCGTATGTTCCGTTGTTTCTTTGGCTCAGTTTACCCCGACCATGGCGCTGGCCATTGACAAACTGTCCTGTGTAAGTAGATCCGTTGGGATATCGGAATGTTCCAAAGCCGTTTTTGCAGTTGCCGTTGAGACATTGCGATTGGGATTCGGATAAAAAAGAAAAGGTCGTCAGGGCCGAGAGAAAAAGGCGGATAACCAGATTATTAACCCTCATGAGTGGCAGGTTTTGAAAGTGAAAGATTAAAAAAGTTTGGTTGGGAAGTCCAAGCGCTCGACGGGTTATTGGCATCATGGCAGAGTCAGTAATGGAAATGAAACATGTCTGGCTATTCTGGCGCCGCGCCTTCATGACAATTCCAAAAACCCAAAATCCTTTACGAATATTGTGCCAGACATATCGGGGCAAAAATAAATTCGTAACTTTGCAGCGTTTTTTTCGGCGCTAAGTCGCTGTTTTTCAATCAATCGAAAAAAATTTAACGTAATGAAAAAAACTTTTTGGGCGCTGATCACCCTTTCAATGGCTTGGGCGGCCTGTAAGAACGATACCTCCAAATCCGCACAGAATGACTCGGCCGACGAAGCGCAGGTTCAACTCTTCGGCGCTCCGGTGAGCGCCGAAGGCGCTGTTGAAATGGCCGAATTGCTCCGCCGCATAGAGGGCCAGGACTCCCTCGCTATTAAAGTAGCCGGCACGGTAAGCGAGGTATGCCAGGCCAAAGGATGCTGGATGAGCATTGCCGCCCCTGATGGCCAGGAAATGCGCGTCACCTTCAAGGACTACGGTTTTTTTGTGCCCAAAGATCTGAGCGGCAAAAAAGTGGTGATCGAAGGCATCGCTAAAATTGAAGAAACGCCAGTGGAGGCGCTGCGCCACTACGCCGAAGACGCCGGTAAATCGCCTGAAGAAATTGCGGCAATCACCGAACCGGTCAAAGAACTCGCCTTCGAAGCGGTGGGCGTGCGGGTGCTGGGCGCCAAGGAGTAAGCCAACTCACAGTTCTGTCATCCCATCAAATCCGAGGTAAACGGCTCCGCGCTTTATCTGATTGGCTACCAATCCTATGGTCTTAGCCGAAAGGGCTTTGTGCAAGTTGTCGCGCATTTCTGCGTAGCTGTTGTGCACTGGGCAGTGCTTTCCCGGGGTGCATGGGCCGTTTCCCAAAGGGCAATCGAGGCTATCCGATCCGGTTTCGATCAGGCGCCACAGGTCCATGAGCCGCACTTGGGGGGTAAGCTCATTGGCTCTCAAGCCGCCATTTGGCCCTCGGACGGCGTCGATCCAGCCTTTTCGGGCCATTTTCTGCATGATCTTGGAGAGGTACGCCGGGGGAGCGCCGACGCCCTCAGCCACCTTTTGCACTGAAAGACACTTTTCCCGATCGCTGAATACAGACAGATATATCAGGCTGCGCAAAGCATATATGTACGATGCAGAAAACACGCTCATGTGTTCAAAAAAAGTGAGACCGGTGCAAGGGCATGGGCATGCGTTTGGGTTTAGTTCCGAAAATCGCTGCCCCAAGCCATTTTCTCACGGATGGTGCGCAGAAAAGAAGCGTCGTGCAAGCGAATAAGCCGGATGGGATAGTTGTTTTTGCGTACGGCCAACTGATGATGGGCGCCGATGAGTTCAAATCGTGAATCAAGGGTGCAAATGTAATTCTCGGTTCGGCCTTCGATTTCGAATGAAATGACCGACTCATCCGAGAAAACAATAGGGCGTACATTGAGGTGGTGCGGCGCCACAGGCGTGAGCACAAGATTGGCGGAGTCCGGAAAAATGAGCGGCCCGCCGCAACTAAGGGAATAGCCGGTACTGCCCGTAGGCGTAGCGACGATAACCCCATCAGCCCAGTAGGCGTTCAGAAAGTCGCCGTTGAGGTATGCCCGGACAGTAATCATAGACGAAGTGTCGCGCTTGAGCAGGGTGAAGTCGTTGAGCGCAATCGGGAAATCGCCAAACAGGCTGGGCGTGCTCTCCAGATACAGCATCGAACGCTCTTCGATACTATACTGGTTGCGGCTCAGACAACGCACGGCCTGCGCAATCTTATTTTTCTCGGTACTCGCCAAAAAACCCAGACGTCCCAGATTGATCCCCAACATGGGCGCGCCTGAATCACGCACCAAGGTAATGGCCTGAAGCATCGAGCCGTCGCCTCCCAGTACAATAACCACGGTAATCCGGTGGTTTTTAAACTCGCTATGGTCGTCGAAAGCCCGGTAATCGCCTTTGAATCGGATATGTTTTTTCAAATCGTCGAGATACGGCGTGAATATGAACGGCACAGCCCCCTCGTCATGTAAAGCGTCGAACAACGCCTGAATGTACACCCGATCTTTTTCTTTGTACTCTCTGCCAAAAATTAAGGCTTGCATGGTCTGAAAATTGCCGCAAGGTACAGTTTTTTCTAAAATGTGCGCGTGGGCTGCGCAAATATTACATACCTTTGTCCCTCACTGAAGAGAAAAATCTCAATAACCGATGAACGCTTAATTCACAAAGCCGAAAAATCGGTAAAATGGCGCTTATGCGTTCAATCATTAAGTCGTTTCTTGAGCACAAAACGGTACAAACTGTAAGCAAAACCCTCCATTCGCTGTACCGACCTGTCATTGCCCTCTGGCAAGGCGCCACCGCGCCGCTGAAACGGGCGCTATCTCCCGTTTTGGAGCCGGCGCGCGTACGCTGGGCAGCTTTTGAGGACCGCTTCCCCCTTCTGGCCCGGGTTTTTTCCTGGATAACCCGCATTTTTGGTTGGATGCTCCTCTGCCTATTGGCGCTGATCTTGATGGTTCGCCTGGGTTGGTTTGGCGAGATTCCAGACAAAGATGAATTGCGCAATATTCAGACCGCCAACGCCTCCGAGGTTTACACCGCCGACAAGGTGCTGATCGGACGCTTCTACATCGAAAATCGCTCCGAAATCACCCTTGATAAGATCTCTCCGCACGTCATCAACGCCTTGATCGCTACCGAAGACCGACGCTTCCTCGACCACAGAGGCATCGACTTGTGGAGTTGGCTCCGGGTTGGTAGCGGCATGCTCGCCGGCAAAAAATCTATGGGCGGGGGATCTACTCTTAGCCAACAGTTGGCCAAAAACCTCTATCCCCGACGCCAATACCGCATCAAACCCTTGGGGCTGCTCATCAACAAAATCCGGGAAAACATCATCTCGATCAAATTAGAACGGGTGTACTCCAAGGACGAATTGCTCGCCTTGTATCTCAATACGGTGCCTTTCGGCGGCAACGTATTCGGCATCAGCGAAGCCGCCAAACAATACTTCAACAAAACCTCCCTCGAACTTACGCCCGACCAAGCCGCCACCCTGATCGGCATGCTCAAAGCCACCACCTACTACAATCCGGTGCGCAACCCCCAAAACGCCGAAAAACGCCGAAACATCGTACTGCGGCAAATGGTCCGCAACAATCACCTCAGCGAAAAAGAATACGAGATCCTCGCCGCAAAACCCGTCGGCGCCAAACGCTACGACCATTTCGGCGCCAACGAAGGCTCCGGCGCCTATTTCCGCGAATACCTGCGCACCACCGTCCTGTCCAAAATTCTCAAAGACAAGAAAAACCCCAATGGCAAACCTTACAACTTTTATACCGACGGACTAAAGATATACACTACGCTCGACAGCAAAATGCAGCAATATGCCGAACAAGCCGCCGCTTCGCACATGGCAGAACTGCAAAAACAATTCAACGCGCACTGGCGAAACATCAAAAACGAAAAACCCTGGGGCGACGACAAATACATCCTCGAGCAAATCAAAAAAAGCGAACGCTGGGATGCCCTCAAACAAAGCGGCAAAAACGACGAAGAAGCTATACGCAATTTTGAGACGCCCGTCAAAATGACCGTCTTCAGTTGGAAAAACGGCGGCGGCGAGATAGATACCCTCCTGTCCCCTCTCGATAGCGTACGCCACTATTTCACCATGCTCAACTGCGGCTTTATTGCCCTGAATCACAAAAACGGACACATCAAAGCATGGGTGGGCGGCATCAACTTCAAATACTTCAAGTACGACCACATCCTCAGTCGGCGACAGGTAGGCTCAACCTTCAAGCCCATTGTCTATGCCGCCGCTCTGGCCGACAGCCTCAAACCCTGCTCCTACATCTCCAACGACCGCGTCCTGATCCAAGACTGGGAACCCCGCAACGCCAACGAAAGTTACGGAGGCTACTACAGTTTAGCCGGCGCCTTGACCAACTCCGTCAACGTAGTCGCCGCGCGACTGATCGAAAGAGTCGGCATACAGAAAACCCTCGACATGGCGCGCAAAATGGGCGTCAGCGCCACCCTCCCCCGCGAATTTGGCATCAGCCTCGGCGCCTGCAATGTGCCTCTCTACGAAATGATTCAGGTCTATGCTTCCATCGCCAACAAGGGGCTGCGACCTGAGCCTGTATGCGTCACAAAAATCCTCTCGCGCGATGGCGAAGTGATCTTCGACATCGAAGAAAATCGCCCGAGCAACCCCGGCCCCAACAATGGCGTACAAGCGCTCTCTCCGCGACACGCAGCCCAATTGACCCGAATGATGCAATCCGTAATCGATTACGGAACCGGATCGCGCATGCGGCGCAGTTTTGGCCTGACGCAAGATTTTGCCGGCAAAACCGGCACCACCCAAAACCAATCCGACGGCTGGTTTATTTGCTTCAATCCCCATCTGACCACAGGCGCCTGGGTAGGCGGCGCCATACCGGCCGTGCGCTTCCGGTCCATGGCGCTGGGGCAAGGATCAGCCATGGCCCTACCCATCGTAGGAAAGTTCTGGCACAAATTAGCAAACGACAAACGACACCGCACGCTACTCGACGCCAAATTTGAATATCCGCCCACAATCTACGCAGATTTTGCCTGCCCCTCCTGGATCGACGTATCGCCCGATTCGCTCATGGCCGAAATCCGGCAGGATTCTCTGCTGCGCGACACCTTCATGAAGCGCGCATTCATGCCCCTGCGCCTTCGCCCTGCCGAATCCAAACCCGAACCAGAGGAGCCAACAGAAGGAATACCCACAACCCCTTCTCCGGCAGTCGCGCCTACAACAAGCGAGTCCCCTTACAAAAAACTTATTCAGTACAAGCCTGAGGGCGGACAGCGCTAATCCCCCGTAAGTACTTTTAAGCCGGCGTCACATTTCTGAACCGCGTCCTTTTGTAAATGCGCCAAAACGATTTGATGACGACCAGCCCGGCTAGCGGTATGGCTTCGGGCGGCAGTTGCTGAGGCCATAGCGGCCACAGCAGCAAAAAGATGCCGCTCAACACAGCGCATGCGACATAATAATTCTCAACCCAGACAACTTGCGGCTTGCGCCAAAACATAAACAAATGCGTTGGCAAAGCCCACAACAAATTGAGATTGAGTCGCGTAGGCTGGTGATCCGTAAAAAACCAAAGTGAGAACATCAGCAAACCCGCCAGACCCAACACAAACCAAAACACCCCGTCGAAAATGCGCGAGGCCCGCGGATGCGCCAAGGAAAGCAAGCCAACAAGCGCCACCGAAAGCATCACCCACATCGGCCTGCCATAAAATCCCGGCCGATAGATCGGCAGATTGGCAGGCCCGTCAGGAATGCGGCGCGTCTCGCTGACCAAAGGGCGACCGTCGTACATACGGGTATGCGCAAACATGTCGCGCATGTAATCCGGCAAAAACATGAATTCCTCCGCTCGGGCGCGACGATCGGCAGGTATGCCCAGCACCAGATCAATCCCGAAGCGCGTCCACGGCTTTTCGGTCAGATACGTGTGCAACAGTTGCCTCATCGTGAAGCCGTAGGGGATGTGCGTCGAGTCAAATACGATATGATATCCCAGACTTTTCTTGATAATATCCCGTATGCGCGTAGCGCAATTGTCGTAAAAAAAGTCGTACAAATAATAGCGATTGGCTTCTAAAGCATTGGTTTCAAGCAACTCATACAAGCGCTGACGCTCCTCAAGCGTAAAGTTGAGCACTTGCTCGTCGATCACGCGCCGCTCAAACAAAGCGCCGCGCTCGGTATATCGGAAAGGCTCCGTGTCGAGGAAATAATTGAGCTTGCCCCGACAAAACTTGAGCAGAAAACCCGGCTGCTCAAAGTCAAAAGTGCCGTAATTGTAGCAGCGATCAAGCCCTAACGCCGGATCGCTCACCCGAATCGCGCTGTGCCCAAAGGTAGTGTACACCGGATCGCCGGGCGAAATGGTGAGCACACTCGCCTGACTCCGCTCGCTGAGTTGAGCCGCGCCCCGCGGTGTCAAAACAAAAATGCAGAACAGTAGCGCCAATATCCTGCTCCCGCTCAAACGCCCCCTGACCAATATTTTTCTCATAAAAAAAGCAATGGTGTAACGCGCAAATATACATCCTGAGCGTCACGCCATTGCCTTCAATGCATTCCGAACACAATTATCCCCTGAATTTCGAGCTTTGCGGCACAGGGTATTTCTTCGCGTAAGCCCGCGCCCTGGGCGTCAACTGCTTCAGGCGTTGGCTTCGCTTACTCGGATCCGGGTGCGTACTAAGGAACTCAGGCGGACGCGAGCCGCCAAGTCGGTTCATCCGCTGCCAGAAAGGCTCGGCCTCGGCGGGATTGTAGCCCGCCATGGCCATCAGGTAAAGCCCAATCTCGTCGGCTTCAGACTCGTGCTTGCGACTAAAAGGCAACATGATGCCCAATTGCGCCCCGGCGCCTGCCGCAGCCAGGAGCAGGTTGCGCGTCTCACGCGGTTTTTGCGACAGCGCAAGGTCGAGCGTCGTCAGGCCAAGTTGAGCTACCAGCCCCTGGCTCATCCGCTCGTTGCCGTGGTGGGCCAACGCGTGCGCCACCTCGTGACCCATGACCGTTGCGAGAGCATCCTCATTCTGCGTCACCTTCAGAATGCCCGTGTAGAACACCACTTTACCGCCCGGCATACAAAATGCGTTAACCTCCGGACTTTCCACCACATTGAATTCCCAGGCAAAATTGCGCAACTCATTGGCCTTGCCTTTGCTGCGGTAGTAAACCTCCGTAGCCAATCTGATATCGTTGCCTACGCGGCGCACCAGATCCACCTCCGGACCGCTCTGAAGCGTCCGGCTCTGATTGATAAACGAACGGTACTCGCTGAAACTGAGTTGATTGATCGTCCCAATCGGAATCAGATTAAGCGACTTGCGACCAGTAAACACATTTTTCGAACACGCCATGAGCGCGAATAACATCGCCAACGCGACAAGCTTTTTCTTCATAATAAAAAAGAATGTGTGAATTTCGGTGAAGAACGACAAAAGTACATTTAACTGTTATATTGACGCAGTTTTTGCAAAAAAATAACAACTTTGCAAAATAACGCAGATCAAATTGTCTCCTTTCTGCACTGCGCAGACGCATATCCCCAAGCCGCTTCTTATCTGCGCCCGTCTCCTTAATGCAGTTTTTTTTGATGCACGCTCGCCATCCGCTTTTTTTGACGAAAAAAGGGAGCGGGCGCGTTACATTAAATGCCCAGCCGGTTCCCAACGGCGCGTTTAACGTAACGCGCAACTTTTTGCAATCTGGGCGGTTTTTTTAAAAAATAAACGCAGCCGCAACCCAAAGACTGCAAAATGCAATAAAAAAGCTGCCGCCGCTCCTTTCACCATAAACTAACGCATGCGCCCTAATAATTTTTTTTTATCGACAACCCTCTTTCTGATCCTGGCCATGGGCTGCAAAGATAGACCGCTAAAAACGGCGCCGAGCGTGGACCTCGACCGATATGCCGGCAAATGGTACGAAATCGCGTCTTTCCCTCAGCGCTTTCAGAGAGGATGCCATTGCACCACCGCCGAATACACTTTGAGCGACAAAGGATACGTCGTTGTAGAAAACCGATGCAGAAAAGACAGCCTGAATGGGCCTGAATCGTATATCAAGGGCAAAGCCTTTGTCGAAAAGAACTCGAACAACGCCCGGCTGAAAGTCCAGTTCTTTTGGCCGTTCAGGGGAAAATACTGGATCATCGATCTGGCCGACGATTATAGCTTCGCCGTAGTGGGCCATCCCAACAGACAGTATCTTTGGATCCTGTCCAGAACGCCGCGTATGGACGAGGAAATATACCGCACCATCCTGACCAGATTGGAAGCGCAGCATTTCGACCTGTCGAAACTAAAGAAGACCCCTCAGTTGTAGGGTTCGCGTCGCTGTCCGGACACCCCTGCTATTTTCGGGAAAAAGGGCGCGGACAAAAAGCAGGGGCGCCGCCGGCGCGCTCAGGCTCCTTACTCCCGTATCTATTCTTCAGCCGAATGGCGCCAAACAAAGGACGCGAAAACCGCAAAATCCAAAAACATGCAGCAAATGACGCGCAACGCCTTAACTTCGCGGTACGCAAGGTCAAGTCCTTCGTTTTTTGCTATGATCCGATGCCTGATAGTCGTTGCAGGACTGTGCGCCGGCGCCGGCGCCGTAGCGCAGAACGCGCCGCCGCCGACCAAACCCGCTCCCAAGCACTACGAGCAAGAGCAGGCCAGTCCCCTGATTGCGCCGGAAAAAGCAATCAAAGCGCCTAACGACGCCGCGCCCTCCGCCCCAATCCCGCCCTCCAGAGCAGATAAGCCCGCAGCTCCGCCGCCTAAAGACCCGGCGCAGGGAGTCATCCAGATCACGACGCGCAACTGCCGCGAAGTGCAATAGGCCGCAACGCTCGCCCCCGATTTGGGCATATTGATCGATAAAAACAAACGCTGCTTCCATTTTTTGCCCATGCGAAGCGGCAGGTCTTTACTTTTGTATTGTTTCTACTGCGCTTGCGCAGATATTCATCACACCGCTCAATGCCGCTCATAGAAGTACTCCGACAGGCGTTTCAGAATTTGCGCGCCAACAGATTGCGCGCCATCCTCACGCTTTTGATCATCGCTTTTGGCATCATGGCGTTGGTGGGCATTCTGACTGCTATCGACGCCATTGCCTATTCGCTCAACGACAACTTTTCGGGCCTGGGGGCCAATTCTTTTGCGATAGAGCGCAAGTCGGGCGCCAGCGTGCGCGGCGTGCGCCAAAAAACCGGCAAAGCCATTTCCTATCGCGAGGCGGAAACCTTCAAAGAGCAGTTCCGCTTTCCGGCAAGGGTGTCGCTTTCGTTTTCGGCGGGCAACCTTTTTACGATCAAGCACGGCGACCAAAAGACCAACCCGAATGTCAGTATCATAGGCATCGATGAGCAGTATTTGCAGATCAAGGGTCTGGAGTTGGAGGTTGGCCGAGCCTTTTCGCCAAGCGAAGTGAACGACGGACTCCCCAGAGCTCTTATTGGCCGAGACGTGGTCAAAAGCCTTTTTCGAGACAAGCCCGAGCGCGCCCTCAATCAGGTGATCGTGGTTCAGGGCGCGCGGTATTTGGTCGCCGGCGTCCTCAAGAGCAAAGGCGCGACCATGGGCGCCAACAGCGACCGGGCCATCTACATACCCGTCAAGCGCGCGCGCCTGGAGTATGCCTCGCCTAACACCAACTACGATCTGATTGTGGCCGTCAACAACGCCATAGATATAGAAGCCGCCCAATCGGAGGCCATAGGGCTGATGCGCGCCATTCGCCGCGTTCGACCGGGCGAAGATGAAGACTTCGAACTGCGCGGCAGCGACAGCCTGGTCAGCATCCTCAAAGAAAATACGACCACCCTGCGCCTCGGCACGATCGCTATCGGACTGATGACCTTGCTGGGGGCCGCCATCGGATTGATGAACATCATGTTGGTCAGCGTGACTGAGCGCACCCGCGAGATCGGCATATACAAAGCGCTGGGCGCTACCCAACGCAATATTTTGTGGCAGTTTCTGACCGAAGCGGTAGTGATCTCACAGTTGGGTGGCGTACTTGGTATTGCGCTGGGCATCCTGATCGGCAACGCCGTAACGCCGCTGCTGGGCGGTAGCTTTTTGGCGCCTTGGGGCTGGATGGCGCTCAGTTTCATATTGTGTACAATCGTCGGAATCATGTCTGGATTTTATCCCGCCATGAAGGCCGCCAAACTCGACCCCATCGAAGCCCTCAGATACGAATAGACCATGATCGTAGTAACCGGAGCGGCAGGATTCATTGGCTCCTGCCTGATACGCAAGCTCAACGACGCCGGATATACCGATATCCTGGCCGTTGACGACTTTTCGAAACCCCTCAAAGCGCGCAACCTCGAGGGCAAATCCATCCGCGCGCAGATGCACCGCAGCAGTTTTGTGCGCTGGATGGAGCGCAATCACGCCGACGTGGACGCGGTGTTTCACATCGGCGCCCGCACAGACACCACAGAGCAAAACAAAGCCATATTTGAACAACTCAATGTAGAGTACTCTAAAGCGCTGTGGATGCTGTGCAGCGGCTTCCACAAGCCCCTTCTCTACGCCAGCAGCGCAGCCACATACGGACTCGGCGAGCATGGCTACGCCGACGAACAAACCCTCATCCCCTCGCTCCGGCCCCTCAACCCATATGGCTGGTCCAAACAAGCTTTTGATGTCTGGGCTTTGGAGCAACGCAGCGCGCCGCCACAGTGGGCCGGCTTCAAATTCTTCAACGTCTATGGCCCTAACGAATACCACAAAGGCCGCATGGCCTCGGTCATTTTTCACACCGCCCGACAGATTCGCGAAAACGGCGAAATGAAACTCTTCCGCTCGCATCGGCCCGATTTTCGGGACGGCGAACAAAGCCGGGATTTTGTTTATGTGAAAGACGTGGTTGACGTGTTGTTGTTTTTTTTCGAAAAAAAACCGCCCTCAGATATCTACAACCTCGGATCAGGCAAAGCCCGCACCTTCCTCGACCTGGCCGCTAACACCTTCGAGGCCCTGGGGCTACAACCCAACATCCGCTTTGTAGATACCCCGGAAGACATCCGGGACACCTATCAGTACTTCACCGAGGCCGATATGCGCAAAATGCGCGAGCAGGCTGGCTATCGGGAGCCTATGCATGGCTTAGAGGAAGGCATACGCGATTACGTGCAGCGCTTTCTGATCGAGGAGCGCATCTGGTGACGCACATTGCCGACTCCTTGCCCGCAACCCTTTGCCTCCTTGTTTGTTTGAAAAAAAGCGTTCCGGCGCCTCAGACGGCGGCCGATCATGCGCCAGCGCCGACGAAGTGTTCGTAGCGCGCATTTTTTGCTCAATGTAAGGCTTATGGCAAAAAAAATTGCAGTCTGTATCGGCGGGTCCTCCGGGGCTATTTACGCCAAAGTATTGCTGGACAAGCTCGTCGCTCTCCGCGCTCAGTGGGACGCCGTGGGCGTAGTCATGAGCGAAAACGCCCTACTCAATTGGGAACTGGAGATTGGGCCGCCCGAATTCGAAAAATACCCCTTTTCTTTTTACAAAAAAAATGACTTTTTCGCGCCTTTCGCATCGGGTTCTGCCCGTTACGATCCGGTCATTGTCTGCCCTTGCTCCATGGGCTTACTCGGCCGCATGGCGTCGGGCATCAGCGACGATTTGATTACCCGCGCCGCCGATGTGGCGCTCAAAGAACGCCGCCGACTGATTGTGGTCCCCCGCGAGACGCCCCTGAGCCTCGCGCACCTCCGCAACATGACCTCGCTGACGGAGGCCGGCGCCGTCATCTGTCCGGCGGTCCCGTCGTTCTACTCGCGTCCCCAAACGATCGAACAAGCCGTAGCCACTGTGGTGGACCGGGTGTTGGATCTGGCCGGATTTGAACCGGATACCTACCGCTGGGGAGAGAAAGCGTAACGCGCAATGCCGCGTCAATCCGGCGCGCGCAGGCGGGCCCAAGGCGTGATAGATGCGACCCTACGCATCCCCTATGGCGCGAAGCGCGCACCCTGTCAGAAGGGGTACCCAACGGCAATGTTGGGCGTTAGCCGCTGGAAAAATCGGTCGAAGGGCCGGTCTATCCAATAGTCAAAGGGGCCGACCCGGAAAGGACGCCTGAGCTTGATACCCCAGTCGAGCCGAAAAACGAAGTAGCTGAAATCTGCCCGAATCCCAAACCCCGTACCCACCGCAATATTTTTGTAAGAGTCCCAGCGCAATTCGGCGCCCGGGCGTTTGGGATCGGCTTTGAGCGCCCACACGTTGCCCGCATCTACAAACAACGCTCCTTTGAACCATGAGAAAAGCGGAAACCGCAATTCGGCATTCAACTCCAGTTGGAAATCGGCAGCCTGAAAGAAGGGCTGCACCGACGCTTCGCGCGCATTGAAATAGCCGCCCGGCCCGAGTTGCCGGATCCGCCACGCGCGCAAACTGGTCGGCCCGCCGGCAAAAAACTGCTTGACATACGGCGTGGCAGGCGTATTGCCAAATGACGAAGCGACGCCGCTCACCAATCTGAACGCAGCGACCAGCCCTCGATTGTTGAAATCGCGCAAATATCCGCCCTCTACTTGCAAGCGCCCATACTTGGCAAATTCCAACCCGCCGACAGACCAGACTTGGGGACCGCCGAGGAGCCCTGAAAGGCTTTCGGCTGCCAGCACCTCAAGTCCGGAGGCTTCGGCCCCCAGACGCATGAACCAACGCTCGCCAAAGCGGTTCGGCAGACTGAAATAGTTGTACGTAAAAGAGCGCAGGATAAGGCCCGTAAACAACTGATTGCCAAAACTCAACTTGAGGAATTCATTTTGGCCGAAAAGGGAATCGAACAAGGGCTTCAGACTCGGGCGCAACACATCGATACCTACGTGGTCGAAGGTGTAAGAACGCTCGGCGTCGGCCCGGATATCGTAGCCCAGCGAGGCGTTGAACAGGTCGTAGCTGTAGAACGCCGTCAACGCAAGCCGGTTGTAGCCCAGCGTGATGCGCGTTTGCCCCTCAGACTGGATCTTTTGGTACAGCGCATCGGGGATGAGGCGCCCCTTACCCCATTTAACCCGATTGAAGTTGCGCCAAAACCCCAGATAATCAAAGAAACGCGGGATGAGCAAGTCGTTCTGAAACTTGAATTCCTGCGAAAAGATAAGTCTATTGCGGTTGATCAGATCGATTTCGACGTTGTAATTGAGGTTGTTTTGCATATTCTCGGCGCCGCGCCATACGTTGCGGTTGCGCAGGAAAGCGCCTGCCGACACGCCGAGCAGTCGCCCGCTAATCGAACTGGTGGACTGGTTGAAGTCAATATCATAACCGCGGCTAACGCGTTTGTTTGGCGTAAGGGATATGACGGTTTGGATCAACTGCGGATTGACGCTGTCTTGTACCGGTCTGACAGACACGATACTGAACACCCCCAGCGCGTTGAGGAGGCTGATGGTCTGGTCGAAATCGCGTTGCCGAAACAAGGCGCCTGGTCGCACGGCAATCGCGTCGTACAAACGCGAGGCCTTCACGCTAAAAACCGTATCGGCCGAGGCGAAATAGATGCCGCCAATCGTCGTATCGCTTTTCATGTTGATCAGATCGGGCGTCAGTTTGTCAAAAACATACACGGCGCCCAACACATGGCGGCTGTGCTCGAGGCTGTCGCCCGGCCGAAGGACTTCGACCTCGATATTTACTTTGTGTTGTGCGCTATCCCCGCCGAATTCGATAAAACCGGGCGTAAAAAAAGCAAATCCATTGTCCTTAAGCCCGGCAGTAATGCGAGATTTTTCGCCGTCAAAAATTCTGGCGTCTGTGGGCAATCCCGTTTTGAGCAGCGTTGCGCGCTTATTTTCGCGCAGCCATTCGTGGATCACCTCGTCGTCCGACACAAAGCGCACGGTATCGATCCGATAAGGTTTACCCAAATCGAGGGTATAAACCACGCGCATTTTTCGGCGTCCTTTAGGGAAGGTGTCTTGTCGGCATTCGGCGTTGAAATAGCCCCGTTGGCGCATGGTCGCCCTAAGGTTGGCGGCGGTGCGTTCAGAGATCGCAGGCTCGTATAAGACCGGAGGCTCGGCTACCTTGTTGTTGATCCAGCGGGCAAAGCTGCCCTGTCGGTCGCGGAAACGGTAATGCAGCCACAAGCGGGTGCGAAACATGTACAGGGAGCGCTCGTTGGGTTTCTGGCGAAGCAATCCGCTCAATTCGTAGTTGAGGGCTGAGCGCTCGGCGTAGCGCATCCGCTCGGCGGGCTGAATTTCGAGTTGGTTTTTGACCAAAAGTCGTTCGCCCCGCGTCTCATCCAAATACTTCGTAACATTGCAGCCCATCGACAGTGCAAGCGCGCCCGTCAGTAGCGCGAAAAACAGGCGCTGTCGGATGTAGGTGGGTCTGAAAAACACGGTCAACAATGGTGTCTGCCAATCAACTAAAGTTTATCACCGCGCTACAGGTGAAAAAATTTCGGCAAAAGTACCAAAAGTTCACGGTCGAGGGCGAAAAAATGCTTGATGAGGCCCTTGAACAAAATCGCATTGAGATAGAGGCCATCTTTGCGCTGCCGGATTGGATTGACCGTCGGCAGGCGCAATTGGCGCAATTTGAGGGAGCCGTGCATGCCGTTGACGAGCGCGCGCTTCGTAAAATGTCCGCTTTGGTTACGCCTCAATCCGGGCTTGCGCTGGCCCGAATCCCTGCGCCCTCGCCCGATGCAGGGGTTGTGTCGGGGAGTTGCTTTTATCTCGACGGGTTGCAGGATCCGGGCAATGTAGGGACTATCTGGCGGATAGCCGATTGGTTTGGCATGCCGGCCCTCTACTGTTCGCCCGATTGCGCCGACCCCTATGCGCCCAAAACCGTGCAGGCCTCGATGGGCGCGGTATTTCGGGTGCCGGCAATCGAGATTTCTGCGCCAGAGTTGTTATCCGCCAACCCGGGCATTCCCCTTTGGGGCGCGGACATGGAGGGTCTTGATTTTTTTTCGATATCCGAATGGCCGGTCCCCTCGCTTTTGGCGATCGGCAACGAGGGCAGGGGCTTGAGTGCAGGTGTACGCGCCCTCCTGAGCGGAAAAGTCTGCATTCCGCGCAGCCCGACGGGTGGGGCGGAATCGCTCAATGCCGCCGTTGCGGCGGGTATTTTTGCAGCGTTTATTATGCAAAAAACCGTACATTCGCCCCAAAAATAATCCGCATGAACGTACAGATTGAGGAAAGCTGGAAGGCCGTATTGGCTGAGGAGTTCGAAAAGCCCTACTTTGCCGGGATCAAAGCGGCTCTGGTGCAAGCCCGGCAAGCAGGCAAGGCGATATATCCTCCGGGGCCTTTGATATTCAATGCTTTCAACAGTACGCCTTTTCATGCGGTTCGCTGCGTGATCCTGGGTCAGGATCCGTACCACAATCCCGGCGAGGCGATGGGTTTGTCCTTTTCGGTTCCGAGAGGCGTGCGCGTGCCGCCTTCGTTGCAAAACATTTTCAAAGCGCTTGAACTGGATTGCGGGTCGCCTCCGCCCCGACACGGGGATCTGAGCGCCTGGGCCTCGCAGGGCGTTCTGTTACTGAACGCGTTTCTGACCGTAGAGCGCAACCAACCGGCTTCTCACCAAAAGATCGGTTGGCAGGAATTCACCGACGCGGTCATCCGGCGTGTCTCGGAAGGGCGCGAGCATGTGGTATTCATGCTCTGGGGCCGGTTCGCGCAAAGCAAGAAAAGCCTGATAGACGCGTCCAGGCATCTTATTCTGGAGGCTGCGCACCCCTCGCCCTTGGCCGGCAACGCATTCTTGGAGTGCCGGCATTTTTCGAAAGCCAACGCATATCTGCGCGAACGGGGCTTGAGCGAAATAGACTGGGGCGCAGTTGCGTTGTAGCCTGCTCTCTTTGCCCCCGTCCCGTCCTATCGCTGAATGCGCGCCTTGAGTATGCGGATGTCGTCGAGGGGGCGATCGTTTTCGTCGCGCGGGAATGCGGCGATTTTGTCAACCACTTCCATGCCTTTGACCACTTCGCCGAACACGGTGTATTGGCCTTCGAGTTGGGGCGTTCCGCCTTTTTCGATGTATTGCCGACGCCATTCGGGGCTAAACTTAAATCCGAGCCTGCCTTCCCACTGGTTGAGGGTTTCGTCGGTCTGCGGCTCGCCCTGCACGATGAAGAACTGCGAGCCGCTGGAGCGCTTGCGCGGATTGACGGCATTGCCCAAGCGGGCTGCCGCCAAAGCGCCGCGCACATGCGGCGCTTTGATCTCGGGATCAAGCTCGTAGCCCGGGCCGCCGCCGCCGACGAGGGCGCCCGGCGCGGCATTTTTGGAGTTGGGATCGCCGCCCTGAATCATAAAACCGGGGATCACCCTGTGAAACAACAGACTGTCGTAAAAACCCTCTTCGACCAGTTTGATGAAATTGTCGCGATGAATAGGCGTGCTATCGTAGAGCTTGAGTACAATTTCGCCCGCTTGGGTTTCCAGTTTGACCAAGGTGTCCTTTTGTGGGGCGGCGCAAGAGAGCAGGGCGAGGGTCAGAAGGAGGTAAACAGTTTTTTTCTGCATAAAACGATGCCTTACACGGTGGTTTCGAAGTGTAAAGCGGCGCGCTCCTACCTTGAGAGCGCGCCGCGGGCTTTTTTTTTTGAAATTAATACCTGACGATGAGGGCGCATTTTTGGTAGTTGGCCAGGGCGCCTTCAGGCAGATAGACAACGCGACCGCCCATTTCGATCACTTTGTCCACGATTTCGTCCACGATATCATCGAATACGCCTTCCTCGTTGGGGTCGTCGGCAAACACGAGGTTGCCATCGACGATGCGGGAGGGCTGGATATAATCGCGTTCGACGAGCAGTAACTCTGCGCGACCTTCATTAGCGGCGTGGAATATGTCGTTCAGGTCGCTGAGGGCTTTTTGTTGGCTTTGCGCGTGCTCGAGTTGGCCGAGCGTTTGGAGGCGTTGTTGCGCCAACCAGGCATCTACCACGGGCCAGGCGTCGCGGATGATTTCGTGGGGTTTTTCTTCGTCGCGGTTGCGATGAATGAATCCGACGATGATATCCTTACGGTCGGCCACCTCCATGTATTGCTGTTGGTTGCGCTCTTCGGTAGCGACCACCACCGGGAGCGGGTACGCTTTGTACTGCTCGACGAGGTGCTTGTCCACGCGGTTGAAGAATTCTTTTGTCAGCGTATCGTCTGCGCCGGCGCTTTTGGCCAGTTTGTCCGTGGTGTAGAGCGTGTTGTTTTTGATCGGGAATACGTGGTTTTCGCGGTATTCGATCTCGAGGCTGTCGTTGAAGGCCATCATGAGGCGTGCCATCTGCTGGCTGACGGTCAGGATGTAGTATTCGGTGGAGCGGTTGACGGCGCGCATGACGTCGCGCAGCGCAAAGTTCTGGCCGATGTGGACGCGCGGCTCGACGCGGATCGGCAGTCTGAGTATTTCGGCGCTTCCGGGGCTGACGAATAAGGCGAGGCTTTCGAGATTAAAATTGTGGTCAACGCTGTTGGCCAGAGCGTTCATTTTTTGAATAACATCGATTACGGCGCGTTTTTCGTAATGCTCGAGCAAGCGTTTTTCGGCATCGGTTAGCGCGTTTTTGAGCGCGATACTATCCTGTTTGTTTTCAGGAAAAGTGCGGTGCGTGTTGACCAAGATGGTCACGCATGGGTCTTCGTTTATTTTGCGCAGTTCGCGCAATTTTGGTGCAATCATCGAAACTGTATTTTTGTTAAAAAATTTTTACATGGTGAACTTGTAGCCTATGCCGCGAATCGAATGAAAATACAGCGGCGTTTTGTTGTCTTTTTCGAAGTATTTGCGGAAAGCCAGTATGAAATTGTCTATGGTTCGGGTGCTTGGGAACACGTCGTAGCCCCAGACGGCTTGCAGGATCTGATTTCGGCTGACTACTTCATTTTTTCGCTCGACCAGCAAGCGGAGCAAAAGGGCTTCCTTTTTGGTGAGAAGGATGTTTTCGCCGCGCCAGTTGACGGCCTCGAAAGTGTCGAAATTGATCCGGTTATCGCCGAATTCAAAAATGGCCGAGGTCTCGCCACGCGCGCGTTTGCTGCGGCGCAACAGGTTGTTGACACGCAGGAGAAGTTCTTCGAGGTTGAATGGTTTGGTGAGGTAATCGTCGGCGCCTTTTTTCAATCCGGCGATCTTGTCGCTGGGCAGGTCGCGGGCGGTGAGGATGAGGATAGGGGTCTCGCCGTTGCGCACGCGCACGTGCTCGGTAATGCTGAATCCGTCGAGATCGGGCAACATGACATCCAGGATGAGCAGGTCAAAATGCTGGCTATCGCTTAGGTCCAGACCTTGTTTTCCGTTGCCGACGCCGACGACCTCGAAGCCTTCCAACTCCAGATTGAGTTTGAGGGTTTCGCGGATGTGTTCTTCGTCCTCTACCAGGAGTATTCGCATGCAATTGATTATCTGTTTTTCTAATTCGGCCGGTTCCCCGGGATCAGGTAGCTTAGATAGTGTTCTAATTCTTTTGTTTGTACGGCCAGCACGTCAACATATTGAAGGGCGCCGCCTTGCGTGCGACAAGATTTGATGTAATGGTTCAGAAAAAATAAATCTCGCCACAAAGAGTCCCCGCCGGGCAATGGGCGCATCAGGTTGCCATAGTTGTCGAATATGACAAAGGAGTAGGCCGTTTGGTTCAAAAACTCCATCAACTTTAACGCATCTTCCGTCGCATTTTCCTGAAAAAACAGGTCGTACTCGAAGTATAAAACAGGTCTGTGACGCTCTATCAAATCGGCGGATGCGTTCAATATTCTGAAATCAAAACCGTCTGTGTCGCTTTTAATTAGCGCGATTTTTGCAGGGTCTGTTTCGAGTATCTTCAAGATCGTCTGAAGGCTTACCGTAAGCGCGGAGGCGCTGTTGGTATTTTGGTTTTTGACGAGTTTGGCCGTGCCGCCGTGGTAGTATTCAATCCCGTAGGCGTCTTGCCCTTCGTCGCCCACGAATCCTTCGAAAACGGCGACATTACCAATGGCTTCTGCATTTTTTTTCAAATACCGCGCATAGTGCGGCGAGCCTTCAATGCAAACGACAGGCATGGTCGGAGAAGCCATCCGGATGAAGGCGGCGGTATCTCCCACGTTGGCGCCAATATCGATGGCGATGGCGTCGGGTCGCAGGGCCGCAAGGGCTTGGGTTATGGCTATCAGGGGCTGATCGTACGCTTTGAATCGCCTTCTGAATCGGGGAAGGGTATGATCGGCAGGGAGGACGAGGGATATCGAACCGATGGGGTATATTCTGTCAACCCCTATTTTTCGAAGGAGATTTCCAAGTCTTTTTTCAATAGCGTCTTTGAGCATATTCTTTTTTCGAAAAAAAACCGCATAAAAATATCGCGCTGCATGCGCTCAGAATATTCGAGCGAATTTTTGTATCCATACAGGCAACGAGTATCCGGCTTTTCGTCAGAGCTTATGCGGAAACAACAAAAGGTTGGTTTGCGCGCCGTCGTGCAAACAAGATCGATGTTCGAGAAACGCTTAGTCCATTTCTAAGTCTTGGTCAAAACGCTCATGCCAGGGCAGCCCATCCAGATTGAGGCGCTCCATGAAGGGATCGGGGTTGAATTGCTCCACATTGAACACGCCTTTACCGCTCCATTGGCCTTCGAGGATCATACGCGCGCCAATCATGGCTGGCACGCCTGTGGTGTAGCTAACGCCCTGCGTGCCCGTCTCTCTGTAAGCCGCCTCGTGGCTGCAATTGTTCCAGACATAGTAAGTGCGCTCTTTACCATCTTTGACTCCTTTGATCCGACATCCTATGGAGGTATAGCCGGTGTAGTTTTCGCCCAGTTCTTCGGGCTTAGGGAGCACGGCCTTGAGGAATTGCAAGGGCACGATATCCACGCCTTTGTACCGAATGGGCTGTATGCCGGCCATGCCGATATTTTGAATCACCCGCAAGTGGGTGAGATACTCTTCGCTGAATGTCATCCAAAAGCGGGCGCGTTTGAGCGTAGGGAAGTTTTTGACCAGACTTTCCAGTTCTTCGTGGTAGATCAGATACGAGCGCTTGGGGCCTATTTCAGGATAGTTGATGTCTTTCCAGATTTCGTGCGGTTCTGTTTCAACCCATTGGCCGTTTTCCCAGTATTTACCTTTCTGGGTTACTTCGCGGATGTTGATTTCGGGGTTGAAATTGGTCGCGAAGGCTTTTCCATGGCTGCCTGCATTGGCATCAACGATGTCTAAGTAGTGGATTTCGTCGAAATAGTGTTTGGCCGCATAGGCCGTAAAGACGGAAGTGACGCCCGGGTCAAATCCGCAGCCCAACAGCGCTAAAATACCTTTGGTTTTGTAGCGATCCTGATAGGCCCATTGCCACGAATACTCAAACTTGGCCACATCCTTGGGTTCATAATTGGCCGTGTCCATGTAGTTTACGCCGGTCTCAAGGCAGGCGTCCATGATGGGCAAATCCTGATACGGAAGGGCGACGTTGATCACCAGATCGGGCTGGAATTTGCGGATCAGGGCTACTGTTTCATCAACCTTGTCGGCATCTAATCGGGCGGTTTTGATTTTTTTGCCGCCATATTCTTGATAGACGGCTTGCGCGATGGCGTCGCATTTCTTTTTGGTGCGACTGGCCAGCATGATGTCGCCAAAAATATTGCGATGCTGCGCGCATTTGTATGCGACTACGCGGCCGACGCCGCCGGCGCCAATGATGAGGACTTTTGATGCCATGAATCTCAAACGTAAGTTTACTGATACCCGAATTGAGCCGCAAATTTAGGTCGTCGCCTTGATTTGATTTGTTTTTTTTGGCTTTCGATCGTATTGCTCTTGCATGGGGCCTGAGCGACATGCTGCGACAAGGGGCTGCCACGCTTGCGCTTTGTAGGCCGCGTGTAAACCAAAAAGTGTGTTTTTACGTTTTGAATGCGTTATGTTTTCTCTTTTTTCGACAAAAAATATCGACTTTGTCAACCTCGGTCGCGCTTGGTGGGCCAGATTGCTGTGGTCGGCTTCAACGCTTACGTTCAAAGGCGTGTTTGCCGCCGCGCAAGGCGCGCCTTATCCCGGCCAACCCTTGCAGGGGCCGGGGGGAGCCGACTACATACACGAGTCGGTTGCTTTTTACGATTGCGCTGACGACGCCGACGGATATTGGCTCTTTGAACCGCGCGATCCCATGCCCGACTCGGCGCACGTCGTGGTGTTCTTGCACGGATATGGCGCTTACAACCCCATGACCTATGGCAAGTGGATCAAGCATTTGGTGGCCAAAGGCAATATCGTGATCTATCCGCGCTATCAGTACAATGTAATCTGGCCTCGCCCCGACGCTTTCCCCGCCAATGCAGTCAAGGCGATACAGGACGCGCTCTACGAGTTGAGTCACAATGCGGGACATGTCCGTCCGATTGCAGATAAAGTGTGCTATATTGGACATTCATATGGCGGCGTGATCGCTTCTAATCTGGGCGTCCATTGGGAGCAATACGGCATACCGCGCCCTGCGTCCATGTTGCTGGCGCAACCGGGGAGCGGGCCATTTTCGGGCGCGCGTCTGGAGACGTATGAGGGGCTACCGGGCGATATGAAATTGGCGATTGTTGTCGGCGAAGACGACTATGTGGTAGGTGACGAGTTTGCGCGTCTGGTCATGGAAACTGCTATCCACACGCCTGACCGCAACCTGATCGTACACCGCCGCGACCGCGCCGGCGACAAGCGAATTCTTGCCACGCACAACGAGCCTTACGCCCTGGATCTGGATTTCGACACTGGCTTACGCAATTATACCTCCCGTCGGGTGCTGATGACTTCGCGCCTCAACGAAGTGGATTTTTATTGCTACTGGAAGATTGCCGACGCGCTGATACTGGCCACGCGCGAACGTCAGTGCGAAGAGTATGCGCTGGGCGGCGGTACCGAACAGCGCTTTATGGGCGTTTTTGCCAACGGCCAACCCATAAAACCTCTGGACGTGTATCTGCCGGAGTATTTCACCGCGCAGAAACGGGATAACCGCAGCCGCGAACAAAAAGCCGGATCGGCTGTGCGTTAGTCCGCTTTTATTGTGATTTTCACGACCGGATCGTCGCCTGCCTGGACCCGGAAACGTTCATCCATTCTGTATCCGACTACCCAGATGATGGCGCCGTCGCCGTTTTCGAGTATCCGCACCCGTTCTTTTTCGAGCGGTCCCAGCCGCAGGTTGATGAGCAGGTCTTTGACCTTCTGCGTCTGGCCGCCCATGCCGAAGGGCCGGAAGACATCGCCCGGCTCGCGCGGGCGCAAGGCGAGGGGATATACGAGCCTGTCGAGCGGCACGCTGATGGCCTCCTTGCCGTCGGGCCAGGGTTCGCCCGGTGGGT
>JBKBLI010000039.1:7277-31961 GCA_046296435.1 Saprospiraceae bacterium | reverse complement strand
CGCCCTACTTCCTTTGCCCGCGCCGTCGTTTGCGCTGCGTATCCTGCTGGGCGAGATGTCGGCCGTGGTGCTCAACAGCAACCGCGTTTCGGCGCAGAAAGTAACAGATGCGGGTTTTGAGTTCGAATATCCGGAGTTGGAAGGCGCGTTGAGGGCGCTTCTTCAGCGCCCAAAGGCGTAGGCAAGGGCCTGAGGTATGATGATGGCCGCACAATGCAGGGCCTTGCCCTACAGGCAGTTTCGCAAAGGTTGAGAGCGCCGCGCCTGACCTGACAATGGTCGGCGCGGCATCCTGAGTATTTGCTTGCCTTATTTTTTCAAACTGCCAATACGGGCGAGGGCAGATACAATTCGCCGTTGAGCACGGCGCGGGAGATGACGATGCGTTGCACCTCGGAGGTGCCCTCGTAAATCTGCGTGATTTTGGCGTCGCGCATTAGGCGCTCCACGTGGTATTCCTTGACGTAGCCGTAACCCCCATGGATTTGGACGGCTTCAACCGTGTGTTTCATTGCCACTTCGGAGGCGAACATTTTGGCCATCGAAGAAGCCTGGTCGTAGTTGAGGCCCTGATCTTTGAGCCAGGCGGCGCGATAGACCAGCATGCGAGCCGCTTCGATATCCGTGGCCATGTCTGCCAGCTTGAAGGCTACGGCCTGGTGTTGGCTGATGGGCTTGCCAAACGCGGAGCGTTCTTTGGCGTAGGCTACCGATAGTTCGTAAGCGCCGGCGGCGATGCCGAGGGCTTGAGCGGCGATGCCGATGCGGCCGCCAGACAGCACTTTCATGGCAAATTTGAAGCCGAATCCTTCCTCTCCAAGCCGGTTTTCTTTGGGCACTTTCACGTCGTTGTACATGATGGTGTGCGTGTCGGAGCCGCGGATGCCGAGTTTGTCTTCTTTAGCGCCGATGACCACGCCGGGCCAGGACGTCTCTACCAGAAAAGCGCTGATGCCGCGATGGCCTTTGGAAGGGTCTGTCTGCGCGATCACGATGTGGAGCGATGAGGAGCCGCCGTTGGTGATCCAGTTTTTGGTGCCATTGAGCAGGTAGTGGTCGCCCATGTCGATGGCGGTGGTGCGCTGGCTGGTTGCATCGCTGCCGGCTTCCGGCTCTGAAAGGCAAAAGGCGCCGATCCACTCGCCGGTGGCCAGGCGGGTGAGGTATTTTTGCTTTTGCTCCTGCGAAGCGTAGGTCTCAATCCCCCAGCAGACCAGCGAATTGTTGACGGACATGAGTACTGAGCAGGAGTTGTCCACCTTACTAAGTTCTTCCATGGCCAGCACGTACGACAGCGTATCCATGCCCCCTCCGCCGTATTCGGGCGAGACCATCATGCCGAGGAATCCCAGTTCGGCCATTTGCCGCACCTGTTCGTGAGCAAACGCCATTTTGGCGTCGCGCTCGATGACGCCGGGTTTCAGTTCGTTTTGGGCAAAGTTTCGGGCGGCTTCTTTCACCGCCAAATGTTCTTCTGTGAGGTGAAACATCTTGGTTGATAATTTAATTGGTTAGGCAGCTTTGAGGAGTCGTTGCGGCGCTGATGGTAGCTGTTGCGCCGCGAAATTACGTCAAATAATCGCTACGGCGCCCCGAAAGTTTGCGCAAATGTTTTTTTAGAGAAAATCCAAATGAATATGTCGTGCAGGCGATGTTGGGCGTCGCCCGGATTTGCTGTTTTTTCCGAAAAAAGGAGGCAAAGGGTTTTTCGCGCAAAGGGCGCAGTGTTTTTTTCACGTTAAGGGCGCAAGGCGTGTTTTGGGGGGAAGGTTTGGCTCGTCTTGCCGCGCGCCATGGGGTACACGTACGGCGGTAATTGTAAAAAAAAAAATGGTTTAAAAAATAAACTACTTTATGATTGCGTTTGTCCTGAGACTGCGAACTTGCGGCGCCGATTTAGTTTGGGGCGGGTTTGTATGTTGCCAGGTCGCTGAGCCGGCGTATTATTTTTTTTTGTAAAGAATTGTGCATATGTACGACAAGGATTCAGAACAATTTGACCCGATGGCGAGTCTGCGGGTCATTCGGGAGACCATCGACGTAGCGCGGCGCGATCTGAGCGACGATGGATTTCATTTTCTGCTCTGGGGGGCGCTGCTCAGTGTGGCGGGCTTATGTCATTATTGGTTGAGCGATGTGGCGCGTGTGTGGTGGAGTCCGTTGATATGGATCGCGCCAGTCGCCCTTGGGATTCCTGCGGCATTTGCATATGAGTACGGGCGCAAAAAGCGAAAGTCGGCGTATAACATTATCCGGCGTTGGTATGGGATGGTCTGGCTGGGTTTTTTGGTGACCTTGTTAGCGCTGATTTTTTGGTCGCAATGGCATGGGGTATCGCCTACGCCATTGATATTGGCGATTACGGGTTTTGCGGTGTTTGTATCTGGTCAGTTGTTGCGGTTTCAGCCCTTAGGCTACGGATCTGCTTTGATCTGGGCGGGGTCATTGGTCTGTATATGGACGACGGGTGCGCAGGATTCGCTGGTATTTTCGGCGGTCATAGCGATTGGGTATTTGATTCCCGGCCTACTGTTACGTAAGCAATCGCGGAGAGGGTATGTTTCCGGAGCTTGATCCGCTGTTGATGTCGCAATTGCGCTTGGCGGTCGTATCCTATCTGGCGGAGTCGGAGGAGGCCGATTTCAACACGCTGCGGGAGAAGACCGGCGCTACGGCCGGTAATTTGAGCGCTCAGATTACCAAACTTCAGACGGGCGGTTATGTGTCGGTCGAAAAAAGTTTTCGGAACAACTATCCGCACACCCGCTGTCGCCTTACGCCGGAGGGGTTGGCGGCTTTTGAGCGATTTGTCGATCAGCTTCAGAGGTATTTCCCGGATCGGAAAAACAAGTGAGCGTGAGCGGCGGGTCAGGCGCTTTTTAGGAAGACATTTTACTTCACATCAATACACATTCACAATGATTGCGCGAAAAATTCTTCTCTTTTGGATCTTATCGGGCCTTTGTATCACCTTGCATGCGCAGGGTGCTCGCGGCGGTTTTGGCCGCATGACGGTAGGATATTATCACATTCTGTACGCCGAGCCGCCCGTGGGTGGGTCGCTGAAGCCGGCTTCGGGTTTTGTCGGAATCGGGGGATCGGGTTTCGGGCGATGGGGTGAGCGGGTTTTGATCGGCGGCGGCGGATTTGGGACTGTTGACCGCATGGTCTTGGCAGAGGGCGTCGAAGTTCAGACGGGCTTCGGGATGGGTTTTTTTGACTTCGGATATGTGTTGCGCGACAAGGGGCGAAATTTGATTTTTGGATTTGCAGGCATCGGCGGCGGCGGTTCGGACCTGACCTACGGCAATACCGGCGTCGCGCCGGTAGCAGTCCAGAATGTGGGCGTTCTGGCGCCGGGTGAACGGGCTAAGGTAAACTCTGGCGGATTGGGATGGGAGTTGGGTCTCAGCCTGAACCGCCTGCTGTTCGACCCGGAAAAATCGGGGGGCGGTTTTTCGGCGGGGCTTGATTTAGGTATGGCTATGCTGCCCGCCGCCTCTCGGTGGAAGCGCGAAACGGCGGGCGGGGAGACTCCGGTCGGTCAGGATGGGCGGCCCATGCAGACTGTGTTCTACGTGCGCATGACCATTGGCGGGGGGATGTTCCGCTAAGACAAAGATGTGTTGGCGTACTCCTGAGAGGGCACGAAGGGGGCGTTTTTCTTTAAAAGGAGGATACGGACGCGTCCAATAGGCGTGTCCGTATCCACGCCCTTGCTCACATCGTTTGATTTTACCGGAGAAAAGGAATTGAGCGAAGGCCGTAAGAGGGAGTGGGGCTTCAGTTTTCCCCTTATTTTTCACGAAAAAAAACAGTAACTTGACTATGATTTTGACACATGACGCATTCGGCGTCGTTCACCTCTGGACTGCTGTAGCCGCGCTATTGGCCGGGACGCTCGTTCTGGCCATGCCCAAGGGCAGTGTTTTGCACAAATGCATCGGGTATGCTTATGTGGCAAGTATGGTTCCGATGCTGATTACGTCTTTTTTCATTCAGCGTCTGTATGGCGGCTGGGGGGTGTTTCATGTATCCAGCGTAGTCAGTTCGTTAACGCTGGCAGCCGGCATGCTGTCCGTCTGGTTTCGCCGGCATATTCGTCCCTGGAAGCGATTGCATTGGGGGTTCATGTACTGGTCGGTGATCGGTCTTTACGCCGCTTTTGCTGCGGAGTTGATGGTTCGGATACCGGATACTCCGTTTTATGCTATGGTAGGAGTAGCCACGGCGGCGGTGATGGTTTTAGGCGGGCTTGGTTTTGGATTGAGGATAAGGGTATGGGAAAAATTATAGCGTGGAGCACTGTACCGCCTGGTTTTGTCGTTTTAGCAGGCGCATCGGTGGGATCTGGCTTTCGACCGGGTGGCCGGGCTATGCTGATGCAGACTTGCCTGTTTTAATGACAAAAGATGCCGATGCGCGCCGCTCTCGTCGCGACGATGTGTGGTTGGGTCGCATGGGCTTGTTTGAAAAAATGCAAACCCTATCCTGTCCGGGCCGCGCGGTTGCCTTGCGCCTGATGCTCTTGCTCGCGCCCCTCTCCGTTTTTTCATGCCGCAACAAGGCGCTGCCTGCCGCAGTTGCCGCGCCTGCTGTCGGCGTCATTTCTGCATCGGGCAAGATGCGGGGCTTGACTTTTGTGGCGCCGCCGCGCCCTTTTAGGTCGGATCCCATGCAGCCCATTGCAGCCCTCGGTTCTGATTGTATTGCGGTGATTCCTTATGCGTTCAGCCGTCCGGGCCAACCGTCCGTCCGTTACGATATCGCGCAGTGGCAATGGTGGGGCGAGCGCCCAGAAGGCGTTCGCGCCTCTATCGCGCTTGCGCGCCAAGCCGGTCTGAAAGTGATGTTGAAGCCGCAGGTCTATGTGCCGGGGTCGTGGACCGGTCAGCTTGTGTTTGAAACGCCGGAGGATTGGGCGCGTTGGGAGTCGGATTACACGGCGTATATTGCTGACATGGCGCGCATGGCCGATACGATGGAAGTGGACTTGTTTTGTATCGGGACTGAATTTGGCCGATCGGTAGCGCAGCAGCCAGAGTTTTGGCGCGAGTTGATCCGCAAGGTGCGGGCCATTTATCGGGGTAAACTGACCTATGCCGCCAACTGGGACGAATGGGAAAACACGCCCTTTTGGGAGGAGTTGGATTATGTAGGCGTCAACGCGTATTTTCCGTTGCTTCCCGATCCCACCCCCTCTACGGAGGCGCTTGCTGAGGCGTGGACGCCCATTGTGCAACGCCTCGAGGCCTTGAGTGTGCGCGTTGGACGGCCGATACTTTTTACGGAGTACGGGTATTTGAGCGTGGATCAGTGCGCGTGGCGCACCTGGGAGTTGGAGGCCGATGTGCAGTCGCGCAGGATCAACGAGCGGGCGCAATCGAATGCGCTTGCCGCGCTTTGGAGCGTTTTTAGCGGTCGGTCGTGGTGGGCCGGCGGTTTTCTGTGGAAGTGGTTCCCGGAAATGCAAGGCCACGAGGGCTATCCGGAGCGAGACTACACGCCCCAGGGCAAAGAGGCTGAAGAGACTTTAGCCAGGATATTCAAATAGCGGCGTTTTTCTTTCGAGATTTACCTTTAACTTCGGCATGCGCCCAAAAATTCAGTTTGCGGCGCTTCTTTGCGTCGGACGCGCTATTTTTGCGCCCGCTTAGACAAGCGCGCGGCTCTCGGGCCGTTTTTTTCTGAAAAAAACAAACAACAGACATGGCGCTACAGTGCGGTATCGTAGGGCTGCCCAACGTCGGCAAATCCACAACCTTCAACGCTTTGACGCGGGGCAAAGCGCTTGCGGCCAACTATCCGTTCGCCACCAAAGATCCGAACGTGGGGGTCATCACGGTGCCGGATCCGCGCTTAGACAAGCTGGCCGAGTTGGTCAATCCGCAACGCGTGGTACCTACAACTGTCGAAATCGTGGACATCGCCGGGCTGATTAAGGGCGCGAGTCAGGGCGAAGGGCTGGGAAATCAGTTTTTGGCCAATATCCGCGAGGTGGATGCCATCATTCATGTGGTGCGCTGCTTCGACGACGACAATGTGGTGCACGTGGACGGCTCGGTCAATCCGGTGCGCGACAAGGAGGTGATCGATCTGGAACTCTGCCTCAAAGACCTCGAAACGGTCGAAAAGCGTTTGGACAAAACCGCCCGCGCCGCCAAAGCCGGTAGCAAAGACGACCTCAAAGACCTCGAATTGCTCCAAAAGCTCAGGCAACACCTCGAACAGGGCCGCGTGACCCGCGAGCTACTGGCCGATTTGGACGACGACGGCAAGCGTCTGATGAAGGAACTTTCTTTGCTCACCGCCAAACCCATCCTCTACGTTTGTAATGTGGATGAGGCGGCTTTGGCCGCCGGCGGCAACGCCCATACGCGGGCGTTCGAAGCGGCAATTGCCGCCGAAAACGCGCAAGTGCTGCATCTGTGTGCGGGCATCGAAGCGCAAATATCGGAGATGGAAACCGAGCAGGAACGCGCCGAGTTCTTAGAGATGATGGGCTTGAGCGAGCCGGGCGCGCACAAACTGATCCGCGCGGCCTACCAACTGCTCAATCTGATCACCTACTTTACGGCCGGCGAGAAAGAAGTGCGGGCCTGGACGGTGCGGCGCGGCGCAAAGGCCCCTGAAGCGGCCGGCGTGATCCACTCTGATTTCGAGCGCGGATTTATCCGGGCTGAGGTGATCAAGTTCGACGATTTTGTCAATTATGGCTCCGAGGCCAAGGTGAAAGAAGCCGGCAAAATGGCCGTGGAAGGGAAGGAGTACGTGACGCAGGATGGCGACATCATGCACTTCAGGTTCAACGTGTGATCGGGCTGAAGCGCCTGAGCAAGCAGCTTATTGAGGGGATTTTGCGGCGGTTGGCATGGCGGCTTTGATAGACCAACTGCGTCGCCGACGAGATCGGCGCTAAAAAAACAGCCCGCATCGAATGCTGCGGGCTGTTTTTAAGCGTTTTGGCGCAAACTGTTGAAGGGGCGCATCTCCTCTCCAAGCCAGTTGCGATATTCGTCGGCCTGTATTACGACCTGACGCGCTTTTTTGACCATCTTGCGGCGTAGGTGCTCAAATACGAGCATCGGCGATTTGCGCCACACGCGCTTTACTTCCGAGAATTTTATTCTTGTCATAGCCTAAGAATTTATGGCTTGTAAAAAGAGGTTCGAGTTATCAACGCTTTATCCACAATGTTTAGTTTCAGAGAGTCCGTTTTTTGATGTTAACGGCTTTTAAATGGAGTAAATGGTTTTTTTTTATTCAAAAAGACCGCTTTGGCTACATTTGCCCTGCGAACTGAGCCGGCAGGCGGAAGCATTGCTAATTATTTACACACGAAAACCTTGCCAAGTTTTCTCAAAGGCGGCCAATTGATGAATATTTAGCAATTTTTTGCAAAAAAATACGCGAGTACAGAACGAAGGCATGGAGCTTAAAAAATTGTCGATAGTTATTCCGGCGTACAATGAGGAGCGGACCATACACCTGATCCTTGACCGGATCAAAAAGGTGAAGTTGATTGGCGGCTTGGAGAAGGAGATCATCCTGACCAACGATTGTTCGAAAGACGATACCGAAGGGGCTATCAAACGCTACATGTCCGCCAATCCGGATATGAGTGTCCTTTATTTGAAACACGAGGTGAACAGGGGCAAGGGCGCTGCATTGCACACCGGAATAGCGCACGCCACAGGCGAGGTTATCGTGATTCAGGATGCAGATTTGGAATACAATCCGGAGGAGTACAACATTCTGTTGCGCCCGATACTCGACGGCTTTGCCGATGTGGTGTATGGCTCGCGATTTATGGGGGGGCGGCCTCACCGCATCTTGTTTTTTTGGCACAGCATCGGCAACAAGTTCCTGACTTTTTTGTCCAACGCCTTGACCAATCTGAATCTAACCGACATGGAGACCTGTTACAAGATGTTTCGGGCCGACCTGATCAAAGGGCTTCGTTTGCGCGAAAATCGATTTGGGTTTGAGCCTGAAGTCACCGCCAAGATCAGCCGCGTCCCACAGGTGCGTATCTACGAAGTAGGGATTTCGTACTATGGGCGCTCGTATGCCGAGGGCAAAAAAATCGGCTGGCGCGACGGATTCAGAGCGATTTATTGCATTTTAAAATACAATATTTGGGCAAAGACCTAAGCGGGTTGTTCAACACCAACTGCGTATGAGAGTCAAATTCTGCGGCGCGGCGCAAGAAGTAACCGGTTCGAGTCACCTTCTGACTTTGGACAATGGCTACCGTATATTGCTGGATTGTGGTCTATACCAAGGCCCCGAACCTGACGAAGCGGATCATCCGCTTACAGGATTCAACGAAAAATGGCTGTTTAACCCTGCGAAAATTGACTGTCTGATCCTGAGCCATTCTCATATTGACCACTGCGGCAGAGTACCCCGACTGGTCAAGGACGGCTTCGAGGGCCTGATCTACTGCACCCACGCTGCGCGCGACCTATGCGCCCTGATGCTGACGGACAGCGCTAAAATACAGGAGGCCGACGCGGCCTATCATAACAAACACGTCGCTGCTAAAGAAAAGCGCGAGCCGTACTACACCATGGCAGATGCCCACAAGGCCATGCAACAATTTGTCAGCGTAAGCTACGATCGCTGGTTTCACGTAGGGCCGGGGGTGAGGGTTATGTTCCGCGACGCCGGGCACATACTCGGTAGCGCGAGCGTCAACCTGGAGATCACAGAAGGCGACCGCGTCATTCGCTTTGGATTTACCGGCGACATCGGACGCCCCGACCGTCCTATCCTGCGCGACCCCATCTCCATGCTTCCGGCCGATTATCTGATCTGCGAGAGCACCTACGGCGACCGCGAACATGAACCCAACTCAGAGGAGCTGGACGAACTGCTGCAGATCGTGCGCCACACCTGCGTCGAAAAAAAGGGCAAACTCATCATCCCTGCCTTTTCGGTAGGGCGCACGCAGGAAGTGGTCTATTTGTTGGATCAACTGCACCACCAGGGACTGCTGCCCAAAGTGCCCGTCTTTGTGGACAGCCCGCTGGCAGTCAACGCTACAGAGATCTTCATGTCGCATCCGGAGTGCTTCGACGAAGAAACGCAGCAGTACATGCTTGAAAATGAAGACCCCTTCGGCTTCAACGACTTGCAGTACATTCGCTCCAAAGAGGCCAGCCAGCAAATCAACGAAATCAAAGGGCCAGCCATCATCATCTCCGCTTCGGGCATGATGAATGCCGGACGGATCCAGCACCACCTGCTGCACAACATCGAAAATCCGCGCAACACCTTCCTCATCATCGGGTACTGCGCCCCCAATACGCCCGGAGGCCAACTGCGCAGAGGCGACCGGCACGTACATGTGCTCGGTCAGAACAAACAAGTGATAGCCGACGTGCGCGTCATGGACTCTTTCTCGGCGCACGGCGACCGCCGCGAGATGTTGGATTTCCTGAGCAATCAACGCGCCACCGCCCGCAAAATCTGGCTGACCCACGGCACGCCCGAAAGGCAGGAAAAATGGCGCGAATACCTGCTCGACAAGGGCTTTCAGGAGGTGGCCATACCGGGCTTGGGCGATGAGGAGCGCATAGAATAAGGTCCGTTCCGACGCATTTTTTTACAAGAAAAAAAGCGCAGGAGCATAGCGCGAGAACTGTCTGCGAGTTGCTCCCGCGTCGCCCAACCTTCTGCCGTTTCTTTTTTCCGAAAAGAACAACGGCGTTCAGGAGTGTAGCTCAGTTGGCTAAGGGCATGATGATGGAGATCGTACTACCTTTGCCCGGCGCGCTTTCCAACTCCACCTGCCAGCGGTGTTCCTTGCATACGCGCTTGACGTAGTACAAGCCCAGCCCAAACCCCTTTACATCGTGCACATTGCCCTTGGGTACGCGGAAAAACTTGTCGAACACGCGCTTTTGGTGCTCGCGCGGGATGCCGATCCCCTTGTCGCTCACCGAGAGCCGCACATGATTGGGTGAGTGGGGCGCAAGCGAGAGCGTGATTTGCGGCGCGTCTTTGCTGTATTTGACCGCATTGTCCGCCAGGTTGTGCAAGATATTGGTCAGGTGCAATCGGTCGGCCATCACCATCGTTTTTTGGGTTTGTATGTCGTAGGTCAGCCGTCCTCCCGGCTTTTCCTGTACCTTGATTTCAATAGATGGCCCTATGTCCATGAGTAGTTCCTCCAGGTCGATCCGTTCGGACTGAAGTGGCATGCTTTCGCGTTCGGATTTGGCCACTTGCAGCACTTTTTCGACCTGCGTGTTGAGGCGCATGACCTGGTCTTTGATGATACCTGCATACCGGTTCAGCCGCGGATCGGCGCGGATCAACTCGTTTTGCTGGAGCACATCGGTCGAGACATTGATCGTGGCAATAGGCGTCTTGAATTCGTGAGTCATGTTGTTGATAAAATCCGTCTGCAGTTCCGATAGTTGTTTTTGCCGCAGAATCACGAACATCGAATAGATAAAAAACACAACGGTCAGCAGCATAAGCGCCGTGAATACGATCACAAACCAGATGCTATTGATAATAGTAGCCGTTTTGTCCGGGAAGCGCACGCCGAAATAGTAAATAAAATCGCTATCTTCGTGCGCAGGGAGCGGCTCGTCGAGAATTTCGCGCGCTTGACGGTCGGTCACGCGCCTGTACTTGATCACCCTGCCGGCGACCATTTGATTACTCGAGCAGTCAAATACGCCATACTGAAAATCCTCTTTCAACCCCAGATTCTCGAACGCTTTTCGCAGGTAAAACTCCAGAGTGATGGTGTCGAACATGTTGTTGATATTCACCACATAATAGTTGGACGATAGCCGCTTGATCAGATTTTCGGCAGGCAACTGAAACTGGTAATGCTTGCTCAGGTCTTTGGCCGCGTCGAGCAAAGCTTGGGTAGCCTTGCGATCGAACACGCGCTCCTGCAGATCCCAGCTTCGATAGACCCAGTAAGTCTGGACGCTAACCAAACTGACGATCGAGAGCAGCCCAAGAATAAACACCCGGCGAATAACAGAATTGGTCATAGACGACAGTAAAAGAAAAATAGGATGCAAAAATGCGAAAAAAAAAGTTTATCGAAAAAAACCTGCTATCTTTGCTGCATTTTATCGGTCAAAGGGCCGAACCCGGATGATAAAGCGGAACCATGAAATTGTCGTTGAACTGGATTCGGGAATGGACCGAATTCGAATATACGCCTGAAGAAGCCTCTGAAATCTTAACTTCTTTGGGTCTGGAAGTAGAAGGTTGGGAAGCAGTAAAACCCTCGGCAGCCGATCTGGATATGGTGTTTACCGCCCACGTGGCGAGTTGTCAACCGATACCCGATACAGACCATCTTTCGGCCACAGAGGTCGAAATAGGCGACGGCATTCGCCGTTCGGTGGTCTGCGGCGCGCCGAATGTGGCTGCGGGCCAGAAAGTACTGCTGGCTCTCCCCGGCGCGCGCGTCTTCAGCAAAGATGGCGCCCTGTTTGCCATTGGCGAGCGCAAAGTGCGCGGCGTGCTCTCGCAAGGCATGATCTGTGCGCAGGATGAACTGGGCATAGGTCAGGACCACAGCGGCATCATGGTGCTCCCGCCCGATACGCCCGTAGGCGTCAGCGCCGCCGAGTACCTCGGCCTTCGCGCCGAAATCGTCTTCGATATTGGTCTGACACCCAATCGCGCCGATGCCACCGGGCACATTGGCGTGGCCAGAGACCTGCTCGCCTGGATCAGGGTACACCGCAACCCCGCAGCCGCCTTGCGTATGCCCGCGCTCTGGCAAGGTCCTGCGCCCCAATCCCCCAGCCTCATAGGCGTCGAACTTGCCGACACAAAAGCCTGTGCCCGTTATTGCGGCGCCGTGATCCGAGGGGTCAAAGTAGCTCCAAGCCCCGAATGGCTCCAGAATCGTTTGCTCGCGCTCGGACAGCGCCCCATCAACAATGTGGTGGATATCACCAACTATGTCCGTATGGAACTAGGCCAGCCGCTGCACGCGTTTGATCTGGCGCAGATAGGCGGGGGCGGTATTGTCGTCAAAACGCTGCCTGAAGGCGCTTCATTTACGACCCTCGACGAAACTGAACGCCGCCTGCACGCCGAAGATCTGATGATCTGCGACGCCGCCGGAAAACCGTTATGCATAGCGGGCGTGATGGGCGGCGCCGATAGCGGCGTGAGCGAAGCCACGCGCGATATTTTTTTGGAGAGTGCGTGGTTTGAGCCGCGGGGCGTGCGGCGTACCATGTTGCGCCACGGCCTGCGCACCGACTCCGCTTTTATCTTCGAAAAAGGCGCCGATCCGGACATGGCCCCCAGTGCGCTAAGGCGCGCCATCCGCCTGATACTCGATTTGTGCGGCGGCGAAGTGGCCGCCGAGCCGATAGACGTTTACCCGCAACCTTTTCAGCCTGCGCGCATTCCCATGCGCTATGCGCGTATCCATGGCCTGTCCGGGGTTCAACTTTCGCGCGAGGAGACGCTGCGCATCGTCAGGGCGCTCGAAATCGGCGTCGAAGCCGAGCGCGACGAAGGATTCACCGCCGTGATTCCGCTCAACAAACCCGACGTGACGCGCGAGGCCGATGTGATCGAGGAGATCGTGCGCGTATTTGGTCTGGACAATATCCCGATGCCCGCGCACATCCGCAGCAGCATGGAGATCAGCCCCAAACCCGACGCCGAAGCCATACAGAATATGATCTCGGAGTCGTTGGCGGCGCAGGGTTTTCACGAGTGCATGAGCCTGTCGCTCAACAACGCCGCGTGGTACCTTGGCGACAAAGCCCTATGGCCAATGGACGAAACCCGGCTTGCCCGCGTGCACAATACGGCCAACCAAGGCTTAGATTGCCTGCGGCCCACCATGCTTTTTGGTTTGCTCGACACGCTGCGTATCAATCAAGCCCGGTACGCAGGCATTCGCCTGTTTGAATTTGGCAAAACCTACGCCGCGCAGCCACGCGACGGCGTCTGGTCATCCGTCGAGTCCAAGCGTCTGGCCATAGCCCTCAGCGGCGCGGCCGCAGAGGAGACTTGGATGAGCGCAGGAAAAGGAGGGCAAGAGTTGACTTTTTTTGACTTGAAAAACGTCGTCAATCGCCTGTTCGAACGCCTGGGGATCAAAGGCTACCAAAGTAGCGAGACGACGCAAGAGCCTTACGCCTACGCCATGCGGTACCACCGAGGGCCGCAGGATCTGGCGGTTTTTGGGGCTATCTTGCCCCGGATTTGCCGCAAGGCCGATGTGAAGCGTCCGGTATATTATGCCGATTTCGATATGGACGCCATCCTTGCAGCCCTCGCTAAGTCCAAAACGACCTTTGCCGATTTCAGCCGCTTCCCTACCGTACGGCGCGACCTGGCCATAGTGATGGATCAATCTGTGACCTTTGGCCAAATCGAGCAAATTGCTTTCAAAACCATCAAAAACGGTCAACTCAAGCGCATTGGCCTCTTTGACGTCTTTGAGGATGCCCAAAAAATAGGCGCCGGTAAAAAATCCTATGCGCTAAGTTTCTTCTTTGAAAACCCCGAAAAGACCTTTGACGACAAGGAAATCAACGCTCTGATGAGCCAACTCCAAAACGCATTCGAAAACAAGTTGCAGGCCCGCGTGCGTCAATAGCGTCGCCAGACAGCCGACTGGGCACGCTCAAGCACGCCCAAGGCGTGTCCGGGCTTTATTAAAAAAACTTTATCAAAAAAATTCGACACACAATGCCATGGAAATCATAGCAGGACTAATCGGAGTAATTGCGGGGGGCGTAATCGCTTTCCTTACCGCAAGCTCCATGGCCAAAAAACGCGAACAGCAAATCTTAGCCGACAACAATCGCCAAGCCGATCTGGCCCTCAAAGAAGCGCAAGTCGCCGCCCAGCGCATCATAGACGAAGCCACGGTCAAAGCAGAAAAAATAAAGTCCAAAGCGGAGGCCGAGAACGAGCGGATTAAACAACAAAAAATCCAGGAAGCCAAAGAGCGCTACGCCCAGATGCGCAGCCAGTTCGACTCCGAGAAACAGCAGCATCAGCTCAAGCTCAAAGAGATGGAATTGGAAGTGTCCGGCAAAATCAAGGAGTTGGAACTGGAACAACAGGCTTTTCAAAAAAAGCTAAAAGAACTGGAGGCTGAAAAAGCGGAAATCGGCAGCAAAGAAAGCGATCTGGCTAAAATGCGCGAAAATCTGGAACGGCAATTGCAGATCGTCCAGAAAAAGAAAGAAGAACTTGACACAGCCAACGAAGAGCGCATCAAACTTTTGGAAAAAATCGCCCAACTAACGCAGCAGGAAGCCAAAGACCAGCTCCTCGAGGCGGTGCGGGCAAAGAGCGAGAGCGAGTCGCTGGCCATCGTCAAAGAAGCGATCAATCAAGCCAAGGCAACGGCAAACAAGGAAGCCAAAAAAATCGTCATTCAAAGCATCCAGCGGATGGCGTCCGAGTTTACGATTGAAAATACCGTGTCGGTGTTCAATCTGGAAAACGATGACATGAAGGGCCAGATCATCGGGCGCGAGGGCCGAAATATTCGCGCGCTGGAAGCCGCCGCAGGCGTCGAAATCATCGTGGACGACACCCCCGAAACGATCGTTATCTCATCCTTTGACCCCGTACGCCGCGAAGTGGCGCGCTTGGCGCTGCAACGCCTGGTGGCCGACGGCCGCATACACCCGCAACGCATCGAAGAGGTCGTCAATAAGGTGAGCAAACAACTTGAAGAGCAAATCCTCGAAATCGGCGAGCGCACAGTGATCGAACTCAACATACACGGCTTGAACAATGCGCTGGTCCGCATGGTAGGCCGCATGCGCTTCCGATCCTCGTACGGCCAAAACCTGCTCAAACACTCCATCGAAACCGCCGAACTTTGCGCCCTCATGGCCGCCGAATTGGGTCTTAGCCAAAAGCAAATCAAAATGGCCAAACGGGCAGGTCTCTTGCACGACATCGGTAAGGTGGTGGACGAAGAGACCGAACTATCGCACGCCCTGGTAGGCATGAAACTCTGCGAACAGTATGGCGAACATCCGGTCATCGTCAACGCCGTAGGCGCGCACCACGACGAGATAGAGATGAACAATCTGCTATCGCCCATCGTACAGGCCTGCGACGCCATATCCGGCGCTCGTCCCGGCGCCCGCCGCGAGATCCTCGAAAATTACCTGAAGCGTATCGGCGAACTCGAAACCCTCGCCATGAGCTACGAAGGCGTGGCCAAAGCCTTTGCCATGCAGGCCGGACGCGAACTCCGCGTCATTGTCGAGGCCGAAAAAGTGAGCGATCAATACGCCGACGACCTGTCCTTCATGATTGCGCAGCGCATTCAGGACGAGATGCAATACCCTGGCCAGATCCGCATCACGGTAATCCGCGAAAAACGCTCGGTCGCTACGGCCCGCTAAGCCCCGGTCTGCGTCGGACTGACAACATCCCCCGTCGGGCTGCCCGCCTGTCGGGGGATGTTGCTTTTGATACAGTTCAACAGGCGCGCAAGCAGACGCTTACGCGGATACACGTTCAGCGAGACCAGACTGATCTCGCGCATGGGTTGCGGCTCGCAGAAACGATACAGGTTGGGGCGCTGTTCGGATGAGAGCAGGCGCGCGGCAAGCGCCGGTATAATGGTCACTCCTCCCTGCGCATCCACCAGGTTGATCAAAGTCTCAATACTTCCCGCCTCGTAATTCAGGTTGTGTCTGCGGGCATGCAATTCGCGCAGCCGACACAAATCATACACCTGCACGCGCAGACAATGCCCCTCCTCCAAAAGCCAAAGGTGCTCCAGGTTGATATCCTGAGGCGTGAGCAAAGTCTGCGCGCTCAAGCCCTCGCTGCTGCCCGCATATACCCACAACTCTTCGTCGAAAATGCGCTCCTCCCGGAGCGCCGGATCGTGTAAAGGCGTAGCCGCAAGCGCTGCATCTGCTTCGCCTTTCTTGAGCATGACCATCAGATCGTCTGTCAGCGCTTCTTTCACGGCGATGTGGAGACGCGGATGCTCCTCAGCGAGTTTTTGCAGAAAAAGCGGCGCGAGGTAAGGGGCAAGCGTCGGAATGATACCGATGCGCAGCGTGCCGCTCACTTCCTCGCGCAATTCCGATACATAATCCCGTAGTAATGCCGTCTGATGCAAAATCCGACGGCCATGAGCGATGATTTCGGCCCCCTCCCGCGTCGGCGTAATGGGTTGCCGGTCTCTGTAAAAAATCTGAACGCCCAGTTCCTCCTCCAATTTTTTGATCATCATGCTTAGGGTAGGCTGAGTGACGAAACACGCGGCGGCGGCTTGCCCAAAATGCCCCGTTCGCTCCAAGGCGTCGATATATTCGAACTGTTGAAGGTTCATTGCAATTGATTTTGTCGATGCAAAGATAGAAAAAATCAATTTTAGCTATCGAAATTATTGCGCACCTTTGCAGCGCAGTGTAAATAGGGCAGGGCGTCGGAGTTAGTCTGATGCCTTGTCATTTTTTAGGGCTTCGCTATCTTTTAGGCCGCTCCCCGGCCAGACGCCGCAAGTGCGGTAGCCTCGTTGCGCGCCTCATCTCTCCTGCTCTCCGTGGGCTGCGCGCCAAGCGATCGATCTCTGCCCAAAATCAAATCAAAAATTCTGTTTTTAAGCTGCCTGGACTACAAAACATAGCATTAGTCTATCGGCTTTTAAACGCATTGATTTTAACGCCCATGCGAATTTACTGCCTTTGGGGAATTTTTTTTTTAAAAAGCCAACGTTTGGCGCGCTTGTTGTATCTTAGGCGTACTGTACAATAATCATTCAATTTTTTTTTTATTTTCACCAAAACCTGATTGCGCTATGCGTTTAATCCTTTTGCTCTCCGCTCTTTGGGTTTGGGCCTCCGTCGGCGCCCAAACCAACCCCTGCCAGATTACAGACCCAGACGCTAAGGTGGTTTTGTACGACTCGATTTCCTGCGAATATTATGTCGAGATTAACTTTTCTCATGTGGCGACTACCAACCAATTTCAAGTGCTCGATGAGAACGGGAACCAGTTGGGTAAATTCACCTATAGCCAACTCCCCGTCAAGGTTGGGCCATTCAAAGCCGGCCCCGCGCCCCAAAAGCGGGTATTTGTCATCACAGACCTGTTGATAGCCGCCTGCGCTAACGAGGTCGAAGTAGATGTGCCGGCTTGCGCAGGCCCCGGGTGCGGCATCAAAATGCTGTCGGTCATGCCGGATACCTGCACCAGCGACAGCACTTTCTCCGTGCTGATCGACTTTGTGCATAGCGTTAGTGTGGACTCTTTTTGGGTCTGGGCTGACGGCGTGCCCATCGGCAAGTTTGGCGTCGATCAACTGCCGCTTTTGGTGGAAGACTATCCCTGGAATAACGGTATTTTCAGCACAATCAAGGTTTGTGCCGATACGCTGGTATCCGCTTCCGCCTGTTGCCAAAGCCTCCAATTCCTCGTGCCAGACTGCCTACCCTTTGGGCCTTGCGAGGTGTATGATATCCAAGTCAAAACAGGCCTTTGCACCAGCGATAGCACTTACCAAATTACGCTCAACTTCCAGGCAAGTAATCCGGGAGTGGGGACTTTTCAGGTCTGGGCCAACGGCGAACTACTTGGCGTGTTTGACCTCAAGCAGATACCCCTCAAGTACAACGACTTCCCTGCTTCCGGCGACACTACAGATGTTATTTCGGTATGTATGGAGCAAATTTTGACCGTGCTATGCTGCGATACCCTCGAATTTGACGCTCCGGATTGTTCCAACTTCGGACAATGCCAAATCAATAACCTAAAGGTAACCCCCGGCCCCTGCGACAGCGCGGCGCCGACTTATTCGATCACGCTGGATTTCGAGGCGATCAACCCGCCGGCGGATAGTTTTGCGGTGACGACGGCAAGCGGCTTTCCGCTGGGGATCTATGCGCTGAGCGACCTGCCCGTGACCATCGGCGGCGTTCCGTGCGTCAACCAGAATACGTCGTTCATCAAGGTTTGCATACCCGCTCCGAATGCGCTGGCGCTCTGCTGCGCGGTGGAGGACTACCACACGCCGCAGTGCTGCTTTGGCGGCCAGGCCTGCGAGATCGACGACCTGACGGTGGACGTGGGCGACTGTACAAGCGACAGCACGTACCAGATTACGCTGGACTTTGAGTACGTCAACCCGCCCGGCTCAGCGTTTGGAGTGTGGGTCAACGGCGTTTTCCAGGATACGTACGACGTGTCCGACCTGCCCTTGGACCTCGAAATTGCGTGGGGCGGGGGTCCGAAAGACGAGATCAAAGTCTGCTTCGTGAATGTCGGGGCCGCCAACAATTGCTGCAAGAGCCTTGCCTTCGACGCGCCGGATTGTTTGAGCGCCGACGACTGCGTAATCAAAGATGTGACCATCACGCCGGGCAACTGTTATGCCAATTCCGTCACGTATCCGCTGACGCTCGACTTTACGGTTGTCAACCCAACAAGTAACACGTTTGAGGTGTGGACGGGATCTGGCCTGTACCTCGGCGCTTATCAGTTGTCGCAACTTCCGGTCACCATCCCGCAAGTGCTCTGCGCCAACAATCCGCGCTTGAAAATTTGTATAAAAAACAACCCTGACTGCTGCAAAACCGTTGAATACCAAGCCCCTGCATGCTGTAATCCCTCTGGGCAGTGCGAAATAGTCAACCTAACAGTCGAAACGGGCGACTGTACCTCCGACACAACGTATCGGGTTTGGATCGACTTCGAAGTGGTTAGTTCCTCTCCGGCCAACACTTTCCACCTTTGGGCCAACAACCAGTACTTGGGCGAGTTTTCTTTGAATCTTCTGCCCTTGGAGATCAACAACTTCCCTTGGGGGGGCGGCGTTACTGATTTTGTCAAAGTTTGCTTGTCGCTTGATACGCTGGGCGGAGCCTTTACCTGTTGCCGCACGAAGAATTTCCCGACGCCCGATTGCATCAATGTCTCGGGATGCGAGATCAAAAATCTGGTTGTCCAAACCGGGCAATGCACTTCTGATAGCACGTTTGAGGTATGGATCAATTTTGACTATGTGGGCGTCACGCCTAACGGTCTGTTCGGATTGTGGGCCAATGGACAGTATCTCGGCATGTACGGCCTGAGTCAACTGCCGCTTTACATACCCGATTTCCCGTGGAACGGCGACGCGGGCCAGACCGTCAAGGTCTGCGCGGGTATTTCATCGTCCAATATCCAGTGCTGCAAAACGCGTGCATTCAGCGCGCCGGATTGCATTTTGGATGAGTGCATGATCTGGGATTTGCAAGCGCTGGCGACGCCTTGCCTGTGCGGCGAGTTTTTTGCCATCCTTACGTTCAGGCACAAAAACGGCGGCGGCATGGGCTACAACATCATCGGCAACGGCGTCAACTATGGCAATTTCCCATACGGACATGTGCAGCCGATTATCCTGGGGCCGTTTGTGGGCGACGCAATCACAGAGTATGAGTTCGCCGTGCGCGACCACTTGGACGACGATTGTCAGGACGCCGTGAAACTCGGAAAAATAGATTGCACCGTAAGCCTCAAACAGCCTGGCGCGCAGTCTCATTCTCTCATCCTCTCGCCCAATCCGGCTGCTGATTGGCTCAATGTGACGGCGCTCATTGCGGGCGACGGACGACCGGGCGTATCCACCGTGGAGGTGTTCCATGCCGACGGTCGCCGCATCATCTTGCGTACCGTCGAAGACGGCGGCAGCTTCCGGCTTGACGTGTCGGCGCTACCGGCAGGCATCTATCGCTTGAGCCTTCGCACGGCTTTCGGCGTCGTGGAAGGTGTGTTTGCGAAGCAGTAATTGCACTGAGTAATTTTGAAAAAAAGCGGACGTCCGGTATCGGGCGTTCGCTTTTTTTTTGGGCCCGACTGCGCTTGGGCGGCTGGAGCGGGGCGGATGTTGGGCGAAGGCATCTCCGCGACCGTTTTTTCATGAAAGAGAGAAAAACCTGCGGCCTTTGTGATTGCGCTTTCGTGGTTTTTACGTAAAAAAACTGCGTCCATCCTGCGCGGTCAAAATGCGCTACGGATTACTTTTGTGTAGCTTCGCGGGATCAAGGGGCGAGAGACGGCTTACCCGGCCATATTCTTTTTTTCCGAAAAAAATGCGCGCAAGGGCGGATATTCTTTGTTCAGGCGCTCAATTTCGCCCCAGATGAATCAGGAGTATGCTCACGTCGGCAGGCGTGACGCCGCTGATGCGTCCTGCCTGTCCGAGCGTTTCGGGCTTGACCTTGCTGAGCTTGTCGCGTCCTTCGGCGCTGAGGGCCGGGATGGCGGCATAGTCTAATTCTGGGCTGAGGCGCAGGTCTTCCAGGCGGCTCATGCGTTCGACCATTTCCTCCTCTTTGCGGATGTAGCCTTCGTATTTGATCTGAATCTCGGCCTGTTCGCGCATTTCGGGCGTGTAGGCCGACAAGAAGTCCGCCAGTTCGGGAAGCGCCGTAGCCAGCGCATCTAAGCTGACTTGCGGACGCAGGAGGACGTTGTACAGTTTTAACTTCTGGGTCAAGGGGGCGGATCCGACAGACGCCAGAAAGTCGTTGACCGACTCGGGCGCGGCGGAGGTATTGCGGAAGTAGCTCAGGATGGCCTCGCTCCCTTCGCGCTTTGCCCCGACCCTATCCATGCGCGCATCGGCGCCCCGCAAGCCTAAGCGGTAGGCAATGGGAGTGAGCCGCAGGTCGGCGTTGTCCTGGCGCAGCAGGATGCGGTATTCGGCCCGGCTGGTGAACATGCGGTATGGCTCTTGCGTACCTTTGTTTACCAGATCGTCGATCAGCACGCCGATGTACGCTTCCGAGCGCTTGAGGACGAGCGGCTCCTCCTGCTTGACGGCCAAGGCGGCGTTGAGGCCTGCCATCAGCCCTTGGCAAGCAGCCTCTTCGTATCCTGTGGTGCCGTTGATTTGTCCGGCGAAAAACAAATTTCTGACCAAATGGGTCTCCAATGTGGTCTTGAGTTGGGTTGGGGGGAAGTAGTCATACTCAATGGCGTAGCCCGGGCGAAACATTTTGGCTTGTTCAAGGCCGGGGATGCGGCGCAGCGCCTTGTACTGCACATCCTCGGGTAGCGACGAGGAGAAGCCGTTGATGTAAACCTCGCAGGTGTCCCAGCCTTCTGGTTCTATGAAGAGTTGGTGGGCGTCTTTTTCGGCGAAGCGGTCTATTTTATCTTCTATGCTGGGGCAGTAGCGTGGTCCGAGCCCCCGGATGCGGCCGTTGAACATGGGCGAACGGTCGAAACCCGTGCGCAGGATGTCGTGCACCTCGCGGTTGGTGTAGGTGATATGGCAAGGGAGCTGTCGCTCGAGCGCGGGCGTATCTGTGTAGGAGAACCGACCGGCCGGGGTATCGCCCTCCTGTACTTCCATACGGCTGTAGTCGATGGTGCGCCCATCGATGCGGGGAGGCGTGCCGGTCTTCATGCGCCCGGCTTCAAAGCCCAGTTGGACGAGTTGTTCGGTGATGCCTTTGGCGGCGCTTTCGCCTGCGCGTCCGCCGCCAAACTGCTTTTCGCCGATGTGAATCACGCCGTTGAGGAAGGTGCCGTTGGTGAGCACCACGGCCCGCCCCGGAATCTCCAGCCCCATGCCTGTGCGTACGCCGCATACGCGCCCGTCTTTGACGAGCAGCCCGCCGACCATCTCTTGCCAGAAGTCTATCAGTGGGTGCGCTTCGAGCATCATGCGCCATTTCTGGGCGAAGAGCATGCGGTCGCTCTGCGCGCGCGGACTCCACATGGCCGGGCCTTTGGAGCGGTTGAGCATCCGGAACTGCACCATGGTGTGGTCGGTCACAATGCCGGAGTATCCGCACAGGGCGTCCACCTCGCGCACAATCTGGCCTTTGGCTACGCCACCCATGGCGGGGTTGCAACTCATCTGGGCGATGGTCTGCATGTTCATGGTCGCCAGTAAGACCGTGCAGCCCATGTTGGCGGCAGCCACTGCGGCTTCGCAACCGGCGTGACCTGCGCCCACTACGATGACGTCGTATTCTGTAAACATCTTTTTTTCCTTTTTGGGAAAAAGGGGGCTGGGGTGTGCGGAATGGGTGTGCGTACAGGCGTCGCGGGGCGGGGGTGCGGGGTCTTGCGCTTTTGCCCTTTGCGATACGCGGCTTTATTTTTTCTTTAGCTTGCGCTCGACGCGTTCGCGCGCTTCGGCAGCTTCTTCGAAGCCGGCGTTCATGCGCGAGGCCTGCGTGTAGTCGCGCAAAGCCGCTTCGAGGTCTCCTTTGCGCTCGGCCGCAACGCCGCGCATGTAGTAGGCGCGGATGTAGAGCGGATCGGTCTTGACCGCCATGCCAAAGTGCTGGAACGCTTGTTCGAGCGAATCCTGCCTGAGGTACATGACGCCCAGATCATAGTAAGCGTTGGAGTAATCCGGATCGGCAAGTATGATCTTGCGGTACAGGTCGCGCGCTTTTCCGTATTCGCTTCGATTGAGGAAAAAACCCGCTTTGTACTCCATGACCTGAAGGTTGGCGGTGTCGAGCCGCAAGGCGTTGTCGAAATACTGGATGGCTATGGGGTTATTCTTTTTTGCAAAAATCCGACCGAGGAAGACCCAGGCGTCGAAAAGGTCGGAATCGTACTGAACACTTTTCTGAAACGCCTTGATGGCCCGTATGGTATCGCCCATATCCAGCGCTATCCGGCCGGACATGAAGAAGGCTTCGGCGTTTTGGGGATCGTTCCTAAGCAATTGATCTAAGGCTGCCAGCGCGTTGTTGTGTTGGCGCACAATGAGGTTGAATTCGCTCAGTTTGAGCAGCGTGAGCGCATCCTCAGGGAAGAGGGATGCCGCCTGTTCGAGAATCTGTATGGCGCGCTTGGAGTCGTTGGGGCGCGAGTAATCCAGTAGCACATCGGCCATCAGATGGTAATATTGAGGCTGGAGCGAGTCAAGCAGGAGGGCCTGCCGCAGGTCGTCGATCGCCTCGTCGAAGGCTTCGGCATCGTGGAAGTATTGCGCGCGCATGTAGCGGTATTCCGCGTTGGAGGGTTCTTTTTTGACCAAATCATCCAGTGCGCGGAGCTTCGGATCGACGGTATCTTGTCCGCTGTCGGGTATGGCCTTTGCTCCCTCTTTCCCGCCGCAGGCAGCGAGCAGGAGGAGCGAGAGGAGGAGCGCGGCGCAGTTTTTGATCGTCATGATATTGCTTTCGGTGACTGAGAATGGCGCAAAAATACGCATTTTTCGGGGCCGGCGACAGGCTTGTCTTCGCAAACGACCAAAAACAATGTGCAAAGCATTTTGTTTGACAGGTTATGGAGTTGTTTCATCGCGAATATGGACAGGGGGAGCCGCTGCTGATCCTGCACGGCTTATTTGGGTTTTCGGACAATTGGCAGACGGTAGCCAAAGCCTTGTCCGACACGTTTCTCGTCATCGCCGTGGATTTGCGCAACCATGGGCGCTCGCCCCATGCCTCCTCACACACCTACGCCGATATGGCCGAAGACCTGCGGGAGTTCATGGAGAAAAACTGGATCCACTCTGCGCGCGTCATGGGCCACTCAATGGGCGGAAAGGCGGCCATGCAACTGGCGCTCACGCATCCCGATCTGGTCGAAAGATTGGTCGTGGTAGATATTGCCCCAGGCCAGGCTACCGACAAGCACCAATCGATCTACAGCACCCTGCTCGATATCGATCTGGCGAATATGGCTGCGCGACAGGATATCGAGGCCGCTATGGCGGCCAATATTCCGGATGTCGGCGTCCGACAATTTTTGCTCAAGAATGTTACGCGCAACGATGATGGCGCTTTCGTCTGGAAGATGAATCTGCCGGTGCTATGGCGCTACTTTCCGGATATTCTGGGGCCGGTAACGGGCGAGTCTTACCAAGGCCCAACACTTTTTGTGGCTGGCGGCAACTCCGACTATATCCGTCCGGAGGACGAATCGGACATCCGGCGTCTCTTTCCGCAAAGCCGCATATTGACCATTCCGGACGCCGGACACTGGGTGCACGCCGACAAACCGGCCGAGTTGATCAAGGTACTGCGCGATTTCCTCCGATAGCTATCTGTCGCATCTTGTACAACCGGACTTAGCCCTCCTGAGGCTTGCGGATCATGGATCTGTCTGTCCGAAGCAAATTTGTTATTAAATCGTTAAAGTACGATGGCTTATTGAGGAGCTTTTTACCTTTGCAGCAGTTTTTATCTGCTAAAGGGAAAGTTCTTTCGATATGCGTTTAATTTTCATAATCATACTTGCCTTCTGCGCAACGTTAAGTTCCGTCAATGCCCAATATCTTTATGGAAAGGTGACAGACATGCGCGAAACCGCTTTGCCGATGGCTACCGTGGTATGGACTGGCTCCACGATCGGAACGCGCTGCGATGTCGACGGCGAATTCGAACTCCCACTCCCCTCAAAACCCATTGCCCTGCCGGCCAAAGTGACCGTGATATTTGGCGCCGTGCGCGATACTTTTACGCTCGACGACTTAGAGAGCTACTGGACCCTCCAACTAAACGCTGAAATGACGCTTCAGGAGGTAGAAGTGAGCGGCGTGCGCACGGGGGCCTACATATCGGTGCTGCAACCCGTCAAGACCGAGATCATCAACCGGGCTGAATTGCGCAAGGCTGCCTGCTGCGACCTGGCCGGGTGCTTTGAGACCCAGAGCACGGTACAGCCCACTACCACGAACGTACTCACCAACGCCAAAGAGCTTCGGATACTTGGCCTTAGCGGGGT
>JBKBLI010000039.1:0-7177 GCA_046296435.1 Saprospiraceae bacterium | reverse complement strand
TATAATCAGATCTTGCTCGACGGCCTACCCGTGATACAAGGGCTTACTTACACCTACGGTACCGGCTCGATACCCGGCAGCATGCTTGAGAATATCTGGGTAAGCAAAGGCGCCAACAGCGTGCTGCAAGGCTACGAGAGCATGGTCGGCCAGATTACCATTTTCCCGCGCGAAGGCGCTATCGCCGAGCCGTTTACGGCCGATGTGCTGATGAACAGCTTCGGCGAAAAGCACCTCAATACCGGCTTCGCGACGCGCTCGTCCAAGTGGAATAGCTACACCGCGCTGCATGCCTCTCTGCCGGGCGGGCGCTGGGATCGGGACGACGACGGATTCTTGGATCTGCCGCTGCTGACCCGCTACTCCGGATACACCAAATGGCGGTACCGAAAAGAGGACGAGCGCGGCTTCAGCGCCTTTGTCAGCGGGCGCATGGTGCGCGAAGAGCGCGTAGGCGGCCAACGCGACTTCAGGGCGGATCGCGATCTCGGAGGCAATCAGATCTATGGCCAATCGGTTGGCTTTTGGCAGCCCGAACTGATCAGCAAAGCAGGTTGGCGCTTCGACGAAAATCGTAAGATCAGCCTGCTGAGTTCTTTCACAGCCCAGGATCAGGACTCTTGGTTCGGCCTGACACACTATCAGGCAGGTCAACGCCAGATCAATGCCAACCTGCAATACGAGTTGTTCTGGGGCAAAAACAAACTCCACGACCTGAAGACGGGCATCAGTTTCCGTCACTTCAGACTGCGCGAGGATATTGCCTTTGCACCCGCCGATACACTAAAGCGTACCTACGCTGGCGCCTATTTCCGGGAGGAAAACATTCCGGGCCTCTTCGCCGAAAACGCGTTTCACTGGGACGACGACCGATGGGTGTGGATCGTAGGCCTACGCGCCGACCGCCACAACCAGTTTGGGGCCACCCTCACGCCGCGCACCATGTTGCGCTTCAACCCGACGCCAAGTCTGGACCTGCGTGCGAGCCTCGGCGCCGGTTGGCGCACAGTCAACCTCTTCCCCGAAAATATTGGACTGCTGACCGGCAACCGAGACATTGTCTTTGTCGAGACGCTGCGCCCCGAGCGTTCCTGGAATGGCGGTATTAACGCCACGCAGCGTTTCAACCTGGTCGGCATCGCCTTCACGGCAAGCGCCGATTTTTATCACACGCGCTTCTCCAATCAGTTCTTTCCCGATTTCGATACCGATCCCAATCTTGCCATAGTCGCCAATTTCACGGAGCGCTCCATAGGCAACGGCCTGCAATTAGAATTGATCGCTAACCGCGAGGGTCGCGTCGAATTCCGCGCGGCGTACAATTTCCTGGACGTCTATCGGCGCATCAACGGCGAAAACCTATTGCTCCCCTTCAACCCCCGCCAGCGCGTGCTGGCGGCCGCGACTTACCGCGACGCCACATCCAAATGGCAATTTGATACCAACGTACACTGGTACGGGGTCCAGCGCTTGCCCGACACCCGAAGCAATCCCGAAAATCTGCGCAGACCGGACTTCTCTGATCCGTATATGGTGGCCAGCGTGCAGGTGCGCCGCAAGTTGGGCGCGTTCGACCTATTTGCCGGTTGTGAGAATATCTTCGACTTCAGGCAGTTGCGTCCCTTGTTGGGTTGGGAAAATCCCTTCGCCCCGGGTTTTGATCCTTCGTTTGCGTGGGGGCCTACCCGCGGCCGGGAGTTCTACTTAGGCTGCAATTACGCATGGGCGAGATCTTCGAAGTGAGCGCGTAATGGCTCCGCGCCCGCGTTTTTGGCGCACTCCGGGGCGTGCTGTCGCGGCGTTTTCTCTGAAAAAAAAGCAGGTGGGCGCGGGTCGCGCGGGTCACGCCCGCGTCTTTTGCCCACGCCCTTTTTTTCGAAAAAATCAAATCAAACGTTCTACCCGCGTTTCGGGGCCGATACTGCCGTCAGGGAGCAGCCCTTCGAGCCGCAACAATCCGGGCGTTTTGCCGGGCGCAAGGCTGCCCAGCGTATCGTCGAAGCCGAGCGCTTGCGCTCCATGTAGCGTAGCCCAGCGCAGGAGCATGTCCTGCGGAACATAGTTTTGGTAACGAGCGATGGTTTGTAGTTCGCTCAGCACCGACAGGCTCCAGTTAGAGGCCAGGCTGTCCGTGCCTATGCAGACGCGCGCGTCGGTCTCTATAAACTGCCGGTAGTCGGGCAGGCGATTTTCGATGTACAGGTTGGCGTTGGGGCAGGTGGCCCAGTAGGTGTGTTCGCTCCAGGCCTGAGCGGCGCGGATTTGGTCGGCTTGCGTGAGGGTGTTGTGCACAAAAAGGGTGCGGGCGCGGGGGTTGAGATTTTCCATGGCATAGTAAATGGAAGGACGGCCGCTGGGCGTGAAGTCATCCAATTTCATCCCAAAGCCCGCGAAGAAGTCCGGCAGTTTTCCTTTTTTTTCCAAAAACAGCAACTCCTCGTCGAGCGTCTCCTGGTTGTGGATGCTTATGGTGTGCCCCTCCGGAGGGTTGAACGCTGCGATGCGTTCGAACAAGGCGCGGCTCACCGAGTAAGGGGCATGAGGCGTGAGGGCGCGCGAACTGCCCGTCGGCAGCGGCGCCTGCGCATAGACGGCCGTCCAGTCGCGCATGGCTTTGTTGGCGCCGTCGGCCTGTAGGAAGTCGAACGCCTCCACAAAAGTGTAGTAACGCATGCGCCCATAGGCTTTGACGGCGAACGTGTCCGTCGTGTTAGAGATATCGCCAACGGCCACAATGCCGTTGCGAAGCATTTCGGCCTCGGCGGCTTCGATGGCCCCGGCGATGGTATCGGCAGGCGCTTCTCTACGCGTGACAACCTGGCGGATGAACTCGATCAGGCCGGTTCCGGTGTCGGCCATGCCTTTCATATGCGACAACTCGAGGTGGCAATGGGCGTTGACAAAACCCGGAATGAGGGCCCCGGGCCGGTAATCGACCGATGCCGGATCGTGTCGCTCGCCGGGCTCGACGGCGAGTATCTGACCTGCGGGATCGGTTACGACTACGCCCCGCAGCAGGGGCGGCGACTCGATGGGATAGACCCGGTCGGCGCTGAATTTTCGAAAAGAGGAAGGCATGACCTATAGTTTTTGCGCGCAAATGTAGCGCGTTAGCGGGCTTGCCGCTCTTTTTTTCAGGAAAAAATCAGGCGCTGCGGTTTTGCTCGATCAGGTCGCCCGTAATTTGAGCCGACAGCAGGCAGAGCGGGATACCGCCGCCGGGATGCACGCTCCCGCCGCAGAAGTACAAGTTCTTGATGGCGCTGCTGAAATTGGGGTGACGCAAAAAAGCGGCCATGCGGTTGTTGGATGAGGAGCCGTACAGGGCGCCTTGCGCCGAAGAGGTTTTCTGCTCGATACTGCGTGGATCGAGTATGGCTTCGCAGGCAATCAGGGGGGCAATGTCGCGACCGAGCATGCGGCTCAGCTTGGCGATCACCCGAGCGCGCACACGCGCGATGAGCGCATCCCAATCCTGCGCGCCGTTGTTGGCCGGCGCGTTGATCATGACAAACCAGTTTTCGCAGCCGGCGGGAGCGTCTGCCGGATCGCACTTGGAGCTGATGTTGACGTACACCGTTGGGTCGTCGCAGATGTCGCCGGCGGCCAGGGCGCCGAATTCGGCGGGATAATCGCCGCTGAAAAAGATGTTGTGCAGGCTGAGGTCCTTAAACTCGGCGCGCACGCCCCAGTAGAAGATCAGGGCTGAGGTGGAGCGCGGCTGGCGCAGGGCGCGCTCGGGTTGCGGGGCTTGTGGCAGGAGGCGCCGGAAGGTATGCAACACGTCCATGTTGCTCACCACGCGGTCGAAGGGGATCTCGCCCATGCCCTGCACCCTTAGCCCGCGCGCGCCGCCGCTCCCGAGCGTTATCTCCTCGACCCTCGCTTCGTAGTGAATCCGCACGCCAAGACGCCGCGCCAGGGCCTCGACGCTGCGGGTGATAGCAATCATGCCGCCCCGCGGATAGAACGCGCCGATGCCGTGCTCAAAGTGCGGAATGATGGTCAGCGTGCCCGGCGCCTGATAGGGGTCAGAGCCGTTGTAGGTGGCGAATCGGTTGAAGAGTTGTACCAGTTTGGGGTGTTGGAGATCGCGTTCATGGACGCGGTTCATGGTGCTCAGCAGATCCATGCCGCCCATCCGCGCCGCCGCCTTGACGGCCTCGGCGCTCAGCCAGGTGGAGGCGCGGTGCAGCGAGCGGTTGAGAAAAATATGCCCGCCGCCCTCGTATTTTTGTCTGCTTTTTTTCAAAAAATTCGGAATCAAGTCGGGCGACACGCCCAGCACGCGGGCCGCCTCTGCGCCAAATGCTTGCGGATCGGCCCAGGCGCGGAGCACAGTGCCGTTTTCCCACTGGTATCTGCACACCATCGGAAGGCGCTCGTACTGAAAATGCGCGCCCGGATCCTCGCCCGCTATGCGAAACAGTTCGTCCACATAATGCGGCATGGTGAACAGCGAAGGACCCGCGTCGAACCGGTACCCGTCGATTTCGAATTCCGAGAGCTTGCCCCCCGGATAGGCGTTGGCCTCAAAAATGTTGACTTCATGCCCTTTGGCCGCCAGCCGCACGGCGATCGCCAGACCGCCGATACCCGCTCCAATTACTCCGATACGCATGCTTTTTTTTCACTAAAAAAAACAAAAGCCCGTTTTGTTCATCCGATGTAAGCGACAAAGGGCGAAAAAAAAAGCCGCTCCGGCAACCGAAGCGGCTTTCAACAATTGGCAGGATTAAAAAAAATCAGTCAAAACAAAAATGGCGGGTGTAAAAGCGATTTTCGGATGGAATTCAATGAGTAATCTGGAGTGCGATTTGTTTGGTATCATGTTGACGGATCGACCTGCTACAAGTCACAATCCTCCGGGATTACGCCGCTACAGTATCGACAGGGTGTTTACGCTTTGCGCGGGATTTTTCGGAAAAAGGGAGTATGACGGGGTTCGGGGGGTGTGGGCGGAGGGCAAAAGCCGGATCGTGTCGGTGGGCGCCCTCCGTCGGCGGCCACAAAACGCATCGGCGCTTAACGGAAGTCGGTTACCTGGAGATGGGTATCGCAGAATTCGGCGTCGTGCGGATCATTGGAGGCGATAACCACCAGGCGCTCGGCGGCGTGGCGTGCGATAAGGTCCTTATACCAGGCGATGCCTTGGAGGTCGAGGTTGGTGGCCGGTTCGTCGAGCAAGAGCAGCGGGGTGTCGGAGCAGAGGGCGAGGGCCAGCTTCAGTCTTTGCTTCATGCCCGAGGAGAAGAAGCGGATCTCCTTATTGGCAGCGCGCGGTAGGCGCAGGATTTCGCGCAGATCGGAGGGCCGGAGGCCGGGGAGCAGGGGTTTGAGCGCGGCATGAAAGCGCAGGGCTTCGTCGAGAGTTAGTTCCTCGATCAGTTCGACGTAGGGCGCGGCTATGCTCACGTAGCGAAAGGTCTCTGCGTCGGGTATTTTTTTTTCGCCCACAAAAAAATGCGCCGTTCCCTTGCTGAGGGTCAGGTTGCCGCTCAGGGCCTTGAGCAAGGTGGACTTGCCGCTGCCATTGGGGCCGAGCAGGGCGTACCGCTTCCCCGACTCAAAGCGATAGCTCAGGTTGCGAAATATCCAATCTTGCTGGTATCGCTTGGCTGCGGCGTTGAGTACGATGCTGAAAGCGGGCGCTAAAGGCATGTTTGTATGCAAAACAAAGGGGGCGTGCGGGATATAGGGGCCGTTTAGGAGCGGTAACCGCGCATGAGGCCGCGCTCTGCTTTTTCGGCGAAAGCGATGATTTTGCGACGGTGCTCCGTGTCAGGGAGTTCGTTTCGGATGATTTCGAGCGCTTTGCGAACTTGGTGGCCGCGCTGAAAGAGGATGCGATACACGTCCTCAATCTGGTGGATTTCTTCTTGCTGAAAGTGGGCGCGCCGCAGTCCCACCCGATTGACGCCGGCGTACGACAGCGGTTCGCGGGCGGCCAGCACAAAAGGTGGCACGTCTTTGCGCACCAGGGAGCCGCCGCCGATCATGGTATAGGCGCCAATGCGGACAAACTGGTGTACGGCTACCATGCCGCCTATGCGGGCGAAGTCTTCGATTTCGATATGGCCTGCAAGGGCCGCATTGTTGGCGAGGATGCAGTTTTGGCCAATGATGCAATCGTGCGCTACGTGTACGTAAGCCATCAGCAGACAGTTGTCGCCCACTTCCGTTTTGCCGGCTTCCGCAGTTCCGCGGTTCAGGGTGCAGCATTCGCGGATAGTGACGTTGTTGCCGATCACCATCAGGGTGTTTTCGCCCTTGTATTTGAGATCTTGCGGGATGGCGCTGACGACGGCGCCGGGAAATATCTTGCAGGAGTGGCCGATACGCGCGCCGTTGAGTATCGTTACATTGTTGCCAATCCAGCAGTTGTCTCCGATTTCTACGTCTTCTTCGATATACGTGAACGGCCCGATATACACGTTGGCTCCTATTTTTGCGTTTGGATGTATCACCCTCAAGCTATTGCCTTGATTCATGACGACCTGTTGATTATATGTGATAGAGACCCGCGGTCGGCGCAGGTCATGTTTTTTTTGAAAAAAATCAGCTCGTCTGCTCGGAAGCCTGCCGGCGGACGATCTGAGCGGTCATTTCGCTTTCAGATACGATTTTATCGCCTACATAAGCCACGCCCTTCATGTGTACGATGCCCCTACGTATAGGTTCGAGCAGATCCAAGCGTATCAGGAGCGTATCGCCGGGCAGGACTTTGGCTTTGAAGCGCGCATTTTCGATTTTGAGAAAATACGTATCCCAGTTGCCGGGGTCTGGCACATTGTTTAGCGCCAGGATGCCGCCGGTCTGGGCCATCGCCTCGATTTGCAAGACGCCCGGGAACACCGGATTGTTCGGGAAATGCCCCTGAAAGAAGTATTCGTTGAACGTAACGTTTTTTACCCCTACAACGTGTCGTTCGCTGAGTTCAATTATTTTATCCACCAACAAAAAGGGGAAACGGTGCGGCAGTCGCTCGCAGATCTGAACGGTGTTGTACACCGGCTCGGCCTGAGGATCGTAGCGCGGGATAGCGGCGCGTTTGAGTTGGTCGCTCAGGCGGCGGCGAAGCAAGCGGGCAAAAGCCACATTGACAGTGTGCCCGGGTTTGGTGGCCACGATACGGCCCTTGATCGGCGCGCCTACCAGCGCCAGGTCGCCGATCACG
>JBKBLI010000038.1:31147-32857 GCA_046296435.1 Saprospiraceae bacterium | reverse complement strand
GCGATCGTGTCTTTGAGCGCGGGTTGCGGGTTGTGGGTGGGCGCAGGAGATTCGAGCGCGGGCGCCGCGTCTTTTTTGACGAGTTTGTCCATTTGTCGTTGTATAAGTTCGTCTGGAATGCGGCTAAAGAGGTGAGTTGCCTCCCCCAGTTGGGTTTCGGGGGTCAGAAAAGCGCGCCCTTCGCGCAGGATGCGGGGCAAAGCAGCCAGGGTGTGCGTCTCAGCGAGTCCGAGCAACTTGCGCAGGCGTGAGGCTGCCTGGGGCATGAACGGCGCCATGGCGCAGGCCAAGGCAGCGGCAAACTGAAGCGCCAGAGCCATGACGATGCGGGTTTGTTCGGGGTTAGACTTTACGCTTTTCCACGGTTCGTTGAACTGCAAGAGGGCATTGCCGGCGGCAGACAATTCCATCAGCCGTCGCAAAGCCTCGCGGAAGTTGAAGCGCTCTATCTCGGCGCCGATCGATTCAATGCGTTCGGCTATGGCGAGCAGGTCACTGCTCCATGAGCCGTCTTGCCCTAGTTCCCAGGGCGCGTTGTAGGGCGTATGCGGGTCATATTCGGGGACGCGCCCTGCGTAGTATTTGTGGGTGAGCACGATCGCCCGATGGACGAAATTGGCTAAGTTGTTGACCAATTCGGCGTCGTTACTTTCTTGGAAGCCCTTCCACGTGAACTCGCTGTCGCGCTGCTCGGGCATGTTTTTGATCAGGTAGTACCGCAAGGCGTCGATGTATTCCGGCATTTCGTCGCAGAACTCGTGCGCCCACACCGCCCAGTTGCGGGAGGTAGAGATCTTGTCGCCCTCGAGGTTCATGAACTGATTGGCCGGCACGTTATACGGCAGTATGAAATCGCCATGGGCGCGCAGGATGGCCGGGAAGATGAGGCAGTGGAATACGATGTTGTCCTTGCCAATAAAGTGGATGAGCGCCGTATCCTTGTCTTTCCAGTACAGTTCCCAGTCGCGTCCATTGTCGGCCGCCCATTGTTTGGTAGCCGAGATGTAGCCGATGGGTGCGTCGAGCCAGACGTAGAGTTTTTTGCCGGCGGCGCCGGGAATCTCAGCGGGCACGTCCACGCCCCAGTCGAGGTCGCGGGTCATGGCCCGGGGTTGGAGGCCGGCTTCGAGCCAGGAGTTGCATTGGCCGACCACGTGGTTTTTCCAGGTCCAGGGGTCGTGCAGCGTTTGCCCGTCCACCGTGCCGGCGTTGATCCACTCGCGAAGCCAGGACTCGTATTGGTCGAGCCTCAGAAACCAATGCGTGGTGGGGCGCAGGATGGGCGGCTCGCCGCTAAGGGCCGAGCGCGGGTTGATCAACTCGTTGGGGCTAAGCGAGGAGCCGCACTTTTCGCACTGGTCGCCGTAGGCGTTGGGGTTGCCGCAATGGGGGCACTCGCCGAGGATGTAGCGGTCGGCCAAAAACTGCCCGGCGGCAGGGTCGTAGTATTGATCGACCGTTTTCTCTTCGAACGCGCCTTGGGCGTACAGGCGGCGGAAGATGTCCTGCGAGGTTTGGTGGTGCAGCGCCTCGCCTGTGCGGTGATACAGGTCGAAGTCGATGCCGATCTTGGCAAAGGTGTCGCGCAGCATCACGTGGTAGCGATCTACGATATCGCGAGGCGATACGCCCTCTTTGCGGGCGCGCATGGTGATGGCCGCCCCGTGTTCGTCTGATCCGCACACGAATACCACATCGCGGTCCACCAGG
>JBKBLI010000038.1:29747-31049 GCA_046296435.1 Saprospiraceae bacterium | reverse complement strand
CTCTTTGCGGGCGCGCATGGTGATGGCCGCCCCGTGTTCGTCTGATCCGCACACGAATACCACATCGCGGTCCACCAGGCGCAAATAGCGCACATACACGTCTGCGGGCAGGTAGGCGCCGGCCAGGTGGCCGATATGCAGCGGGCCGTTGGCGTAGGGTAGCGCTGCCGTGACTAAATAGCGTTTTTTCATGTTGAAAATTCAGGCTTTGGGGATTTTTAGAAAAAACGCCGCAAAGGTAAGCGTTTTCTTCGGATCGGATGAGGCTGAATGTGTAAGCGCGTCGGACGCAGAGGAGCGAAAGCAAGGCGCGGGCGGCCTGCGCGCCGCGCCTTTGTCTTGCGCCCAATTCTCTGCGCTCAGGCGCCCAATATGCGCCATAGCGGCTCTGTAGTGGGCGGCGGGGCTTCGAGGCGCATGGGCAGGCCGGTTTCGGGATGATGGAATTCGAGGCTGCGGGCGTGCAGGGCGATGCTGCGGTCGGGATTGGCGCGGCGGTCGCCGTATTTGACGTCGCCTTTGATGGGGCAGCCAATGGCGGCGAGTTGGGCGCGTATCTGGTGCTTGCGTCCGGTGTGCGGCGCAATCTCCCACAAGGCGAAGCGTTCGCCGCGGGCGGCGATTCGGTACGTCAGCAGGGCTTCGCGGGCATGGGGAGCAGGGTGCGAGAGGGCTACGCTGCGGTTGCCCCGCCCTTCGGCGATGTAGTGTAGCAATTGGCCTTGCCCGGTCTCGGGCGCGTTTCGGGTGAGCGCCCAGTAAGTCTTTTGGGCGCGGCGCTCGCTGAACTGAGCCGAAAGGAATGCCGCCGCCTCTCGGTCTTTAGCAAATAGCGCGATGCCCGACACGGGCCGATCAATGCGGTGCGCCGGATATATGGCCCCCATATCTTGCGCTAAGCAGGTCAGAAGCGAGAGGTCGCCGCTCTGGTCGGGTACCAGCGGCATGCCGGCGGGCTTGTTGCAGATGGCGATGCGCGTGTCGCTGTAGAGGATATACTCGCTGAGTGTCATTGAGAAGCGGATTGGGTCTTGGCGGCTGCGCAGGACGCTTGAGGCCTTGTCCAGAGGGGGGGTAAAGCCGGGGCGAGCGGGTCAACGGGTCAACAGCAGGGATTTGGTTTCGATGCGATATCCCGACTGCAGGCGCACATAATAGATGCCGGGTGGCCAGTTGGCGGCAGATATGCGCATTTCGCCGGATGAGTCGGGCGAAGCCTGCAAGTCGAATGCGGCCATGCGCCGGCCCAAAGCGTCGAACACATGCGCCATTCCCTGTTCCCATGCGCTTTTTTCCCAATAA
>JBKBLI010000038.1:19620-29648 GCA_046296435.1 Saprospiraceae bacterium | reverse complement strand
TCGAATGCGGCCATGCGCCGGCCCAAAGCGTCGAACACATGCGCCATTCCCTGTTCCCATGCGCTTTTTTCCCAATAAATCGCGAAGCTCTCTGAAGCCGGATTGGGATACACGCCCCAGCGCGCGGCCTCAGGGGGCGGCCGCTCGGCGAGGCTGACGGAGGGGGATATGGTGAAGTTGCGCGTTTCGTAGGCTCCGAAGTCGCCGCCGCTCATCACGATAAAGCCCGGATTAGACAGGTTGTACAGGCGATAGAATCCGTTGCCGTTGGCGCAGCAGATGCCGTCGCCGTAAGCGTCCACGATGAGGAAGGTGTAACAGCCCGGGGTCAGTTTGAAGGTGTCGCGGATGAGGGTTTGGTTGGGATAAGCGCCCGGGCCGCCGCCGATGCCCGCAGGGAAGGCGCCGCCGCCTTGGGGGCCTACGGCTTGATTGCCGCCGCTGTAGAGCAGGTCTCCCGCATCGTTGCGCAGTTCCCAGTAGGTCTCTGGGCCGTATTTGTCGGTGCGCAAGCGGAGCAGCACGTGTTGTTCGGCGAAGTTGGGCGCCGGATTGAAGATTTTGGCGCGGGCGTTGTTGTCCGGCTGTTCGTCGAGAATGCCGCCGTTGAGGCTGTCCACGCGCACGCGCAAGATGCCCTGACCGCCAATCAGGGCCGGAGGCAGCGCAATGGTCTGCTCGCCATATTTGGACAGATAGCCCGCCCATTGGTGTTCGAGCAGCAGGGTGTCGTTCCAACTCAGGCTCAGCAGCGCTGAGACCAGGGGTTGCGCGCCCAGATTGACAAGTTGTACGGAGGTTTGCAGCGTGGCGGAGTCGCATAGCTCGAGCGCGTCGTGGCCGGGGTCGAAGCGAAACAAACCCGCGTTGTAGTCGCCAAAAGCCACCGGACATTCCTGCGCAATCTCCCAAAGGTCGGCGGCCGACAACTGGGGCAGGATGTAGGCTTTGCGGTTGGGGCAGATCAGAAAAATGCTTGGATAGTAGGCGATCTGATAGAGCGAGGCAGCTAGGTCGTTGTTGAAAATCGGATAGGGCGTGCCCGTTACCCAGTTGCCGGGGCTGTACGAGTTGCAACCCGAGAGGCCGTAGAGACAGTTGAGGTTGGTAGCGGGATCGCCTTCGACAAACCATACCGTCAGGCGGTCCTCGCCGGGGGGGCCAAACTGGTTGTAAAGGCTTTTCATGGCGCCGCCGTTGAAGTAGGACCAGCAGGGAAGACACCAGGTGGCCGAAATTTCGAGCAGCACGATCTTGCCCTGATCTAAGGTCTGGTACAGGCTGTGGCTTTGTCCGTAGATGTCCTGCATCAGCAGGTCGGGCGCAATCGAACCGGATGGCAATTGCGCAAATGACGGGACTTTAGCCAAGGCCAATCCGAAGATACAAAACAAGATAGCTCTCATGGCATTGAAAACGTGGACAAAATTAAGTCGCCTTTTGTTAGCGGCGCGGCATCCGCTTTTCTGAAGTGCATATATGTCGTCGTTTTGCCAAAATTTCATATTTCAATAACATTGGCGGCCTAACTTTGCAGCATTTGTAACCGGGGCGCCTCAAAAGCGCCAACAACACCTTTTTCACAACTTATGCGATTGTTTATCTTGTGGGTCTTTGGCCTTGTCCTCTGCACGCACACTTTTTCTCAAAACGCACCGGCGGGCAACGCCGCCCTTCAAAGCGGCCCGATGTTGGGGTATGTCGATATGATGGAAGCGCTGATCTGGGCGCAAACGAAGCAGGAGGCTGAAGTATATGTGCAGTATTGGGAGACAGGCAATCCCTCCCAAAAAAGGAAGACCGATCCGATCCGCACCCAAAAACGGCTGGGTTACACGGCCAAGTGCATCGCCGACCAGGTTGAGCCGGGCAAAACCTACGACTATGAGTTGTGGATCAACGGCAAGGCTGTCCAGCTTCCTTATCCCACCCGGTTCAGCACCCAAAAGCTATGGCAATGGCGCGAAGATCCGCCCGAAATGACGGTGGCGCTTGGAAGTTGCGCCTATGTCAACGAAGCGCGCTTCGACCGCCCCGGCAAAGGCTACGGAGGGGAGTATGAAATATTCCAAAGCATAGCGGCTCGCAAACCCGATCTGATGCTTTGGCTTGGCGACAATGTGTACTACCGCGAGCCGGACTGGAATACCCGCACCGGCATGATTCACCGCAACACGCACGTACGCTCGCTCCCCGAACTCCAGCCCCTGCTGGCCGCCACACACCATTACGCTATTTGGGACGACCACGACTACGGGCCTAACGACAGCGACGGCGCCTGGGCTTACAAAGAAACGGCTCTGGAGGTTTTTGAAGCGTTCTGGGGCAATCCGACGACGGGCGTCGGCGGCCAAAAAGGGATTACTACCTATTTCCAGTACGGCGATGTGGACTTCTTTTTGTTGGACAACCGCTACCACCGCACGCCCAATCGCTGCAAAATCTGCCCCAACCGCACCTTGCTCGGCGCCGAGCAAATGCGCTGGCTGCAAGAGTCTCTAGCTGCCAGTTTTGCGCCGTTCAAAATAGTAGCCATCGGCGGACAGGTGCTCACCACCAATGCCGCGTATGAGACTTACATCAACCTGGCCCCCGCCGAGCGCGACTCGCTGCTGACCTTCATCGAGCGTGCCGGCATCAAAGGCGTAATTTTTGTGGACGGCGACCGGCACTTCAGCGAATTGAGCGTCCTAAACAACGCAAACGGCAACGCCGTGTACGATATCACCTGCTCGCCGCTCACCTCCGGGGTGTATGCAGATGCTGCCACCAAAGAAAAGAATGACCTCAGAGCGCCGGACGCTATTGTGACCCAGCGCAATTTTGCTACCCTGCGCTTCTTCGGACCGCGCAAGGAGCGCAGTTTGCAGATTAGCTACTACGACGCGAAGGGCGCCTTAATCCTCGAAAGAACCATCGGCCCGGACTACCAGTTGAAATAGCGGGGCTGATAGGGGTTTTGCGCCGCAGGCTTTAGTTTTTTTTCGAAAAAAAAAGCAGGAGCGACGGGCATGGGGCAGGGTGGACGGCGCGCGCGCGTATGGCGACCGCCGTCCGCTCGCTCGTCAAAGTTCATTGAAAAAAGCGGGGCATTTGGGAAAAAAGTCAGAACTTGCGGCCAAACACGTAAACGTATGAAAATTGGATTGTTTTTCGGTTCTTTCAATCCCATACACATCGGTCACCTGATCATCGCCAACTATATGGCTACGCAGACCGATCTGAAGAAGGTGTGGTTGGTGGTCAGTCCCCAAAACCCGCTCAAGCCCCGCAAAAGCCTGGCTCCCGATAATGTGCGCTTACAACTGGCGCGCATGGCCATCGAAGACAATTCCGCGTTGGAGGCCTCCTCGGTGGAGTTTGGCCTGCCTAAGCCCTCCTACACGATCGACACCTTGACTTACCTGAAGGAGAAATATCCCGAGCGGGAGTTTGTTTTGATCATGGGCAGCGACAATCTCGAGACCTTGACTCAGTGGAAAAATTACGAAAAGATCCTGACGGACTACCATATATACGTTTACAAACGCCCGGGGTATGCGGGCGGACAATTTGACGGGCATCCCCGGGTACGTTTTTTCGAGGCGCCCCCGTTAGATATTTCCGCTACCTACATACGCGAATGCTTACGACACGACCGCTCCATCCGATACATGACCACAGACAATGTATGGGAGTTTTTGTCTAATAGCAGCAACCTGTACAAGGTCGAAAGCGAAGACTGAGGAGCGAGATAGTAATGCGGATGGCAGGCAGCTATTCAGGCCGACGCGCTGTGTGGCTCTCCCTCGAAGGCCCCGCATATCTTAGCCTCAGAGGTCGAAGTTGGGCATGAGTGCCCTGCCCTCGTAGAAGCGGTTGATGATGGTTACGACCTCTTCAACATCGTCGGTGATGTGAAACAAGTTCAGGTCGCCGGCGTTGATGTTGGCGTGGCGTTCGAGCATAACCTGCACGATCCAATCGCGAAGTCCCTGCCAAAACTCGCTGCCAAAGAGCACGATAGGTACAGGCGTGATTTTGTGGGTTTGCACCAGGGTGAGCACTTCGAAAATCTCGTCGAGCGTCCCGAAACCTCCCGGCATAGCGACAAAAGCTTGCGCGTATTTGACAAACATCACTTTGCGCACGAAGAAATAGCGGTGCTTGAGGTTGAGCGCCGGCACGATAAAGGGGTTGTGGCTCTGCTCAAACGGCAAATCGATGTTCAATCCAACCGAAATACCGTCGCGCATGTATGCTCCTTTGTTGGCAGCTTCCATGATCCCCGGGCCGCCGCCCGTGATCACGCCGTATCCTTCGTCCGTCAGCCGGGCTGCGATCTGTGTTGCCAGATCGTAATAGGGGTTATCGGGTTTGGTGCGCGCCGAGCCGAAGATAGATACGCATGGCCCGATCCGGTTGAGCACTTCGAAACCATCTACAAACTCGGCAATCACCTTGAACATGGTCCACGAGTTTTCGCCTTTGACTTCCGCCCAAGCTCTTTTTTTTGCCGGGTGAAGGTCTGGTATTTGAGGGGGTGTGTTTTTTTCTTCCATTTTATTTGCGTTTAGAGAACGGATATATTTGCCTGCCGCAATATGGCCCGTGTGGGCAGTTTTAGGGGCGTAGCCTGTGTGCCCGGACATCCAAAGGCGCTTAGCCGCCCGCGACTCCGTTCATTAGTTATCAAAAAAAAGCCACTCTACGGCTTTGGGAAATTCTATGCCCCAGCGGCTTTCGTTGTGACGTCCCTGGGGGTCATTTTGGAGCGTCACGCGGACGCGGTCGTCGCAATCGGCATTTTGACGGGCGATTGCGTCGCGGAGCATTTGCAGATTAGGGATCATACCCGAGCCTTCCTGCCCTCCGCCGTAGAGGTAAAACCGGGTTTCGTGATACTGGGCAAAACGCAGGTTTTCGCTAAAAATTTTGGGCGCTATCCACAGCGACGGCGAAAAGATCATGAAGCGAGAAAAGACCTGCGGATACAAGATGCCGGCGTAAAGGCTGATCAGTCCGCCCATGCTGCTGCCGCCAATGGCGGTGTGCTCGCGCCCGGATAGGGTGCGGAATTGTTTGTCGATATAGGGCTTGAGCGTTTCGGCCAAAAAATGCGCATATTCGCGTCCCAGCCCCTCGCCCCATTTGTAGTTGTCGTAAGGCAGAAACTCTTTGACGCGTTCCTTGCCGCCGTGGTCGATGGCGACTACGATCAACTCGCCTTTGCCGCTCTGCGCCAGCGCGGCGAGTTGGCGGTCCACTCCCCAGGTGCCGAAGGGGGCCGGCTCTTCGAAGAGGTTTTGCCCATCTTGCAGGTAGAGTACCGGAAAGCGTTTGTTCGGTTCGCTTTGATAATTCCAGGGCAACAGCACAGATATGCGGCGGCGGCGGCGCAACTGCGGCATCCTGAATTTTTTGGCGATGATTTGGATTTCGGGGTAAAACTTCGGATCGTACTGCCCGGTGTGCTTTTTCCAACGCGGCACAATATCGCTCACTACGCCGCGCGATACCAGAAGTTTGCGATTGACCGGCGGGAATCCGTCGGCGTCGAGTTCTTCGCTTTCCCAGCCTCCTTTTACGTATTTGTATTCAATCTGTCCGCCGCCTTGCACCTTGTCCAATTTGAAGCGATACAGGCCGTCGCGCACTTTTTGCATTTTGAACCGATCATCTTTGGCTTTCCAGGCGTTGAAGCTGCCGGCCAGGTAAACAGGTCGAGGGTCGTCGTTGGGTGTGTACAACTCAAAGGTCAGCATGTTCGGCATGAACAATCTTTTGAGTAAATGCATGCTCTTAACTTTATTGATTTTTTTGGACGGGTTAGGGGAGGCAAAGGTAACGCAATGGTCGAACACTATTCCCTGAATTTATCCAAAAGGTCGGCTAACTCCATCATCTCGGCATCCGTGAGCTTGCCGCCGGGCAAGTTTTCAACCTGAAACAAGGCTCCTTGTTCGATTTTGCGGAGCAATAATTTTCCGGCGGAAGATATAGTCACCAAAACCATTCGGCGGTCTTGCCGATGCGGGGTGCGCTCTACCCAGCCTGCGGCGCGCAACTTCTCGACCAGGCGGCTCACATTGCTGCTGCGGTCGATCATGCGGCTCTTGATGTCGAATACCGTCAGTCCCTTGGGGCTGCCGTTGAGAATGCGCAGGATATTAAATTGCGGATGGGTCAGATCGTATTCGCGCAAATGGCGATTGAGGATACAATCAAGCCAGCTTGCCGTGAACAAAATATTGAGCATGGCGCGCCGGCGCACAGGTATTGGTTTAGAATTTTTTAGTTCTTGCTCTAACTTCATGCCGATAAAAATATGTTCATCAACAGGCGCGCCAACAAAAGGTTTAAAGGGGGCCGGGTTTTTGGGGTTGGTAGGATTGAAGTCATATTTTTGGCGGCGTATGGCGTCAGGGCGTTCTTACAGCTCTCTGCGCGCACATTTTTTTTTAAAAATAAAAAGGCTGATCCTGACGGATGTCCGGTCTTTGAAGATTGCAGAGTCCAAGGGGCAAGGGTGTGTGACGTAGGTATGGGGTTCAAAGTCGGACCAGATTGAAAAAGCGATTCCTTTTTTCAAAAAAAACACGCCCGACAAGGCTCATTCATTTGATAATTGGCGTCCCGGCTGCAAAAGCGCAATTGTTGATGTTGCTGAAACATAAATACAAGAATTTTTCGTTTGTGAAATGGTATGTAGTATATACGGCTCAAGGTTTTTTGTATCCTGTTGCGCCGTCTTTTGAGGCATTTTGGCCCGGCTTTAATATTTGAATTTTGCCTAATGCTCGCGGGATATCGTTAAATATTAGATTAAATGCATCATGTTCAGAAAGCTAAAAATCTTATTGCCAGCCTTTTTGCTGCAGGCATTGCTCCCTACTGTATTTCAGGCGCAGAGCGCTTGCGGCTTCATAGAGAACAAAGGGCAGATTCTCGACCAAAGCGGTAGGCTCGCCAAGGATGTGGCTTTTCTTTTGCCCCTTGGAAACGGGCTTAACGTGCAATTGCGGCATGCTGGCTTTTCGTACGATACTTATGCCCCAACCGACAAGGGTGGCAAAGAATTTCAGTTTCATCGGATAGATATCGAATGGCTGGGGGGCAACCCCAATCCGGACATCTCGACCGGCGCGCCGGCGCCGGACCTGTTGCATTTCTTTGGGGCGCGCCAGGCCGCCGAAGTGCGGCATTTTCAAAAAATCACATACCACGATATTTATCCGGGTATTGACATAGAGTTTTTGGCGAAGCCTGGCAGCGAAAAACCCGTGGAGTACAACTTTGTGCTGAAACCCGGCGCCTCTGTTGAACAGATTCAACTCCGCTACACCGGAGCCTTGGCTTGTTTTTTGGACGGGGGGAACGTATGGCTCCGATTGGCGTCCGGCGCCCTTCGTGAAAATATACCCGCATCGTGGACCGCGCAAAGCAGACAACCCGTAAACGTGCGGTACAAGTTGGTCGAAACCTCAGACGCCGGCGTTGTGTTTGGCTTTGAGGCGGACGGCGCCCTCCCTGATGAGGGTCTGGTCGTTGACCCTCAGCCAACGCTTGTCTGGGGAACATACCTTGGCGGCGGAGATAGCGACAGCGGCAGGGCCATGGAGCTCGACGCCGCAGCCAACTCCCTTGTCGTCGGCACGACAAGATCCATGAACGCTATTGCAACGGCAGGGGCGCATCAAATTGTTCTTGCCGGCGCGGAGGACGTTCTTGTCGCCAAATTCAGCGCCGACGGCGTCCGTATCTGGTCCAGCTATTTGGGCGGCACAGGAAGCGATTTCGGGCAAGGTGTCGCATTGGATGCTCAAGGAAACGTCTATGTGACCGGCTACACGCATTCTCCAACGGGCATCGCTACCGCAGGCGCGCACCAACCGATCTACGGCGGCGGTATAGACGCTTTTATCGCTAAGTTTAATCCAAATGGTCTGCTAATCTGGAGCACTTATTTCGGCGGCGGTGAGGAGGATCGCAACAACCACATAGCGGTGCGCAATGACAGGCTTTGCGTCGTTGGGTGGACGCGCTCACAGACCGGCATCGCGACTGCGGGCGCCTTTCAGACCATGTGGGCGGGTAATTTTGACGCCACTCTGGCGCTCTTTGACCTTGACGGGCAGCGAATCTGGAGTACCTATTTGGGCAGCGATGGCTGGGATGTCGGGCTATCGATAGCGCTTACCCCCAATGACGAAATGGTGTTTTGCGGCTGGACCTCCTCTGTCAATAACATCGCTTCTGCGGGGGGGCACCAAACGGCTTATGGCGGCGGTAGCGCGGATGCCTTCCTGGCAAAATTTGACCTCAACGGCAACCGCTTGTGGGCGACCTACTACGGCGGCTCAAACGACGACTACGGCGATATTGTGGGCGTAAACCCAGCCGGCGATATCTTTTTCGGCGGGCCTTGTTCCTCGCCCGACAATATGTCAACCCCGGGCGCCTTTCAGCCAACCATAGGCGGCGGATTTGACGCCTTTTTGGCGAAATTTACCCCTAACGGTACAAGAGTTTGGGGTACTTACTACGGCGGCGGCGGTAATGATAATGGCTACGGGTTGGCCTTCCGGGGTGCTGACATCTATTTCAGCGGATTTACCAGCTCCGCCAACAACATTGCAACGCCTGACGCTCACCAAAGTGTTCTCGGCGGAGGAATAGACGCATACCTCGTCAAATTCGACCAATCTGGTCTTAGGCAGTGGGCTACCTACTACGGCGGCAGCGCCGACGACTATGGCTATCAAATCGGCGTGGACGCACAGCAGAATGTCTATATGGTCGGAGCGGCTCACTCCAATAACGGCATAAGCACGCCGGGCGCTCATCAGGCGAATTTCGGCGGCGGCGGCGGCGACTTGTTTTTGGCTAAGTTTTCGTCCTGCGATTCTCTTTCCGTCAATATCCCAAACGGCGGGTGGCTCTGCCGCTCCGATATTTCTAACTTTGTTCTTCAATTCGATTTCTCCGAACCGGGTAATTACACCATTTACTGGGATGCTGACGGCGTAGCTCAGTCTCCCATTATGGCCAACGCTAATCCATATTACTGGTTTTATTCCGGCAACTGGCAGGATTCGGTACGGATTACTGCAGTCGAAATCAATGGCTGCCCCGCAACGTTGAGCGGGCTGCCGTTTGTACGCGTCGTTCCAGAAACTGAAGCCCTGGATACAAGCATCACTTGTCTTCCTGATCTGAACTACATCTTCTCTGCGGTATTGGCCGGCGGAGCTTTTGGCAATTATATACCCATACCGATCAACTCCGGCTTCGTCAATGGCAATGTATTTACCAGTATGCCCATCCCTTCCGGTCAGCCTTTCCTGATCGGCTTCACTTCGGGATTAAATTGCGATACCATCTGGTTTAGCGGCAGCCAAACATGCGAATGTGTCAGCAGTGCCATATCTGCCGGCGCCCCGCAGAGCGTATGTCAGGGTGATAGCGTCGTTCTGAGCGCAACGGGGGGCGTCTCTTACATTTGGGATAACGGGGTGACGAACGGCGTACCCTTCACCCCTTCCGCCTCCGGAGTCTATACCGTGGTGGGTACGGATGCTAACGGGTGCACTGGCACGGCAAGCGTTTCAGTGACCGTCAACCCACTGCCTGCGTTGTCTGTGACCAGTTCGGCGGCGAGCGTCTGCGCGGGCGAGAGCGTGACCCTGACGGCGTCCGGCGCGTCGAGTTATGTTTGGGATAACGGGGTGACGAACGGCGCACCCTTCACCCCTTCCGCCTCTGGAGTCTATACTGTGGTGGGTACGGGCGCCAATGGGTGCACCGGGACGGCAAGCGTTTCGGTGGCCGTCAACCCCATACCAACTGCACAAATAAACGGGGATTTGAGTGTGTGTGCCGGAAACTCGTTGTCCTTATCTGCGTCGGGGGGCGGTAGTTACGTCTGGAGTACCGGTCAAACAACGGCTACTATTGTCGTGACCCCTTCAATGGGGACAACCTATTCCGTTACGGTGAGTGACGCAGGCTGCTCCAGTCAATCGAGCATCTCGGTCAATGTAATCCCG
>JBKBLI010000038.1:0-19521 GCA_046296435.1 Saprospiraceae bacterium | reverse complement strand
ACGCCAGCCGTAACGGTTAGCGCTGGAGATGCGACCCCGTCAGGGACAGTATTGACCGCTTCCGGGGCGTCGAACTACCAATGGTCGCCCAGCGAGGGTCTCAGTTGCAACAGTTGCCCGATCGCCAACGCTACGCCCAAAGTAGAACAACTGTACTGCGTAACAGGGGAAGAGGGAGGATGCGCAGACACTGCCTGCATCAAAGTCGGGCCTGTCCCGATGTGCAAAATATATATCCCGAGTGTTTTTTCGCCGGCTTCAGCAAACAGCGAAAACGCATCATTTTGCGTATTTAGCGATTGCATCGAGAGCGAGCAGCTATACATCTATGACCGTTGGGGCGGGCTGCTTTTCGAGGGTAGCGGGCGCGGCGTATGCTGGGACGGCCTTTACAGGGGCAAGCCCATGCCTTCCGGCGTGTATGTCTATCGGGTAGAGATACGCGCTATTTCCGGTGAAGTGATGCTGAAAGTAGGGGATTTGACTTTGTTGCGCTGATCACGCGGTGCGGCGCATATCAAAAAAGAACATCCCGTTTGGCTCAGTCCTCTCAGCAGCGCGCGCAATGTCTTGGCGAGTATCGATTCATGGAGCCGCTTGGGATAGGGAGCGGGGGGGCATAACCGCGCCCTTTGCCTGTTCTCTTTTCTCAAGAAAAGACGACGATGGCGCGGTTGACTAACGGATTTTAGGGTGGAATTGTTTTTTTTAAAAAAAAGTTGCCAAACGCTTGGTTATATCGATCAAGTTAGCGTACCTTTGCGGTCGCTTTTCAAAAAAAGCTCTTTTTAGGGCGCATAGCTCAGCCGGTTCAGAGCACCTGCCTTACAAGCAGGGGGTCGGAGGTTCGAATCCTTCTGCGCCCACTACGACAAGCGCGATCCGTACTTTACGGGTCGCGCTTATGTTTTTTTAGCCCTAACGGAGAGGGGTTGCGATGCTTGCTGAAGATCAGGCTTCGGTTTTTTCGCCAAGGTTTTGTTGCCAGCGCCAGGCGTCTTCGAGCGCTTGTCGAATGCTGCGCCGGGCTTTCCAGCCCAATTCGCGCTCGGCCAGCGATACGTCGGCGTATATGGCAGGCACATCGCCCGGCCGGCGCGGCGCTATGCGGTGCGGCAATGGGCTGCCGCTGACTTCCTCAAAAATGGAGATCAGTTCCAATACGCTGGCCCCTCGCCCCAGACCGATGTTGTAAGTGGCGCATGGGCGACGGTCCTGTCCTTTGAAAAGCCTGTCGAGCGCGAGCGCATGCGCTTCGGCCAAATCCATGACATGGATAAAATCGCGAATGCAAGAGCCGTCGGGCGTATCGTAGTCGGCGCCGAAAACTTGTAGTTGTGCGCGCCATCCGGCGGCAACTTGCGTGATATAGGGAACCAGATTGTCCGGCTCGCCTATGGGCCATTCGCCAATCAGTCCGCTTTGGTGGGCGCCAATGGGATTGAAGTAGCGGAGCAGGATGCTCTGCAGCGGCGATTCGGCCCGCGCCATATCGAAGAGGATGTTTTCGCAAATTTGTTTGGTAGCGCCATATACCGAGTTGGGCGTTCGGATCGGTGTCGTTTCGTTTACGGGCAGTTTGTCGGGTATGCCATACACCGTGCAGGAGGAGGAGAAGATCAGTTTTTGGACCTCGCAAATCCGCATGGATTCTAACAATTGCAGCATGGCGCCGACATTGTTGTGGTAGTAAGCGAGCGGGTCGCGCATCGACTCCCCCACGGCTTTGTAAGCGGCAAAATGGATGACGCCCGTTACGGATTCGAGGCGCATGGTCCTGTTGAGCGCCGTGGCGTCGCGGCAATCGCCTTCGTAGCACACGGGGGCTTCGCCCATGATGCGGGTCAGAGCATCCAGGACGCGATGATCGGTTTTAGAGAAGTTGTCGAAGATGACAGGGCGGTATCCCGCTTCGTGCAGCGCGACGGCAGTATGGCTGCCAATGTATCCGGCTCCGCCGGTAATCAATACAGATGGTTTCATAGATATTGGACAGAGGCTGGACTTCCCGACCGGACTGTGATGGTGCGTGTTGGGCGGCCGAATGCGTTTTCGAAGCGGGCGCAAAGGGCTTCGCGAAATTGTTCGGCGCTTTGGTCTTTGACCCAGTTGAGGGTGCACCCTCCGAAGCCGCCGCCCATCATACGGGCGCCGATACAACCCGGCAGTTCCCATGCCTGTGCGACGAGGAAATCGGCTTCGGGGCAACTTACGGCGTAGTCGTCGCGGAGGCCGGCATGCGTAAGCGCCATCAAGGCTCCGGCCTCTTCGCATTTGCCCTCGCCAAGCAGTCGGGCAAAGGCAAGGGTGCGCTCGTTTTCGGAACAGACGTATAGGCTACGGCGGTGGAGCGTCTCGCCGAGCAATGTGCGTTGGGCTTGGACTTGGGCGGCGCTTAAGTCGCGTAGCGTGTGGGCATGTGGGTGTAGGGTCTGGAGCAGTGCGATGGCTTCGGCGCATTCCCGGCGCCTGATATTGTACTCGCTGTTGGCCAGCGCGTGTTTGACGCCTGTATCTGCGAGGATGAATTGGCTTCCTGCGGTTGGGATCAGGACAGGCTCGTGCGTGAGATGGCGGCAATCCAGCAGCAGCGCACAATCCGTATGGGCGTGCAGGCTGGCGTACATGTCCATGATACCACACTGCGCGCCGACATATCGGTTTTCGCTGAGTCGGACCATTTGGGCCATGCGTAGGCGCTCTAAGGGCGTCTGCCACAAGGCGCTCAAGCCGACAATAAAGCCTACGCCGAGGGCCGCTGAAGACGAGAGTCCGGCCCCAATGGGGATTTCGCTGGCGAAGCAGGTCCGAATGCCGCATCCCTGCGCCAGCCCCTCATCTCTCCAAACCCTGAGGATGCCGCCGAGATACGCAGCCCATGGAGTGGAAGGCGGGGTATGCAGGGCGGCGAACGGCATATCTACGCTTTCGTCGATGTCTAAGGCATGGGCGCTCAACTGAGGGGCATCCTGTCTGCCGACGGCAAACCACACCTTGAGATCTATGGCCATGGGCAGGGCAAAACCTTCGTTGTAATCGGTGTGCTCGCCAATCAGATTGATCCGACCCGGCGCGGCGCAAATAAGCTCGGGATCGGCGCTGTATTTTTGGCGGTAGCGTTGGAGGGCTTTTTCAGCAGCCTGGCTCATGATTAATTCCATGGGATATCTTCAGGTATGCGCGAAAGTACCCTGTAATTGGGGCCTTTATTTTGCATAACCTTTTGCCACAGCGATTCCGGAGGCGTGCGAAAGATGTAATTGGCATCCATTTCTGCAGTAACCCACGAACCGCCTTCCAATTCGTCTTTGAGTTGGCCTTCTGACCAGCCGCTGTACCCCACAAAAAAACGGATGTTGTGCGGTAGAATCAACTTGGACTCGATCAAAAACTGCAACTCGTCAAAATCGCCGCCCCAATATACTCCGGGCGATACCATTTTGCTATTGGAGAGCGCATCGCCTACATTATGTATATAGTGTAAAGTATCTGTCTGGACGGGACCGCCATAAAATACGCTTGACTCAAAGTCCGGGAGAACAGAAATCAACTCGTTGATGGAGATGCCGGTATCTTTATTAAGAATGTAACCCAAACTGCCCTCTTCGTTATGCTCGCACAGCAAAATGACGGCCCTGCCAAAATAGGGATCAGACATGAAAGGCTCGGCGAGCAACACCTGTCCAGTTCCGATAAGAGTATTGGCGCTCATGCAAGTAGCGTAAAATTTTAGGACGAAAGTAAGATCTTTTTACGAAATACGCCGCACAAAAGCTTGCGGATTGATTTTTTGAGCTTTTTTTGCCTTTTTGAGCTAAAATTATGAATTATTTGCAGGTGTTTTTTTGGAGAAAAATTCACAAATCTCTAAATAAGTCCCATGCTAAGTCCCGTGACCGACTTAACTTTACCACACTTTATGGATGAAAATATAAACAAGGGCTGACAGCGTGTGTTTTTCTCGAGAGAGACTGTTTTCGACTAAAAAATGTATTTTTTTCATAAAAAATGATCAAAATGCGCGCGTTCATAAATAAACATACCGTTAGGTTCTGCACATGCAAGTGCAAGAGCAGGAAGTTGCGTTGTGTCGTCGCCTTCTCTGATAGGCCATTACATGCGAAGACAGGGGGCGTGTAAAGATAATTTTCGAGGTATTGCTATATTTTTTTCGCAGAGGGGCTCCTTGAAAAAAATTCACAATTTTAAGATTTTGTATTTTTTCACTTGCGGCGCCCGTCGCACCTTTGTACCGTGAATTATGCGGCTTCAAAAGCGTAGCTGCACAACATGTTCATGGGATTTTATTTCTTCAGGTGAAAGAGCAGGCCCCCTCGTTCGCGAGGGGGCTTGTCCTTTTTTAGGGCGGTTGGGAAAAAACCGCTACTTTTGCCGCCAAAAAACATGTCAAAAGCTGCTGGAGAAATTAAGCGCGTCACGACCCATGTTGTCCAGGCGCTTAAAAATCAGGGCGAAAAAATCGCCATGCTGACGGCCTATGATTATTCAATGGCCAGAATATTGGACGAGGCGGGCGTCGATATTTTGCTGGTAGGCGACTCGGCCTCTAACGTCATGGCCGGGCACGAGACCACCCTTCCCATTACGCTCGACCAGATGATCTACCACGCCCAGTCGGTGGTGCGGGCTGCGCGTAGGTCTATGGTGGTGGTTGACCTGCCCTTCGGCGCTTATCAGGCCAATTCCGAGTTGGCCTTAGCCAGCGCGATCCGTATCATGAAAGAATCCGGGGCGCATGCCGTCAAATTAGAAGGGGGCGCCGAAGTGGAGGAATCGATTAAGCGCATCCTGACCGCCGGCATTCCGGTAATGGGGCATCTGGGATTGACGCCTCAGAGTATCTACAAGTTTGGCTCTTACACCGTGCGTGCCAAAGAGGATGCCGAAGCCGCTAAATTGCGCGCCGACGCAGCGTTATTGCAGGAGTTGGGCTGTTTTGCTCTGGTGCTCGAGAAGATTCCGGCCGCCCTGGCCAAAGAGGTGTCGGAGCATTTGTATATCCCGACCATTGGCATCGGCGCAGGGGGCCATACCGACGGGCAGGTGCTGGTGACCCACGACATGGTAGGTATCACCAAAGATTTCAAACCGAGATTTCTTCGCCGTTATCTGGAACTGTTCGACTTGATGCTTGACGCGACGAAATCGTATATTCAAGATGTGAAAAGCGGGCAGTTCCCCAACGAAAAAGAACAATACTGACGCGTAAGGCGCGTTATGTGTTTTTTTAATAAGTTTTAATCCGCTATGAAGTATGCGACAGTCTGCTCTTTGAGGAGCGGTCCGTTTTTTCTTACACAAAATCGCTTTGATTCAGCGCCTTGTGCCGCGAATAAAATCATGACAGCACACAAGAAAAGCCGTTTTTGGCAAACGTCTTTCGCCTTGGTCGTTATCCTTGCCTTGATCGGATTCCTCTGGGGATGGCCCTACTACAGGGCGATTTACTTATCCGGCGTGCCTGACGACATCCCCCAAGACACCTACGTACACATTCCTACCGGCGCCGACTTTGAGCAGGTAGTATCCATCCTCAGATCACAGCATCTGATCGAGAACGAACGCGACTTTCGGGACTTGGCCGAACGTATGAAGTACGTACGCAAGCCTATGCGTTCCGGGCGTTTTTTGGTCAGAGCCGGCTGGAGTAATAAGGAATTGATCGAGCGTCTGCGCAACGGCGAACAGTCGCCGGTCAAGTTGGTATTCAACAACGAACGCTTGCTCGAAAATATAGCCGCCAAAGCAGCCCGCTTTGTCGAGTCGGACTCGGCGGCGCTCATAGCGGCTTTCCAGAACCCCGATCTGCTCAGAGAGATCGGGCACACCGAGGAGACGCTGATCTCTATTTTTATTCCCAATACCTACGAAGTTTACTGGAACCTGAAGCCCGAAGACCTGGTGCGGCGCATGCTGCGCGAGCACAACGCTTTCTGGAGCAAAAACGATCGCGCAGCCAAAGCGGCGCAATTGGGGCTGACGCCGCTGCAAGTATATACTTTGGCCTCGATCGTCGAACGCGAGTCCAACTATGCGCCGGAGCGCCCGCGCATTGCAGGAGTCTATCTGAATCGCCTGGCCATCAATATGAAATTGCAGGCTGATCCGACTTGCGTCTTTGCGACGCGCGACTTCGCGACGCGACGCGTCACCGAATACCACCTCAACTACGACTCGCCCTACAATACTTACTTGTACAAGGGGCTGCCCCCCGGGCCTATCAGCATGGCCTCGATCAACAGCATCGATGCGGTGCTCAATCGCGAGAAACACAACTATCTGTTTTTCTGTGCCGAACCCAACGATTCGGGACGGCATTTGTTCGCGGAGACCTATCAGCAGCATTTGGTATATGCGCGCAACTTTCAGGAATGGGTAAGTCGAAGAGGATACTGAACATCTGGCGTATCGCAGCGTTTAAGCGGCACGCAATCGCTCACAAAACAACTTTGCAAATGGCCGCTCCATATTCGTTCGATAAAGACTGCGCCTCCGGTCGAAAAATTGTTTCTATCCAGGCGTTTTTGCGAGGTAGCCTGATCGCTTTTGGCTTCTTTTTGATCTTATTTCAGTCGTCCTGTCTGGTGACCAGCGACAGTTTTTCGCGACTGGCCCCCGGCGTTTGGCGCGGCGTGCTGACCTTCGATCCTTTGAAAATTCCGGTTCGCGATAAGGATTCTGTATTCGTCATGCACGACCAGTTTAGGGAAGGCGAGCTTCCTTTCAACTTTGAGGTCAAATATATCGATTCGGAGCGCTTCTACATCGAAATCATCAACGGCGAGCAGCGCATCCGCTGCGATAGCATCCGTTGGGGGCGCGACCGTACAACGGCCCGCGACACCGTCAATATATACTTTCCTGAATATCAGACCTACTTGCACGCCGACGTGCGCGGGGGCGTGATGCAAGGCGAGTGGGTGGTGACGACCAAAGACAACTACCGCATTCCCTTTCATGCCAAAGCCGGGCTTGGACACCGCTTTACGCCTTTGCGCGAGGCGCCCAAAGCCGACTTGAGCGGCGAGTGGGCGACGATTTTCGGCGTGGATAGCGACGCTCCGTCGAAGGCCCTTGGAGAATTTAGGCAGGAGGGCAACCGATTGCTCGCCACATTTCGATCCGAGACCGGCGATTACGGGCATCTTGAGGGGACCGTACAAGGGCGCAAATTTTGGCTTTCGGGTTTTGACGGCGCGCATGCTTTTCTATTTAACGGCGTGATCGGGACCGACAGTTTGCGGGGCGAGTTCCGCTCGGGTACGCATTACCGCACCTTGTGGGCGGCCTGGCGCGATCCCGACTTCAGGCTCGGCAACGCCGATTCGCTGGCCCGGCTGACTGACCAAGGGCGGGGTATTCGGTTTGCGCTGAATACGCCTGAGGGCCGAGAGTTGCGCTATCCATCTGCGGAGTTTGATGGGAAAATCAAGATTTTTACGATCTCCGGGACCTGGTGTCACAATTGCCGCGACGAACAGATGTTTCTGCGCGAATTCTTGGAGGCGCGGCCGGACTTGGCCCGGGATACCCGCGTAGTGATTTTTTCGTTCGAGCGCCACAAAACGCCGGAAGCTGCCAACGCCCAACTGCTGCAATACAAGCGAACGCTCGGACTGCCCTTTGATATCGTCTATGCCGGGCAGGCCAACCGCGACGAAGCCCTGCGTCTCTTTCCCTCGCTCGACCGCATGCTCGCCTTCCCGACCATGATCGTACTGGACCGCAAAGGCGTGGCGCGAAAGGTGCACACTGGATTCGACGGCCCGGCTACGTCTAAGTTTGCCGACTTCAAAAAAGATTTTACCGCGCTCATGGAGCAACTTAACGCCGAAAATGCGCGTTAATGTGCTGCATTCTCAAGTATTCGTTGCGCATTGGCGCCTTTTTTGGATAGAAAATGCGCGGCCCGTTCCGACGATACACCCTTTGCCCACACCCGGCGTAATATCAGCGCCAGACGCCGCGCTCCAAGCGCCAACGACATTTATACACTCATCGCCCGACCATGACGAAAAACGCCTTAACCCTCGCTTTCGATCCAACAAATCAATCCGCCGCGCAACGCATTGGCGACCGCTTGCAGGCGGCAGGTATTCAGGCGCGCGCCATCAGCGCCTCATCCGGAGGTTTTGACAGCGCATTTGCGGAAGCGCTGCGCAACAGCGATGCGCCCGTGATCGTACTACTGAGCGACAACCTGCTCAAAAACGTCTCTGCCATGAACGGCTTCCTCGAGACGACCCAACACTTGATTCAGTCCGGTCGATGGCTTGGGGTGTTGATTGAGGGCGTAGATCCCAATACCGGAGCCGCCAAATTAACGGAGATCGACCGCATGTCCAATCTCCTGCACTACCTCAACTACTGGCAAAACGCATGGCTGGACCTCAGCGCGCGCCGTCAGGACGCCGACGAAACCATCCAAGCGGCTATCGAGCCAGAATTGGGCGCTACCCGACTCATCGCCGACCAAATTGGCGATCTGATAGGTCTGCTCAGAGAGGTGAATTGCATCCGCGAACCTGAATTGTACGCCAACAACTTTGCCATTCTCGCCGACCGATTCGGACTGGTCCCGCAACAAACGACGCCCCCGCAAGCTCCGGAAGTTCCTCCAGCAGCCACATTCACTCCCACGCCTGCGCTCACTCCCGATTCTTTGCCCGAAACTCCCGACTTTTCGGGCGAGGAGGCCGTCCTGCCTGCGACCGGAACAGAGCCCATCGGCACGAGCCGCGAAACCAATGTGATGCCGCCCGATTTTGAGGCCATCATGCGCGACGCCGATTTTTGGATCCAAAATGGACGCCCCGAACAGGGCCTTGAGATACTCCGGCTGGCTTGCGAAGACTACCCCGACAATGAAGAGCTGCGCGACGCTTACTACAAGGCCCTCAACCTAACGCAGAAAAATCTCGAATCAACGGGCGATAGCGCCCCAACCTCGACCGAGGACTTGCCTGCAGGTCTGTCGGCGCTTGAAGAAGCAGCGCCGGAGGCGCCGCCGGCAGGAGGGTTCAAAGAGAGCGAGACGGAATCTTACATCCGACTTGGCGACGAGGCCGCCGAGAAAGACGATTACCTCTTTGCTAAAATATGCTGGGATCGCGCTTTGGAGCTTAAACCAGACTATCCCGGATTGGCCCTCAAAATGGGCATAGCCACGGCCGAACACTTGCCGCAATACCGCGAAACGGCCATCCACTACCTCAAAATGGCCCGCGAACAAGCTCCCAACGATCCGGCCATACCGCTGCGCATCGCCCGCCTCATGCGCGACTACCCGGAAGAGTATCCGGAAGCCCTGTGGCACTACAACCTCTCGCTGCAAGCAGACAAGTATCAGGGCGAGACCTGGCTGGAAATGGCCGAACTCTTCGACAAGTTGGATATGGGCGAAAAAGCGGCGGTGGCCTACAAAAATGCTACCAGCGTCGATCCGGCGCTCGCCACGCCTGCGCGCAACAAGCATTTCCTCGGTATCGACGAGCCTGAGCCTGCAGCGCCCGAACCGGAAGCGCAGGTAGAAGCGCCCGTCGATGATCTGCAAAAAGAGGAGATCGCGCCCGCCCCCACTCCCGCCCCTCAGCCTGCGCCTGCCGGCTCGTCGGAGCGTCTGGTCGTCCTAATCACAGGCGCCACTTCCGGAATCGGACGCGCAACAGCCGAAATCTTCGCCGCACATGGGCATCGCGTACTGCTCAACGGACGGCGCGTAGATCGCTTGCGCGAAATGCTATCCGACTTCAATGAGCGCTATCCGCAAGCCGACGTAGCCGCCCTGCCCTTCGACGTGCGCGACCGCGACGCCGTATCGCAGGCCTTCGGAAACCTTCCGGAAGACTGGCGCGAGATCGACGTGCTGGTCAACAATGCCGGCTTGGCTAAAGGCTTGGCGCCCATTCACGAGGGCTTGCTGGAAGACTGGGAAACGATGATCGACACCAATATCAAAGGGCTGCTCTACGTGACGCGTTGCGTCGCTCCGGGTATGGTAGCCCGTCGTAAGGGGCATATCATCAACACCGGATCCAGCGCCGGCAAGGAGGTCTATCCGCAAGGCAACGTATATTGCGCCACCAAATTTGCAGTGGACGCGCTGACCAGATCCATGCGCTACGATCTCTACCGGCACAACGTGCGGGTCAGCCAGGTCAGCCCCGGGCATGTGGAAGACACGGAGTTTGCACTCAACCGCTTCAACGGCGATGCCGAGCGCGCGAATATATACGCCGACTTCCAGCCGCTCAAAGCAAGCGACGTCGCCGAAGTGATCTATTTCATTGCTACCCGGCCGCCGCATGTCAACTTGCAGGATGTGTGGATGTACAGCGCGCAGCAAGCAGGCTCCATGTTGATCGACCGCTCGGGGCGGTAGCGCAGCGCTTCGCTTTTCCCTTTTTTCGGCAAAACGAGAGCAAGTGGATGGGGAGCGGGCATGCCCGCCCTACGCACCCTGATCATGTCCTTTTTTTTGAAAAAAAGAAAATGGACGAAGGAGGTCTGTTGAAAATAGCGCTTGGTGCGGCAATGCGGGTGCGGGAACGAAGAACGGGTCGCGCCCGCAACCCTTTGCCAATGCCCTTTTTCAAAAAAATTATGCCGCGTCTTTGCGGCGTATGGCTTTCTTTCCTCAACTTGCGCGTAAAAATATCGGGTTGCGTTTTTTGCGGCATAACTTTGTGTTGCAATTATGGGTTGCGCTACGCTGTCCCCGTCCGGTGATGAAGAAATTATCGAAATTCGTTTTTGTGCTTGCCGTTGCGACGTGGGCGACGACTCCGGCGGTCGCGCAAATACAGTTGCCGGGCGATCGGGTCATGGTAGTCACCTCGGAAGGTCAGCGCATCAACGGCGTGTTGGAGCGCCTGCCGGACGGCAACTACCTGCTGTACAATATCCGAACGGGCAATCTGATTTTTCGGCCTGACCAGATACGGAAGATTCAGAAGATCGAACCGAACAAGCCCGTCGCCGAGTCTTGGCTCAACCCCCACTACCCGCACCTGCAAGCCATCGGCCCGGGAGGGGCAGGTTTGGGCAAGGGGCAATTTTATTACCGCAATATGCTGTTGGGCTTTTCGCAAATAGGGCTGGGCGTGAGCGATCACCTGAGCTTGGAAGCCGGTTTTTTTGTACCGATAGTTGATGTCGATTTCGATGTGCGCCTTTGGTATATGCCCCGGGTTTGTTTTCCGCTGCGGGGCCAAAATAGCCGGATCGGCGTCGCCGTACTCAGCGTGAGGACCTCGGTTGCACCGGAGCCGGTCAATATCTTCATCGGCAATTTGAGTCTCGGCAATCGATACCGACACCTTGACATCGGCCTTGGACTCAACAACGCATCTAAGCGCGTCACTTATGCCGCAAGCGGACACTTGCGCGTCAGCAATGTATTTTCATTGCTCGGCGCGCACTACACGAAGGATTATTGGCCCTTTCTGAACAGTTCTATTGCGACGTTTGGCGGGCGTATCAGTGGTCATACCTTTTCGTTGGAGGGCCATTTGGCCGGCACGCGCGATTTGTGGGAGGCATACCGGGTGGGGTTCATCGTCAGCTTGACCGCTCAATTTCGCCGTGCATATTCGCCGCCTTGATCAGGCGCCCGGGTGGTCCAAGTCCGGTATCGGGCCATGGCGCTTAGATGATCGGCTAAGGCATTGGGATACGGCCTGAACGCGCAGTCTGCGCCAAGCTGCGCGTTCAGGCCGGACAAATTTCATTCATGTGCATCAATCGACAGGGCGCCCGGTTTTATACGTCGTTTCAAGCCACGCCGTCGCGCGTCTTGAGGCATAGCGCTATTGGGCTGTTTTCCTTCTGTTTTTGACCAGTTTTTTGCTGGCCAGTTCGTGTTTGGAGAGCGGTTTGTGGTTTTGTAATCCGGTTATTTCGAGACGACCGTTACCGGCGTTGTACTCTTTTTGGTAGTGAGTGATGAAGGTCATGAACGAGTGGTCGATCAGATGGGTATCGCTGAAGTCAATCACGATCTTTTTGTCGCTCGGGGCAAGGGCCATCAAAACTTTTTTGAAGCCAATAAGGTTTGAAAAGATGGCGGATTCGGCTATCTTGACGATAACCGCATTTTCATTTTCTATTTTGGCGTATTTTGCTTTGAAGAGCGAGCGCCAGGGCGCGCCATGATAGATATGAAAAAAAAACTTGACCAGGATGCCCGCAGCGACACCCAACAGTAGATCTTCGGCAAGGGTGACGACAATCGTTGTTAAAAAGATCGCAAGCTGCTCGGTACCAATATGGAATGTGTGGATAAACTCGCGTGGGGCCGCTAAGCGGTATCCGGCGTAAATGAGCATGGCCGCCAGCGCGGCATTGGGGATTAGCTCAATGGCTGGAATCAGAAAAATCATGGCCATCAGTAAGAACAATCCATGAAAAAAATTTGACCACTTCGTTTTGCCGCCGAAACCGACGTTGGCGGAGCTGCGCACAACTTCTGAAATCATGGGGATACCGCCGAGCATTGCGGCGATTAGATTGCCTGCGCCGACAGCCGATAAGTCGTTGTTGTAGTTGGAGGTGCGCCTGTAGGGGTCTAATGAGTCGATGGCCTTGACGGTGAGTAGCGACTCAAGGCTACCGATGAATACAAACATGAACACGTACTTCCAGAAGGTCGGTTGTCTGATTTGAGAAAAATCGAAGTTGAGTCCCAGCGATCCCCAAAAGTCGCCGATCGTGACCAGCGAGTAATTGGGTTCGGTCTCGCGAAAATGCCAATAGATCGACAAAGGAATTGTAAGGGACAAGACTGCCATTGGCGCCGGGATCTTTTTCAAGGCTTTGACGCCAAGTTTAGGTAGGCCAAACATGACGGCGAGTCCGATCAAGCCAACAACGGCAATATGCCAGTGCGCATGAGTGACGAATTTGGGGATGTCCATGAGCATTTCAATAGGGCCTTCGCCCTTGTAGATGGCTGGGTCGTCGCCGAGCAAGACCGGTATCTGTTTGGCGATGATGATGATGCCGATAGCGGCGAGCATGCCATGCACTGCCGAATGTGGAAAAAAATCGCTCAAATCGCCCAGTTTGAACCCGGCCAACAAGATCTGAACAATCGCCGCCGCCATGATTGCGGCGGCGGCCACCCGCCAGCCCTGGTCGCCGCCGCCAAACTCCAAAATGGCTGCAGAGCAAATGGTGATTAGGCCCGCAGCCGGGCCTTTGACAGTCAACTCAGATACGCTGAAGAAAATGCTGAGAAAGCCGCCTACAATGGCGGTTAACACACCCATAGCCGCCGGAAAACCGCTGGCCTTGGCAATACCGAGGCTGAGGGGTAAGGCCAGTAAAAAGACCATGAAACCAGATACAATATCGGCTTTCCAGTTTTCTTTGAGACCTGCAAATCCTTTTTGTGGTGTCGGCAGGCATTTTTTTGTTGATTGAGTCATGGCGTATTTTATTTAGATAGTCAGATCGGTTTTGTGTTGAAAAGAGCGGGCGTTGTGTCCGAGGAATACCCGGGCATAAATGCGTATAACCGAAATGCCGTTGATGATAAACGTGAGCGGAATGAGGGCTGCCAAGGCGTACTGATCTTCACGGATATGGGTCAGTATCAAGTCTTCACCCAGGAATGCTGTGGTAATTGGGAAGCCGGCAACACCCAGGCAGGCAATCAAGAACAGAAAGGCTAAGACCTGGTACTTGGCAACCAGACCATGAAATTGATTCAGGCCGATGAAGTGGTGTTCGAAGGCGCGTACCTGGTGTAGGCAAAAATAGCCTAATGCGCCCGATAGCAGTATGCCGCTGAGGTAAATCGTGGCTTCTTTTAAGTCTAAGTGGTCGCTGAGGGTTACTGCCAAGTCAATGAAAAAGTGGTTGAACACAACCAGTAGCCAAGCCAGTCGCGTGCTGCCTCTTTCGTTGTAGGATTTGGCAGCCATCAGTAAGGCGAGCAGTCCAGCCACAATGGATGAGCCATTTTTGACGGCAGGCGATAAGTCAACCCGCGTGTAAGCCAGATAAAACCCGAAAGCATAAATCGGTAGAAAAACAAAAAAGAAAGACTCCAGTGTGATGAAGCCGAGGAGCGCTCTCAGACGCTTTAGTGGATTGAAGATAAGTCTAAAGACGAAACTGTCGAGATACCATTCTTTGAGCGATAAGATGTAGATCGCGCGCTTCACCCTACTTATCCATCCGTGGTCTGAAGCGGCGGGCGCCGGCTGCTCGTATTTGTAGAACTGTTCGCGGACCATGTATGCTACGGCTGAGGGCGATACCAGCAACTGATAACTGCGCAGGAAGGCATTGCCGGCTATGTGTATAAGCGCGACGACCTCCCAGCCTGCTGCGATTTCGATGAAGATAATACCGATCTGCGCGGCCGAACTGTACGCTATTTTGCTCTTGATGGTTGATTGCACGGAGGCTATCAGCGTTGCGACAATGGCAGTAGTCAGGCCTACCACGGCGATGAGCCATTTGACCGAGGTCTGATGCTCCCAAAAAGGATGGGTGCGCAAGAGCAAATAAGCGCCTATATGCACCGACAACGAGCCGTAAAAGATGGCGCTTGACGGCGTCGGGCCCTCCATGGCCCTCGGAAGCCAGGCTGTGAACGGCGCCTGAGCCGACTTGGCCATGGCTGCGATCATGATCATCACGGACACAAAAACGCCGATGCCGGTGTGGGCTTCTAATTGGTGGTGGACCAACTGGTAGTTGTTGAGTTTGAAAAAAGTTACGTTCTCGTGCCACAGGTGGTGACTCATCCACATGGCCAGTAAGATGCCCACATCGCCGATGCGGTAAATCGAGAAAACCTTGATGGCGTTTTTGACAGGTAAGTAGCGAAGACGGTAAAAGGCAATGAGCAGAAATGAGGATAAACCCAACACTTCCCAGCCGATAAACAGCGTTTCAAAATTGCCGGCGAGTATCGTGATGGAATACCCCAGAAAGAAAAACAGTATGGTATTGAAGTATCTTTTGTAGCCCGATTCTCGGTGCATGTAGTAGCGGCTAAAGTGAGCCACCATGTAGCCGATGAGCGCGCCTATCGTCAGATAAGTGGCCGTGAGTCGGTCGTAAAAGAAATCGATCAGGAAAATGTAATTTGAAGAAGCGTATAAGGACAGGTCTTTCAGATTAAAAGGCGTCGCCCCGCGCCACAACCAATACAGGTTAAAACCCAACGCACAGACAAGATAGGTTCCTGTGGTGTACAGAACCACCCTTGCAAGCGCTTTCTCCTGTGATTTGTGGATGGCCAAAGAGGCTACGAAACCCAAAAGCGGCAGCAATATGAAGACGTGTATGAAATTTTCCATTTTTTTCTAAACATGAGTTGTGGCGACCACAGGTTCTTGTTTGTTGATGACCGCCAAACAAGAGGCCTCTTCGTCAACGATTATCAGCGGTTGGTAGATCGGCTTGTACGGTAAGAATTGGTGGTTGTCGAACACGAAAATCTCGCGCGTCGATGGCTCTACGACGCTGAAAAGCACCCAGTAGTTCTCGATCCACCTGTAGATGGCCGGGTTGGATCTGATGACCCTCATCACGATATCGGGGCTGTGTTCGACGATAAAAAGTATCCGGACAGGGTCGTGGATCTCAATCATCTGACTGGGCAGTCCGGTTCGCAAATCGCCGTCGATACCGTTGTTGACGGCAAACAGCCCTACGATATTGTGGGGTAGTTTGGTGCCGGCGCCGAGGTTTGTTTGATCTACACGCGAGAAGTAGTATTCCAGATTGATACCGCCACAAACCGGAATAGCAGCATTCAGGATAGTAAGCAGGTATTTGCCGTCGGGGTCTTGCGCGCAGTCGTAAGAGTTGATAAACGGTCGTTTGTCAAGATACAGCGACTTGTACAAAGCGCTGCGGCCAATGATGCACAGGGCATTGTCGGTGTGGTTCCATTCTGGGCGGGGTTCAAAGATAGAGACCGACCGTTTTTTGACCTCCTTGTGTAGTTTGTTGATCGGCAGCTTGCTATCGATGTTGTCGAATCGGAAAGAGCGCTCTTTGGCATTGCGCGACAGCGCCTCGTAAAACGCTTGCTTGTGTATGGCATGGGCTTCTCTCAAAGATGCCGTAGGGATGTCGTCGTCGTAAAACTCAATCTCGTCGCGGGTGGTATCGTGCATGGCCCCAATGAAATAAGTCGAGTCAGGTATGATCAGCCCTTCGGCACGGAGCAAATCGCGTACGGCGCCCTTGTTGGCCATGTAGGCAAAAACCCTGGCGTTGACGGCGCCCGGTCTGCCGCAGCAGGCGCCGCAATCGTAGCCGGCGTAGTACGGGTTGTTGATAGAACTGCCGCCGTGCCCCACCACGTACACGATGGGGGCAAAATGCTGAGTCAGCCCAATGCTGCTGAGCACGGTTCGCACACATGCGGCCATTTCCTCAACAGTGAACCCAACTTTGAGGTTGTTTTCAAGTGCGCCGGTTGATTCGATTTGTAAGCGCGCATGTCTATCCATGTGCGCGAACGAATACGCCATTGCCGCGCTGACCGACGGTTTGAACAGGCTTACGAACAGCTTGATGGCCGACCAAAAGCCAAGCGTGCCTGAGAATATGCCGCCCGTCAGCAGGGAGTGTGTGCGTTTGTGAAAGTGCGGATCCGCTTTGTGGACGCGCCTGCTGCCCTCTTCTTTGATGAGATGAGCGGGATTGACCGGCGCCGGACAGGCTTTGGTGTAGAACTTGCCGTCTTCGGGTTGGAAATAAAACGCTACGCCAAAAAAGCCGGGCGTGCCGAAAGTCTCCGCCTGTTTGTCAACCAACTCAATGTGGCGACGGAGCGAATACTCGCGGTCGTCAATGCAAAATAAACCCTGAAAACTCTTGGGTTCCGTCTGCGCCGGGAGCTTCGCTTTTTGGATCCCACTTAGCACCCCGTCGAAGTAGCTCCACTCGTAAGCCTCTTGCCATATTTGCAACGCCGTCTTCAGTTCGTGATAAGCCACATCGCCAAACAGCGGCGTAATCTCGACATCCGTACAAGCAATTAGCAGCGGCTGCCAACGGCTGCCGAACTTGTCGTCGAGGGTGTCAATCTCCAGCAGCAACTCGAAATAGACCAACTCGTGCAGACTGATTTTTCGGGTGTCGAGCAGCGTCTCAGGTTGTTTTTCGACCACAGAGACAAACCCAGACCATCCCGGGTGGGCAAACTGTTGATCAAACAGGTACTGCTCGTAGTGGTTCGGGTCGCCAACCAACATATCAAGCAAGTCTGTCAAAGTCGCTTTTTGTTCCAAAAGCAACCGTTGAGCGCGTTTGGTCTTAAACAAGCTCGCAATGCCGTTGCGCTCAAGCGCGCTAAGCGAATCCAGAAAACTTTGCCCGACAGTTGGAAACGACCAGTTTGAAACACCCTGATCCAGGTAGGCCGCGAGCACCCTGAACAATATAGGGTGGGTTACTTTGTCGAGAGAAATGCGCAGCCGGTCTTTCCATAGCCTGCGTATCTGAAATAAGCGAGTGGTGACGGCTTTGTCAAATCTCTCCTCAAGCAACTTGTTTTTCCAATAGTTAAAATACTCTTTAGGCTTGGCGTCGCCGGCAGGCATTGCGCGGCATTTTTCCCAAATGATGCGCTCGAGTATGTCGGATCTGATTTTTCCCGCGCTATAAAGCGCTCTAAACTCATCAAGCGACAAATACGTGCTGTACCCAAAGATGTGCGCCGCCGACCACAAAGCGTCGTGAAAAGGAGCGTCGTCGAAGGCGTGGAGCGTGTTGTGGTGTACAAAGTCTTTGAGCGCCGCCTGACTGGGCAGGTAGTGCCTGAGGTGTTCTAAAGCTCGGTTTGCGTCAAATTCAATGGTTTCTTCATTCATAGGTTCAGAGCTTTTAGCTAATTGTAGCATGCTTTGGGTGTGTAGTAGCTCTCATCAAAAACCTCGGGGGCCTGAAGCGCAAAAACGGCGCAGAGGCATCCCGAAGGATGGGTTACAAGAGTTTAAATGTAATTGGAAATGCGCCGCGCGTATGCAACCAATGGCAAAGCGCACAGACAGGCGCAGACGTGTGGATTTCGCGCCCATTCAGCGTCGCCAACACAATGGCGACTAAGTAAGCCTAAACTAAATGGCTCTTAAATTCGGAGAAAAGTAGATATAATGGAATGCGCTTCCGCTGATTCAGGCTATGCTCCTGGCGTTTGACCTGGTCGCAATCATGGCAATGGTATCTGTCAACAGCAGATATGTTCGGATGAAAGGTTGAGCAAGCTGCGCCGCCGATTGGCGCGTCTTCAGCGCCTGTGTACTGCTCCTTTGAATTGCTTTCCGAGCTTTGGGTCAGTTCTGCAACCAAAAAATAAAATTCCCAACCGGCGTTTGCGGATCTGTGGGTCGCGCTGATAACCGGCGTAGAGGCGACCAGCGGCGCTGGGGTGCGCGCCGCAACATCGCAATTCAGCAAAAAGGCAAACAGGTAAAAACTGCAAGAAAGTAATGCGAATCGGGCATTGTCCAGTCGCACTACCGCATCAGTCACGCTGTGCGCTACATTTTTCATCGGCCCATTAACGTCGAAAAAATCGTTTTGTTTTGATCTGAAAAAAAATCTTGCGCGCTCGCCGAGGGTTTATCGATCCCCGAACACAGGCCTCAGGCCGACGCCCGCACATGTTTTTACGCGCATCGTGTCCCATTTTTGCAACCCAACAAGCGCCTGTCCTACATGTCATGGCGATCGCGGAAATATCAGCGCCGACTGCAACTCCTATGTCCAAGTCGGTAGTGGCCGACAAGAAGGTACGCACCGTGTGCACCTACTGCGGCGTGGGCTGCAACTTGGAGATGAAGGTAAAAGGTGGCAAAGTCATGGCCATCCAGGCGCCTTGGGATGCAGAGGTCAACGCCGGGCACACTTGCCTCAAGGGGCGCTACGCCTTCTCCTTTTATAAGCACCCCGAACGCTTGCAGGTAGTGTAATTAGTTGAGTGATTTAATATCTTTGTGTCAAATTTTTTTGTCATGGTAACAGAACATAAATGCTGTCACAAATGCGGTTCCGAGCACATCGTCAAAAATGGCTCGAATGGTTCGGGAAACTCCAAGTACAAATGCAAAGCATGTGGTTTTGGCGGGGTCTTCCAAACGGTTCGCAAAAGCGAAGAGTTCAAAGAATTGGTCGTCAAGGCGGCCCAAGAACGCAGTTCGTCACGGGGGCTTGCCAGAACCTTTGGCATCAGCCACCAAAGTGCCCTTAGATGGATCAAAAAAAAGCCCAATCTCTGCCCGACATCGTGACCACCTTGCTCCCAGCCAAGAAGAAGGATGTGCTTGAACTGGACGAACTGTGGTCTTTTGTGTATGAAAAAGCACAAAAACGATGGGTTTGGATAGCGCTTTGTAGACGGACGAGGCAAATCGTTTCTTTTTTTATCGGAGACAGAAGCGAGAAAACCTGCCGTAGTTTTTGGAACTTGATCCCCAAAAAATATCGAACATGCAGGTCGTTCAGCGACTTTTGGGAGGCCTACTCCAA
>JBKBLI010000037.1:21180-33123 GCA_046296435.1 Saprospiraceae bacterium | reverse complement strand
CCCGATCTGCGCTTCGGGATGGAGTTTGTATATCTCGACGACGCAGCGCGCGGGCGCGGGTTTGGGGTGTTTGACAGCGCGGAGACCGTGGCGGCTATCTGCGCGCCCGGCTGCGCCGTCTATACCCGCAAGCAACTCGACGAGTTGACCGAGTGGGTCAAGCGCCCGCAGATCGGCGCAAAGGGGCTGGTCTATGTGCGCTGTGAGGCGGACGGCTCGTTCAAGTCGTCGGTGGACAAATTCTACGGCGCGGACGACCTGCGGCGCTGGGCCGACATGGCCGGCGCGCAGCCCGGCGACTTGTTGCTGGTACTCAGCGGCGATCTGGAGAAAACGCGCAAACAACTCGGCGAGTTGCGGCTCGAAATGGGCGCCCGCCTCGGCCTGCGCGATCCGAAGACGTTCAAACCGCTGTGGGTGCTCGATTTTCCGCTTTTGGAGTGGGACGAAGAGGCCGAACGCTTCTTTGCCATGCACCACCCCTTCACCTCGCCCAAGGCCGAAGACATTCCCAAGATGGAGTCCTCCGACCGCAAGACCCTCAGCGCCATCCGGGCCGACGCCTACGATCTGGTGCTCAACGGCGTGGAGATCGGCGGCGGCTCTATCCGTATCCACGACCGCGACCTGCAGAGCCGCAACTTCCGGCTGCTGGGATTCAGCCCCGAAGAGGCAGAGGCGCAGTTCGGCTTCCTGCTGGGGGCGTTCGAATATGGCGCGCCGCCGCACGGGGGGATTGCGTTTGGGTTCGACCGACTTGCGGCGGTGATGAACGGGGCATCGAGCATACGCGATTTTATCGCATTCCCGAAAAATAATCAGGGGCGCGACATGATGATCGACGCTCCGTCCCCCATCGCGGCGGCTCAGTTGGACGAGTTGCAGATTGCGCTGAAAAAGTAGCGTCGGAGGGTCGCTCAGCGTGCCGCGCGGAGCGGCAATCGGGTTTGGCAGGCATGAGCGCCCGCGCCCTTCGCTCCTTGTTCCGGTTTACATCCCGCGCCCGATGTCGCGTTTTTTTTAGAAAAAATAACGCTTCGGGCGCAGGCTGCAAGCGCGCCGCGACCCAGACGCCGGGAGATCAAAAAAAAGTAAAAAATAACACGCTCAGGGGCCGGCGCGATAGCCGCGCGTGTGCGGCGCGCCGTCAGCCCGAGCGTCAAAAGAAGCGAATATGAACGAATCATTCGACAACATCAAAGCGGTGATCGCCGAAATCGAAGCGGCGGATGTCAGCACGCCCGAAGCGCTGGAGGCCTTTCGCCTGCGTTACCTTGCAGGCAAGGGCGCGCTCAAGACGCTGATGGAGGGCATCCGAAATGTGCCCGGCGAACAGCGCCGCGAGTACGGTCAATGGGTGAATCAGGCTAAGCAAGCCGCCGAGGAAAAGTTCCGCGCCCGCAAGGCGTATTTCGAAGAGAAGGCGCTGGCGCAGGTCGAGCGCCCTTTTGACCTAAGCGCTCCGGCCGACTTGACGCCGGTAGGCTCTCGACATCCGGTGTCAGCCACGATGAATCGGGTCATTCAGATATTTGCCCGGCTTGGCTTTGCAGTAGCCGACGGCCCAGAGATCGAAGATGATTGGCACAACTTCACGGCCATGAACACGCCGGAAGACCATCCGGCGCGCGATATGCAGGATACGTTTTACATGGTGGGCGCTCCGGGCATGTTGCTCCGTACCCATACAAGCAACGTGCAGGCCCGCGTCATGACGCAGCGCAAGCCGCCTATTCGGATCATCGCGCCGGGCCGGGTGTATCGCAACGAAACCATATCAGCCCGCTCGCACGCGCAGTTTCATCAGGTCGAAGGGCTGTACATCGACCGGGGCGTGTCTTTTGCGGACATGAAGCAAACCCTGCTGTATTTTGCACAAGAGATGTTTGGGGCGCCGAAGATCCGCTTGCGTCCTTCGTACTTCCCTTTCACGGAGCCAAGCGCCGAGATGGATATTTGGCTGGGTACCGATACCCCCGAAAATGCGCGGCTGACCAAGGGCACGGGCTGGCTCGAAATTTTGGGTTGCGGGATGGTGGATCCGCAGGTTTTGCTCAATTGCGGCATCGATCCTGAGGAGTACTCGGGCTTTGCGTTTGGTATGGGTATCGAGCGGCAGGCGCTTCGGCTCTATGGCATCCCCGACATTCGGATGTTGTTTGAGAACGATCTGAGGTTCCTCTCGCAATTCAGCGCCGTTTGAGGCGCTGCGGCGCTTTTTTGTCGAAAAATATGCCTGCTGCGGGTTCCGAGCCGTAACTTGCCTCTGTATTTGTCAACAACCTAAATGATCGTCACATGGTTCTCGCATTTCTGGGCATTTCGATTCTCGTTTTTTTTACGTATATGGCCAAAATCAATCCGCAGATGCAGGGTTCTGCCCGCATTGGTCGTTTGGTCGGCGCCTTTTTGGTGGTTGCGGGCATCGCCACGTCTTGCCTGATTCAGATTGAAGCCGGCGAGGTGGGGGTGCGCACGCTCTTCGGCAAAGTGCAGGATGGCATACTGAATTCCGGTCTCAATGTGGTCAATCCGGTGATGGAGGTGTCGCGCTTCGATGTGCGCACTCAGAACTACACCATGTCGGGCATGCTCGACGAAAGCCAGCGCATGGGCGACGATGCGATAAGGGTGCTATCAGCCGACGGTCTGGAGGTAGAGGTGGACCTTACGATCTTATTCAGGCTCCTGGGCGACAAGGCGCCGGAGGTGTTGCGCACCATTGGCATGGATTACCGCGATAAGATTGTGCGCCCTGTGGCGCGCACCAAGATACGTGACTTTGCGGCCAATTACGATGCCGTGTCGCTGTATTCTGCTAAGCGGGAGGAGTTTCAGCAGCGTTTGAGCAAGGCCATCGAGGAGGAATTTGGCAAGCGCGGTATCGTACTCGAGCAGGTGCTGATCCGCAATATCGGGCTGCCGCAGAGCGTAAAAACGGCTATTGAAGCGAAGATCAACGCCGAGCAGGAGTCTCAAAAAATGCGCTTCGTGCTGGAAAAAGAAAAGCAAGAGGCCGAGCGCAAGCGGGTAGAGGCCGAGGGCATAGCCGATTACCAACGCATCTTGACCTCGTCGCTCAACGATCGCCTTTTGCAGTACGAGCAGATCAAAGCGCAAAAAGAACTGGCTGCCTCGCCCAACTCGAAGATCGTCATCATGAACGGAAAGGGCGCACCGCTCATCATTGGGCAATAATGGTTGAGCGCGCCGCAGAAATCACGTTATTTATTCAAAGCCATGCGTCCTTGCGTAGTCTTCGGGTTGGGGCTGTTGTGTCTGTGTATTGGCTTGGCGGCCTGCCAACGCCGCGCCCGTACTCCTGCCCCTCGCCCCCCCGCCTCTCGCCCCGCGCCTTCCGCGCCTTCCCCGCGCCCTGCTTCCGCTCCGACGCCGAGCGATGGCGACCCGGGCTATCTGATATGGCAGCCCGGCGACCGCTTGATGCCGGTGCTCGAACTGGCGCAGGCGCAAGACAAGCCGGTGATGCTTACTTTTTATGCGAGTTGGTGCGCGCCGTGCAAGATCATGGAGGAGCAAGTGTTTGCGCATCCGGATTTCTATCGCTACGTAAATGCGCGCTATTTGTGCTTTCGGGCCGACTATGACTCGCCTGCCGGCCGCCGGATAGCGGACATCTACGAGGTGGACGCGCTGCCACAGGTTTTGTTTCTGACGCCGCAGGGGGTGGTGACGTATCGCCAGCGCGGCGGCGCAGGCTTGCAGACTTTGCTCGAAGCGGCCGGAAAGCGGCATTGACTTCGAGGGGCGGCTCCGGCGCGCTGTGCGCCGCAGAGGAGCGCTGCGGCCGCCACAGATAGTTTTTAGGGGGCGGTTGCGCCAAAAATTGCGTTCTTTGCGTTTTGTAAAAAAAATGCACCAATGCAACGTATGACTTTGGGTCGCGTAGGCGCTTTTGCGCTGATAGCCTGTGTGGCGCTGGGAATATTGTACGACGCCTGCCGCAACGACTCGGGCGGACGTCAAGTTTCGCAACCAACGGCGCCGCCGGCCCCTGCCGTCACGCCGGTTGATCCTCCGGAGTTCAACGCCGACTCCGCTTTTTATTTTGTCAAAAAACAAGTCGCCTTTGGACCGCGGGCGCCCAATACCAAAGCGCATCAGCAGGCCGCCTCGTGGATTGCGGAGGAGTTCCGACGCATGGGCCTGACAGTGATCGAACAGCGCTTTCAGGCGCGGCATTTCAAGGGGGAAGTGTTCAACGGCGTAAATATCATCGCGCAGTATAAGCCTGAAGCGCCTCGCCGCATACTGTTTGGGGCGCACTGGGACTCGCGCTATATCGCCGACCAAGACGTCAAAGATCAGAATAAGCCAATCCCAGGGGCCGATGATGGCGCCAGCGGCGTAGCTGTGATGCTCGAGCTGGCCCGCCTGCTGCAATCCCGCCCGCTGGATATGGGCGTGGATTTCATCTGTTTTGACCTGGAAGACCAGGGCAACGACAGCAACGACGGCCAGGATAACAGCGAGACCTGGTGCCTCGGCGCCCAGCATTGGGCCAAGAATCCGCACCGGCCGGGCTACTCGCCGCAATATGCCATATTGCTGGATATGGTGGGGGCCGCTAATCCGCGATTTGCCAAAGAGGGTATCTCGATGCAGGTGGCTCCCAGTGTAGTCAACAAGGTATGGGGCGTGGCAGCCTCCTTAGGCTATGGGCACGCTTTTGTCAACGAAGAGGCCTCGGGCATTACCGACGATCACCTGTTTGTGATCAAATATGCGCGCATCCCTATGATCAACATCATCAATCGGCCGGGTGAAACCAAATCAGGCTTTGTGCCGCACTGGCATACCCACAACGACAATTTGGATGCCATCGACCCTAATACGCTCCGCATGGTGGGAGAGGTTTGTACGCATGTGATCTATCGCGCGCACAACGGGACGCTTTGAGGTTAGTTGTTAGTTGTTAGTTGTTAGTGGTTAGTGGTTAGTTGTTAGTTGTTAGTGGTGGGGTATGCTCGCCTTCTTTTTTGGCGAAGATGGTTTTGCTCTTGGATTGAAAAGTACGAAGGCGTTGAACAATGATATTTGATATGAATAAAGCGGACTGCGGATGAATTTAACGGCCATATCCATACGACGCCCGTCGCTGATTGTGGCATGTTTTCTGGTATTGGTCATTATGGGGGTGAGCAGCTACCTGCGCCTGCCGATAGAGTTGACTCCCAAGTACAGTCCCCCTATCGCCACGGTAGCCACGTTGTACCCGGGCGCCGGCCCTTCGGAAGTAGAGAATACGGTGAGTAAGCCCTTAGAGAATGCGCTGGCATCGATGGAAGGCGTGGACAATATATGGGTGACTTCGGCGGAGAATGCGTCGTTCATTTTGATCGAGTTTGTGCAGGACGCCGATATCAACCGCATGATCCCGGAGGCGCAACGCAAGATCAATCAGGCCGCCGCCGCTTTCCCGAGGGAGGTGCGCCAACCGACGCTGAACAAATTTGCTTTGGACGAGCTGCCTATCCTGCGGCTGGCCGTGTCGAGCAGCGCGTTAAGCGGATCCGATTTTTTTGATCTGGTCAACAACCAGATTGCTCCTGAGATTGCCCAGGTGAAGGGCGTGGCGGAGGTAAGCGTACTGGGGGGCGAATCGCGGGAGATTCGCGTCAACGTCAACCGCGAACGTTTAGATCAGTACGGCTTGTCGCTGTTGCAATTGGCGCAAGCCCTTCAGGCGGCCAATCTGGACTTCCCGACAGGCAAGGTGAGCGACCCTGAATCACAGACGCGCATCCGGCTGAGCGGCAAATTCGACAACCTGAATGAGATACGCGACCTGGTGGTAGGCAAGACGAAAACCGGATCAAGTATTCTGCTGGGCGAGGTGGCGGAGGTGCAGGATGGCGTGCGCGAACCGGAGGTGATTACGCGCAGCGACGGCAAGCCGGCCATCAGCCTGAGCGTGCGCAAGCAGGGCGATGCCAACGCGGTAAAGATGGCCGACTTGACTTTGGCCAAATTGCGGGACCTTGAGCGCAACTATGCCGCGGAGGGCCTCAAGTTTGACATAGTGGCCAATAGCAGCGTATTTACGCGCCGCGCCGCCGCCGAAGTGGTCAAGGATCTGGCCTTGGCGGTGCTGTTGGTGGCCTTGGTCATGCTCCTTTTTTTGCACAGCCTGCGGACGGCGGCTATCGTAATGGTGGCGATTCCAACGTCTATTCTGAGCGCTTTCGTAGCATTTCAGTTGCTGGGGTATTCGCTCAACCTGCTTTCGCTGTTGGGGCTGTCGCTTTCTATAGGCATTCTGGTGGACGACGCCATTGTGGTGATTGAGAATATCTATCGGCATCTCGAGATGGGCAAGAGCCGCGCGCAAGCGGCCTACGATGGGCGCATGGAGATTGGGTTCACGGCCATCAGCATCACGTTGATCGATGTGGTGGTATTCCTGCCTGTAATCTTTACGGGTGGGATAGTGTCGGGTTTGCTCACGCAGTTTTGCGTGGCGGTGCTGGTCTCTACGCTTATGTCGCTGCTGGTATCCTTTACGCTTGTGCCATGGTTGGCTTCGCGTTTCGGGCGGGCGCACCGGTTTGAGGGGCGGAATATGGCGGGTCGGGCGGTGTTGGCCTTTGAGCGCAGTCTGGACGGAGCAGCCGATTTTTTTGTGCGCCTGATGCAGGCGGCCCTGCGTACGGGGTTTTCGCGCGCCATGGCGCTGTTGATCGCCGCCGGACTTTTGTTTGCATCGGCGGGCTTGGTGACTTCGGGATTCATTGGCAACGCCTTCCTTGAGGCCGGGGAGCGGGGCGAGTTTTTGATCGACATCGAAATGCCGCGCAATGCGACGCTGGCCCAGACCAACGCAGCCGTGCAAGAGGTAGAGGCTATTCTCAAGCGCCAGCCCGACGTGGCGCGCCTATTCACCACCGTAGGGGCCAATGTGCGTTCGAATGGCCTGAGCCAGCCGTACATTGCAGAGGTACACGTGTTCCTGAAGCCGTACAAGCGTCCGCGAAAAGACAATACGTTGGTGTATGCGCGCAAGACGAAAATCGAACTGGAGTCGCGCATAGCGGGGCCTGTGATTCGCACGGCCCCGATCGATATACAGGGGCTGTCGCTGGCGCCCATCGAAGTGATCCTGCTGGGCCCTGAGCCGGACTCGCTGCTGGTGCTGAGTCGGCAGATCTCGCAAATCATGGAGGCGACGCCCGGCTGTATTGAGGTGCGACCGACGGTAGAGGCGGGTTCGCCCGAGCTGCGTGTGGAGCCTGACCGCCGCCGCATGGCCGATTACGGCATCACGATGGCTCAGGTGGGCTTGACGCTCCAGACGGCATTCAGCGGCAACACAGATACGCGCTACCGCGAGGGCGGTTACGAATACCCTGTGCGCATCATGCTTGATGCATTCGACCGCCAGAATACCGATGATCTGCGCAAACTGACCCTGACCAATCCGCTCGGCGCGTTGATTTCGCTCGACCGCTTTGCCAATATCAGCGAAAGCCCGGCGCCGGCGCGGCTCGAACGCCGCGCGCGTCGGCCCTCGGTCACCATCAACGCGCAGGTGTTGGGACGCACCAACGGCGCCGTAGGCAGAGAGATCAAGACGCGTCTGGACGCGCTAACCCTGCCGGCTGGTTATGAAATTCGCTACGGCGGCGATCTGCGGCGTCAGGAGCAGGGCATGGGGGATCTGAGCTTTGCGCTGTGGCTTTCGGTGGTGCTGGTGTATCTGGTGATGGCGGCGCTTTACGACAACTGGGCATACCCTTTTGTCGTGCTCTTTTCGATACCGCTGGCAGTGGTCGGGGCTTTGCTCGCGCTGGCATTGTCGGGCAAAACGCTGACAGTGTTCGCGGGTTTGGGCATGTTGATGTTGGTGGGCCTCGTGGGCAAAAACGCCATTCTCGTGGTGGATTTCGCCAATCAATTGCGCGCGCGCGACATGCCGGTGGTCGAGGCGTTGGCGCGGGCGACGCGCTTGCGTTTCCGGCCGATTTTGATGACGAATATTTCGATGATCATCGGCCTGTTGCCCATTGCGCTCGCCCAGGGGTCGGGCGCCGACTGGAAGAACGGCCTCGCCTGGGCGATTATCGGGGGGCTTAGCTCCTCGATGTTGCTCTCTTTGGTGATTGTGCCGGTGGCGTATGTGATCGTGGATGGCTTGGTGCGGCGGCTTGGCTTGCAGAAAAAATCGCCGCCGGAATTTTCGACGGAAGGGTGATACGCTCCTTCTGCGCGAAAAAAACTTTGCGTCCTTTGCGTGCAATCCCCTTTGCTCCCTTTGCGTGAGAAAAACCTCCGCGCGCTTCGCGTAGTACAAATTTCACGCAAAGCATGCTAAGACGGCACAGATTTAGCGCCCTTTGCACGAAAAAAACATTGCGCTCTTTACCTGAAAACTCCCGCTCTTCTTTTTCTGTAGAAGCGGGGGAGGGCGACGTGGGTCCGGGCATGCAAAAGCGCAGGCGGTTCAGTTGAGGCTGAATTCGATACCGAGGTTTTGGAGTTGGGCGAGGAATACGGTGTCGGCGTTGACTTTGATCTCGCTGGATTTGAGGGCGATTTTTTCATTTTTTTCGGTGTCGTGGATTTCGACGCGCAGGGTATGCTGCCCGGCGTGCTGCTTACAAATGTCGGTCAGGCGGGCGACCGTGTGTGCGTCGAGGTTTTGCGCGGCGATGCGCAGGGTGACGGTGTGTGTTTTGTCCTTGCCGACGGTTTCGAGGAGTTGGATATTCAGGATGCGCAACTCGTATTCTTCCGAATTGTAGCGGGGCTTGTATTCGGCTTCGATATAGACGCAGGCACTTTCGTCGATGAAGTGTTTGAAGCGCTGATATGTTTCGCTGAACAGGGCTATTTCGACGTCGCCGCTGAAGTCCTGGACGAGTACTTTGCCCCATCCGGCGCCCTTTTGGCTGATGCGGTGTTCGGCGCGGACGATGATGCCGGCAATATTGACCCTGCGGCCCTTGAACTGATCGAGGTTGGCAATGGGCGAGGCGTATTGCTGCCACTCGAAGCGGTAGTCGTCGAGCGGATGCCCGCTAAGGTAGATGCCGACCACGTCTTTTTCTTTTTGAAGTTTTTGGATAAGCGCCCATGGCGTTGTTTTGGGAACGTCCGGCGTGGGGATGCTGACGGTTTCGGACAGGTCGCCGAAGAGCGAATTGGCGCTCATGATTTTTTCGCCTTGGTATGCGGCGCCGTATCGGATCAGGTGCTCGATGAAGGATTCGTATTTATCTGTTGGCGCGAAGAATGCGGCGCGGTGCAATCCCGGTATGCGTTCTTCAAAGCCGTCGAAGGCGCCGGCGCAGGCTAAGCTTTCCAGTACTTTTTTGTTGATGGCGCGCAGGTTGGCCCTTTTCATCAGGTCGAAGATGTCTTCGAAGGGGCCGTTTTTTTTGCGTTCGTCGATGAGGGCTTCCATGGCTGCGGCGCCGACGCCTTTGATGGCGCCCAAACCGTAGCGTATTTCGCCTTTTTTATTGACGCTGAAGTTGATGCCCGACTCGTTGATATCCGGGCCTTTGACGGTCAGGCCCATGCGTTTGCACTCTTCGAGGAAGAAGGTGATTTTTTCGATGTTGCTTTGGGAGTGGGTGAGCACGGCGGCCATGTATTCGGCCGGGTAGTGGGCTTTGAGATAGCCGGTTTGGTAGGCTACGAAGGCGTAGCAGGTTGAGTGCGATTTGTTGAAGGCGTAAGAGGCAAATGCCTCCCAGTCGGTCCAGATTTTCTCCAGCTTGTCTTTAGGGTGGCCGTTGGCGGCGCCGCCTTGGAGGAATTGGCCTTTCATTTTGTCAAGGACGGCCTTCTGTTTTTTGCCCATGGCTTTACGCAGCACATCGGCGTCGCCTTTGGAGAAGCCGGCCAGTTTTTGGGAGAGCAGCATGATCTGCTCCTGATATACGCAGATGCCGAAGGTATCGCGGAGGTGCTCCTCCATGTCGGGCAGGTCGTAGGCTACGGGTTGTCGTCCGTGTTTGCGGGCGATGAAGTCGGGTATGTATTCCATAGGCCCCGGGCGGTACAAGGCGTTCATGGCGATGAGGTCGTCGAATTTGTCGGGCTTGAGTTCGCGCAGGTATTTTTGCATGCCGGCGCTTTCAAACTGGAAGGTGGCGTTGGTTTCGCCGCGTTGGTAGAGGGCGTAGGTTTTTTCGTCGTCGAGGGGTATGTGGTCGATATCGATTTCTACGCCGTGGTTTTCTTTGATGAGTTGAAGGGCGTCTTTGATGATGGAGAGGGTTTTGAGGCCGAGGAAGTCCATTTTGATGACGCCGGCATCTTCTACGACGGAGCCTTCGTATTGGGTGACCAAGAGATCGGAGTCTTTGGCTGTGGCTACCGGAAGTATCTCTGTCAGGTCTTTTGGGGCGATGATGATTCCGGCGGCGTGTATTCCAGTGCCGCGCACCGATCCTTCGAGGACCAGGGCTTCTTTGAGCACTTGCCCTTCCATGGTTTCTTGGGCGGCGAGGTGTTCGCGGAGTTTGCGGGCGTTGTCGATGTCGTCGGGGCCGAGTCCTTCCTTATCGCGGAGGGATCCTTCGCCGTCGAGCGGAGCGGTGAGCACGCGTTTGAGGCTGATGCCGGGTTTGTCGGGGACCAGTTTGGCCAGGGCGTTGGCTTTGTCGAGCGGCATGTCGAGCACGCGGGCGACGTCTTTGATGGACATTTTGGCGGCCATGGTGCCGTAAGTGACGATTTGGGCCACCTGGCGCTGCCCGTATTTATTCACGACGTAATCGATGACGCGCTGTCGGCCTTCGTCGTCGAAATCGGTATCGATATCGGGCATGCTTTTGCGGTCGGGATTGAGAAAGCGCTCAAACAGCAGGCCGTATTTGATGGGGTCGATGTTGGTAATGCCGATGCAGTAGGCCACCGCCGATCCGGCGGCCGACCCGCGGCCCGGCCCTACGAATACGCCAATTTCGCGACCTGCTTTGATGAAATCGGACACGATCAGAAAGTAGCCTGCAAAGCCCATGGTTTTGATGGTGTGCAATTCGAAATCGAGTCGTTTTTCGATTTCGGGGCTTATCTCTTTGTAGCGGGCGCGGGCGCCGTCGTAGGCGAGGTGGCGGAGGTAGTCGTCTTGGTTGGCGAATTCGGCGGGGATCTCGAAGTTGGGCAGCAGGATGTCCTGTTTGAGGCGGAGGTGTTCGCATTTGTCCACGATCTCCATGGTATTGTCTAAGGACTCGGGCGCATCGTGGAAAAGTCGGCCCATTTCGGCTTGGGTTTTGAAGTAGAACTGATCGTTCCAGAAGGCGAAACGCCCGCCTTTGGCGGATTTTTGTCCCTCTTCGATAAATTCGCGGATGGCGGGTGTGCTTTGCTTTTCGCCGGTGTTGATGCAGAGCAGGATGTCGTGGGCGTTGGCGTCTTTCTGGTCAACGTAATGTGAATCGTTGGTGCAGATCACTTTGACGCCATACCGGTCGGCCCAGCGCAGGAGTACTTCGTTGACGCGGTCTTGCTCGGGCATTTGGTGGCGTTGGATCTCGATGTAATAGTCATCGCCGAAGAGGTCTAACCACCATTTGAATTCCTTGTAGGCTGCTTCCTCGCCATGGCGGAGGATGGCTTGGGGTACCATGGCGCCAATGCAGCAGGTGGTGGCGATCAGGCCTTCGTGGTATTGCAGGATGAGTTCTTTGTCGATGCGCGGGTATTTGCCGTAGAGGCCTTCGATATACCCCAATGAGCAGAGTTTGACGAGGTTTTTGTATCCCTCGGCGTTTTTGGCTAAAAAAAGCTGGTGGTAGCGCTTGTCGCGGTCGTCTTTGGTAAAGGCGCGTCTGTGTCGGTCTTCCACTACATAAAACTCGCAACCCACGATGGGCTTGACGCCTTCGTGACGGGAAGCTTCGGCCACGAATTGAAATACGCCGAACATGTTGCCGTGATCGGTAATGGCCAAGGCTTTCATGCCGTCGG
>JBKBLI010000037.1:4255-21081 GCA_046296435.1 Saprospiraceae bacterium | reverse complement strand
CCGCGGCTTTTTTGTAAAGAGCCGGGATAGAAGCCGCGCCGTCGAGCAGGGAGAATTGGGTGTGGCAATGGAGGTGGGCAAACTGTGGCATAATCAGCGCGTTTTTGGGATAAAAAATGAATGCAAAGTTAAAACAAATTTTTGGCTCGAACAAAGGGCGTATTTTTGCTGTTGATTTTTTGTTTTTTTACATCAAAATCTGTCAAACGCCTTACCATGCTTCAATCAGGAGACAAAGCCCCGGACTTTACCTTGCGCGCCAGCGACAAATCGCAGGTGAGTCTCAAAGACTTTCGCGGTCAAAATGTCGTGTTGTTGTTTTTCCCGGCGGCTTTTACGGGGGTCTGCACCAACGAGTTGTGCATGATGCGCGATAGTATCGCGGACTACCAGCAACTCGACGCGCAAATTTTGGCCGTCAGCGTGGACAGCCTCTTTACCTTGGATAAGTGGAAGCAGGAGCAGGGATTCAACTTCCCGTTACTCTCCGATTTCAACAAAACGGCGAGTAAGAAATACGATGCGCTTTACAAGGAATTTGTGTTCGAGATGAAAGGCGTGTCCAAGCGCGCTGCCTTTGTGATCGACAAGGATGGCATCGTGCGTTATGCAGAGGTGCTTGATAATGCCGGCGAGTTGCCCAATTTCGAAGCGATCAAAAAAACGCTTGAAGATCTGAAGCGTCTCTGATCCGGAATAGGGGCCGCAATCGCTCCGCCAGAGTCATGCGCCGTATCTGCCCGAGCCCGATGCTTATGCCTTTTTTCGGAAAAATAAAAATCACTTTCGAGCTTCAACAATGAGTCCGATTAAGCCACTTTGGCAGGAGGAGGCGGATGTCCTCATCGATGAGGATATCGTTTCCGGTTCGAGGGCCTATATCGTCGTTTACAACGACGATGTGAATACCTTTGATTGGGTGATTCAATGCTTTGTTGAGATCTTGGGGCATACGTCCGAGCAAGCGGAGCAATTGTCGCTCATCATCCATTTCAAAGGAAAGGCTACGGTCAAAGAGGGGCCTAAGAGCGAATTGCGTCCCCTCAAAGACGCACTCTGCGACCGGGGGCTATCGGCAGTCATCGAAGAATAGCCGTCCGGATGTTGAGCGTTCACTCAGATACATACTACATGCAACAAGCCCTGGCGCAGGCTCGCCTGGCAGCCGAGTCTGAGGAGATTCCGGTAGGCGCCGTGGTGGTGTGCGACAACCGTATCATTGCCCGCGCGCACAACCAGACCGAGAAGCTCACCGACGTCACGGCGCATGCGGAGATATTGGCCATCACGGCCGCTTCTAACGCTTTGGGCAGCAAATATTTGCAAGAATGTACGCTTTTTGTGACGCTTGAACCTTGCGTGATGTGCGCAGGGGCGCTGGCCTGGGCGCAGTTGGGTCGCGTAGTGTATGGCGCTTCCGACGACAAGCGCGGGTTCATGCGCTACGGCGGCAAAGCCCTGCTGCACCCCAAGACAAAATTAGAGTTGGGCGTGCTGCAGGAGGATTGCGCCGAATTGTTGAAGGCTTTTTTTCAAAAAAAAAGGTGACGGACGCGGTTTGGATTATTGCCGGCTTCTTTTCAGGCTGGACAGTGGCGCGGCTATCGAGTCTGTCAGATATTGGGCCTTGTGAATGATGTCGCGCATTTGGTCCAAATCTCTGGCATAATAGCTTGTTGCCGCTTCGTATTGCGCTTGCGTGATCTGATGTTTGGCGAACACCTGCATGAAGTAAGCCTGCTGCAGGCTATCCTTGGGGTATCCGGACAGCCCCAAGGTGGCGGCTTCGGCCACACTCAGATCGGCCATGATGCGGGCGTACTGATCAGGGCCGATGTTTGGGGCCGGGTGCGAATCGGTGTTGCAGGCAATGAGGCCGGCGACGAGCATACTTACTGCAAAGATGGCGAGGTTGTGGCGCGCTGTCCGCATCATCTCAATTCGTTTTTGGGGAAGTAGGTACGCGTGACGGCGCCCGAGGCTTCGCTCAGGCTCTCCCAATTATCGATTTGGGCCTGTATGTGTACGACGCCGCAGGTGGGCACATTGTCGATGTAGGATGCGGTAAACATGTTAGCCAGGTGGGTAAGGCCGGGGTTGTGCCCGAAGAGGAATATCGTACTTTTGTCGTTAGGTAGATTTTTGACGATGTACAACAGTTCGGGGGTCGAGGGCAGATAGAGGTCTTGCTCTTGGCGTATTTCGGACTCGTCGATCCCAAAGGCATCTGCAAAAAAACGCGCTGTGGCCAGCGTGCGCTTGGCCGGGCTGGCGATGAGCAGGTCGGGTTTGATGCCGTTGCGCAAAAGCAGTTGGGCCATCAATGGCGCGGTTTCTAAGCCGCGCCCGTTAAGCGGTCGGTCGAAATCGCGAAGGCCCTGTTGATCCCAACTTGATTTAGCGTGACGGATCAGATACAGATTTTTCATGTGCAGTATTAAAATGTGCGTAAATACAAGCGCAAAAATGAACAAATTCCCCCGATGCGCTTGTTCTAATTGATTTATTTTTGTGTTAAGTGCAAAAACTCTGGCTCAAGGATTTTGATCTGTTTATCAGCGCTTCGCTCGAGGAGAGCGGGGCTGCGCTTGCGCAGCAAGGCGCCGTGCGTCGACTCAACGAAGTGGAGCGCAATTTCTGGGTGGCCGTTGTGAGCGATCAGGGACAGGACTTTGAAACGGAAATTATTCTGAGCCCCAACAAAATAAAGTCTTACACCTGCGAATGCTGGACGGACAAGCGCCGCCGTATGATGTGCCCACACATTGTGGCTTCGCTGCTGACCATCCGCCGCTATCTGGACCAGCAACGACAAGCGGATCCTGAACCTGCGCCTGACGTCGAGCCCGGGCGTCGGCGCATCAGTTTGCAGGATGCAGTATCCAGCGCGCCTGAAAGCGCTTTGCGGGCATTTCTGCTGGCCTATGCCAAAACCGACCGCCGTCTGGCTTATCAGTTGCGCATCGAGTTTGCCGAATACATCGCCGGGCTTGAATCTCCTCTGGAGGCGGTGGTTGATCAGGCTTTTCCGGCGCAGGTAGATCGCCCAAACAACCGCAGTCACCTTGAGTCGTTGCGTCAGAGCTTGGGTTGGCTAAGAAAAAAAATGAGGGCGGCCATCGACGAACAGCACTGCGCCGAGGCTTGGCGTATCCTGAGCGCTTCGGCCTATGCGCTTCAAAAAGCAAATGCCGCGGGCCCAGAGTTTCGCGACCTGGCGCTCACGTGCCACGAGGAGATCCTTTCGCTTTGGCTCTCGCTGTCGCCCGGGCAACTCTCGCCCGAACTGCTCGACGAAGTCGAACAAGCGCTGACCAACATGGGTCTGGAGGGCCAGATTCCGCCCGCGCTGGAGATAGCCGCATTGAGGTGGCTGTTGGGCTTGCCCGCGCGCCCGTACCAGCGCTACGCCGAGTGGTTCAGCGAGGGGGCGCATCCTTCGCCGTTTTTCCTGACAGGGCTATTGGCGGGCGATTTGGCGTTGCGCGGACGCGACGAATCCGCCTTGAAAGTGCTGCGCGCCAACGATCCATCCGCCGCCGAGGCCATGCGCTGTATCGCGTTGTTCATAGCGCTTCAGACGCCCAATGCCGCGCTTCGCACAGCCATTGCGCACGCAGACGACTTACTCTGCGCCGACCACGAGGCGCTGCGCGCCGATCTGCTGCGCGTCGTGGAAGCCTATGCGGCGCATATTGACGGCGATTTGTTGCGCGAGTGGCTGATGCGTAGCGGCGATGCGGCCTATCTGTCCGCCCTGCGTCGCGCTTATGGTCCGGGCGTATGGGCTGCGCGTGTGGACGATTTGATCGAAACCCTGCGGGGGGCGGGGCACGAGGAGGCGTTGGCCATGGCGCTAATCGCCGAAAACCGCCTCGAAGAGGTGATTGACATCATGGCGTCCCGACCCCACGTCGCTTCGCTGCTCGGACTGCTCTCCTCCGCTCGTCCTGACTATGAGACCGTGCTCGCCGATGCGGCCATCCGGCGCCTAGGCGCCTATCTGGAGACCCATTTTGGCGACCCGGCGTCGATGTATGTGGTCCAATTGGTTCAAAAACTGCATGCCGCAGGCTTGCGGGATGGCGCGGCCCGCATTGCGGGCGCCATCTTGCAACAATTCCCTGATCGGGTCATGATTGCATCCGAACTCCGCGAACGGAAAATACCTGTCGGCCACGTATTTGAATAATTTTTATTGTCATGAAAATAACGCTTCTGTTGATCGGCAAGACGGATGCCGATTGGATCGCCTCCGGAATGGCGGTCTATGAAAAGCGGCTTCGCAACTATTTTCCGCTCGCCATTGAGATTCTGGCCGGACAGAAGCCGGGGGTTCGGGAAGCGGACGCCGTCAAACGCGAAGAGGGGCGTTTGCTACTCAATCGACTCGCTCCGGAAGACTATGTAGTGTTGCTCGACGAGCGCGGCGACCAGCGGAGTTCGGCAGCCTTTGCCGAGTGGTTACAGAAGCGGTTCAATGCCGGCAGTCGTCGGCTGGTATTCGTGGTGGGGGGCGCGTGGGGCTTTGACGCTGCCGTATATGCGCGCGCCAACGAGCGCATTTCGCTTTCGGCCATGACTTTTTCGCATCAGATGGTTCGCCCCTTTTTCCTCGAACAACTCTACCGGGCCATGACCATTCTGCGCGGCGAGCCTTACCATAATGAATGAGCGGCAAGCGTAAGAGCATTTTTTGTGAAAAAAAGTGCGGGGCGGCGTGCGTCGTGCTTTTCCTAGGTATTATCTATGCGAAGCGCGTGCGCGCGTTTTTTTGAAAAAAAAAGAGCGGGCGCGGGATGTGCGCATATCCCGCGCCCGCACCCTGAATCCGGGCGTTATTGGCGGCCTTCGTCGTTGTTGTGCCTATCCCTAAGAAGCTTACTCCTGCCGACGGGTCGATCAGAAGCTCAACTCAAGGGCCAGCGTAAAGCTGCGACCGTCGGAAGGCCAGACGCCCGGTCCGGGATAAATCGTCGGGCGCTTGGTGAAATACTGCTTGTCGAACGCATTGTGCAGGCCTGCGCGCAGGCGCAATCCGCTTTGCAAAAACCACGATGCGTTGATGTCGGCCAAGCCGTAGGCGGGCACGGGGCCGCGCGCGCCGTCGGAGCTGGGGGTAGGGGTGTTGAGCGCGTCGGAGAAACTCTCGCTCACGTAGCTGTACTGGAGGGTGAGAGACAACTTATCGAAGCGCATGTTCAGGCCGCTGCGCACGATCCATTCGGGCAGGCCCTCGAGGCGATTGCCGCGCAGTTCGCGGTTTTCGCCGCTCACGATTGCGTTGCCGCGCAGGTATTCGCCCCGGTACCAGGCCGTTGCGTTGAAAAGAGAGATATTCTGGCGCCGCGCCACGTCGTTGTAGAGTCGCCACTCGGCCGATAGCTCCAGTCCATAAGTGCGGGTGTCGCCCGTATTGGTGCGCAATACGATATTTTGTCCGGTCTGTGCGTCAGGCACGACCAATGCGCCGACGCGGTCGATGTAGTTTAGCACAAAGGCAGTCAGGTCGTAGCTCAGGGCGCGGTTGCCTCGCGTACGGCCGCGCAGGCCCAATTCGGCCACATGGCCTTTGGAGTCGCGCAGGTTGGGATCGCTGCGGTCGAGGGGCGTAGCCGGGATGATGTCGGCAAATAAGACGGGGCGATAGGCCTGCGACCAACTACCGTATAGTTGGCAATCGGGATTGAGATCGTACTGACCGTTCAAGCCGAACAAGGGGAATCGGTGGGGTATAGAGGCGGGTACATTTTCGTCGGGCAGGTTGACGATGCGGCCGGACATATCCGTGCGGCCATACTCTGCCCGCACACCCGGAGTAAATGACAGGCGTTCGTTGATCTTTATGGTATTTTCGGCAAACAACGAGATATTGTCTGTATTGTAGCGCAGGTCGCGGCCCCATACGGGATTGGCGAGCGTCAGGTCGTAGGTGATGCCGGTCGTGCCTTGTCCGCGTTGGCGGCGGATCATGCGATTGGTCAACAGGGCCATGCCTGCATGGAGGGTGTGCGCTATGCGACCGGTTTGATAGTTGTGGCTCAGGCGCAGCTCCTGCGTGTGGCTCCGGAAGAGATCGATATCCACAAACCGCGGCGGATATTGGCCGGTGTTGGGGTTGATTACATCCGGCACGGTAGCCAAACCGACAAATAACACGCTGTTGCGCGCGCCATAAAGCGCCGACGATACATAGGTGAGGCGCGTGTTCTGCCCCATTCGCCAGTCGAAGCTCAGCGCAGGAACCCAGATCTCCGGCGCGTAAAAGTTGCGCTGACGGGTTGTCTGGCGCGGATCGGCCCGAAACATGCTGTCCGTCAGCGGCCCGGGCACGCGGAACCGGTAGTAGGAGCGGCTGACCTCGGCTTTGATGGACAAGTTGCGCGACGCTTCAAAACGCACCATCGCATATTGGGCGTCCGATACGGATTGCGCATCGCGCCGATAACCCTCGCTCACGCGTTTCTGCGCGTAAGCCTGCCATGTCCAGCGGCCCGAACGCCCGCCCAGGGACTGGTAGGCGCTGAATAGACCAAAAGAGCCGACGGTCACGATACTTTGCCCGCTTAGGGCGCGTGTGGTGTCGGGCTGCTTGGTCACGTAGTTGATCAGCCCCCCAAATCCAATGCCGTATTGCAAGGCTGCCGTGCCGCGCGTCATTTCGATGCGGGAGATGGCCTCCATGGGCGGGCTGTAGTGGCTGGCCGGATAGCCGTACAGATCTGAGTTGATGACTACGCCATTCTGCCGGACGTTGTACTCCCACGAACGGTGCGGATCTAAGCCGCGCGTGGCAAAATTGACCTGATTGCCGGAGCCGTCCATGTCGTATCCAAAAGCGCCGGGTATTTTGGCGAAGATTTGCCGCACATTTTTTTCGGCGATATTGGCATTGACGGCGCTTACATCGACGACTTCCACCTTTTTGCCGGCGAGCGAAATATTGATTCCATGAAACGGGGCGATGCGCGCCGGATGTGGAAATTGGCTTTCATCCAATATCTGGATTTGGGGGAGATTTTTACTGGAGACGGAGTCGCGTTGCGCGTTTGTTTGACTCAGGACCAAAGAGAATAGCGCGATGAGAAAATGTAACTTTTTCATGTACGAAAATTTGCAGTGAAAAAAACACGCAAAAGTACTAATCGCTCGCCAAAAAAGGCTTCGCGCATGTCAGCGCTAAGGTAACTCCGTGAGCGGCCTATGCCGTTTGGGCTTACCAATGACCGACGCGGCGCTAAAACCCGGTTTTTGAAGAATTCGGGGCCGGTATTATGCCGTTAGCGTATTATTGCCACGTTTTTGCCAAACAATCGCAGGCGTGAGGAGCGTCTTTTTCGAAAGTGAAAAAAATGGACGCAAGGGCAAAAATCATATTGTTTGGATTTTTTTTAAATATGATTGCGGGTCGATATCTGTAAAAAAGTCAGGGTGCGAGAGTTGTCCGCGTCTGAGTTTTTGGCGGTCTGACCGAAATGACGCCCATCGTTTGTTTTAAAAAAAAAATCGCCGCGTGGTTTTGGCGTTAATTATTTTATCATCACAACCTGTTTGTATGTCCCTTTCTCGTGTATTGATCTGTTTGTTTGTTGTCGTATCCTTTGCGCGCCTTGCCGCCCAGAAAAGCCCTTCGGAGTATTTTTCACATCCTTATGGCGATCAATTTACAGGACACGCCCTCCTCGAAAGTTATTACAAGTATCTGGCGGATGCGGCGCCGCAGCGCATGCGTCTGCAAGTCTATGGTCAGACCGGACAATACCGTCCGCTGATGTTGGCCATTTTCTCGTCGGAAGAGAATTTGGCCAGACTGGATGAGATCCGACTTAACAACTTACGCATAGCAGGTCTTGCCGACGGACAGGCGAACCTGAACGACGCGCCGGCCATCGTGTGGTTGAGCCTTACGGTGCACGGCAACGAGCCTTCAGGCTCGGAGATGGGCATGAATCTGGCTTGGCTTCTGGCGACCCGCTCGCGGGCCGACATCGCTGAGTGGCTCCGCAATACGGTTGTAATCATTGACCCCTGTCTCAACCCGGACGGTTACGATCGCTACGCGCACTGGTATCGGGGTGTCAGCCAGAATCGCCCTAACCCCAATCCCGATGCCCGCGAGCACGAAGAGCCTTGGCCCAGGGGCCGCAGCAACCACTACTTGTTCGACCTGAACCGCGACTGGGCCTGGGGCACGCAAAGCGAGACCCGCGACCGGCTGCGCGTCTTCCAGGAGTGGATGCCGCATATTCACGCCGACGTACACGAACAAGGGGTGGACGCGCCCTACTTCTTCGCCCCGGCCGCCGAACCCATGCATGCTTATATCTCCGATTGGCAACGCGCCTTTCAGGAAGAGATGGGCCGCCGCCATGCGCAGACTTTCGACGCCAATGGCTGGCTGTATTTCACGCGCGAGGTGTTCGACCTGTTCTATCCTTCTTATGGCGATACGTATCCTATGTTCAGCGGCGCCATCGGCATGACCTACGAGCAGGCGGGGCACTCCACCGCCGGACGCGCCGTCAACACCAGCGCGGGGCAAATCCTTACGCTCCGGGAGCGCATGGATCACCACCAGGCCACTTGCCTCAATACCATCGAAATGGGATCCAAACACGCCGACAGGTTGGTGAGCAACTTCAGGGAATACTTCAGGCAGAGCGCTTCTAAGCCGCAGGGCGCTTACAAGAGTTACGTGATCCCCAAAGCCGACAACAACCCCAATAAGGTCAAAGCGCTCTGCGAACTCCTCAGCCTGCACGGCATCCGTTACGGCCTCTTCGACGAAGGCCGCTCCGGCCTCAAAGCGTTCGATTATGTCAAAGGTAAGGAAACCAGTATTTCCGTGCAGCCCGGAGACCTGATCATCAGCGCCTTTCAGCCGCGCTCCACCCTGCTCCAGGTGCTGATGGAACCCAATAGCCAGCTCAGCGATTCGCTCACTTACGACATCACCGCCTGGGCGCTGCCCCACGCTTACGGCTTGCAGGCCTACGCCCTCAAGGACCGTCTCGAACCCCGCAAAGCCTACGAGCCTTACGCCGCCCCTTCGCCTCGGGTCGCCTCCCCGCCCTATGCCTGGTGCGTGCGTTTGGGGTCGCCTGCTGAACATGTTTTTTTACAAAAAATATTGAAAAAAGGCATTGTGGTCAGGCAAGCGCAAAAGCCGTTCAGCACGGCCGACCAGAAATTCAGTCTCGGCGATCTGACCATCCTTCGGGCCGACAACCGCGACAAACCCGACGCCGACCAGATCATCGTCGAGGCAGCGCAGCAAGCCAATGTAGCGCTCATCCCCATCTTTACAGGCTATGCCGGAACGGGCGCCGATTTTGGGTCCAGCGCTTTTCGCTTGCTCAAGGCTTCCTCCATTGGCGTAGCTTACGGTCTGGGTATCGACGTATATTCTTACGGCGCGCTGTGGTATTTTTTGGAGCGTGAAATGGACTGCGATTTTACGCCCTTGGATGTGCAACACCTCGCGCGCTACAATCTGTCCAAATACGACATCCTGATCCTGCCCGATGGCAACTACGGCGCCGTCAAAGAGGAAACGCTGGCAAACTATGTTCGCAACGGAGGTAAATTGATCCTTTTAGAAAACGCCGCCCGTACCTTTAGCGCGCTGGCCGATGTCGGCTTGAGCCTCAAATCCCGCGAAACGGATAAAGACGAGGAGTGGAGCGCCGAGTATATGTTGTTGAGCGCCTCTGAACGGGAGCGCAGTTGGATCAGCGGCAGCCTACCCGGAGCGGTGATTAAAACCAAAATTGATCCCAACTCGCCCCTGACTTATGGCATGGGCGATCACTACTTTACGCTCAAGAGCGGATCAGAGACCTACGAAATGCCCTCTGGCGTGCAGTTTGGCGCATGGATAGCGGACGAATACGACTATTACGGCTTCATTGGCGCCAAGGTCAAAAAACAACTTGGCAATTCGCCCGTAGCTTTCAGCAAGCGCATGGGCAAGGGCGAGGTGGTTTGGTTTCTGGATAATCCCCTGTTTCGCTGTTTCTGGTACCAAGGCAAAACGTTGTTTGGCAACGCGCTGATTCGCTGACGCGGCGGATGCCTCACGCGCCGCGCGGCAATTTCGGTTTGCGCGCGAAAAGAGGCGTGATTTGCGCCTTAGCGCTCTTGGACAAGATCTTTCGGCACGCTTTGGGTGAAAAAAGGGGGAGTGCGCGACAGGGGCAGGGCTTGCCCGCACCCTTCTCGCCATATGCCGTCGGCGCCCTTGACCGTTGCGCTTTTTTCCAAAGCAACACCTATTGTAACGCCGGCGCTGGTTCTGTCTTGTCGGCGCAACAACAGCAAAACGCGGTTTTTGCTGCGCTTACCAGACGAAGCGGATCTCTTGCTGGATGCCCTGCGCCAAACTAAAACTCACCGGGCAGGTGCGGGCGGCGGTTTCGAGCAGGTTGCGTTGGCGCTCGTCGAAGTCGCCGCGCGGCATGGTGATTTCGATGACGATCTTGCTGATTCGGCGCGGATTGACGTCCATCACTTTTATTACTTCCGCCTGTGCGCCTACGATGTTCAGATCGTGGGCGCGAGCGCTGATACCCATGATGGTGAGCATGCAGCAGGCCAGCGACGTGGCGCAGAGGTCGGTGGGCGAGAAAGCCTCGCCTTTGCCCTGATTGTCGGGCGGCGCGTCGGTGTAGATCACGTCGCCGGAGAGCGTGTGCACGGCTTGGGTGCGCAAGTCTCCGAGATAGCGAACGGTTGCAGTCATATTAGTTGTCGTTTAGTTCCGGATCGCCCGATGTGGCCGGATTTGTGGGCGCCGTCGTCTGCGGCGCTTCGGCTTCGGCTGCAGGCGATATGTTTTCTGCTTTTTCGGCTTTACGCAGTTCTTTGCGTCGGCGTTCGTCGGCTTCGATTTTGTCGTAGGCTTTGATGATTTCCTTGACCAGGCGGTGACGCACCACATCCTCGGTATTGAGGTGTATGGCGGCGATGCCGTCCACGTTTTCCAGGGCTTCAGTGGCTTGTCGCAAGCCCGATTTTTGGTGGTGCGGCAAGTCTATCTGGCTGAGGTCGCCGGTGATGATACACTTGGCGTTGGGCCCGAGTCGGGTTAAGAACATTTTGAGTTGGAGGGGCGTAGCGTTTTGCGCTTCGTCGAGGATGATATAGGCGTTGTCTAAGGTGCGTCCGCGCATGAACGCCAGGGGGGCTATTTCGATGATGCGGTTTTCCATGAAAAAGTTGAGCTTGTCCATGGGCAGCATATCGTCCAGCGCGTCGTAGAGGGGGCGCAGGTAGGGATCTACTTTGTCCTTGAGATCGCCGGGCAGGAAACCGAGATTTTCGCCAGCTTCGACGGCGGGTCGGGTGAGGACGATTTTTTTGATCAACTTATTTTTGAGGGCGCGCACGGCGATGGCCACGGCCGTGTAGGTTTTGCCTGTGCCGGCGGGGCCGAGTGCGAACAGGATGTCGTTCTGCTCGCACAGTTCGATCATGCGCTTTTGGTTGCGGGTTTTGGCTTTGATGGGCTTGCCGTCGCGCCCGAAGAGGATGGTATTGCTCTCTGCCCCATCGCCGTTGACCGGCAGGCGCACCTCGAAAGGGTTTTCGCCGTTGATCAGGTCTTCCACGGTTTGTATTGGCAGTTCGCGATGTTCGCGGAGGTAGCGCACCATCATTTCGAACCGCCCTTTGACGGTTTGGGTATCGCGTTTTTCGCCGACTAACTTGACGCTTTGACCTCGCGAGGTGATGGTTACGTCAGGGTAGCTTTTGCGCAGCAGGTTGAGTTTTGCGTTGTTTTCGCCGAAAAGTTCAACCGGATCCACGCCTTCGATGGTCAGAACAATTTCACTCAAATGAGATCCTCTAATAGTGGTTTAAATTTGCAAAGCCGTTGTCTCAAAGCCCTCTGATTGTAGGGGGGCAATTTTTGCACAAAAATACGACAATCAGGCACGTATAAACTCAAAACCCGGGTAAAAAAGTTTCGATCGGGCTGAAAATTAACATTCGGCTCAAAAAATAGCGCTTTTTGCCGAACTTCGCCCCATGATTCAGTCCGGGAGAACCCTTTACGCGACCCTGACCACAGACTTTGGCGACCGCGACTACTACGTCGGGGCGCTCAAAGGAGCTTTGCTTAGGGTCTGCCCTCAGGCCACGCTGATCGATATCACACACCGCATAACGCCTTATGACATCAACGAAGCGGCATTTGTAGCGGGCAACTGTTGGCGCGAGTTTCCTGCCGGAGCGCTGCACCTGGTTGGCGTGAATTGCGCCTATGCGCCGATGCCTGAATTTGTTGCGGCGCGTGTGGAGGAGTCGTTTTTTGCGGCGCCGGACAACGGCGTGCTGACGCTCATGTTTCCGCATCTGAGCTCCGGCGTAGATTGCCGTCGGGTACGGCTGTCTGCCAAAAAGCAGTGCGCCTACAAAGAGGCTTTCGCGCAGATCATGGCCCATTGGCGCGAGGGGCTGGAGTGGGAAACCCTGGGAGAAGCCTCCGGCCCCTTGGTGGAGCGCATCAGCCTTCAGCCGGTGAGCACGACGCGGTATCTGCGCGGCGCGGTGATTCACATCGATCATTTCGACAATGCCATTGTCAACATCAGCAGGTCCGACTTCGAGCGCGTGGCCGACGGGCGTCCGTTTCAGCTTTTTTTCAAGCGAAACGACCCCCTCACGCGCCTGAGCGAGGACTATTGCGACGTGCCGGAGGGCGAAGCGCTTTGCCTGTTCAATGACGCCGATATGCTGGAGATCGCCATACACGCCGGCAAGGCAGCCGCCTTGTTGGGCCTGAAATTGGGCGATGTGGTAGAGATCAATTTCGACTGACGCTTTTGGCGCGTTTTTTGCGCTGCAAAAAAATATCCTTGTCGCTTTGCGTGTGCGGATGCATTTCAAAAGCGCTTTTCTTAGGAGCCTTTGCGCTGTTTTTTCAATTTTTTTAGAAAAAAGCGCCCGACGGTCGGGGAGGGGCGCGCCGGGTCGAAATGCGATATGAACCGCGCGAATCGCCCCCGGCGCCCTTTAGTTCAGCCCCGGGAGCGGCGTGCAGAGGGCGATAGGCTTATTCGGGCGCTTGAGCGATTTTTTTACAAATCCGGATACGTAGCTTATGAGAACTGATGTATTGTGCCGACTCTTTGTCTTGGCCTGCGCCATTTCAGTTTGGTCTTGCGGGGGCCATCTGCATCGCGTCGCCTTTGAGGCGCAGCGGCGGTTGGAGCAAAAAAACGAGCCTTACGACTTTTTTTCTCTCCAGCGTTCCTGGCCGGATACGGTCTTGGATGTGGCGGCCTGGCGGAGCGCCATAGCTGAGGCCCGCGCCAACGACCAGAATGAGGTTGCGCGTCGCGGGGCCGATCCATGCGCGCTCGTGTCGGGGGAGTGGACGCTGCAGGGGCCCGGCAATGTGTCCGGGCGCATCAACACCCTGGCTGTGCACCCTTCGCAGCCGGATATTGTGTTGGCCGGATTTTCGACCGGAGGGATCTTTAGGTCTGCCGACGCCGGCATCTCCTGGCAGCCTGTGTTCGACGACCATGTAGAGTTGTCGATCGGCTGTATCGTTTTTTCGCCGCATGACCCCTCGGTGGTGTATGCCGGCACTGGCGATCCCAACATGCCATCTTATGTCTATAACGGCAACGGAATATATAAGAGCGCCGACGGCGGTCTAAGTTGGCAGTACATTGGCCTCCAGGAGGCGGGCATCATTTCGAAGATCATCGTCCACCCGAACGACCCCAATCTGCTGTACGCATCGACCATGGGTAACCCCTATGTGCGCAATGAACACCGTGGCGTGTACCGCTCCGCAGACGGCGGACAGACCTGGACGCGGATCTTGCACGTGAGCGATCAGGCCGGGGCCAGCGATCTGGTGATTGATCCCTTTGATTCACAGACTTTTTACGCCGCTTTTTGGGACCGCATACGCAACATGCAAGAGTCGATCATATTCGGGCCGCACGCCCGGATTTACAAGACCGTGGACGGCGGCCAAAACTGGCAACAACTCGGCGGCGGTTTGCCGACCGACGAAATGGGTAGGATCGGACTGGCCATCTCGCAGCACACTCCGGGCAAGTTGTATGCCGTGTACGTCAACACCCAGTCGCGGCCCGGCGGGCTATTTCGCAGCCTCGACGGCGGGGTGACCTGGACGGAGTTGCTTCAGGGTAAGCTCAACGACGCGTATGCCAATTTTGGGTGGTATTTTGCCAAAATCAGGCTGAACCCTGTCAACGACGAAGAGGTCTATTTCCTCGGCATATCGCCGTGGCGTCGCCTTCCGAACAACAACTGGGCGATCGCTGCCGGCGCCCATGCCGATTGCCACGATCTGGTATATGGGGCCGACGGGCGCATTTATCTGGCCACCGACGGAGGTATGTACCGCAACCTCAGCGGCACGACGCAGGTGCAGGTGTGGCCCAAATCGCTCAATCTGCCCACCACCCAGTTTTACCATACCAATTACAATCCCCACGAGCCAGATCTGTACTGGGGAGGCGCGCAAGACAACGGCATTCAGAAAGGCAACGCGCAGGGATACAATGCGTGGCAGATGGTGATTTCGGCCGACGGCTTCCATTGCGCGTTCGATCCGCACGACCCGTTGCGCTTCTGGGTCGAGACCCAAAACGGAGCCATACACCGCACGGTCAACGGAGGGCAGTCTTTCGTAAGCGGAGGCCCTTGTCTGGGGACCAACGACCGTTGCAATTGGAATACGCCTTTTTTCATCAGTAAGCATCCGCCCTATCGCCTGTACTCCGGTACTTACCGCGCGTACTATTCGCCCGACGGTAGCGGCTGGGCGCCCATCTCCGACGACCTTACCGACGGGGTGATCTACGGACCGCGCTTTCATACCTTCTCATGTATGGACGAGTCGCCTATCCTGCCTGACAAGCTCTTTGTGGGGACGACGGATGGCAATGTGTGGCGCCGGGAACCCACCGGCCCTTGGGTCAAGATCAGCGCAGGGCTGCCTAAGCGTTGGGTTACGGCCGTAATCGGCTCCCCTTCTGATCCGAACCATATTTTCACGGCCTGTTCGGGTTTTCGCTCCAACGACAAGATCCCTCATATTCATCGCTCCACGGACAACGGCCAAACCTGGCATAACATCAGCGGCGACCTGCCGGACCTGCCGGTTAATGATTTGTTTATCCTGCCCGGGCATGCAGATAGCATCCTCTTCGCCGCTACGGACGGCGGCGTCTATTTCACCCGGAACGGCGGCAGCCAATGGCGACGGCTCGGCGCCGCCATGCCTTACGTGCCCGCTTTTGATCTCGAACACAATCCGGCGCGCAACCAATTGGTTGTCGCCACGTATGCGCGGGGCATATGGACCTTCCCGCTCGACACCTTTCTGGCGGCTGCGCCGCCGGTTGCGCTGAGCTTGTCGGGCCGCATAGCCAACGAAGTGGGGATGGGTGTAGAAGGCGTGAGCATGAATCAGGCCGGCGCCTCTCCCAGCGACGTTTCGGGTCTGTATGCCCTCCACAATGTGGCCGGATGCCAAACCATGACGCTTACGCCCTATCGGAACGACGCGCCCCTCAACGGCGTGACGACCTTCGACCTGGTCAAGATCAACCAACACATTCTTGGGCAAGAGTTGATCGCTTCGCCTTACCGCCTGATTGCCGCCGACGCCAACCGCTCCGCCACGATCACGGCTTTTGATATCGTGGTAATCAGGCGCGTTATTCTGGGTTTGGACGACATGTTTATGAACAACGCCTCTTGGCGATTTGTGCCGGAGAGCTACGCCTTCCCCAACCCGGATAACCCATTCGTTCCGGCGTTTCCGGAGCATCTGACGCTGGATCTGGCGGCGGAGTCGCTGGGCGATCTGGACTTCGTGGGCGTCAAAGTGGGCGACGTGACGGGCGACGCTACGCCCGCTTTGCAAGCTACTGCCGCCGATCGCCACAGCCCCGTGCGTTACCTTCGCATGGCGAACGTCGAATTGCAGGCCGGCGAGACGGCCCTGCTGCCGTTCAGCGGCGATTGGACGGACGCTGCGGCGCTGCAAGGCACGCTCCGCTGCGATCCGGGCAAGTTGGAGGCGCTGGAGGTTATTTCTCTGAATCCGGCATTCATGCCGTACTCATACGCGCTTCATCCAGACGGCGCGCTGAGTTTTGCGGTGGAGAATCCGGCGATGTATGGCCTTCCGTCGGGTGACAGCCTGCTGTTTGCCTTGCGGGTGCGGGCGCGCGAGGCGTGCCGCGCAGTCGAGGCATTGACCATGGTCGAGGCCCCAACGCCCTCGCTTTTTTTTGAGAAAAACGGCGCGCCCCACGCCCTGCGCCTCGCGCCCCTTGCGCCCGAGACCTTATCCCCTGTCGCGCTGCTCGCGCCCAATCCCCTGCCCCCCGGACTCGCGCCTACGCTTTGGATACACCATGCGCCGACGCAAAGCCCATGGACTTTGGAGGTGTTCGACTTGCAGGGGGGCTTGCGTTACCGCGTCGAGGGGCTGACCGACGGCGGCGTTGTGCGGCGCCAACTTCCCGACGCCATGTTCCGCGAAGCAGGGGCCTATCCCTACCGCGTGCGCATTGGCGGACGCGTCGCAGCGGGTCTGCTCATGTATGGGTTCTGAATCGCATACTATTGTCTGCCGCGCATGTCCTTTTTCCGAAAAAAATACGCCGCCGCTGCGCGCTTTGTGTGAAAAAGGGACGGTAGGAAACTGATGTGTGCCGGGCAGTTTATTTTTTTTCGCATGTTCGCGCGGTCTGCGTACTTTTGTCGCTTCGCCGGCCATTTTGGCCCGCCATAGCCCTTGCGTCCTTGCCCACTCCCGCCTTTTC
>JBKBLI010000037.1:0-4157 GCA_046296435.1 Saprospiraceae bacterium | reverse complement strand
TCCAAATCCGTGCCGCGCTTTGTTGCTCGCGCTTAAGACAACCATGTACAACGAAACAGAATCAAACGAAAGCCTGGATCTCACGCTGATTCAAGATCGGGTGGCGCAAATTCGCCGGCAAATCCAGCAGGTGCTCATCGGTCAGGATGACATGCTGGATTTGCTGTGCGCTTCGCTGTTGATTGGGGGGCACGTGCTGCTGGAGGGCGTGCCGGGCATTGCCAAGACCTTGAGCGCCAAGATGCTGGCCCGAACGATTGACGCGCGTTTTAGCCGCATCCAGTTTACGCCCGACTTAATGCCTGCCGACGTGTTGGGATCGTCGGTGTTTAACCCCAAGACGACGGAGTTCAACTTCAAGCCTGGTCCGATATTTGCCAATGTGGTGCTGATTGACGAAATCAATCGCGCGCCGGCCAAGACCCAGTCGGCTTTGTTTGAAGTGATGGAAGAACGGCAGGCGACTGTTGACGGGATCACGCACCCGATGGGGGCGCCCTTCATGGTGATCGCCACGCAGAATCCGGTAGAGCAGGAAGGGACCTACAAGTTGCCGGAGGCGCAGTTAGACCGCTTTTTGTTCAAGGTTGTGATGGAGTATCCTTCGTTGAGCGAGGAGCAGGCGATTTTGCGGCGCTTCAATTCGGATTTCGATGCGGCGCTTCAGCATACAGTGGAGGCGGTGATTCGACCGCAGGAAATTGCAGAGGCGCAAAGGCTGATCGAACGGGTTTATATCCGCGAGGAGTTGTTGGACTATATCGCCGCGTTGGTGTACCAGACCCGCAACAACGCAGATCTTTTCCTGGGGGCCAGCCCGAGGGCTTCGCTGGCTATCATGCGCTCGGCCAAAGCGGTGGCGGCCATGGACGGGCGATCTTACGTCACGCCCGACGATATCCGGTATGTCTCTTTTCCGGTGCTCAACCATCGCGTGATTTTGACCCCGGAGCGCGAGATGGAAGGGTATAGCGTTCGGGATGTGATCGACGCCATGATCCGAAAGGTGGAGGTGCCGCGGTGAGCCGCAAGAGCGCATACGCGCGCTGTAATTTGCTTAAAAAACAGCTTTGGCGCCAAAGCTGTTGCTTTTGACTTACTTTTGCGTCTTCAAAAAGCTGCGTCGATCCGACCTTTTGTCTGAGACGTGCGGCATTTTTTCACAAAAAAACTTCACCCAGCAATTCATCTCTATGAAAAATCTTGTGTATTGTTTTGCGGCGCTCCTACTGTCGGGCGCTACGAATTTGCTTTTTTCTCAAAATGAAACTGAAGTATCAAGTAAAACTATGCCAGCTTACACACCGCCTGTCACGCCCAATCCGGCCAACCCCAAAGTATATTTTGACATGCTGATCGGCGAGGAGCCTGCCGGTCGCATTGTTTTTGAACTGTTTGCCGATGCGGCGCCGCTGACGGCCGAAAACTTCCGCGCCCTCTGTACGGGCGAAAAAGGCGTAGGTCAGTCGGGCAAGCCGCTGCACTACAAAGGCAGCCGTTTCCATCGTATCATCCCGCAGTTCATGTGTCAGGGCGGCGATTTCACCAATTTCAATGGCACGGGCGGCGAATCGATCTACGGCTCGCGGTTCAATGATGAGACCTTCGAGGGTAAAGCGGGCGTACACGTCGGCCCGGGTATTCTGAGCATGGCCAATGCGGGGCCGAATACCAATGGTTCTCAGTTTTTCATCTGCACGGTGACGACGCCCTGGCTCAACGGGCGTCACGTGGTGTTCGGTCAGGTGATCGAAGGCTATGAGACGGTGCTGAAGATGGAAGCCGTGGGCAGTCGTAGCGGCGCTACGTCGCAAGTGGTGACCATCGCAGATTGCGGCCAACTCTGACAAACCTGACGGCAACCTAAAGGCCGCCGTATCGCTTGCGATTCATGTTTGGTTTTGAAAAAACAGAACTGGGGGAATACGCCGTTTACCGGTTCAAGTACCCCGACGGCTCGCCCGCATTCAGCGTGGCGCCGGAGCGCGGAGCCGTCCTGTTGGACTTGTTTTTCGACCGTCGCAACGTGCTGGACGGCTATCAGACTGCCGACGAATTGCGCGAAGGGAAATGGGGTAAGAGCGCGTTGCTCTTCCCATTTCCCAATCGCCTTGAAGACGGGCGCTATGCGTGGAACGGCGCCGAATACCAATTCCCGATCAACAATCCCGATACGGGCAACGCCATACACGGCTTTGTGCGGCGCGAAATTTTTGAGGTAGAGTCGCTGACTTTGGCCCGCCATTACGCCGGGCTGACTTGTAGTTTTTACTACAGCGGTCACCTTGATTATTATCCCTTCCCGATGCAGTTGGACGTGCGCTATGAGATGTATCTCGGCGGACTATTTCGCGTTTGGTTCAGGGCGCGCAACCTCAATACTTTTGCTATCCCGATAGGATTGGGGTGGCATCCTTATTTTCGCTTGAGCGAACGCGCGCCGGATACCTTGCTTTTGCTGCCGCCCTGCGCCCGCGTGCCGCTGTCGGAGCGTATGATTCCTATGGGCGAGCCGCTGCCTTACGCCGATTTTGCAGAGATACGTCCGCTGGCCGACGCCCGATTGGACGATTGCTTCGCGGCTTTGGAGCAGGGTGATCTTTGGCGTATGCGGCTGGAGGGCGCGTACGGTCGCCTGAGTCTTGAGGCTGAGGCGGACAAGTTCCCGTTCTTTCAGGTTTTTACTCCGCCGCATAGCCAAAGCGTAGCGCTGGAGCCTATGAGTTGCAACATCAACGCGTTCAACAATGGCGACGGCCTTTACATCTTGAATCCTGACGAGATCTGGGAGGGAGGCGTTGCCGTGAGGTTTGCGCGCAGGGGTTGAGTTTTGCGTCGCGCTCCCGCCGGGCCGCGATGAAGGCCTTTCTCCTCTTGCAAAACGGGCAGATACCATGTGCTTTGCCTTGCTCGTGATCCGTGCTCTCTGTACCCCTGGCCGCTGAAGGATACGCCTCGCTCTTGCCCAGAACCCTCGCCCTTTTTTCTGAAACAACAGGATGGAGCTTCGCCGATCGCTCACGCTTTACACTTTGACCATGGTGGCCATTGGCAGCACCATTGGCAGCGGTATTTTTCGCACGCCGGGAAAGATTGCCGCGGGCGTTCACTTGCAGGAGTACGTGATTTTGCTCTGGGTGCTGGGCGGCGTGGTGGCTCTGACCGGCGCGCTGACCTTTGCAGAGATGGGGAGCATGTTTCCGGGCGCCGGTGGGCTGTATGTATATCTTCGGGAGGCTTACGGCGATGCGGTGGCTTTTTTGTACGGCTGGTTCATCCTGTTTATCAGCACTTCGGGCAGCATTGCGGCGGTGGTGTTGGTGTGCGCGGAGCATATTTTGTACGCGCTGGGACAGGGACGGGACAGCCCTGCCGAAATCCCGCTCGCGCTGGGGATCATCGGGCTGCTGACGGCGATGAACGTGCGCGGCGTGAATTGGGGCAAATGGATCGCCGATCTGTTTACGGGGGCCAAATTGCTGGGCCTGTTGATGTTGATCGCTGTGGGTCTTTCGTTTGCGCGGCCGGACGTAGCGGCGGTCAATGCTGCCGACCCAATGACGCATACGCCCCCGACCCATCTGATGTCGGCTTTGGCCGTCGCATTCATTGGCGTGCTTTGGTCGTACGGCGGTTGGCAGCACGCTTCGTATATGGCCGGCGAGACCCTCAACCCGCAACGCAATGTGCCGCGGGCCATGATCATTGGGGCCTTGACGGTGACCACCGTATATGTATTGGCCAACGTGGCTTACATGCGGCTGTTGCCCATGAACGAAATCGCCGGATCCAAAACAATTGCCGCCGACGCGTTGAGCGGCGTGTTTGTCTGGGGCGGCTGGGTAATGGCCTTGTTAATCGCGGTTTCTACTTTTGGTACGGCGGGCATCTATTGCATGACGGCGCCGCGTATCTATTTTGCCATGGCCCGCGATGGTATTTTTTTCAAAAAAATAGCGGAAGTGCACCCGCGCTGGCGCACGCCGGCCAATGCTATCCTGGCGCAAAGCGCTTGGTCGGCCATCCTGCTGCTGTTCTGGGGCGCTTTTGAAGAACTGATCGAGTACGTCACGTTCATGGACTGGGTAGGGCTGATGTTGGTTGGCGTCGCGGTATTTGTGTTTCGGGTCAGGCGCCCGGAGACGCCGCGTCCGTAT
>JBKBLI010000036.1:25378-33930 GCA_046296435.1 Saprospiraceae bacterium | reverse complement strand
GGATATCGACGCATCCGGCTCGGTGCGCATCGGTGATTCCGGCCCGATAAGCGATGCCGGAACGGGCGACAAGAACATCGTGCGCGACACTAAAATCCGGGCCGGAGGGGACTTTCGCCTCGGCGACGATATCGCAATCGGCAACCAAAACGTGCAGATCACCCACAACTATTACACCCATACACCCCCGCCCCCCGATTCCGCGCCTCGCCCGGCCTCGCCGGACCTCAGAGAACGCGTGGAAGAGGCCATCAGCATGGGCCATACCGACGAAGCCATCAAACTCATGCGTCAGGCCGCTCATCTGAAGGCGCGCGATGAGGATGCGGTCACGCTGCTCTCAGGCCGTTATCGCATTGTCCAACGCCAACTGAATCAGGGCCTGTTGTCTGAACAAGAAGCAAATCGTGAGATTGCCCGAATAAGCAAGGCTTTGCTCGATTTGCTCTGACGACGCCTTTCGCGCAGCGCGCCGACGCAGCGACTAAAGGGCGCTTGAGCGTCATAGGACCAATGCCCGCTCAGGATCTCAACCCTCTGCGCTTCATCTCCTTAAGGATAAGAGAATATTCGCGTCCGGCATCGCCGGTGACCGAGGTGTTTTCCTGCGCGCGGCGAATCAGATAAGGAATTACATCCGACACTTGGCCGTAGGGCATGTATTTGGCTACCCGAAAGCCTGCTTTAGCAAGATTGAAAGTCAAATTATCGCTCATGCCATACAATTGGCTGAATAAGGTGTGAGGATGGTCGCGCGATATGCCGAGTTGGGTCATCAGTTCGACCTGAAGCAGATTGCTCTGCGCATTGTGACTGGCATTGCACAGCCCCACATGTTCGATATGCTGCAAGCAAAAGCGCAAGCCCATGTTGTATAAATCGTCGGTCGCCGCCTTGTCGGGATTGATGGGATTGTCATAGCCCAGTTCGGCGGCGCGTTTGGCTTCTTTTTCCATATAGGCCCCGCGCACCAATTTGGCGCCGAGTATGAACCCTTCATTGCGGGCCTGATCGAATGATTGGGCGAGGAATTCGAGCCGATCGCGGCGATACATCTGGAACGTATTGTAAACCACAGGGCGTTGGCGATTGTAGGCGCGCATCATGAGCCAGACCATGTGGTCAATCGTTTTTTGTATCCAACTTTCCTCGGCATCGATATAAATCGACACTCCTTTCCTAGCGGCATGGTAGCAAATGGCGTCGATGCGTTTGAGGGCGTTGCGGTATTCGCGCAATTCTTCGCGGCTGAGTCGCTCCGCGCTTTGAATACGCTCAAGCAGGCCAAACCGCGCCAGCCCGGTTATCTTAGCGCTTACCACCGGAATATGTCCGTTGCGGGAAGCGAAATCGATAGCGCGAAGGTTTTCATTCATGGTCTGGTTGAAGTCCTTTTCGGTTTCTTTGGCCTCGGCGCCATAGTCCAGGATGGTCATTACGCCGTGCCTGGCTAGATGCTCGATAGCCCTTTGGCAGTCGAGCAGAGTGCGCCCTCCCACAAACTGGTCAAAAATGGTGGCCTTCACTGCGCGCTCGGCAAAGGGAAGTTTGTTTTCGACCGCCCAAAGCCCGAGCGCAGAGCCATATTTGACGATGAAGGGTTTGTTCATCAGACCAAAAAGCCAGGCCGTGTGTTTGAGGGCGTGGTCGTCGAGATGTGCGAAAGCGATTTCTGTGTTGTCGAAATCCGGAACAGGTTGCGTCATGTGCGTAATAGCGCTTCTACTTGCCGGGACAAAAGTAAGATAATGCCCGTTTTTTAACCAAAATGTCGTATTTTTGCGCCCGCCTAAACAAATTTCTTTCAAAATTGATTTGGCTGACACAAACACCCTTGTATATGCAAAAATTGCGCCTGTTTCTTTGGGTCTGCGTTGCGTTTTGCGCCGCAGCGCTCCACGCCCAATCTGACGACTCCCGTACCCTGTTCACCGTTGGCGGCGATCCGGTAAGCATCGGCGACTTCCGGTATATCTATTCCAAAACCAATCAGGACAAAGCCGACTACACCGAGCAGTCGGTTCGCGATTATCTGGACTTGTACATCAAGTTCAAGCTCAAAGTGCGCGCCGCGCGCGAAATGCGCTTAGATACCATCCCCACCGTCAAAACCGAATTGGAAAATTACCGCCGGCAGTTGTCCAACTCCTATCTGGTGGATCGCGAAGTGAGCGACAAACTCGTGCGCGAGACCTACGAGCGCATGAAACAGGATGTGGACATCAGCTACATACTCGTCAATTGCGATCGCAATGCCTCAGCCGCCGACACCTTGCGCGCCTATCGCCGCATCCTCAATATCAAAAAACTCCTGGAAAAAGGCGCCGACTTCGCGCAAGTAGCCGCCGACAGTTCCGACGATGTCGGCGTGCGCGACAATCGCGGCCGTCTGGGCTTCATTACCGCTATGCTACCCGACGGCTATTACGATCTGGAGCGCGCTGTTTACGACGCCAGACCCGGCCAAATCGTAGGACCTGTACGCTCCAATCAGGGCTATCACCTCGCTTTGGTACATGGCTTCCGGCCCGCTCGCGGAGAGGTGGAAGTCGCTCAGATCCTCCTGCGCAAATCCGATGATCCGATCAAAAACCAACGCGTCAAAGCCCGCGCCGATAGCCTCTACAACGCCCTCATGCAAGGCTCCGTCAACTGGGACGAAGCCTGCATCCGCTTTTCGGAAGACAAAATGAGCGCCTCGAAAGGCGGTTATGTCGGTTTTTTCGGTATCAACCGCTATCAAAAAGCTTTTGAGGATGCCGCCTTTGCCCTTGAGCGCAGCGGCCAAATCAGCGCGCCGGTCGAGACGACCATCGGTTGGCACATTATCCGCCTGCTCAACCGCCGCGGCATCGAGTCCTTCGACAACCTCAAGCGCCCCCTCGGCGAACGCATCAAACGAGACAGCCGCAGCGAAGTCGCCAAACGCAGTATGATCAACCGCATCCGTAAAGAAGCCGGATTCATCGAGTACCCCGACGCCCTGAGCGAATGGGCCGCTATGCAAAAGGACTCCATCTTTCTGACTTTCCGCTGGAAACCCGACGAAAATAAACCAAATAAACCTCTGCTGAAAATCGGCGAAATCACGCACACCGTAGCGGACTTCGAGGAATTCTGCTCGCGCAACAGTATCCAGCGCATGCGCGGCGCCGGAACGCCCCTCAACGACGTCATTCAGCGCCTGTACGCCGACTGGGCCAACGACGTCACCATGATGTATGAAGAAAAGCAATTAGACAAAAAATACCCCGAATTCCGCAACCTGATGCGCGAATACGAAGAAGGCATCCTCCTCTTCGAAGCGCTCAAGGTCAACGTATGGGATCGCGCCAATGCAGACACTGCCGGCCTTAGTCAATACTTCAACGCCAACCTGCGCGACAAATACCGCTGGGACGAGCGCGCAGTAGTCAGCCTCTACACGCTCAAAAGCGACGATCCCAAACTCCTGGCCGAGGTGCGCAAATACGCCGAAAAAAATCCCGCCGATAAAACGCTCAAAAGATTCAACAAGAAAACCCCTATGCTGACCGTCATCGAGCGCACCTACGAAAAGGGAAAAAATCCGGAACTTAGCGAACTCTGGCGCCCCAACGCCATGACGGCGCCCAAAACCGATGCCGGTACCAAAACCGCATCTTTCAGCAAAATAGAAAAAATCCTACCCCCCGGCCCTAAACAGCTCAAAGACGCCCGGGGCTTCGCAGTGGCAGACTATCAGGATTACCTCGAAAAAAAGTGGATCCAGGACTTGCAGGAAAAATACGCCGTCAAAATTGACGAGGCAGCCCTGAAAAGCATGCTCAAATGATGCCCACGCAGAAAAGGGCGCAGACAAAGGGCATGGGCAAGGCGGCTCTCCCCATTCGACTGAGGGACCTCAGGCCCTCGGCAAGTATTTGGTGTTTGTGTTTTTTGTTTCAAATCAAGTCCTTCGGGCAGGATACCATGTCAAAGTTGTTCGAAATTCCGTTCGAGACCAACCCCAACCAAACCCTCACCTACGAACAAACCATCGCCTGCTACGCCCGTATGGCGGAAGCTAATCCGAGCCAGTGCCGCCTCCAAGAGGCCGGTCCAACCGACAGCGGCCTGCCTCTTCATACGGCGGTATTTTCGTACGACGGCGTGTTCGACCCTGCCGAATTGCGCCGCCGCGGGCGCCTTATCCTACTCATCAACAACGGCATACACCCCGGCGAGCCTGAGGGCATCGACGCCACCGTCTTGCTCCTGCGCGACCTCCTCGAACGCGACGCACTTCCCCGACAAGTGGCCATCGTCTGTATCCCGGTGTATAATATCGACGGCTGCATCAACCGCAACGCCTACAGCCGGGCCAACCAAAACGGCCCGGAGACCTACGGCTTCCGGGGCAATGCCCGCAACTACGATCTCAACCGCGACTTTGTCAAAGCAGATTCGCGCAACGCCCGCTCCTTCAACGCCATCTTCACCCGCTGGCGCCCAGACGTGTTCGTGGACAACCACACCAGCAACGGGGCCGACTACCAATACGCCATGACCCTGATCGCTACCCAGCACAACAAACTCGAGGCCCCGCTGGGACAGTATCTGCACGAGGTGATGAAACCCCAGCTCTACCAACAGATGGCCGCCCGCAACTGGGAAATGATCCCCTATGTGGATGGCCCCGGCCCGACCCCCGAAGCCGGCATCCGAGAGTTCTGCGACTATGGGCGCTATTCCACCGGCTATGCCGCCCTGTTCAACACCATCGGTTTCATGCCCGAAACCCACATGCTCAAGCCCTTTGCCGATCGACTTTACAGCAATCTGGCTTTCATGGAGGTGGTCATCGATTTTTGTGAAAAAAATTGCGCTACCATACTGGCCAAGCGCGCCGAAGCCTTTGCCCGCACCCGCAGCAAAACCATGTTTGAACTGGATTGGACGCTGGATACCAAGCGCTGCGATTCGCTGCTCTTCAAGGGATATACCGCCAAGTACAAGCCCAGCGAAGTGAGCGGGCTGCCCCGATTGTGGTACGACCGCTCTGAGCCTTTTGAGAAAAAAATCCCTTTCTACACGCACTTCAATCCCTCCGTCAGCGTCCAAAAACCTGCGGCATACCTCCTACCGCAAGCCTGGGAGGAGGTTGCCCAGCGGCTGCAAATCAACGGCGTGCGCATGGAGTCGCTTCCCGAAGATACCGAGATGGAGGTTGAAATGTACCGCATCGGCGACTTTAAGACCCGCCCCCTGTGGGAGGGACATTACTTCCACCACGATATCAAAATCGAAGTAGTTCGCGAAAAACGTCGATTCCGCAAAGGCGACTGGCTTATACCTACCGATCAGGACGCCAACCGCTACATCGTCGAAACGCTCGAGCCGCACGCGCCGGATTCGTGGTTCGCCTGGAACTTCTTCGACGCTGTGCTCATGCAAAAAGAATATTTCTCAGCTTACGTGTTCGAGGACCTCGCCGCCCAATACCTGCGCGAGCATCCGGACCTGCGCGAGCAACTGGAGGCTCGGCAAAAAACGGATCCCGCATTTGCAGATGACGCGCGCGCCCAGTTGGATTGGGTCTATAAACATTCGCCCTGGTACGAGCCTTCGCACAAAATGTATCCGGTGGCGCGCGTCATGCTCCGTTGAACAAAACCTAAACAAAGAGGGCGAAAGGTTGGCGAAATGTGCATCCGCCCATTTGGAAATAAGGACGCAGGCGCAGGGCGAGAATGCGCCTGCGCCCAATGTCCGCAATATTTTTTTGAAAAAAAACGTAAAACTCCATAAGAGTCGCCGCTGTCGTTGGGGATGCAGGATCAACCGCCCAAAAAAAAACGCAAGGCTGACGCCCTGCGCTCGCCCATGGCCATGCCGCGAAAAAAACGCCGACGACCCGAACGCCGGGTATTGCCCTATGCAAGTTGTCCGCTCACGCCTTCAAAAGGAGGCGACGCAGCAGTTGAAACCTTTTGTAGCCCGGCTTCGCGTCACTCGGGCCTTGGGCGTCAATCAACTGCTTTGTTCTTTAGCCTCTTCCGCTTCTTGGGCGTTATTCATTTTTTCGACCTCCTTGTCGATGTAGTACAGAGACATGGGGCCGTCGCCAATGAGGCGGATACGATCCATCAGCGAACGCATCAGGTTTTCCTCTTCGCGCTGCTCGGCTACGTACCACTGGAGGAAGTGGAGCGTGGCGTGGTCTTGCTCGCCGGTAGCCTGATTGATCAGATCGTAAATGGAACGCGTAACTTTCTGCTCGTGCGCATAGACTTGTTCAAAAAGCGCGCGGATAGACTCGAATGAGGCGGGAGGTTGTGGTATGCCCGGCACGATAGCTTTTGCGCCCACTTCGTGCAGGTAACTTATGATGCGGAGCTTGTGCTCTCGTTCTTCGCCGGATTGCCGCCGCATGAAAGCCGCGCAACCTGCCAAACCCTGTTCCTCGCACCAGCAAGCCATGGACAGGTAAAGGAAGGAGGCGTAACCCTCTAAGGCTATTTGATTGTTCAGGCTTTGAATCATTTTTTCAGAAATCATACTGCAATTCAGTTTTTCTATAAAAACATAAAATGCGCGGGAAAGGATGAAAGTTTTGCGCAATTTGTACTTAGTCCAATTTTGTGGCCGGGAAATCAAAAATATGACCTGCTGTGAACAAATACGCTCGTCTAAATATTATCAGGAATGTTTTTTGTGGCATAATTAACGCAAATCGCGCTCAATGGAAACCTTGACGACCAATGGCATTACCATAACGGTAGATACGCGCTATCTGGCAAGCGAGTCCAGGCCCTTGCAGGATTACTTTGTTTTTGCATACCACATTGTGATAGGCAACGGCACGTCTTTTGCCGTGCAACTTCTGCGCCGCCACTGGCTGATACTAGATGGCGTTGGCCAAATGCGCGAAGTAGAGGGAGCGGGTGTGATAGGCCAACAGCCAATCTTGCAACCGGGCGAGTCGCATGCTTACACCTCGTGGTGCGCGCTCCCGACCGAAATCGGCCGTATGTCCGGAACATATCTGATGCAGCGGCTTCACGACGAAGCGCTCTTTGAAGTGCTTATTCCCAGATTTAATTTGATCACGCCGATAATTTTGAATTAAAACAGGAGCGAATATGGCCGTTGCCGTATCTTTGAAGCGTTTATTTTTTGCGCCTGGTAATCATGCGGACGCGCAGATGGTTTGGATGTACATCCGATTCTGAGGTCAAAGCAGCATAAAACCGGGCCTAATCTTTTTCTATTTATGGGAAACCGGTTTTTACGCTTCGGATGCCTTATTCTTTTTCAATGGTTCTGTCTGAGCGCCGCAGCTCAAAACAACGCGCTGACGATCTCTGGGCCTTCGGTTGTCTGCGCAGGCGACTGCTTTACGCTTACGGCCAACTGGACCGGCGCGCCCGACCCGAATGCTGAAAAATACGCCTGGTCGGTCGTCGCGCCTGGCGCAGCCGGCCCAGTGCTTATTTCGGATACTTCGAAGCAGATTGTATATTGCACAAGCGCCCCCGGCGCTTACGTTTTCACGCTTCGCGTACAGAACAACAACGGCACGGTCCTAACGACAACTTTCACAGTTATCGCGATGAACAGCGCGCAACCCATCATTGTGTCAGACAACAAGGCGCCTTGCAACAATCCGGACGCCGGCGGCAACGACCTTTTAAATTGCGAAAGGCTTTGTCCGTTTACAACCGTGACCTATTCTGTCGTTTTTCCGGGCGGCGTCCCCGGGTTGAACTCGCCGCTGATCATCTGGGAAGTAAGCGGCGCGCTGAGTTACACGGTCAATCCGGCGCCGGCCAATTCTGTCACGGTCAATTGGGGCGCTACCGGTTCAGGGTCGGTATCCGTGTTGACCTTTGGCGGACAGAGCACGACCATGTGTAGCGGCGAGGCATCCCTTTGCGTGACCATAATCGAAGCGCCAAAAGCTGATTTTGCGACTGTCCCGGCTCCGCCCGCCGCCGAGCCGCTCAGGGTGTGTAAGGGGCAAGAGGTTTTTTTTGAAAATATGAGCACGGGCGCGGGAAGTTACACGTGGCTGTTTGGCGATACGCAGGAACAAAGCAATCAGGCTAATCCTATCCGACAGTTTGATTTGCCGGGGCTACACCCCGTTCGCCTTGTTGCGTCGAGCAATTGTTTGTGCGCGGATACGATCACCCGCTGGATCGAAGTGATCGACGCCGAAGCGCCGCGGCTCGACTGTATCGGCACGGTATGCCCCGGAGCGATAGTGACCTACTCCGCATCCAACGCCTGTCCGCCCTATCAATGGAGCGTATCCGCCGATGGTCTTACGCTGGCAGGCGGTAATGCGGCTACCGACAGCATAACCATTCAATGGACCGGAGGCCCGGCAGGGATGATCAGTCTGCTGGCGCAGCCTTGCAGCGGAGCCGCTTGTCCGGAGCCTGTCCAGTTCCGAATCCCCATCATTACGGCGAAATCCGGTATCAGGGGGCGGGAGCGGGTGTGCCCGGGAGCGGAAGAGGTTTACAGCGTTGAGCCTTTCGGAGGAACGGGATTCGAGTGGGGTATTTCGGGCGGCGGCGAGATCG
>JBKBLI010000036.1:8936-25280 GCA_046296435.1 Saprospiraceae bacterium | reverse complement strand
ATGTCGGCGCCTGTTCAATGGCAGGTGTCGCCTCCCTCAGCCGGCGTAATTGCCGCAGGGCAAGGTAGCCCTGCGGTGTCGGTGTATTGGCGGGAAGCGGGAGGGCACGTGCTCAACGCTGTCGTATGCGGACAGACCATTCAGTTTCCGATATCGGTCATTGATTTGCCCCAGCCGACCGTCCTGCATCCGGCGGCGCTGTGCGAAGGACAAATAGCGGTAGTAAATACCCAGACGCCTTTCAGCAGCTACATTTGGCGCAGCGCCTCCGGCGCTTCATTGAGCGTCTCCGCCGGCGCCATACTCGGCATAGGCAGCTATTCGGTAGAGGTGACAGACTTTTTTGGCTGTTCGGGTAGCGTAGGGTTTTCGATTGGGTCTTCGCCGGCGCCTACCGTCAGTATTTCGACGGCAGACCCTACGGCGTTTTGCAATAATGCGGTCACCGTTAATATGCAGGCGCTTGTACCCTCCGACGGCGTTTACACATACGAATGGTTTCGAAATGGCGCGCCTTTGGGCGTCAACAGTCCTACGTATGCCACCAATCAATACGGCGCTTACACCGTACAGGCTACAAATCAGGATGGATGCACAGCCACAGCCGGCCCGCTCAATCTCATTTCAGATTGTGGCGGCGGGGGCGGGGGCGGCGGCGCGCCCGGCGGGGGCGGGCCTGCCTGCGGCCCCGGAACGCTGGGCATCTCAGTGATTCCAACAGCGCGGTGCGACTCTTTCGCGTTTGCGATTACGGGCTCCTATGTGTCCGGCACGGCGCAGTGGTATTTCGGCAAAATGGGCCAGGGCATAGAGGGGGCATCCACGCTTGACGCGCCTCAGTACGTGTTTGACGATGCGGGCATTTATGTAGTAGCGTTATTTGCCGAGAGTAGTTCGGGCGGCGTCTGTCGGGCTTTGGATTCGGTCAAGGTAATCGCCAAAGCTAAGTTTGACGTGGTCCCCGGTTGTCCGGGCGCTGACAGCCGCTTCAGAGACCGGAGCGTGCGCTTGCCAGGCGTGGGGATCAACGCATGGGCATGGGATTTCGGGGATCCGGCGTCGGGAGGGGCCAACTTCTCTGCGCTTCAAAACCCCGAGCATGCCTATGCCGGCGCCGGCGCCTACACGGCGCGGTTGCAGATTACGGCCGGAATATCGGGATGCGTGTCGCTGGTCGAAAAAACGATTGAGATCGTGCAGCCGCTTACGCCTTATTTTGACCCTCCTGCAACTACTTGCTCGGGCAGCGCATTGGCGTTCGCATCGCTGACAGATTCAAGCGCCGTCGAAGTCTATTGGAATTTTGGCGATCCGGCTTCCGGCGCTTTGAATGAAGCGACAGGAAGCCCCGCATACCACACCTTTGCGCCCGGCGCTTATACGGTGACGCTGCAGGCTGCTTATGCCGACGGCTGTCGCGCCGAATTTAGCCGCACCATTACGGTTGGCGACAATACCCTGGCAGGCTCGATCAGTCCGGCCAGTCCCGCGCCAATCTGCGAGGGGCAATCTGTGTTGCTTACGGCCAATCCCTCCGGCGTTGCTTACCGCTGGTCGGATAGTCTTTCGACCGGCTCGCAAACGCTGTCCGTAACTCAGGCCGGACCTTACAGCGTTACGCTGACCGATGGCTTAGGGTGTACTTTTACGCCCCCGCCTGTGACTGTCACAGTTGTATCCGCTCCGGATGCCGTGATCAAAGCCGCTATTACCAACAGCCTCGGTCAGATAGTGGCTTTCGAATACCCTGTTTTGGGCGTGTGCGAAGGGGAGCCGGTTTATCTGATTGCGCAGGGGCAGGGCGCGTACACGTATTCGTGGTCAACGGGCCAAACCGGATCTGAGGAAATATTCTCTATAGACCGTGGCAATCCGCTGCCAGTGGGTACGCATGTCTTCACGGTCACCATCACGGACGGCGTAAGCGGTTGTACGGCAGTGTCGGAGCCTTTTGTGGTGGAGGTATTTCCTGTTCCCTCAGGCTTATCCGTCAGCCTCAACAATTCGCCCGCTTGCGCGGGGGCGGCCAACACCCTGTCCTACTCGGGGCCGCAGCCGCCCGAATGGCAATTTGTGTGGAATACCGGACAAACGAGTGTTCCGCTGACGTCCGACCGCCCGGGGCTTTATTACCTGCGTGCAATCAATCAGTACGGCTGCGAGGGCCGCAGCAATACCGTGCAAATCCTGCCCGGACCGCCTGCGCTCAGTATTCCTTCGGGTTGTCACAGCCGATGCAATCCCGACACGCTCTGTCTGCCGCCCATAGCGGGATTGAGCGCCATACAGTGGTATTTCAACGGCGCGCCCATCCCTGGGGCTGTGACTCCGCATTTGGTCGCCATGCAGAGTGGCGTGTATTATGCCGCGCTCACGGATGCCATGGGCTGCAGTACCCAGAGCGCCCCGCTTAGTCTGAGCCTTTACGATGGTTTCGGGACGGTAGCCGGTCAGATCTGGTCGGATGTAGATGGCGATGGAACCATCAGCGCCGCCGACACGGTGGTATCCGGTATATCGGTCAGGTTGTTTGAGGGCGGATCTTTGGCTGGAGTCGCCGCCGGCGGCGCTTTTGCTTTTGCCAACGTGCCTGTTGCGACTTATGCCGTGGTGATCGATACGCTGAGCCTGCCTGCCGACTGGACAGTGCTCATCGGCGAAGCCTCGGCTATGTTGAGCGGATGCGGCAAGCTCGTCATGACAGGGCTGCTCGTTCGATACGAAACATGCCCTACCGTATTCAGCCAACTCACCCTAAGCGCCTGCGACGCCAGTTTTGTGAGCTATGCGGGCGTATCTATACCGGTTGGAGCGACGCAGACCTTTGCGTTTAATAGCGTCAACGGCTGCGATTCGCTTGTGACGGTCACCGTTGTAGGCCTGCAGAGTACTTCGGGTCAGGTACAGATTTCGGCTTGCAGCGGCCAGGCGGTCGTATTCAATGGGGTGTCGATACCGGCAGGCGGCAGCATGCAGTTCACGCTGCAAAATGCCGCCGGATGCGACTCGGTTTTGACCGTCATCGTTTCTGAACTGCCGCTAAGCGCCACTGTGATCGAGGCAACAGCATGCGCTGACGCCGCCTTCGCATACAATAGCGTCAGCATTCCCGCCGGAACGACCCAGACCTTTAAGTATGCCAATCAGTTTGGATGCGACTCGATAGTGACGGTGGCAGTGACTGCTTTGCCGCACACGGCATCCACGCTCAATGTGAGCGCCTGCGAAGGATCGATTTACGTTTTTGAGGGCGTTGGGATTCCTGCGGGGACGACTCAGGTTTTCACCTTGTCTAATACTGCCGGCTGCGATTCGATAGTGACGGTAAATGTTGCCGCATGGCCGCATTCAGCACATACTTTGTCGGTACAGATCTGCGCCGGGGAGAGCTATGTCTATGATGGAATAGCCATTCCGGCCGGCAGCGCGCAGACCTTCACGCTGCAAAATCAATGGGGGTGCGACTCGTTGCTGACCGTATCGGTAGGGGCGCTGCCCGTCTATAGTTCGACGATACAGTTGTCGGCCTGCGAAGGAGAGTCGGTTGTGTTCGACGGGGAGATCATCCCGGCAGGCGGTATGCGGAGCTTTGCATATCAAACCATTGCGGGTTGCGACTCTGTTATCCTGGTGCAGGTGGCGGCGCTCCCGCACGCTCCGCCCACGCACCTTGCCGTGAAAGTATGCCCGGGTGAGACCTTTACTTACCTTGGAGATCAAATCGCCGCCGGCGAAACCCGCGTGTATGTCCTTCTGAACGCCTATCAGTGCGACTCGGTGGTGACCGTCAGCGTCGGCGAGGCTTCAGTCGATTTTCAGACCATCGATGTCAGGGTGTGCCCCGGCGAAGTATTCCTGTTCGGCAACACGCCCGTCGCTCCCGGCGAAACGCGGCAATTCGTTTATCAGACGACGGAAGGCTGCGACTCTATAATCAGCGTTACGGTAGGCGCATGGCCGCCCATCGCGCCTGTCGCCCAGACTTCTCGCTCTTGTCCCAACTCCGCGACGGGTAGTTTGAACGCTTCGGCAAGCTCAGGCGGCTCTCCGCCGCTTGGTTTTTCGCTTAATGGGGGCGTCTTCCAATCCAATCCGGTCTTTGAAGGGTTAGCCCCGGGCGACTACGTCTTGAGCGTCGAAGACCTGAACGGTTGCGTTGCCTCAACGCCTGCGCGTATAGACGCCCGCTCCCCCTTGCAGGTCCGACTTGAGGACCAGACCTTGAGTTGCGAATCGGGCGAGGTAGTGTTGCGCCCGCAAGTAAGCGGCGACCAGAGCGGACTGACCTTGCGTTGGAGCACCGGCGCAAGCGGATTTCAGATCAAAGCGTCAGAGGCGGGCGTATATTGGGTAGAGGCCACCAATGAGTGCGAGACACAGCGCGCAGAGGCGCAGGTTGGCTGGGAGGATATGGGCGATCGCAAATTGGTGTATGTGCCCAATGTATTCAAGCCCAAGGCTTTGCTGCCGGACAACCATGTTTTCAGACCGCTGTTTGCCGATGGCGTGGAGGCGTTCGATTATCGGTTTGAGGTATATGACCGCTGGGGCGAGTTGTTATTCAGAAGCACGCTTGTCGGCGAAGGATGGCCCGGCCCGTTCAGAGATCAGGCCTTGCAGCCGGGTGTGTTTGTGTGGCTCTTGGAGGCGCGGGCGAACTACTGTGGCCGGGTCATTCCAGTTCGGGCATATGGCGATGTGACCATTGTGGACTGAATCTATGCGCCAAAGTAAGGCGGCAGGAGCATGCGTTGAGAATAGCCCCCGCCCTTTGTCGGCCCGCTCCCCGTCCCAAGCTCTTTGTCTGTATCGTTTTTCAAAAAAATGCGCGCAAGATGCGGGTGCAGACGCCTCTTCGCTCTTATGCTGATGCAGCTTTAGCCGCGTGGGGCCAAAATGTCGAACGCAAAATACCCATTATGCGGTAAAATGCGCCTGCAATGCGGCCATATTGCATTTTGGCGCCATAATTGGCGTCAAAATGGCTTAAGAATACAGGCATAAACACCCTGTTAGGCGCAGATCGCATAGTGTGATTTTTTTTTTAATGCGCATTTCAATAATTTGCAATATATTTGCAGCGATTTTAATCTTTCTTCTTTAATCTTTCTATTTTTCTTCGTTTCCATGAGTTCCTGCGATGAGGTTTTTCTCGTCGTGAATTTTTATTATCATTTTATCTCGTGGAAAGAAGAATTAGCCATTTCATTTACGTTGCGACGTCCTACCTCTCTTTCGACGCGCTCCCGTTATTTCATCCGAAAAAATGGGTGAAATATTTCTTAGCATGCTTTTTCAGTTTGCCTTTTGCTGTCCGCTTTGGCCAAAGCGGCGCGCGCGGTTCTTTGCCGACTGCGGCTTCTGAATATGGGTATTCCCTGCAATTTTCCGGTCCTTGAGGCGGCCGGGACTTTAAAATTTCACGCAACTACAAATCTCAATACGCTGAAAGACAGCCTTTTGCAAAAAAAAAGCGGAAAGATTTTGAAAAAATCTACATGAAATTAACCTGTAATCTGTCTTAGCTTAGGCGGGTGAGCCATCAGAACTTTGACCTTGTAATTTTTCATTAATAAAACAAGGTCTCATGGAAAAGTATCTCACGCTCAAAGCTTACATTATTGTTTCAAAACAAAACAACAACAACGAAGTGATCATCGTAGATATTACAGGTGTTTGACGTTGCCGCTTTTTTGCTTGCATAGGAATGGTATGAATCCTGAGGCCGCAGCCTCAGACAATCACTGCAAGCATGGACAACATTTTGGAACTCATCTCCATCGTAACCAAAAACAAATTAAAAGGCGTAGTAGATTGGGGCCTTATCAAACGTTCTGATACGGATGTCGCCAGGCTGTACGACATACTTGCTACGGGTAAGGCGCAAGACGACGAAAGCGCTATGGCTGCTTTGTTTGGGGAGCAACCAAACAAGGTAAAATATTCGCGCATCAAGAAGTCTTTGGAGGAATACCTCCTAAAGATGATTCTGGTCATAGATCTGAATCAGCCGCATTATCATGCGCGCCAGCAGGCCTATTTCGAGTGTTACAAAAAGTGGGCTGTTTTGAGGGTGCTCACCGGCAAATACGCCCGCCAGAGCGCGCTTTCGTTGGCTGAGGAATTGCTCCTTCAGGCTCAAAAGTATGACTTCACAGAAATAACGATAGATGTATTGCGCATGCTGCGCCTATTTTATGGGTCTTTGATCGGCGATCGCAAGCAATATCTGTATTACAAGGAGCAGGCGGCCTTTTTTGAGGGTATGTATGCAGCAGAAAATCTGGCAGAGGAACTCTACACAGAATTGGCCTTTCAATTTACGAATAGCAAATCCGTCAAAAAAGAAATACAACAGGTCGCTCAGGAAAGCTATGCGCAATTGGCTGAATCTTTAGAGAAATACGACTCTTATCGTTTGCATTTTTCGGGTCGATTGATTCAACTCATGATCCATACCAGCGTCAACGACTATCAAGCAGCCTTGGTCGTTTGTCGCGACGCTATTCAGTTTTTTGATGCCAAAAACTACGTTGCCAATGTTCCTCTGCAGGCATTTCTGTATCAGGAAATGGTATGCTACGTACAATTAAAAGATTACGAAGCAGGGAGAAAAGCGGCAGAACGCGGGCTGCAACTTCTGGAAAACGGATCGTTCAACTGGTTTAAGTATCAAGAATTGCTCACCATGCTCTCTCTACACAGCCGAGAGTACCAGGCTGCGCTTGGACACTATAATACGGCTGTGGCGCACAAGAATTTTAAGTCGCTGCCCAAACACATCGAAGAATACTGGAAGATTTTGGGGGCCTATCTGTTCTTCCTGTCCGAAACCGGTCGCCTGCAACTGTACGAATCCGAATACTTGACCAAGTTTAAGGTGGCCCGATTCTTCAATGACGTGCCGACATACTCGCGCGATAAGCGCGGTATGAATATTGCTATATTGGTCTTTCAAATCCTTATGGATATCCAAAACAAGCAGTACAACAAACTGATCGACAAGATAGAAGCCATAGAAAAGTACGCTTCCCGATACCTGAAAAGCGATGATGATACTTATCGCAGCAACTGCTTTATCAAAATGCTGCTTCAGATTCCGTCTTCGCATTTTCATCAGACTGCCGTGATCCGCAATACCGAAAAATATTTCAAAATGCTTACGAGCGTTTCGCTCAGTTTTGCGAATCAATCGCATGACATTGAGATTATCCCTTACGAGGATTTGTGGGAAATTGTCGTATCGCAATTGGAGCGCGGCATAGTGCGCAGTTGAACGCGCGGGTTAGCGACAGGTCGCAGCCCAGGCTGCCGGAATCTATTGCCGACCTGCGCGGCAATCACTTCCTCGCAAACCTGCAAGCCAATTAACCCGGCTTCCTTTGGGGATTCGCTGAGTAAGAGGACCGAGATCCATGGCGTATCGCGTGCGGCAAGCCCTCCGACGCTTACTGCCGCTTTGCCCCTTCTCTTGGGTGGCCATGGGCGTGCTTGAGTTTTACAAAAAAACAAAAAAAAGTAAGCGATGGGCGTCAATATTCAAAAATGCTGTAAGTTTGCCCTTGTAATACGCACAGTATCCGAACGCACGCACTGAGCAAGGCAGGTTCCTGCAACTGCGGAAACTTGCACTTCTTTGTTTACTTTCAAATTTCGGTTTCGAAATCTTCTATTTATTGTCTAATCATTTTTAACGAACATCATGCATCGCGAGATTCACCAGTGGTATAGCCCCCGACTGAACAAAAACATGGAAATTGCCGAATATGGCCATTTCGGTTTCGCCCTCCTGCTTCTGCCTACGGCTGCCGCAGATTATCTGGAGTATGAGCGCTTTCACCTCATATCCGTTCTTGAACCCTACATCGAAGCCGGAAAGATCAAAGTGTACTCCATCAATAGTATCAACTCTGAAGCCTGGCTCAACAACAAAATGCACCCCCGGCACAAAGCCATCCGACACCAGCAGTTCAACGCTTACGTCGAGAACGAAGTCATCCCTTTTATCCGAATGCGTACCAGCCCGGATACGCAAATCATTACCAGCGGCGCATCTCTCGGCGCTTTGCATGCCGCCAACCTGTACTTTCGCCGCCCTGATCTGATTGACGGAACCATCGCCATGTCAGGCATCTACGATCTGACCGCCTACACCAAAGGCTATTTCGACGAGGATGTCTATTTCAACTCTCCTTGTCATTATCTGCCCAACATGGAAGATCCATACTTTTTGCCGCGCCTGCGCCAGGCAAAGCACATACATATCCTGACGGGTTCGGGCGATTACGAAGATCCGGATGCTTCGCGCCGCATATCCGGCATATTGTCTGCCAAAGGCATACCCCACGAATTGGATGTTTGGGGGCCGGATATGCGCCATGACTGGCCTACATGGCGCGCCATGCTACCCTATTACATCGATTCGCGATTCTGAAGAGAATGACGCAACGCATCCCCCTGTTTTTTGCCTGTCTTTTATCGCTCTTATCGCAGTCAAACGCCGCGCAAGTGGATACCGCCGAAATTTTCAGCCCATCGATGCGGAAAATCATTCGGTGCATCATTTTTGTGCCCGAAACGCATAGCCCTGTCGGACTGCCTGTGCCCAGCCTTTATCTGCTGCACGGCTGGAGCGGCAGCTATGCTTCATGGCCCCACGAGGCGCCGCAGTTGCAAACCCTGGCCGACGCCTACCGCATGCTGATCGTATGCGCTGACGGCGGCTATGACTCCTGGTATCTGGACAGCCCGGTGGACACAAACGTGCGCTATGAAACGCACCTGACGAAAGAGCTGATCGTCTATGTGGATCACTTCTACAATACTATCCGCGAGCCGGCGGGGCGGGCTATCGTCGGCGTGAGCATGGGCGGGCATGGAGCGATGTATCTGGCTGCGCGACATCCGGAGCTATACGGCGCCGCGGGCAGCCTGTGCGGCCGGCTGGATCTGCGAAGCGGCAAAAGAGACAATCTGGGGTTGCGGAAGGTGTTGGGCGATCCAGCCAGGTATCCGCAACATTGGGAAGATCATTCGGTGGTCAACCTGGTTCCCCAGTTCTGGGCCAATAAGCAAACCTTGGTCATCGACTGCGGCGTGGGCGACTATTTCATCCAACTCAACCGCGACATGCACAAGCGCCTCCTGGAGGCGGACGTGCCGCACAGCTACACAGAGCGCGCCGGAGAGCACAACAAAGCGTACTGGGCCGACGCTATCGATTACGTACTGCTGAGTATGCACAAGTTTTTCAACAGGCGTCAGCCCTGAGTTTGCGGACGCTTTGATCCCGCGGGTTTGTTTCTCGCCGAAGAATCTCCCAAGCGCATTGTTTTTTTGAGAAAAAACAGGTGTAAAGGGTGCGGGCGTGTAGTTTGGGCGACAACAAATGGGCCTTGAAAATGGCTAAAGAGGCCACGAAAACTGCCCTGGGACGCAAAAAGCAAGAGTTGGGCGGCATTCCTCACTTTGGATATTCAGCGACGCAGCGCGATTTGTTCCACAACGCGCCGTAGGAAGCTTTTATCGTCGGTGATGATTTCTGCCTCGCCTTGCAATTGCTGCTCGAAAGGGATCATCCTCTGGGCTGAAGTAAAGAGCCCCTTCGTCAACTCGATGGTGAGGTTATAGGCGCCGTCTTTAGGTACGCCTGAGCGATCGACCACGCGACCTTCCAGCACGCCAAACTCCTGATAGGGGTAGCTGTCCAATTTGATCAACACTTTTTGTCCGGGTTTGACTTTGCCGCTGCCGGCGGCCGGCAGGCTGGCCCGACCGACCAGCGTCTTGGCGCTATCGGGGACGATGGTCATGATTTGTTCGCCGAGCCGCACGTATTGCCGGGCGCCGGAGAACGAAGCGTTGAATACCGCCTTGCCGGCGATAGGCGCGGTGAGCAGGTGCGTTTTTTTCCAGGCGTCCAAGGCGGCGCGCAGGCGCGACAGGGCGGCGAGCAGCGTAGCTTCGCTCCCGCTGCCCCGCTCTTGCTCGTTGAGATTGAGATCGGAGGCGTTGCGTCCCAGCGCGGCTATTTCATTTTGCTTACGGGTCAGACCTTCGTTCAGCACTTCCAGGTCGCGCTCAAGTTGGAGGTGGCGTCTGCGCTCGGCATTGAGCATATCGGCGGAGATCAGACCTTGCTGGAACGCAATTTCCTGTTTTTCGAGAAAAATTGCGCTGCGCGCTATCTCGGCAGCCAAGCGATCGGCAGCCGTTTTGTCGTATTGGATTGCGGCTTCAAGCCGTGCGATTTGCTCATTGAAAGCGCCGACATTGGCCTTGGTCAGCGATTTTCTGGTATTTTTCTCAAAAGCGTATGCGTTTATCGCGCTAAGTACGGCGGCGTATTCGGCCTGAAGTTCGCCCAATTGAAGGCTGGGCGGCGGGGATAAGGCGCGTAGGGCGGGAGCGGGAAGTCGGAGCCATCCTGCAAGCAGGGAATCGAGCAAGAGCGCATCGTCGAGCTTGACGGCGCTTTGCAGCGCGGCCAGTAGTTGATCGGTCTTTATGCGCTGTCCGTTGGCTACGAAGAGCCGGGCGACATAACCTTCGCCCGGCGAAATGACCGGCCCCGGTGGAATATCGGCAGAAATGACCACCGGCGCGCGCGCCAAATCGGGATAGCGGACCAGCGACGCGAGGAGCGCCATGCCGGCCACAACCAAAAGCATCAGGGCCGACCCCCAACGAATGGGCCATGTCGGCGGCGCGCCAAGAATTTCCTGCACGTCGTCCGAGTGAATTTCGCCGAGGTAGTAGTCTTTTTCGCTGTCGTTCATAGGTGCGCGGTTTTAGGCGCCGAGTTCGAGTTGGTCTTTGATCAACTGGAAGTAACGCCCCTTGAGGCGGACTAATTGTTCGTGGTTGCCTTGTTCGACGATCTCGCCCTGGTGCAATACCACGATCAGATCGGCCTGTCGTACCGTGCTGAGTCGGTGGGCGACGATCACCATGGTTTTGTTGCGAAAAGCGGTCTGAAGGTTCTCCACCACAATGCGCTCGTTGGTCGCATCGAGGGCGTTGGTCGCTTCGTCGAAGAAAAGGTATTCCGGTCGTTTGTAAATCGCCCGGGCGATGAGCAGGCGCTGTTTCTGCCCTTGGCTCAGGCCGATTCCGTCGGGTCCCACCTTGGTATTGAACCCAAGCGGCAGCGTTTCGATAAAGTGGTGAATATTCGCCATTTTGGCGGCGTAAATGATCTGGCTGTGGTCGGGATGTTCATGCCCCAGGGCGATATTGCGCGCGATGGTATCCGAAAAGATGTAGCCGTCTTGCATCACCACGCCGCACTGACGACGCCAGACCGGCAGGCTGAAACTCCCGAGGCTCAGGTCGCCAAGTCGGATAATACCCTGCGTAGGCGGGTAAAAACCCAGCAGGAGCTTGAGCAGCGTAGTCTTGCCGCTGCCGCTTACGCCTACGATGGCGGTGGTGCGGTGCTGCGGAATCGTGAGATTGAGGTTCTGAAGCACCCAGGAGTCGCTCGGGCCTCCGTATCGGAAAGACACGCCGTGCAAACTCAGGCTGCCATCGTCGGGCAAGGCCTTGAACTTTGATGGGCCGGGAGGCTCCTCCTCCGGACTGCGTCGTATCTCGCCCATGCGCTCCAGGCTGATTCTGGCATCCTGCGCCGCCAGAATAAATTGCGTAAGCGACTCGAGCGGCGCGTTCAGATGACCCACGATGTACTGAATGGCGAGCATGGCGCCGAGCGTGATATCGCCGTTGATCGTTGCCTGCGCGGCGATGATCGTGATCAGGATATTTTTGCCCTCGTTGACAAAGGCCGCGCCGAGGCGCTGCCATTGGTCGGCGCTCAGATATTGTACATTGACGCGAAACAAGCGGGCCTGGATCCGCTCCCAGTTCCAGCGCTTCTGGCGTTCCGCCCCGTGCAACTTGATCTCCTGCATCCCGTTGACCAATTGGATCAATGCGCTTTGATTTTCGGCCAGTTGTTCAAAGCGCATGTTGTCCAATGTGCGCCGGCGTTGCATGAACAACATCACCCATCCGAAATACAGACCCGAGGCCAGCGCAAACACCCCGAATATCGGCGCATGGTAGAGCCACAAAACCGTTCCAAACACCAACAGGTTGACCACTGAGAACAAGGTGACCAGCGTTGAAGAGGTCAAAAAGCGCTCTATCCGCTCGTTGTCGTAGATGCGTTGCAACAAGTCGCCCGTCATTCGCGAATCAAAAAACGACATGGGCAGACGCATCAGTTTGATCAGAAAGTCGGACATCAGGCTGATGTTGACCCGAGCGCCGATGTGCAGCAATATCCAGCCCCGCAGAAATTCCACGATCATCTGACTCATGAACAACACAACCTGGGCCAGGAGGATCAACTGGACAAAGTTGAGGTTGCGCAGCATCACGCCTTTGTCCACCAGCGCCTGCATCAAAAACGGAAACGCCAACTGTATGACGCTGCCGATCAACAGACCCAGCAGCAATTGAAGCAGCAGGCTTCGGTACTGCTTCACATAGCTCCACAAAATGGATAGGGTGCTCTCGTCGGGCGCCTGCTCTTCTTCGCGCCGGAAAAAATCGGGCGTAGCCTCCAGCAGCAGCAGGATGCCCTGCGGTTCGGAGTCCTTGACATCCGTAGCCCAATTGCCCAGAAAATCGCCCTCCTCCAGACGCAGCTTGCCGGTAGCCGGATCGGCGATATACACCTTGTCGCCGGCGATGCGGTAAATCACCACAAAGTGATTGCCCCGCCAAAAAGCGATGCAAGGCAAAGGGATGCTGTCCTTCAACTTGCGAAATCCCGTTCGGATCCCCAAGGTGCGGAACCCGATTTTTTCGGCGGCTTCGGCGATGCTCATCATCGAAGCGCCCTCTTTACTCACAAAACTCAAGCCCCGCAAATAATCCATCCCATAACGCCGGCCGTGATGCTGGGCAATCATGCGCAGACAGGCAGCTCCGCAATCCGAAGCGTCTAACTGTTTTTGGTATGGGAAGCGATCAACCCACATGCGCTATCGCTGTTTGTACTTTTTCTCGTAGCGTCGGTAGAGTTGCTTGTGCTTATCGTCGAGTTCGATTTCGCGACCCGATATGAAGGCGGCAATCACTTGATTGCCGCGCATGTCCAGCGGATCGCCCTCGCTGATGAATAGCGTGGCGTCTTTGCCCATTTCGATACTGCCGAGGCGGTCGGCCACGCCAAGCGTCGCCGCCGCGTCGAGCGTAAGCGCCCGTATGGCCGCTTCATAAGGCAACCCGTAAGCAACGGCTTGTCCAGCCTGAAAAGGTATATTCCGATGACGCCAGGCGCCCTCCTCGCTGAAACAAAACCGCAGCCCCTTCTCGTGCAGCAGCGCCGGCATCCTGAACGGTTGGTCGATATCGTCGTCGTCGCGGGCGGGCAACTGCTGGACGCGGCCTAATACCAGGCTTACGCCCTCCCGCGCCAGAAAGTCGGCAATCAGCCAGGCGTCCGAGGCGCCTACCAGCGCGGGCTTAAGGCCATATTTTTTTGCAAAAAGAACCGCCTCTTGCATTGGCGTCGCCTCGTTGACATGGATGTATAGCGTCTGGCGGCCTGCAAAGAGTCCGCGCATCGCTTCGAAACGCGCATTCTTAACCGTCGGCGACGGGTTTTGGGCGTATGCCGCCGCCTCGTCAAAAAAGCGCCTGATGGCTTGCGTTTCCTTATCGTAGCGCTCGTTAGCTTGTTGTTGCGGATTTCCGGTTTCCCATCCGCGCCACGAGCGGCGCGCAGGCCAGTTCAGGTGCAGCCCCTCGTCTGCGCGCACGGCGGCATCCTCCCAGTTCCAGGCATCCAAAGCCACTACCGCCGAGGCGCCGCTAAGAACGCCGCCAGACGGACACACCTGAGCCAACAATACCCCGTTAGATCGAATGGTCGGAATCAGGTCCGAGTCGGTGTTGTAAGCCACTATGGCCCGCGCATTGGGGTTGAAGGCGCCTACCTCGCTGTAATCCTGCGTAGCCCGCACGGCGTCGATCTCCACCAGGCCCAAGCGAGAGTTCATGCCGATAAAGCCCGGAAAAAGTTGCTTGCCGCTCGCGTCAAATATCTTGACGTAGCGACTCCGGTCGATTCGGATGGTCGTAGCGTCGGCGACCATCGTGATTTTTCCATCCTCAAAAGCTACGGCGCTGTTCGGGATCAGGGCGCCGTCGCCGATATGCGCCGTAGCGCCCAGAATCAGCACTGCTCCGGCCTGCTTGGGCGCGGGAGCGGGGGATTGAGCCTGCAACAGGAGAGCAGGCCCGCAAAGGGCGGCTGTCAGACAAATGTATTTCGAAAAAAAGCGCATTTTGTTTTACTTGTGATAAAAATGAATGAGCGCGCGACGGCTGTGGGATTAGCGCACTTCGCAGCGAAGCATGGGTTGATCCTCAAGGTATCCCTCGAGCAGGTCGCCAGGGCGCACAGGGCCTACGCCCGCCGGCGTACCCGTAAAAATCATGTCGCCTTTGTGCAGCGTAAAGTAACGCGACAAGGCGCAAATCAACGTGTCAAAATCAAAAATAAGGTCTTTGGTGCTACCTTGCTGCACGATCTCGCCATTTTTGCGCAGGGCGATGCGCAGGTCGTCGCGCTTGCCCAACTCATCCAGCGTGACGAAGCGGCTCAAAGGCGCCGAGCGGTCGAAACCCTTGGCTATCTCCCAGGGGTGTCCCTTTTTCTTGAGGCGGTCCTGCAGATCGCGAGCCGTGAAATCGATCCCAACAGCCACGGCGTCGTAATACCGATGTGCAAATTCGGGCGCCACCGAACGCCCGTTCTTGCAGATGCGCAGCACCAGTTCCACCTCGTGGTGTATGTCCTGCGAAAAATCCGGATGGTAAAAAGGCCTGTTGTTCAGCAACAGCGCCGTGGGCGGCTTCATAAAGATCAGCGGTTCCTCCGGGACGGGGTTGTTCAACTCTTTGGCATGGTCGGCGTAGTTGCGCCCAATACAGAATATTTTCATAGCTGTTGCTGAAAAGTAGTCCAGATTTTTTCGGCAAATTGGCGGGTCAGCTTCTCCAGAAAATAAGCGCCGCGCACGGGGTCTTCCAGATTTTCAAAACCCGACTCCATGCGGAGCAGGTGCTGCGCGTTTCGCGCCAGACGCCGGCCCAGCGCAGGCGGGTAGCCGCTCGATAATCCTTCGTCGTAGGGGCGTGCGCACAAGCCGTCAACGCCGCCCAAAACGGCGCTCATGGCAATGATTGCCGTTTTGATCAGGTTCTGGAAAGGGTCGTCGCCATATGCTTGGGGTGCAAATTCGGCGCACGCCAAGGCCCCCCCCTCGCTCATGCCCATGCGCTTGCGCCACTGTGGCCACAACAGACGCAAGGCGCGCAAGCGCGCAATCTCGGCAAAATATGCCGAGCCGACCAATTGGGTCAGACAAAGCCGTTCAGTAGCGGCCTCGGCCGATGCTCCACGCGCCTCGAGATGTGTCGCCAAGGCGTGAGCGCGGGCAAGAAGAGCGGCCGCACGCTCGGCGTAAAGTCCCTCCGACGACTCGCGCAGGCCAAAAGCATAGCACTGGGGAAGGGTCTCTTGCATAAAAGCGAGATAATCCGCAGCATAGACCCAGTCAGGATGGGCGGCGGCGGCAGGATCCCAAGCGATGCCGCCGCGCAAAGCGTTGGGCGACAAATCGCGCATCCGGGCCAGGTCTGCCAACGCGGCGCCCCATACCGCCGGTCCATGCCCTATGCCCTCGCCCACTAGGTGCAGTCGGATATAATCGAGATAAACCCCTTTGAGCAACAAATCCAGCGCTTCGGCGTCGAGTAAGCGGCTCACATTCAGGTGCAAGGCTTCCACCCCCCCCTCCAAAGCCTCCATGATCAGGCGATTGGCCGCAGCCAAGTCGTCGTCGACCGGTATTGTCTCGCCGATATCCCATTGCAAGGGGCCTTGGGTGGGCGAGGGCTGGACGCCGGCAAAATCGTCGGCATGCGCAAAGGGATCGGCCGTTATGCCCGGCTCGACCTCCCAGTAAAGGCTGTGCGGTTCGCGGCCTTTGAGGTCCTGCCTGATCTTATCCAACCAGACTTCTTTGCTTATGCCCGGAAAAATATCTGCAAGTGCTGCGCTCGAATTCATGCAGCAAAATTAGCGCAATTGGCGGAATTGCGAAGCCGACGCGCAATTTTGACCGCTTGGTCTATCGCCAACGCAGGGTGGCGGTCAGTTTTTCGAGATCGGCGCGCATGAACCCGATGACCGGCGCCAGCGAATCCGGCCGCGACTGCGTTTCGAAATACAGCGCTCCCCGCAAAAAATGGCGCGTGCTGTCCGTCAGAAAAAACTGATAGCTCGAAGCCGCCGGTCCCTCCACGGCAAATACCAGGCCGTGC
>JBKBLI010000036.1:7254-8837 GCA_046296435.1 Saprospiraceae bacterium | reverse complement strand
TGAACCAACAGTCGCTGCCTGCTCGCTGATCGAAGAAGGTCGTGTCGTGTTCGACCACAGCGTAGGCTGGGGCCTCAAACTCGAAGGGGCAGCCCTTTTCTGAAAAGAGGGTCCAGCGTTTCTCTGGATAGATCACGCGTGGGAAAGCCCGCGGTTTGGGGATCTCCGGCGCATCGGAGCAGGCCGGGGCCGCAAAGATGAGCGCAAGGGTCGGAGCGAGGAACAAAGCAAAATGACGACGCATACAGGCGTGTTTAGTGATGTGGCAAAATCAAGTTCTCACAGGCCGGGACAAACAGCCGGCGGCATCTGCAATACTTTTTCCGGAAAAACGCAAAAAAGCGCCCGGCATTTTTCGCGGCGAATAAATGGCCGGCGCGACGGCGGCGCAACAGCGGGCGCTTCTTGGGTTTCCCGCTTTGTTCTCAGCATAAGCCACGGCCTTTCCCTCCTTCGCCCGCACCCTGCGCCCATGCCCTTTTTTCAAAAAAAAACACGCTTTAGGTATGTTGCGTGATAAAGGGGCGTAGCAGGCGGGGGGCGTAGCATGCATGCCCGCACTTTCAGACCGGGCTTTTTTTCGAAAAAACAAAACCTGACGCAGTTTGCGCCGCGCCGCAACAGACTTAGCGGACTATCAGGCGAAGCGCGTATGCGGCGCCTTCGGTCTGTATCCGCAACAAATAGGCGCCGGACGGAAGTCCATTGGGTAGCCGCATCGCCTGCCGCTCTTCCAATCGCGCATCCCAAACGCGCAGGGTGCGGCCATCAGCGGCATACAAAGTAAGCAGCGCGGGGCCATGCAGCGCCTCGTCGGCGTAGAGGACGAACGCGCCGTCGCGTGGAACGGGATTAGGGCTGAGGCGCAGGTTTGGGGCATAGGCGTATTGCTTTTTGAGGGATACGACCTGCTCGTCGTCGAAGAGTTGCATGGTGATACAGTGCAAGGCTCCTTCCCACCCGATGATCTTGTTGCAATTGACGCCGCGCACGGTGTGCTGAGGCATCAGGTCGGCATAGATGGCTAAGGCCAAGGAGTCGAGCGGATGGTCGTAGGTTGGCACGATGACGCGATTGTTCAGGATTAGCGCGTTGGCGTATGTTTTCCAGTTGTCGGCATGCGGGAGGCGGGCGATGCGGTAGGGTTTGCCGTTGGGGGCTGTGAGCGCGGCAAGCAGGGCGTAGTTGGCCTCGAGCGAGTCGTAATTGGGACTGTAGCCGGGCGTTACGCTGGAAACCACGAAGGTCGTATCGTCCAGTAGTTTGATCTGCATGTCGATGTGTTTCCAGTAATCGTTGTGTTGGGGCTTAAGCGTCACGATTTGCTCGATGCCCATGTACTGTTTCAGGTCCTGGTGTAGTGCGGCCTTTGGCCAGGCCGGGTTGTTGAGGTACAGTCCGTTGGTGCAAAAGAGGGTGCGGTAGCCGTCCACCAGCAAGTTGCCGCCGTCGAATATCCAGGGGATTTCGTAAGCGGGCAGGCCCCAGAGATTGGCTAAGTTAGTGGGCAGGTGCTCGTCCATGCCGCTGTTGGCCTTGTCGTCGAAGTCCATAAAGGCCATGCCTTCCCCGGTCATGATGGC
>JBKBLI010000036.1:0-7155 GCA_046296435.1 Saprospiraceae bacterium | reverse complement strand
AGGCAGGTGCTCGTCCATGCCGCTGTTGGCCTTGTCGTCGAAGTCCATAAAGGCCATGCCTTCCCCGGTCATGATGGCGAATGGTCCGTGGTCGCGTATCCACATGCGTTCGCAGGGCACATGGACGTAGCTGACGCCCTCGGAGGGCACGCCGTCGTTGAGCAGGCGCTGGCGCATGATATTTTCTTCGTTCTGGTCGCGGACTACGCAAATGACCTCTGCGGCTTCGCGGCATTCGGCGATGAGCTGCGAGTACAGGCTCCAGATGTTGTTGTTGAAATTCCACTCGATCAGCACGGCCTTGGCGGGGGCGTACTCGGGCGGCGTGAAGGGATTGACGGGCAGGGTTGTCTGAGCCTGAGCGCATCCGAAGACAAGCGTCAAGGCGACCCACGCCCACGCCCTTGCGCGTCTTGCGCGGCACACCGCGCCGGCAGCGGCGCATATACGGCCGAAGAGCGTTGACCTGTGCGTTGAGCCGACGAGATACAGGTGTTTCATGATTGTAGCTTTTGATCTGGTCTGGCTGGACGGGCTGTCCAGCAAAAAAAGTACGCGCGCAGGCGCAAAAATTCACTTTTGTTTGATCCACATGTTGCGCTCGCCGGTCAGTTGCTCCAATTCCCGCAATTTGCTTTGGATGTCAAACGCGTCGTTGTAAGTAAATTGAATGCCGACCTGATGGCCTTTTTGGCGCAAGTAATACAGTTCGTAGCCCTGTTCGACGAGCAGATTTTTCAACCGCTCGGCGTTGGATGCGTCCTGTAGCGTGGCGATGACGATCACGCATTTGCGGGCGCCCTGCGTCTGGTTTGGCCGGGGCTTCTGCGCGGGTGCGGGCGCTGCGGCTTTGGGCGCTTCAGCTTTGGGCGCCGCTTTGGGCGTGGGCGTGGGTGTGGGCGCGGGCGTGGGCGCGGGTATGTCTGTTTTGGCCGATGCCGTTGGGGCGGCGGCGACAGGCGTCTCAACAGGCGCAGGTTCTGGCGCTTCGGGGGATGCCGCCGTTTTTTTTTGCCAAAACCAATAAGCTGCAGCGAGGGCTAAGAGGACCAGCAGGGCGGCCAGCGCGCCGCGCAGCACGGCGGCAAAGCGCGAGGCGGACGCCTCTTGTTCGGCCGGCGGGTCGGGGGGCTGGGGGGGCGGCGCGGAAGCGTCTAATGGCGTCGGGATTTGTTCGGCTTGCATGCGCGACAGCGGCGAAAATTGGAGCGCGGGCAGGCCAAAGTGCTCGGCGCTGAAGTTGCTCGCGTCAGGCAGAAACTGCACCTGACCCATGTAGTTTTTGTACAGTCGGCCGATGCCCTGAATGCTCACGATCTCTCTTTTGTTCAGGCGCTCTTGTATTTGCGCGGCAAACTCGCGCTGGCGCTGTTGCGCTTCCGCATGGCTGAGGTTGAGGGACCGGGCCAACTCATCCGCCAGGAGACCGTCGTCTGCTTGTAGATTTTCGTCAAACTGAAGCGTTCGGGATGGGGGCGTGACGCTGCTGAGTCCGATATCGGCTTGCGCGCTTTTTCGCACAACGACAAAGCTGCCGAGGCCGGGCATGGATACGGATTGGTGTTCGAATAACAATTTTTGCAGGCAGGCTTCAATGGCGTTGTGCATATCGAATATGTGGCGATCTGATCAAATTGAGATGTTTGGCAAAAAACCTGCCAAAAGCGCCAACAAAGGTATGGATTTTTGTCAAGACCTACGAAATTGCGTCAGCGTGCGTATCTTAGCGGCGCTATAATCACGCAAAAAGAAACTATGAGCGAAGTCGAGAGCTTTTTCAAATCGGCTTTTTCGGTGGACAACATTATCTTTGGTTTTGATGGCGGGGATCTCAAAGTATTGCTGATTCAGCGTGGCGCGGCGCCATTCAAGGGCAAATGGGCTTTGCCTGGCGATCTGGTCTATCCCAACGAAGACCTCGACGCTGCAGCCGAAAGGGTCTTGGAAGAACTTACCGGTTTGCGCGGGGTGTATCTGGAGCAAGTCAAGGCTTTTGGCGCCGTCAATCGACATCCCTTGGGCCGCGTCATCACGATAGCTTATTATTCGTTGATCAAAATAGCGGATTACTCGCTTACCCCGGCGTCCTTTGCCCGCTCAGCCCATTGGCACAAGGTAACCGAAGTGGGCGAGTTGGCCTTCGATCACAACGACATCTTAGACACCTGCTTGCGCCGCTTACAACGCAAGGTGCGCACCACGCCGATAGGATTTGAACTGCTGCCGCAAAAATTTACCCTGTCCGAGCTTCAACAACTCTATGACGTGATCCTCAACCTGCCCAAAAAATTGGATAAACGCAACTTCAGAAAAAAGATACTGTCCATGAATGTGCTCATCGAATTGAACGAAGTGCAGGAAGGCGTGGCCCACCGACCGGCTAAACTCTATCGCTTCGATCCCGACAAATATGAGCAATTCGTGTCCGAAGGATTTAGTTTTGGGATATAAGCGCCCAACATCTGCTCTTTTTTGTGTCATGGATACGCTCCTCAAACGGCTTGTCGCGCCGCTCCTGTCGCTCTGTATCGGAGCATGCGGAAGCGAAACTCCGCCTCCCGCTCATTTGTCGCCGGAAGATACGGTGCTCCATTGGCAGGCCTGGATCGATTGCAACCAGTACGACTCTGCCCGTCTGTACAGCACCGAGAATGTCCGGCCGTTTATTGATTTTTTGGCGTCTATTACCTTTGGCGATACAAGCGCTTGCTCGCTCACCCTGCTCAGGGATCTGCGCTGCGAGGTAGCCGGCGACTCGGCAGTCTGCATTTTTGCCACCAAAGACGAAATTGGGCGAGACGTGATCGACACCATCGTCCTGCGGCGTTCGCCGCGCAACATCTGGCTGGTTGACGGTATCGGTATGAGCAACCTGCCTTTCGACAGCCTGCTCAAAGGACAGGAAAATTTGGTATTCCCACCCAATGCTGATGAAGAAATCGAATAGCCCTGTTCTGAAGCGCTCGTGGGCGCGCAGTTGGCCAACCCTGGCTTTGCTGTTGGTCTCTGTGGTCGTCCATGCCCAGCAGGCGCTTCCGGCTTCCAACCTGTGGCTCTTACCCTCGCCCCCGGTAGCGGGCCGCTTGGCGGAGCGCCCGGTCTTGCTTAGCGCTTTCAACCCCAAGGGCTACAACAATCAGCCGATGTTCTTTGGGCCTGACCGCATCTACCTGACGGTCCAAACCGCCTCCGATACCTCCCAAACCGACATCGTGGAGTTGCGCCTGCGTACACGCGAGTGGGTGCAGGTCACGGCTACGCCGCGCTCGTCCGAGTACTCTCCTACGCCTCACCCCGATGGGGCCCGGTTTTCGGCGGTGCGCGTCGAGGCCGACAACCGCCAGCGCCTGTGGCTCTTTCCGATCGACCGCAGCAACGCCGGCACGCCGGCGCTGCCCGACCAGGATCGCGTGGGCTATCACGCCTGGCTCGATGAGTATTCGCTGGCGCTCTTCGTAGTGGGCGACGATCCGCAGAGCCACTGGCTGGCTCATGCCGACTTGCGCGGCGGCCCGCTGCGCCGCATTGCAGGCAACCCCGGCCGCTGCCTGCGCCGCATGGCCGACGGGCGCCTCGCCTATGTCCAAAAAGCCACTGCGCAAACATGGTTCCTGAAGGTCTGGGATCCGACGGTCAACCTCCACGAGATTTTGGTTGCCATGCCGCAAGGCTCCGAGGATTTCGATATCTTGCCTGACGGGGCCTTTGTGTGCGCCCGACAGGGTATGTTGTTTCGCTTCCAGCGCGAACGCGATTCGGACTGGAAGCTCTACGCCGATCTCGCGCCTTACGGCATCCGTAATATCAGTCGCATAGCGGTCGGCCCCGGAGGAGCCTTGGCCTTTGTGGCTGCGCCTTGACCCCCGCTCGCGCATTTTTTTGAAAAAAGGGGATGCGCGCAGAGAGCGGGAAGAGCGTGAGGAGCCGCGCCCCCGGCGAGCGCCCCAAGCGACGTTTTTTTTTAATGAAGTAAAAAAGGGTGGCGGTTGTCATGCCGCCTCTTGCTAAAAAAGGATAGACGACAATGACACAAACTGCGCCCGAATGGACAGACGCCAAACAGCGCGCCGCATTGCTGCGCGAAGCTCAGAATGTGGTGCGGCTTGAGGCCGAAACCCTGATGGCTCTGGCCGACTCCCTCGAACAGTCTGACGATTTTGTTCGCTGCGTTGCGCTGATCGTCGGCAGAGGCGGGCGCGTGGTCGTCACCGGCATCGGCAAGAGCGCCATTGTGGCCCAAAAGATCGTGGCTACGCTCAACTCTACGGGCCAGCCGGCTCTTTTTCTTCACGCGGCCGACGCCATTCACGGCGATCTGGGAATGATCCAGCCTGAGGATGTGGTGGTGTGTATCTCTAAAAGCGGCGAAACGCCGGAGATCCGTGCGCTGACGCCTCTGGTGAAAAATTTTGGCAATCCGCTGGTCGCCATGACCGCGCATCCGGAAAGCGCCCTCGCCCGGGCCGCCGATCTCTTGCTCTACACGCCTGTGTCCCGCGAGGCCGATCCCAACAACCTGGCCCCAACCAGCAGCACTACCGCGCAAATGGCGCTTGGCGACGCTCTTGCGGTGGGGCTGCTGACCCTGCGCGGTTTCAGGCCGGAAGATTTTGCGCGCTATCACCCGGGGGGCGCCTTAGGCAAAAGGCTGTACCTGCGCGTCAGCGATCTGTGCGCTCAACGCGATACGCCCGTCGTTCGGTTCGATGCGCCTATCAGGGCTGTGATCGTCGAAATCTCGTCGCGTCGGCTCGGCTGCGCCGGAGTGCTTGCAGCCGACGGCAGTCTGTGCGGCATCATCACCGACGGCGATCTGCGTCGCATGCTTGAGCGTAACGTTTCGCTTGATGCGCTTCGGGCCTCGGACATCATGACGCCGCACCCTAAGACCATAGCGGCCGATGCGCTGGCCGCCGACGCGCTGGCCGCCATGCGCGCCGCTTCTATTACCCAGTTGCTGGTGTTAGATGCGGGGGGGCGTTACATCGGCGTAGCGCATTTGCACGATCTGCTTCGGGAGGGCATATTTTGACTTGCGCCTGACGGATCGCGGCCGGCGTTCCGGCGCGGGGCGCTCACGCCCGGCGTTTTTCCGAAAATCACGTAGCGGGAAAGAACGAGGGTCTGCAGGACGCCTATGGCTCCTGCAGACCCTCGCGGTATGGCTCACGCGTTTATCCGCGCGCGATCATTCCTTGGGAGGAACCGGTGGGAATCCGTTTGCAGAGATGAACTCTCTGTAATCGGCAATAGAGGAGTTGCTCGGGTTGACGGCCTCGAGGGCAGGCAAGAGGGCGTCGAACGCCGCTTTTTCGCCGCGCGAGAAGTGATAGTACAGCATGTACCCGTAAGCGTCCTCGAGTTGGGCTTTGTACTTGGCGGGATCTGTCGCGCCGATTTCGATCACTTTAGAAGCGGCCTCTTTGGCTTTGCCGTATTCCCACACACGGCCGGGTTCGGCTTCGAGATCCACCTCGGTTTTGGCCAGCGATTTCAGAAGCCATTCCCAACCGATCATGGCGCTGGGAGCGCGCTCGGTGAGTAAAGCGAACGCTTGGGCCGCTTTTTCGTAGCGCTGTTCGTTCTCGCGGCAGTAGTAATAATATGTGCCCAATTTGTACAGATCAGTCGCTTTGAGCGACTCGTCCGCCGTTGCAGAGTCGGCGTACACCTGGAAGGCCTTGGCGGCGCTGCATACGTCTCTGCGGTCGTAGTGCAGATCGGCGATTTCGGCGTAGAGTTTCCAGTTCGAGCCGTCCATTTTGATGGCTTGCTCCAGACTTTGGATAGCGCCCAGCGTATCTTTTTGTACGCGCAAGCGCAGGCGACCCTGATAGACGTAGTCGCGGGCGACGATTTTTTCTTTGTCTGTGGCGGCAAAATACTCCTTCATGGTTTGCGCGCTTTTTTCGTATTGTTCCGTCTCGTAGTAGCAATATCCAAGCAAGCGCTTGTAGTAGAGCTTGGTAGGGTCTTTGGCGATGATCTTGTTGACCAGATCGATACAGCCTTTGTAGTCTTTGGTCAGGTACAGGCAATTGGCCAACTGCATTTCGTCTTCGATTTGGGGGGCGGCGCCTTTGCTCACCAAGTCTTTGTAGGCTTCGGTCGCTTTTTGGAGTTCGCGTTCGTCGAAGAAGTAATACTCGGCGATGGCTCTGAGCGCTGGAGTGAAGTCTGGCTGTGCGTCAAGGGCTTTTTTGATGTATTCTTCGAATCGGAAGTTGATTTTTGCCGATTTGTAGGCGCGGGACATGAGATAGAGCGGGAGGGCCGCCTTGGGGTCGCGGTTGGAGGCATACTCGTAATATTGCACGGCCTTGCCGCCTTCGTTCATTTCCAGATAGCAGTATCCCAGCGACATCAGCGTTCTGAAGTCCTTCGGGTTCAGGTCGTAAGCCTTTTTGAGTTCAGCCTCGGCGCGTTGCAGGTCTGGCTTGGTTGCGTTGCCGGGTTTGAAAAAGAGGAAAAATTCTCCGATTTGTCGCCATGGATCTACATTTTTTTTGGCGGTTCGTCCGGCGCGGCGGAACTGATTTTCGGCTTCGGCCATGTCGCCTTCCAGCATCTTGAGGCGGCCGGTAGCCACCTGTATCATCGCTGCGTCGCCTTTGGACTCTATAGCGGATTTGAGCGCCTGCGTCGCATCAGCCTTAGCGCCTTTAGCTAAGTAGGCATTGCTCAATGTTAACCATGCATCTACATCGTTGGGGTCAGATTTGGTCAATCCGCTAAAAATTTGGATTGCCTTGTCCCACTGGTCGAGTTGCATAGCCGCCAATCCGTCGTTTTGCGTTTGCGCGTTGACGCCACAAACGACGCCGATGAGAAACAACAACGGAAGGACATTCTTAAACAGGTTAGTCATTTGCGAAACTTTTTAAAGAAATGATTCAAATCGTGTTTTGCTGTGAAAAAACGCCGCAAAGTTCCGGCTTTTTATCCCAAACAAAGCGAAGTTTTGACGCAAAAAATAGTGGATGATCTGCATTAAGATGCAGATTTAATACGAATTTAACGAAAAAACACCGCGAAATGGTTTTTTATGCGCAAATTTTTCTTTAATTGCGCGATGTTTTGATCAGGCGCATGGGCGCATTGGCCGGCAAAAGACCGTCCTTGAGTACGATGCGCTGCCCTTGGTCGGAAGCCAAA
>JBKBLI010000035.1:29497-34465 GCA_046296435.1 Saprospiraceae bacterium | reverse complement strand
TTTAACAAAAAGCGACGCAAAGGTAAGCAAACCGCCAGCCTTTGTCTCAAAAGACGCCTCTCAGGCATTTCCGAACGCTACAATCTGCCGCCTGCCTCCCAGGCAGTCGTCTCAAAAGGGAGCGGCCTTGTTGCCCGCGCTTATCCCCGCCACTTGATGTTGCAACCGCCTGAAGGCCGCTGGATAGGATCGGGCATATTGCCGCTGAGCACGGCGTCAAGCGCAGCGCGCAGGTCGCGTCCGGTAGGCGGCACTTCGTTGCGGCGCGGACGCGAGTCGTCCAACTGTCCGCGATAGACTAAACGCATGTCGGCGTCGAACACATAGAAATCGGGCGTGCAGGCCGCATCGTAAGCGCGGGCGACCTCCTGTGTTTCGTCATATAGATACGGGAAATCGTAACCCACGCGTTCAGCGTGAGTTTTCATGTTTTCAGGACTATCCTCAGGATAGGCGCTCACGTCGTTAGAACTGATCCCAACGAAAGCTACGCCGCGCGGGCGATAATCTGCGACCACGCGAACGATCTCTTCATTGATGTAGAGCACATACGGACAGTGATTGCACAGGAACATGACGACTGTGGCCGGGGCAAGGGGCTGCTCGGACAGCCTGAACAATTGGCCGTTGCGCGTATCGGGGAGCGCAAAGTCAGGGGCTAAAGTGCCCAAAGGAAGCATATTGGATTCGGTGTATGCCATAATATTTCGTTTGCATTGTGGCGCACGACATGCGCAAATACGGTATTGGTCAAAACCATTGTCGGCGCGCTTTGTTTTAGGCTTTGAAAAAAAAGTAAAAACGCGTCCGTTTGACCGCGCTTACGCCTTGCCGGTCGTTTTTTTTTCGAAAAAAGAAAAATTGCCATTGGATTTGTTTTTTTCAAAAAAAAAGAGCGCGATAACAGGGGAAGGGAGAAGCCGCCCCGCGCGTGTGGCAAGAGGCGCGCGGGTTTTGCCAACAAAAAACGCCTGGATGGGTTTTTACAAAAAAGAAAAGCGCACACGATAAGCATGTCCGACACCAGCACCATCCCTCCCCAAGCGGCTACGCCCGACCCCACCGCGGAGTCGCGTAAAGCAGACCATATAGAATTGGCCTTCAAAAGCCGCGTCGAGGCGGATCAGTTGGACCGGCGCTTCTACTACGAGCCGCTCTTGAGCGCCCATCCCCAACCCGGAAGCCTTCCCTGCGTCGAAGTAGGTGGGCGTGTCCTGCGCACGCCAATCTGGGTATCCAGCATGACCGGAGGCGCTGCCATGGCAGGCGTTATCAACCGCAATCTGGCCCGCGCTTGCGGCGAATTTGGCATGGGCATGGGCTTGGGGAGTTGTCGGCAACTGCTGCACGGGCGCACCCATTTTGCCGATTTCGATGTGCGGGACCTGATCGGCCCGGATCAGCCTTTGTACGCCAACCTGGGCATCGCCCAGCTCGAAACGCTTCTCGACGAGGGCGCCGCCGACCAATTGTCAGAATTGGTGGGAACGCTGCGTGCCGACGGCCTGATCATACACGTCAACCCGCTTCAGGAAGCCATGCAGCCTGAAGGCGACGTGTTCCGGCGTCCGCCTATCGAGACCATTCAGCAGATCCTCGAACGCTGCGGCGGCCTGCGCCTCATTGTCAAAGAGGTGGGTCAGGGGTTTGGGCCTGAGAGCTTGCGCGCCTTGTTGCGCTTGCCCTTGGAAGCGTTAGAATTTGCGGCGGCGGGCGGCGCCAATTTTGCGCGTTTGGAACTGCTGCGCAGCGACGTGCAAAAGCAGCGCATTTTTGGAAAAATTGCCTCCGTGGGGCACAGCGCCGGCGAGATGCTCGAATTCGTCCGGCAGATAGTCCAAACCGACGTCGTGCGCACGCGCAGCCTCATCCTCTCTGGGGGTGTCGGCGATTTTTTAGACGGGTACTACCTCCTGCGGCGGTCGCCGTTACCGGCTGCTTACGGACAAGCCTCCGGACTGCTCGCCCATGCCCAGGGCGACTACGCCGAGTTGCGCGCTTTTGTGGAAGCGCAGATACGCGGCCTCGAACTGGCCTTTGCATACCTTCATGTCCGCGACTGTTGAAGCTACGACCATTCTGGATGATTAAGATTCTTTTGTCAAGACAAACATGGCTAAAACGATCAACGGCTTCTCCAAACTGAGTAAAGAAGAAAAAATCGCATGGCTGACCCTAAACTTCTTTGAGAAGCCAGAAGAGGTAGCCGCCGAATTGCGCTCCTGGCGCTATTCAGACGAGGAGAAGCAAAAAATTATCGATGGCTTTACCGAAAATGTGGTGGCCAATTTTCCGCTACCCTTTAGCGTGGCGCCCAACTTCGTGATCAACGGCCGCCCCTACGTCGTGCCCATGGTGATCGAAGAGAGCAGCGTGGTTGCCGCCGCTTCGAGCGCCGCCAAATTCTGGGCCGACCGCGGCGGTATCTGCGCTCAGGTGCTCGACGCCGTCAAGCTCGGACAGGTCCACTTCCGCTGGAATGGCCCCTTTGCGCGACTCCAGGCCCTGCTCCCCGAACTCCGCGCCCAATTCGACCGCGACAGCGCCGAACTGACCGCCAACATGCGTAGGCGCGGCGGGGGCGTGCTCGACGTCGAGTTGCTGGACCTCAGCGATATGGAGCCGGACTACTACCAACTGCGCGTATCCTTCAACACCTGCGACAGCATGGGGGCCAACTTCATCAACTCTGTGCTGGAGTGTTACGGCCAAAGTTTAGAGCGCTTCGTGGAGGGACATCCGGCTTTCGGGGACTCCGAGCGCGATGTGGACGTGCTGATGTGCATCTTGTCCAACTATACCCCCGATTGCGTAGTGCGCGCCTGGGTCGAGTGTCCCGTGACCGAGCTCGAAGACATGGCGCGCAACGCCGGGCTGCCGGGCGCCGCCGCCGTGGAGCGCTTTTGCACCGCCGTGCGCATCGCCAATATCGATCCCTATCGGGCGGTGACCCACAATAAAGGCATCTTTAACGGCATCGACGCCGTTGTGCTGGCCACCGGCAACGATTTCCGGGCCGTAGAAGCCTGCGGACACGCCTACGCCGCGCGGAGCGGACAATACCGCAGCCTCAGTCGCGCCGAAGTCAATGACGGGCGTTTCCGCTTCGAACTTCAGGTACCCTTGGCGCTGGGCGCCGTCGGCGGACTGACCGCCTTGCACCCGCTGGCCAAACGCGCCTTGCAAATGCTCGGCTCGCCCTCCGCCCGCGAACTGATGATGATCGCCGCCGCCGTAGGGTTGGCCCAAAACTTCGCCGCCGTGCGCTCATTGGTCACCACCGGAATCCAGCAAGGCCACATGCGGATGCACCTCAACAACATCCTCTCCCAACTCGGCGCCAGTCCCGAAGTCTGCGCGGCCGCCGAAACGCACTTCCGCGACCGCACCATCAGCTACAGTTGCGTGCGCAAATTCGTAGAAGAGCGCACGCAATAAAACTTAATGAAGAGCGGGCCTCAAGAGATCGGGAAGGCACAGGAGCAGGGCGCGGGCAGGGCTGCTTACGCTTCACTTGCGCGCGCACGACCGCTTTAAGTGTGAAAAGCGTGTCTGACAACTAAAACTTGAAAAACGAAAAGGTTTTGTCGCACCTTTTGCATTTTTGGAACCAATAGCACAGAAGTCGCGGACGACTTGTCGAAAATTAAACGCCTGACAACCTGTTTATGTAAAACATGAAAAATGTGAAGGGTGAAAGAAAGTTTGGGGTCTTCTGATGCCTTTTTCCAACCCTTTCGCCCTTGGCCGCCCCCTCTTGCGCGATGACATATAATCAACCGCCAGTTTTTTTGTGCATGGTCAAAAAGTTGAAAAATGTAACATAAGGGGGCTGTAACTCCTTTCGCGTTTATTTGCGTGCGCAGTTGTTTTGGGCAATTAGCAATAGCCCTCTGGAGGTCCTTTGCGTCCGGGAAACAGGTTGCCGCCAATACTTCTGCTTTGACAAACTCCCACAATCGCCCGATCAGCCAGGTTGGGCGCGTGTGGCGGGAAGCCTTCCAGCCCAATCCCCAGCCTCAAAGCGGCATCTTTGACCAACTGACAAGGCCAGTAAAGAGCATGGTCTGAATAGATGCCAATGAGGCGCCCCGCACATGCTTTGGCAATCCGCTCCGCAGCCTAAAGCCCCGGTGATCGCGAGAAAAAGATACGCCGCAGATGAATTGCTGAAAAGAATAAGGGGTGTCGGACAAGCATTGCAACTTTGCAGTGCAACACAACCCTCCCGCGCTTCAGATGCGTATCTCGGTGCAAAAAAATTGGGCGCTTGCCGCAGCGCTGGTCGCCTTAGGGGCTATCGAATCAGCCGCCCAGCAGGGATTTGAAACGCCCTTCGAATGGTGGTTGGGCTACATCAGTTCCGCCGGCATAAACGCTCGTTGGGCAGTCTGGAATGATGCGCACTATTCGCATCGGGCGTTTTTCATCACTCGCCATGGGGTGACATACACCCCCTGGAAGCGGGTGCAGATCACCGGCGGGTATGCCTGGCTGATCACGGCCACAGCGTTCAGCCAGCGTCTCATCAGGCCTGAGCACAGGCCCTGGGGACAGATCGAAGTCCGACTGCCGCTGACGGACAAGTTGAGCTACCGCGTACGATTTCGCTACGATGCGCGTTTCAGAAAGCGGATCGCGGGTGGCGAAGTGTTGGACGATTATGTGTTTTATCACCGGTTGCGCCTAATGCAGGGACTGCGATACGACATCGGCGAATGGCACAGCCGAAAAGTTCATTTCAATCTGCTGACCGAAGCGCTTACGCATCATGGCCGAGAGGCGCCCGACCAACGACTGGATCAGATAAGGGTGTTTGCATTGCCGGGCCTTAGCCTGAAAAAAGCGACGCTTATGGGCGGCTATCACCTGCGCTACGCCATCCGGAGCGGGGCGCCCGTACTCCGGCATGGGCTCACGGTTTGGGTTGTTCAGCAGTTTTGAAAAATGTAAGCATATCGGCTTGCA
>JBKBLI010000035.1:21622-29398 GCA_046296435.1 Saprospiraceae bacterium | reverse complement strand
TTGGAGGTCGCTTCCCTTACTACCCTATCCCTCGCCCATTTTTTCCTTCAAAAAGCGCCCCGTGTGGCTATCCGGAACTGCGCACAGGCCTCCGGGCGGTCCTTGGTAGAGGAGGCGTCCGCCGCCTTTGCCGCCTTCGGGGCCAAGATCGATAACCCAGTCAGCGGTCTTGATCACGTCGAGGTTGTGCTCTACGATCAGCGCCGTGTGTCCGCGATCTACCAAGGCGTTGATGGCCTTGAGGAGCTTGTCAGTGTCGTGGAAGTGTAAGCCGGTGGTGGGTTCGTCGAACACAAAGAAAATGTGCGGCTGAGACGCATTTTCGCGGATCAAAAACGAAGCCAACTTCACGCGCTGGGCCTCGCCGCCGGATAGGGAGGAGGAGGCCTGCCCCAGTTTCACATAACCCAATCCCACGTCAAACAGGGGCTGAATGCGCGCGACAATATCCTTGTGCCCGACGAAGAACGCGAGCGCCTCTTCGATGCTCATCGAGAGGACCTCGAAGATGTTCTTGCCGTTGTACTCTACGTCCAATACTTCGCGGCGGAATCGGCGGCCCTGGCATTCTTCGCACACCAAGCGCACGTCGGCCAGGAACTGCATTTCTATGACTTGTTCGCCTTCGCCCTGACAGGCTTCGCAGCGTCCGCCTTCTACATTGAAACTAAAATGGCGGGCTTCGAAACCGTTCATGCGACTGCGCGGCTGCACGGCAAACAAATCGCGGATATAGTCGTAGGCTTTGACGTAGGTAACCGGATTGCTCCGGCTGCTTTTGCCTATAGCCCCCTGGCTGATGAACTCTACCGCGCTGATACTTTTGACGACGCCATGTATGCTTTGAAAGAACCCTGTGGGCTCGTCGCCATTTCCCAACTTGCTTTGGAGCAAGGGTATGAGTATGTCGCGGACCAGCGTCGTCTTGCCCGACCCGCTGACGCCGCTGACCACGGTGAGCGCCTGCAAAGGTATTCGAACGTCGATACCCTGTAGGTTGTGACGCTGGGCGCCCCGGATCTCGATAAATTGGCCGACGGGACGGCGTTGGGCAGGCGTGGGTATGCTGCGCCGCCCAACGAGATATTGTAACGTGAGGCTGTGCGGCGCCAGACGCTCCATGTCTGCAAAGGGACCGGCATATACCACCTCGCCGCCGTTGACGCCGGCTTCAGGCCCCATGTCCACCAGGAAATCGGCGCTGCGGATGACGGACTCTTCGTGTTCGACAACGACGACGGTATTGCCCAGGTCGCGCAGCTTTTTCAGCGTCCTCACCAAGCGATCGGTATCGCGTGGGTGCAAACCCACGGAAGGCTCGTCGAGCAGATACATGGAGGCGGTGAGGTTGGAGCTGAGGGTGCGTGTGAGGTGGATGCGCTGGGTTTCGCCGCCGCTAAGCGTGTTGGAAGCGCGGTCGAGGGTTAGATAACCCAAGCCTAGTTCGGTCATGAAGCGCAGGCGGTTTTCGATTTCGAGCAAGAGTCGTTCGGCCACTTTGCGGTCGTATTCGGGGAGTTGTAAGGTTTTGAAAAAATCGTACAGTTCCTCTACCGACATCACGGTCAGCTCGCTGAAATCGCGCCCGCCAATTTTAGCGCAGAGCGCTTCTTTGCGCAGGCGTTTGCCCTTGCAGGCGGGACAGGCTGTGCGCCCGCGAAAGCGGGCCAGCGTCACCCGGTTCTGGATCTTGTAGGTCTTGCTTTCAAGTTCCTGAAAAAACGCATTCAAACCTCTGAAATACTCATTGCCGGTCCACAGCAACTGAAGGTCGTCTGCGCTCAATTGACCGATCGGGATATGCACCGGGAAATCAAATCGGTTAGCGTATCGGATCAAAGGCGCCAACCACTCTACCCTGCGCTCGTCGCCTTTCCAGGGCGCAATACCGCCCTGATAGGCGCTTAGCGAAAGATCGGGAAAAACTTTTTCGGGATCGATACCCAGCACGCGCCCATATCCCTCGCAGGTGGGGCAGGCGCCGTAGGGGTTGTTATAGCTAAACAACTGCGGCGTAGGCTCGGGGAACTCGATACCATCGGCTTCGAAGCGATTGGAGAAGGAAAAGGTCGTCGCGGGAGACTCAGGGAGTACAACCAGCGCGCAGGCGCCTTCGCCTTCGAAAAAAGCGGTACGCACGCTATCCGCAAACCGCATCCATTCGGCCTCGTCGTCGGGCCTGACGACGAGGCGATCTATCAAAAGCGACATGCCGGCTTCTTTGGCTGCACGGAGCGGCTGGTCGGGTTGTAATCGGGTGTCGGAGCCCGAAAGGGCGTCTTCAATGTAGATCATTTCGCCGTCCAGCCATACGCGGCTAAAACCCTTTTGCAGCAGCAGTTCAAACTCCTCGCGCAGGCTGCGCTCCAAATACCGATCGCTGAACGGCGCCAGAAGCACGACTTTGGCCCCTTGCGGCAAGGCGCGGGCATGGTCCACCACGTCACTCACCTCCTGCTTGCGCACCTCGCGCCCGGAGATGGGCGAATAAAATCGCGCGATACGCGCATACAACAGACGAAGATACTCTAGCACCTCCGTCATGCTGCCCACCGTAGAGCGCGCATTGCCCGTAACGACCCGCTGCTCAATGGCTATGGCAGGGCAAATGCCGCGAATATAATCTACGTCGGGCTTCTTCATTCGGCCCAAGAATTGGCGGGCATAGCTCGACAAGCTCTCCACGTAACGACGCTGGCCCTCGGCGTAGAGGGTATCCATGGTGATACTCGACTTGCCGGAGCCGCTCAGACCAGTCACTACCACCAGACGATTTTTGGGTATCTGAAGATCGATATTGCGCAGGTTGTTCACCCGCGCGCCTTTGATGGTGATGTATCGGGGGTCAATCAAATCTTCGACAGGAGCGTGCAACTCGGCTGTTATTTTTTTGGACATGCGCACAAATAGAAGGACAACAAATTTACGTAAATCAGAGCAAGCGGAGGCCTGTTAATTGCAGAATGATACGCCAAAGAAGATCACGCCCAACCAGACAAGACCCTTAATGAGAAAAAACAAAAAACCGGCTAAGCCGATTCGCTTGAGCCAGGCAGATAATTGGCCACGCTCTCTGGTCTCGCTCTCCGGCGCTCGATCCTGGCTCGGGCGCCTCGTATCGGTTTGTAATTCGCGCATCAAATTGTTATTGAAATGTTAAAGTTATGCCCCGAAAAATCAGTCTTAAAAAATAACTGAAGTTAATCTTTCGTTACAGGCGCCAAACTTTTTTGCTTTATTTTGTCCTATGAAAAACGTTGCAATCCTTTTTGCTGCGACTTTGCTCGCTTTTTTCGCATGCAAACACGATCCTTTCAACGATCTTGACGGCCCAAACCCAGATCCTCCAATGGGTGGCAATCCATGCAGTCCGGATTCGGTTTATTTTGACAATCAGATACTACCCATTCTGATCTCCAATTGTACCCAATCGGGCTGTCACAATAATGCCGACCGTGCCGACGGCGTAGTGACCACTTCATTCCAGCAACTGATGTCAACCGTTAAAAATGCCGCCAGCACCGACCCCGGAAAAAACAAGTTGCTCAAAGTCATCAACGATACCAGACCCGATAAGCGCATGCCGCCCCCCCCGTCTCCCGCGCTTTCACCCACACAAATTGCCCTGATCACCCAATGGGTCCAACAAGGCGCGCGCAACAACCGCTGCGTCGACACCTCGCCCTGCGATACGCTTTCAGTCATCACTTATTCCGGCTTCGTCAAACCGCTTTTCGCTAAACACTGCACCGGGTGTCATGGTTCGCAAGGGGGTGTATCTTTACAGAATTATGACGCTGTGCGCACGCAGGTACTGAATGGTCAATTGTACCCCTCCGTTGCGCGGGCGGTCAATCCCATGCCCAAGGGCGGCCAGCGGCTTTCAGACTGCGAAATCCGTAAGCTCAAAAGCTGGATAGATGCAGGCGCTCCGAACAATTAACGCGACCGATTGGCGTTTAATGTTCACTTCGGTTTTAATTGTTTTTCAGCATGAAAAAATTGGTCTTCGCGGCTCTCGTATTGGCCCTGACGCTAGCTTTGAGCACACAGAGCGCCTGCTATTACGACAATGAAGAAGAGCTCTACGGCGCCGGTCAGTGCGATACGGTCAACATTCGCTACAGCGTCGAAGTCGCAGGCATTCTTCAGACACACTGCTATAGCTGTCACTCGACCTCATCGAACGTAGCAGGCTCGCCTTTCGAGACTTACGAAAAGTTGCGCCCATACGCCATGTCCAATCTGGTAGCCCGGATGAAGGGTACCGCTAACCCAATGCCACCCTCAGGCCGCCTGCGCGACTGCGACATCGCAAAAGTAGAGGCATGGGTCAGAGCGGGAGCGCTGAACAATTAGGCATTTTATCGAAAAAAACGACTCATGAAAAAAGCGCTGATCGCATTGCTCGCTTTGGCCCTCACAGGGGGTGGCGTAGCTTATTACCTCTGGAACAAGCCCCACAAGGACATGAAAGCGGCCCGCTCAACGCTAAGCGTCAGCGCGCAAGAGTTGTTTGACAAATACAATGCCGATGAGACCGCCGCCAATGCCGAATACCTCGACAAGATCATCACCGTGACCGGTACGATCCGAAGCGTCTCAGCCGACCCGCTCAAAATAACGCTCGAAACCAAAGATGAAGCCTTCGGCGTACTTTGCGAACTTGATCCCCTGGCCAGCCACCCTCGCACTGATTTCGCGGTAGGCGAGCGCATCGCGCTGAAGGGCTTATGCGTCGGCTTTAACTTCGACGTGCAGTTGGCGCGCTGCGTCGAACAACGTTGAGCGAAGCGCCCATCGCCCCGAAAAGCCTGCGCCACCTGATACAGGCGAAGCGCGAAAGTCAGGCCTTGGGGCGCGCCTTCGCGTAGCGCTATTCTGCTACGCCACATCAATCAAAACGCGCCGCCCAAAAGGCCGATCGTTCGTCGGCTTCCTGGCCCACACCCTCAGTCCACGCTCGCGTATTTTTTCAACTTAAAACAAACACAAATGCTCAGAATTGCCATTTCAGTATTGCTCCTTGGAGCAACGGCCGATCTGTCCTTCGGACAACGCCACTTCACCCGCGACGCCAAAGTGCGCTTCTCGTCGGAGGCGCCCGTGGAAAAGATCGAGGCCGTCAACAAAAGCGGAACATTGGTGCTCGACCAGGCCAGCGGCCGCATCGAATGCAAGGTGCTGATCAAAAATTTCCTTTTTGAAAAAGCGCTGATGCAAGAGCACTTCAACGAAAACTACATGGAGTCCACCAAATTCCCCAATGCCGCTTTCAAGGGAACCATCACGAATCTGGATGAGGTGAAATTCGACAAAGACGGTAAGTATCCTGTGCGCGTCAAAGGCGTAATGGAGATGCACGGCGTCAAAAAGGACATCGAAGCGGCCGGCGTGATCAAAGTGGACAAAGGCGCCATAACCGTAAAGTCGGACTTCGAGCTCAAATGCAGCGATTACGGTATCAAAATCGAAGCAAACAAACTGGCGAACGTATCTAACGATATCAAGGTGAGCGTTGAGGCGGGGTTAGAGCCGATGAAACAGTAAAAAAATGCGGCGGCGCGGTTGTGTAAACTGCGCCGCCGCGCTTTATGTACAACCACGCCAAATCCCCCGCCGCTACTCAAACACAAAGTTATTGCAGTAATCCCGCATGTTTTGCGGGTTCTGGTAGCGGTCCAGACTGAATTCTGCTATGGGGCGTAATTTGCTCCCGTGAATAAAGAAGCCGCTGTACCCCAATTGCGCCATGTACGCCAATGTTTCGCGCACTTGCGCGGCGCCTACGTGCCGGGCCTCTATCTCCACCAAAATTCGCGGTTTGTATTTTCGAAGAGTCTGCTCGCCGCCGCGAAACACCCTTAATTCATTCCCCTCTACGTCTATTTTCAGAAAATCGGGAGCAAGCGCATGTTCGGCGCAATAGGCGTCAAGCGTTTGCGTATGGACAGTTTCGACCCGGCAGTCGCCTTCCCCTTGAGCTTTTTGGGATACGATGGTGGCGCCGGGCGAAGAGGCGCCGCCGCCCTGGCGATGCATTGGGATGTATAGCGTCGTCTGTCCCTCGGCATCCGAAAGCGCCAGACGGGCGATGGTCGTCTGGCGCCAGCCCAATACGGACTTGAGTCCGACGAGATACCGGTACAGATGCGCTTGCGGCTCGAAGGCCGCTATACGGCCCTCATCGCCGACCTGACGCTGCATCCAAAATAAATAGCCGCCTTTGTGCGCTCCGATATCAAGCGCCGTTTGTCCGCGTCTGAGTTGCCTGCGGATATAGGCTATGCCGCCTTTGTCGTATTTGGTTTTGTATTTCCAGGCTCGCAGCCAGAGTTTGGAGTAATTCAAGAGTCTTGTGACGCCCATTCGTGGTTTGGTGCCTGTTTGCGGCAGATGCAAAGGTAAAGACAATACGCGCCATTCTGCCGCTAATCTGCCCCGGAGCGTCAGAAAGCGCCCTGCAAAGCATTTGCAAGGGGCAAAAGAATGGCCCAAAGCGTTGTAAGCACAAAAATGAGTCGCATTAAAAAATCTGCGCGCAAACGCTTCAAGCCATTCGCCTGCTTAATAAAGCCCCTTGATAAACTGATAATTCCGTTCAAAAGGATTGGGCGCCTTATTTAATTCTACATCCTTGTTGAGTTTGAGAAGCAGTCCGATGATTTCGATCAAGGATTTGACAACAACGACCATCAGGACGAAAGTAATGCCAATGAGTGTTATGGTAATCATTTGAATAGTCATTTAGCGGCTAAAATGAATTTGGAAAGTTCCTGCAAATCGTCATTCGAAAGTTGTGGAAAACCCGGCATCTGCGGCATATCTGCGCGCTTCTTACCAGGTTCTTTTATCCATTTTTTCAACCCGTCGCGGTCGTTGGCATATATCGCAGCCATCTCGATGACTGGAGGACCAACCAATTTTTCGTTTTGCTTATGGCAGGCGGAGCAATATTGATTGAAAATGGCGGTTCCTTTAGCGATTTCGCCGAGGGATGCGTCTATTTCCAACTCGGCAATCTCTTCCACAGGATTTTCTCTGGCCTCCTTACTTAGTCTCTGAAATTCCGCCGTATGGGCGGCCACCAATTCCCTATGCTTTTCTAAGGAGTTGTGCCTGTACATCTGACGACTTCCGCCAAACAAAATCATGAAGCTCAAGACAGAAAGTGTGATTTTTTTGAAATGCGCATCGATATGTTCTTTTTCGCCGACAACCGACTTGTAACTCAACCACAAAGCGTAAGCCAAAAATAGTCCGGCGCCAGCCATGACGCCAACAACCGGATAGCTTATTCCCTTCGAAGGCAGCGTAAACATGACGATCATCCCAAAGAGAATTTGCAAACTGAGACCGACGGTCGCAATAGAGTAGCCAATCGTTTTGATGTCGGCACGCGTAAACGAGGCATAAATCTCTTCGACCGGGTATGACTTACGGCTGTTGTACCATACGAGAAACAGCCCTGTGACGGCGGTGCATGCAGCCAGAAACTCGAAATATCTGGGGAACACATTGGGCAACATCAGCGCGCTTGCGAAACCCTTGACCATTCCCCACTTTTCGGGAAACATCATCAGATTCACGTTGGTGAGGAATATCATGGGGATAAATAAGAATATGGCCACCGCCACAGCCATGATGGCGATGTGTATGCTCTTGTTTTTCTCCAAACGCTCCCACGTGTATTTGTGCAAATAGGTAAGCAGAAAGGCTATTGTGACCAAGGGGATGATCATGATCCAGGCGAACCCGGTCAAGGCGTTTGCCGAG
>JBKBLI010000035.1:15665-21523 GCA_046296435.1 Saprospiraceae bacterium | reverse complement strand
TAAAAATAGAGGGTATATAAGGCGTTGATACTCAGCAAAGGCGCAACGCCCAACACCACCGCCAAACTCTTGTTGACGGTGACGGTCTTTGCAACCTCGTGGGCGAAGATATCGTACTCTTTATTTTTGAGGCCTTTGATTTGCGCCCAGAGGGTGACCATAGTGCCGCCCACCATCAGGTTGACAAAGATGATGTGCAGCAGAAAAGAAAAGACGAGCAGTATCGTCAACGACCATTCCGGTAAAGGCAGAGGCAAAGGAATGTCTTTAGGTACCGGTGTGCTGATTTGAAGGAACATATTCAGTCTATTTTTGCGTTAAACCTTTTTCGGCTTCCGCTTTGTTGGCCGCTTCGATATTTCGGGATACGGCGGTCGCGCTGTTCAGCGGATTGACGCTAACCCCATATGTCTGCGCGCCCTCTAAGCTCTCGCCGGTTTGCTGGACATACTTTATATACGCCACGAGGGCGTCCAGTTCTTTCTTGTTGCCCGGAAAAGGCGGCATATATGTCCTGCCATGGTGCATGTTCGGGATATAGGCCCGCATAGAGCCTTCATCCAGGGGTTGACCAAAGCCGTACATCCGCTCAAATACATATGTGATGGAGTTGACGCCCTCCGGATTAGCCGTATGGCAACGGCTGCAGGTGTTCATGAAAATATCCTTGCCGGCCGCGAGTTTGTTTTCGTCGGTGATCTCGCTCACCGAGGTATATGTCATATATGGCAGGATACCATCTCTTTTGTAGAGCGGATAATCCTCCTCGCGCAAAAGATTGGAGTACATGTAGTTGCCTATCACATATGGCTTGCGAATGAACTCCCTCACCCGCTCAAATATCCCCAGAAATCCGAACACAAAGAAACAAGGAATCACCACATGGGTTAATTGGATACGGCGCGGCGCCAACCACGCAAATAGCGCCAGAGGAATGGATATAGACGCGGCGGCAACGATAAAATATTTGAGCAGGTTGTAGTATTGCGCAAACTGCATCGTGCCGACTGCCGTGGACATGTTCTCCTTCATCGCTTCGGGCATTACGCTCCAGTAGTAGATGGCGCCCAAGACAACTAAGGGCGTCCAACCCATGATCCATTGACCGGCATATTTGATGGCTCGAAACCTTATCTCGCTACCCTTGGGGGCAAATAGGGTCGTAAGCGCCATGCCAAATACGCCGGCTACCAGCATGGCCGTCGGCGTGCGGAACAGCAACTGGGGCAGGTAGATTGGATTCGTCAAACCGCTCAACAAACTGTGGTTGGTATTCCAGTTGCCAGGGTCCATCATGAAGCCCAAAATGGCAACAATGATCGCCATGGTAATCCATGAAAAGATGGATAGGAACCACCCAAATTTGATGTGCCGCACCTTGGCGTTGAGCGATGTGTTTGAATTCTTCCAGGTCAAAAAATAAATCAGGATCAGGATTACTTCCGTGACAAACACGATCCACTCTATAAACCAGGCCCAGTAAAATACGCGGATCAAACTGCCAATAGAAGCGGGACTAACTAAGGCAGCCGAAAACCAAATACCGACGCCTGTCATGGCGCCAATCGTCGTGGTGATAATAAATGCAACTTTCATCTTCTGGTAAACCAGATTATCCCATGCCAAATCGGTAATCTGATTCTTACCTGCGTTGATCACACCTTTTTGTTCGAGCCAAGTGATGTATGGGATGAACCCCACGGCCAGGGCATGATTAATAAATACGTGCAAGATGGCAATGGCCGCTATCAAAAAGCGGTCGTTCAGCCAGTCTAAGTGAAACATCGGGAAGTCCATAACCTTGCGTTTAAATTTTGACGCAAAGGTCCGACCTTCCGGCTTGACGGATGTACAAACGATAAAGCGAAGAATTTAGATTTTCGCTACTGCCTTATTTCGAAAAATGGCTTTTTGCTTTGAAATACGGGCGCCCTTAGTTAGAAATTCAATCGCAGGATTTACATTTTCAACCGTGCCTTTTTTTTTGATGCGCGAAAAAAAAGCGCCGCGGATGCGCGCCCGACATAAATGAACAAGGGGCGGAGGATGCGGACATGGCCCACTCCCTCCGCCCCTCCCCTTACTTTTTTTGGATTAAAAATGCGGCGCTGAGTATGGTAAAGATTTTTTACAAACCATTCAGTATTTGACAAACGGCTGAATAGCCCGCTGGTTATCGGTCGTCATCACGGACAAGTAGTAAAGACCTGGCGACAATTGACCGACGGCCAGGGAGATCTCAGCCTGCCCGAACGACGAAACGACCCTTCCGCAGACATCGGCGATGTCTATTCTTGCAATGGCGATTCCTGCCGGGAGTATCGCCGAAAGTTCGACAGATGCAGGGTTGGGAAACAAGGTCAACTCAAAATCATTTGCCTTAGAGGGACTTTTCGTACCGGTGATCGATGAGATATCCCAGAGAACGACGTCGCTTTGTTCGTTACCCGTCGCCACTTTGTTGCCGTTAGGCGACCATGCCACTGCGGTGACGGCGCCAGTATTGGCTACACCAAAAGTAGCAAGCAGATTACCGGTGTTGAAATCCCATATCTTGCAAGATCCGTCAGCCGATACCGAGACGATTTTACTGCCGTCAGGCGAGATGTCAACCCCATTCACATCGCCTGTGTGTCCGGCGATTGTCCGAACCAAGACGCCCGTTGTAATATCCCAGATTTTGATAGTCTTGTCTCTGGACGACGAAACGACAAAATTGTTGTCAGGACTTACTTTTACGTTTGTGATTTCGCCGTTGTGTCCTGCAAAGTTGAAGATCAAAGTCCCGGCGGCAGTCCAGATCTTCACCCTTCTGTCGCTTCCGCCCGTAGCGATCTTGTTGCCGTCGGGGGAGTAAGCTACGCTCGTCACCCAATTTGGATGCGCGGCAATGTTGGCAGCCAGACTCCCGCTTGGAAGGTTGTAAATCTTCATCCGTCCGTTCGAACACCCTACAGCTATCTGGCTATTATCGGGAGAGATGGCGGTCGAAAAGGCGTAAGAAGTACCTGTATTGACGATGCTGAGCACCTCGGGCGCCTCGCCGGTGTTGTCAAAAATGAAGACGTTGCCGAACTCCTCGATAGCGGCAATGTAGTTGTTGTTGGAACTGAACGTCACGCCCATAATACACAAGTACTGACTACCGACAGTGTAATCCCATTCGAGATCGGAGGTCGATACGTCAAACATTCGTATAGCGGCCGGATGGCAGTTCGTCCCGCTCAGGACCTTCTGACCGTCGGCCCTGAAGGCCACTCCGTTGACCTGATGGTTGGCGGGATTGGCTTTTTGAGACCAATCGACTGTCTGCGCGTGGATTGCGGCGCTCAAGAGCGCTGTCAAAAAGATGTTGGCAATTTTAAATTTTAAGTTCATACCCAAAGGTTTAGACGGTTTGATTTTTCCTGAACTGTTCCGGCGTGGTTCCGGCGTTTTTTTTGAAAAAGGTGATAAAGTAAGAGGGGTTTTCAAAGCCCAACTTATCGGCAATTTCGTTGACAGAATAGTTGGTATAGTGCAGCAGCCGTTGGGCCTCAATCATGATACGCTTTCTGATCAGTTCGCCTGCCGTTTGTCCGGTCTCTTCTTTGCAGATTTTGTTTAGATAATTGGGGCTTACATGGAGCAGGTCGGCGTAAGCCGAAGGCAGTTTTTTTTCTTCAAAATGCTTATCGATCAGTCGCTCAAACTCATGCACTTTCTCTTGCTTCAGATTCTTGGCCTTGACCTGCCCGAACGGCCTGTAGCATCTTTCCAGTTCGAAAAGGGTGATATTGAGATAAGAGCGCAAAACCTTCTTTGTCTCTCTTTTGCGCAAGCTATACTCATCTGAAAGCAGGCGGAGCAGCAAGCCAAACTTTGTTTTTTGTTCCTGCGTCAATCGAATGTACGGCATGGACTCACTTTGCAAGAATGTGAATTGGTACAAGATGTTGTTGTTGTACCGCAGCGAAAAAAAGTCCTCCGTAAAACAAATCATGGTTCCGTGGGCTTTGCGATTTATGCTGATGTGGTTTATACATCGAGGCTTGACGATGATGGCTTTAGGGCTATCCAGTTTGACCCGGTCGTTGTCGATATGAATTTCACCGTCGGCTTCCTCAATCAAAATCAAGGCGTAAAAGTCTTGTTTGTGCGGAAACTCTAACAATGGAAACCTCTCCAACAATCCGCCCAATTCGCCCATCCAGAAATGCCGGACGCTATCGCCAAATAAGCCTATGGTATAGACAGGTACTTCCGTCGATTGCATCAATCAAATTATTTTGTAAAATCAAAAGAAGTTTTTGCCTGTTTAATTGCGCGGGGGCATCGGGGGAAATAATGCAAGGTGCAACGGCGTCGGCAAGCCTAAGCCCCCGTGTAGGCATGCGCCAAAGCGCAAAGCCATATCGAGGGGTACAAGTCCCGCCATTTTTTGTGCAAAACGACAAAAGCGTCGGGCGACCGCCTCATCCGCAGCAAGCGAACCGCCTTCCTCCCCAAGTAGCGATAGCTCACCGAACGACGGCTTTGACCGCCATATCGCCATAAGCGGTCTGCATGCGTAGCAGATACATTCCGGCCGACAATCTGGTCGGCTCAAACGACAGGCGATTTTCGCCGGATTCAAGACCTACAACGCGCGCAAAGAGGTTGCGGCCTTCCATGTCGTCTATCGAAAAAACCGCTTGACAAGAAAACGGCGCGCGCGCAACGGCCCGCAAAACGCCTCCTGTAGCCGGATTAGGCTCTACCGATATCGAAAAGTTGAGCGCCGCAAGCCCCTTCGCGCCCACAGTCCCTTGTTCAACCGAGTTGTCCTTGCTGATCAGCCACAGTTCAGGATCGAATTCGACCGTAGCCACGACAAAGTCCGCTTGATGCTGAAAAATCTGACCGTCGAAGCTATGCTCCAAAACAATGTCTTTCACTTGCCCCTGCGCACCCTTCAGGCGTAGCGGCAGCGGCAATTCGAAATAGTCCACCGAAGGATGTGACTGCGTTTGCTTCACCTCGATACTCAGCAACTTGTTGGCGTCCTGCGACCAGACGATTGTGTACGAAGGGTAACCTTGGCCCGTGTGCCAATCGTCAAAAAAGCCCTGGAGGCTCTTGCCGGAAGCCGCCTCCAGATGCGCCTGCAGATCGGACGTTCGGGCGTAGCCAAAGGCCAGTTTGGGGTCGTTCAGGTAGTTCCGAATTCCGCCAAAGAACGCTGAGTCGCCGCAAATCCAGCGCAACATGTGCAGTACCATCGCCCCTTTTGCATAAGATAAGCGCCCCGAAAAAATGCGGCTCACGTTCGTCGTGTCGTCCACAAACATCGAGCCGCCGGGCTGCGAAGTCACGTTGTTGATACGCTGCTGCTTAAACTGTTGCCAAAACTGAGGCGCCAGATACTGATAGCAAAGCCCGCTGAGATAGGTCGCAAAGCCCTCATTGAGCCATATATCCGCCCATGAGCCACAGGTCACTTTGTTGCCAAACCACTGGTGCGCCAACTCATGCGCCATCAATTCGTAGCCAAATCCACCCATGAACGACATCGTTTGGTGCTCCATGCCGCCGCCCCAGCCAAATTGGGCATGCCCGTATTTTTCCTCATGAAAGGGATACAAGCCAAAAAGATCGTTGAATAACTGCATCTGCGCCGTCAGGTTGGGCATGCTCGCCTGCGCGGTAGCCATTGTCTCCGGATAGACGTAATTGACTATCGGCGTATGGCCGTCGGCGTGCGCCACCTCGTCCGTAAACACCTCGTAATTGGTCACGGCAAAAGCAACCAAATAAGCCGCTATAGGATAGCGTGATTTCCAGTGGGCCGTTTTTTGCCCGCCCTCCAGCGTTTCAGACACCAACACGCCATTGCTCGC
>JBKBLI010000035.1:0-15566 GCA_046296435.1 Saprospiraceae bacterium | reverse complement strand
AGCTCGGTACCCATCGGGATGCGTAACGTAAATATCCACCGAATCGATCTTGTCCGTCAGCGAATGTTTGCACGGCATCCACTCCATCGCGCCGTAAGGCTGCGAAAGCGTCCACATCACGGGGACTCCGTTGTGCGTATTGGTGATAAAAGACCCAAAGCCCGAAGACCCCGGAACGCCTTGGTAGTAAAACGCAAGCGAGTCGGACAAAAAAGCAGGTAGCGCGCTCGGAAAATACACGGCCAAAATATTGCCATTGCTCGCAAACGAGAGCTTGGCGCCGTGGTATAGGATACTATCCATCGTCAACGCCGACGAAAAATCAAACAGCAGACTGTCCACCGATTCAACAGGCTCAAAAACGGTTGTAATCTCACCCCGGATGTACTTGACCGCCGGATCAACCCAGAAATGGTAGCGACAGTAGGTTATGTCCGAACGGTTGTCCGCCGAGTTCTGCATGCCGCCATCAGCGGCGGCATGCAGACGGAGCCATGCGGCTTTTTCACCCTCAATGATACTCTCAAATTCGCTTAACTGCTGGCCAAATGCGCCGCTTGCAAAGATGAGCAGCGCCGCCATATATGTGATTTTTTTTATATGCCTGAGCATCCTTTCGATGTTGAAGAGCAAATAAAGGGTTATCCCGCAGAGCAGGATACATACAACCATGAAGAAGGGCAGTATATCAAACAGCGCGGCCGTAGCGCCAAAGCCCAAGGTCTTGAAGATATTTTGGCGAAAGGCCAGCAAATCTTCTTTATCGATTGAGAGCCGGTCAATGTAGCGCAAAAAAAAGTTGACCAAACCGCTACAGACCAGCAACGCAAAATATGCCGTCAAAATAAGCGCGGCAATTTGCGCATATTGACCAAGAGTATTTTCCATGTCAAAAAATTGTTTAAAAAGCGCTCCGGGGCGCCCTTGAGGGCATGCCGCAGGCCCGCATCAGTAAGCGCACCTCACGCAGCCATAAAGAGCGACCATAAGCGTGAATACTTTAAAAAAATGTCAGAAAAATACGGAAAAGCGATCCGCCTATCCTGCCGCAGGCTAAGCCGAAAAATCAGAACCATACCCGGTCATGCGGCGGTATCGCGTAAAGTGAGTCATCTATGGCCAGGATACAGTCATTGCACGCCAATGGCGACAAGTAAATACACGCAACTTAAGCGCGTGCGGCGCATGCTTACACAGCGGCAGGCCTGCAAAAGCAGGCGACTTGCGTCTCCAAAGCGAGAAACCGTAGTTTTATCCTAAGACCACAATGACGCCATGCTGTTTGGCGGACGAAAGACGCCCTTCACAAAGGCGACGGTAAAGGGGATCGGGTAAGCAAAAATCTTAGCCTGGCCCACAGTCAGGCACGCCGCATCGGGGAGGGCCAAAATGAGTTCATCCAAGCAATACGACGCTTCAATACGATCTTTGAGCTTCTGCGGCAGCTCCTTGTCGTCTTTTCGGTCTTCAACCTGTAGGCGCTGTTGTAGGACGCATTTGCCGCTACAAAGTTTTTCGGGCTTGAAGCGGTTCACGCAAAGCGTTCTGGCAATCTGATCCTGATTGATTTTGAAAGACAAATATACCCAAGCCCTGCCAAACGATTGAAGCAGAATGAGCGAAGCGAGCAATATAGATGCGGCGTTTTTCAAAACTCCTTAAACAGTGCAAAGATAGTCATACCGTACATTTCTGCGATAAAAAAATCAGCACGCCCCTAAAAAGTAACGGTTGGGTCGAAACAGAACGACAAAACTTGTCCCCCCCAAACTTAGGCGCGCAATGAGCCATATCAGAAGTAAGGCAGATTTGCCGATCGCACCCTTTTGTCGCTGGTTTTTTTTCGAAAAAAATGGGCGGCGGCAGTAAGCGCGCATGCCCGCGCCCTTTGGTCATGCGCTCCGAACTCCGCCCTGCGCCCCTCAGGTCTCCACATAATTCATATCCTTGTCGAAAGTCTCCTGCATCCCGTACAGAGAGGCAAAAGCGATCAGCAGACACACGGCGCCAACCACTGTGGCTGCGGCAATCAGATCGCCCAGTCCGTCAGGCCCCTTGAGCCAACGAAACGACGCGGCAATCGGCACAAGTAGGCCGCGCGCAAAATTGGGCACAGAAGTAGCCACCGTAGCGCGGAGGTTGGCGCCAAACTGCTCGGCCCCTATCGTCACAAAAATCACCCAAAAACCCACCGAGAACCCCAGCAAGAAATGCGCAAAATACATGGATCCGGGAGTGGTAAATCCGGCGTATAGATAATACGCTATGGCTAACGCGTCAAGCGACAGAAAGAACGCCATGACCTTCAAGCGACTGCGCCAGAACTGACTCAACAGACCGCTGGCAACGTCGCCCAGAATAAGCCCCCCATAACAGGAAGCGATCGCATTGGCGGCGCTGATGCCGTCCAGACCTTTAGCGGCGCCAAACTCAGGGGCTAACGTCACCAATATCCCTACCACAAACCACGTAGGGGCGCCCACAAAAAGGCAGCGCGCAAAACGCACAAAACGTTCCCGTTTGGAAAACAACGACAAGAAATCACCCTTGCGGATAGCCGAATCCTGCTTCACGCGCTCAAAGATACCCGACTCATTGACCTTCAAGCGTAGCCCCAGCAGCAAAAAGCCCATACCGCCGCCGATGAAATAGCAGGTCTGCCACGAAAAAAAATGGTTAATCACCCAGGCCAGCAGCGCGCCGCTCAGACCAATGCACGCTACCAGCATCGTGCCATAGCCGCGCTTTTCTTTAGGCAGCACCTCAGATACCAAGGTGATGCCTGCCCCCAATTCGCCGGCCAGCCCAACCCCCGCGATGAAGCGATACAGGGCATAGCTTTCGCCCGAATGCACAAAGCCGTTGAGAATATTGGCCACAGAGTACATCAGAATCGAAAAGTACAATACGGATATGCGCCCCAGCCGATCGCCAAGGACGCCCCAGAGCACGCCGCCGATGAGCATGCCGATCATTTGCCAGTTGAGCAGCGATATGCCCACGTCGGTCAACTCCTGGCCTGAGTAGCCCAGGTCGCTCAAGCTGCGCACCCGCACAAAACCAAAGAGCAAGAGATCGTAAATATCCACAAAATAGCCTAAGGCCGCCACGATGACGGCGGCGTTGAGGAGTTTGTATGAGCGGGCGTTTTCTTGCATGGGCGCAGCGTTTTGATGCAGTACTTTTCTCGAAAAAACGGCGCTTTTCTCAGCGCCTCATCAGCCGGGCAAAACTCCGAAAAACTTGCGAAATTGATGGCGGTTTGTGCTTCGCTCGACAACACAATCAGGCAACTGCGCCATTTGGACTAACTTTGCAGGCCTTTAACCGTTTACACTGTCATGAAAAACTGCATATTATTCATCTTTTTCAACGCGTCGGCTCTATTCCTGCGCGCCGCAGAAGTCGAAGTGCGCACATTCCCCGCCAACTGCTTCGGTGGCGTCGACGGCGCCCTGCAATTGACGCTGAAAACCGGCCCTGCCCCCGTATTCTATCAGTGGACCGGGCCAGACAACAGCTCGGGTATCGGCGAATTTTCGAACGTCGGGCAGCGTCTGATTTTTGGCCAACTCAAATCGGGCATTTATACGGTGAGCACAACGGACGCCGCGGGCGTTAGCGCTGTTTTCGAAGGGTTTATTGCACAGCCCGATCCGATAGAGGTACAGGCGGAAGCCGTTGGCGAACCCTGCCTGGGTCGCAACAACGGCCTTATCCGGATCAGCGCCGTAACAGGCGGTACGCCGCCCTACGCTTTCTTTTTTCAAAATCAGTTTTCCGGAGCGCAGACCGAATGGACGGACTTGCGTCCCGGCCAATATTTTATCACGGCGCGCGACGCCAACGCCTGCTTCAAGACCGAAGGCGTTGTGTTGCCGGAAGGCTCGCAATTTGTATTTGGCGTAGAGCCGGGGCGTTACACCCTGTTCAGCGGCGACACCCTCATGCTGAATTACGACAGTCCGGATCGCATACTTGTCGCCGCCCAGTGGTCGCCGGCCGATCAGGCCGAGGCGCTATCCCCTACGGAGGCGCTGCTGTATCCGGCGCGGTCCGGCCTCTTCACACTGCGGGTGACCGACATAGAGGGCTGTCAAGCCGTGGACACCCTGTTTGTAGAGGTCAATCGGCGGCGCAGCATTTATGTGCCCAACATCTTTTCACCCTCCTCAATGGACGATACCAACCGCCGCCTCACCGTGTTTGCCGATTCAGGGGTGCGTCTGATAGCCGAATTTCAAGTATTCGATCGCTTGGGCCGATTGCTGTATGAGGCGCGCAACGTTCAGGCCAACGACCCCCAGTTTGGCTGGGATGGCTCTTTCCGGGGGCAGATGCTGGAGCCGGGAGTATTCGTTTGGCGCGCCCGCCTGTTGTACACAGACGGGCGCGAAGAGTTAGATTTCGGCGACGCAACGCTGGTGCGCTGAGGGCGTCGTCCTCAGGTCAGATTTTGACCAGCTTGAGTTGTTGAGCGGCGCCATTAGGACCGTACAAGGTAGCGATGTAAGTCCCCGGCGTCCAGTTGGCGCCCAATTGCAGCAGGGCCGCCTGTCGGTTGTCTAATGTCTGATTGAGCGTCATCTGTCCCAGCGCGTCGCGCACTTCGAGGCGGAGCGACTCGGCGCCCGGCCACTGAATGCGCAAGTTGAATATACCGCCAGAGGGATTAGGCGCGGCGCTGAACTCAAGCGCTTGCTCCGGCGCCGCCGTCGTAACGATGATATCGCCGGGCGTCACCCTGAACACATCTACCGCCGCCTCCACGATATGTCCCGAACCCGGCAGATCGTAAGCGCTGAAGCGCACGCGCACATCATTGGTCAAGGTAGCAAAATAATCCGATAGCTTGATGTCGCCCGAATAGCGCCACTCGCTTTGTGATGCAGTCTCTACCAACACGAGCGCTTCCTCCAGGCCGTTGATCAGATGTACTTCAAACTTGTCGTTGGGCGTGGTAGCGCCGCCGGCATTGAAGAACCAATACCAAAAGTTCAGCGTAGCATCCTTGTAATTGGATAGGGCCATGGACGGACTGGTGAGCGTCACCACGCCGTCGTCCACGTCGTCGGCGCCCGCGCCGCCGCCGCCGTTGCCGGTCACGTAGCATTTGTCGTTGGTATCTCCGGCCACATCGGCCCCGGGATTGGCGATCTGGTTCTGAAAGATGGTGGCTATCGGCACGCCGCGCACCCAAAATCCTGAGACGGCGTTGCCCGCGCTCTCCCAGCCCAGATCAAAACCGTAGTCGTCATAATATCCGAAAGGAAGTTCGAGTACAACGTTGCCGCCTTGGGCGTTGACGCTGCTGTTGAGGTAGCCCCAAGCGGCGGCGGCCGCCTGATAGTCGCCGCCCGGTATGCAATCAAGGGCAAATTGCCCGGCCGCATCAGTCTGCACTTCGAAGAATTGGCCGGCCGCATTGGCCAGCGCCACGGGCGTATTGGCCAAAGGCGCCTGGTCTTCTTTGCGCACCACTGTGCCCGCGATGTTGACGCTGCCCGATTGGCCGAGCGCAACGTCCAGTTGCGCAACCTCGCCGGGGATGAGCGTGACTGTAAAGAAGGCCTCGTCAAATCCCGCCTTGCTCACCTTGACGGTAAATTCGCCCGGCGTAACCTGTCCGGTTTTGAAAAAACCGTTGTTGTTGCTCAACTTCTGAGATCCCGGATCGCCGCCCACAATCGAGATTTGGGCGCCAACCACCGGCTTGCCGTCGCATTCGCTGGTCACTTTGCCCTCCAGATAGCAGGCGCGCACATAATTGGGGGTCAAAATAAACAACTCAGCAGGCTCAATATTGGTGGCGGCTATCGTACCCGATGGGAAAAACGGATACGCGCCCCAGCAGCCGTTGAAGTTGGCCCCCGTACCGGGCCAGGTGTCATACCAGCCGGTCATGACCAGATTGCCGGGCCGATGCGCATCGTTGATCACCACGCCGTCGGTGTACCAGGAGGTGACAAGCCAATTGTTGGCGTTGTGGGTATTGTGGCCGATAGAGCCGCTGCCGTCGTTGGTCGAAAAGCGATCCAGTTCGATGATATCGTCGGGATCAGATATGTTGTATGCCGTCAAAAACGAAGGCGTCGTCTCGTCGGTCGTAAAGATGTATCGCCCGTCGTTCTGAATCCAGGAGTTGTGTGTAAATCGCCCGGGCGTTTGCACGGCGCCAAGCAGGATAGGATTGCTTTTGTCGTGCATGTCCACGATGGACATCACGCCGGCGTAGATATGACAGGCATACAGCGTATCGTTGTTGGCGTAGCCGTCGTGCACGTAGCCCAACTGATCGAATTTGCCGGCGTACTTGGGCGTGTAGGGGTCGTCGTTAAGATCGAGAACCAAGGCGCCGCCGTTAAACAAACCGCTACCGTACAAATACAAAAAGCCCGCCGTAGTATCCATGTGCAAGGCGTGAATCCGATCGAGTTGGCCGGCTATCGGGCCGTCGCCCTTGTAATTGTAATAATCGAGATCCGGGCTGGGAAGTTTGCGAAGGTCAATCACTTGAAGCCCTTGTCCCGTGCCTTCGGTGGTCACATAGGCGCAGTATTTATGCGTTTTCACCTCCTTCCATAGGTTGTTGGCTCCGGGTATCTGAACGATGGTCTGCGGCGTATCGGGATTCGTGACGTCCACGATGATTAGGCCCAGAGAGCCGCCGGCCAACACATACTCCCTGCCATCCTGGGCGTAACCCCATACATTGGCCAGCGTCTGCCCGGGGAACGTGAGCTTACTGCGAAATTGTAGGTTGAAGTTTTGGGCCTGAAGCGTGCTCAGGCAAACTGCTATGGCGAGGCAATAACTCGCGGTTATTTTTTTTCCCATAAAAAAAGAAACAGCATGGTTTGGATTTGAAAAAGGCAACTGAACATCGCGCTTATCCGCTAAAAAGAGTGCAAATGTAGAGCCTTGGCGTCAGATCGCCTACCCCCCCATCGACACCACAGCCACAGTAAGTCTGCTAATACAAGCCAAGCGACCTTTTTCATCGCTGATTTCGATCTGCCAAACCTGAATCTGACGTCCGATGCGCACCGGCCGACACACCCCGGTCACGCGCCCGCCCTCGCGCACGCTGCGCAAATGGTTGGCGTTGATCTCCAGACCTACAGCTTGCTGCGCGCTCAGGTCGCTCAGACAAAGCGTGCCGGCCACGCTGCCCAGCGTCTCAGCCAAAGCCACGCTGGCCCCGCCATGCAGGATTCGAAACGGCTGAACGGTAGCGCTCGACACCGGCATCTCGGCTTTTAGATAATCGTCGCCCACTTCGGTAAACACAATACCCAGCGCCTGACCCATGGTATTGCGATTCAGTTCGTTGAGACCCTCTACCGTAACCGGCTGCTTCCAAATTGACGGCATATCCTTTTGCTTTTTTCTTAAAAATAGCGCGCGCTCACCCTCAATACTGTTGTTTGCGACGCGCGCATGGAACACGCGGCCAGGTCCAATAGTTCGCAGCGTCTGGCAGAGTTATTCGGGCGAAGCCCTGACAGAATAAGGAAAGCGACAAAACGGCCCTGCGCGGCCGGATACCGAAAGCATCCGCATTTGCGTCGTCCGCCACATCCCTCAAAAGCCCGATTTTTGCCAGAATGGGGTCGCACCCCGCCGATCCAAAACAACAAGCCCGTACAAATCGACGTTATATAAAGAGATGTTTTGTGCACGAAAGATCCAAGCTACCTTCTCCCGGGGCGCGCTGCTCATCATGATTTGGAGCGGCCTTTGCGCTCAGGCTTTTTCGCAAAAAAGCTACAACACTGCCGCCAACGCCAACCCGCGCGCCGCCAAAGCCTATCAAGAAGGCATTTTGGCCGCCCAATCCGGCAAAACCGAAATCGCCATTGGATTCTTCGAAAGAGCGACAAAGACTGATCCTAAGTTCATCGACGCCCCGATTGCCCTCGGAGACCTACAAGAGGCGCAGCAGCGCTACGCCGAAGCGCGCGACTGGTACAACCGCGCCTTGGATTTGGACTCTACCTACGCACCGCATGTGCTCTATTACCTGGGGCGCTGCGAATTTTACCTCAAAAACTTCGGGGCCGCCGCTGCATTAGCTGCGCGCTACATGGCGCTGCCTCAAGCCAACCCCGCTCTGGCGTCCAAAGCCGCCAGCCTCAAAGAGCGCGCCCTCTTTGTAGCCCACGCCTACTCGAATCCGGTACCCTTCAAGCCCGAATCGCTGGGACCGGGCGTCAATACCCAATACGACGAATATTTCCCCTCCATCACCGGCGACGAGCAAACCCTCATCTTTACCCGCCAGATGAACCGCAACGAAGATTTCTACATGAGTAAATGGGGCGACGGCGCCTGGCAAAAAGCCACCCCCGTCGCCGAACTCAATACCAAGTACAACGAAGGCGCCCTGGCCATCAGTCCCGACGGATCCTGGCTTACCTTCACCGCCTGCAACCGCAACGACGCAGGCGCCAAAGGCTCCTGCGACCTGTACTGGTCCATAGAGCGCGAGGGCGTCTGGACCAAACCAGCCCCCTTTGGCGGCGCTATCAATACCCAATACTGGGAGTCGCAACCCACCATAGGCGCCGACAACCGCACCATCATCTTCGCCAGCGAACGCCCTGGCGGATACGGCGGCAAAGACCTCTGGATCACCACCCGTCCCATCGGCGGCAAATGGACCAAACCCGAAAATCTCGGACCAGGGATCAACTCTGCCGGCAACGAGCACACCCCGTTTCTACACCCCGACGGACAAACGCTGTACTTCAGCAGCGATAGCCTTCCGGGTATGGGCGGCGACGACCTGTTCGTCGTCCGCCGACAACCCGACGGCTCTTGGGGCGCCCCCCAAAATCTCGGTTACCCGATCAATACCGAGGGCAACGAAGGTATGTTTGTCGTCGGACTCAGCGGCCGCAAAGGTTATTTCGCCAGCAACAGGCCCGGCGGCGCAGGCGGCATGGATTTGTACAGCTTCGAACTGCCCGAGTCCGTGCGGCCTCAGCCTGTCACCTACCTCAAAGCGACAGTCACCGACGCCCTGACAGGGGCGCCCTTGACCGCCCTGCTCGACATGTTCCTCCTGCCCGAAGGCGCCCCCGCGCTGCAAACCACCGCCAAAAGCGATGGAACCGTCCTCGCTTGTCTGCCCGCCGGAAAATCATACGCCATCAATATCGGCAAAGATGGGTACTTGTTTTTCTCTGAAAATGTGGACCTCAGCGAAACCCGCAGCGCCGCAGACCCTATCCTCCTCGATGTACGGCTCACGCCTATTGCCCAATCTGACACAAAATCTTCAGAACCCTCGACGCCCGTAGTGTTGCGCAACATCTTCTTCGAGTTCGGCTCGGCCACCCTCAAGCCCGAGTCGTATCCGGAACTGGAGCGCCTGACCGCGCTGCTGCGTAACTCCCCCGATCTTCGCATCCAGATCAACGGGCACACGGACAACGTAGGCGACCCGGCCGCCAACCTCAGGCTCTCCGAGTCCCGCGCCCTTGCCGTCAAAGACTACCTGATCGGCAAGGGTATCGCCCCCGAACGCCTCCTGCACAAAGGCTATGGCATGCAGCGCCCCATCGCCGACAACAGCGCGCCCGAGGGCCGCGCCCGCAACCGCCGCACCGAGTTCGAGGTTATCGCGGGGGGTGACAAGTGAGCAAGCAGACGCCTGTGTACGGGGAGAAAATGCAACCCTTTTTCGCATTTGACGCCTTGCGCGCACGCGCTACGCCCTTGATCGTCCGTTTTTTTCGAAAAAAGGCAAGCGCCTAAGGTTGTAGGGCGACGCCCTTGCGCTGAGCTCAACTCGAAGAGCCCATTTACACCGATATCCATCGCAAACCCCAAGATGCGAATCGGCCAGCGTATGATCTTTTTTCAGAACACTAATCCAGGCCAAGCATCTCGATGGCCTTGAGCGCGGCGCTTCTGTCCGCTTCGTCGTCGAATATCTGTGTTATCGCTCCTCTCAAATCTGGCATGCGAACTCCCGCTTGTAGCAGTTCCTGCCAGTCGTGAATCAACGCCATACGCGGACATTGTTCCTGAAAGGCAGAAGTCAAGTAGGCGCGATAGGCATCAAGGGCCCGTTGGCGATCACCCGTTTGGTTTCGGATCAGCAAGGCATGCGCCAAATTGGTAAGGGCCAAAGAAGAGTCCGTGTAGATACCATCCAGATTTTGGATGGCGGCGAGGGCTTCCTCCGAAAGCGCAATGACCTCGTCGAGCGGAGGGTTGGGAAGGAAAAGGCTGAAATAAGCCCGACTAATGAGCGCGCCGACGTAGTATTCCTCCCACATGTTTAAATTTTCATCTTTGGTTTCGCGCAATTTATTTGCGATAAGGAGCGCCTCCTTTATCCATCTTATGGCTTCGGCGGCGCGCATTTGGACATGGTAAGTGCGCGCCAATTTTTCTGCCCTCAGAAACAAAACCTGGTTTATGTCCAAATTGGGCCTTGCCTCACGAAACGCGACGACCAGATTCCGGATCAGGGTGTCGTCCTGTAGTCCGTGCTCGTTTTCCTGAAGCCGTGTCAACACGTACAGGATATCCGACAACGCATCCTCGTTGTTTGTGTTGCCAAAAGCGAACAACATGGCGTCGAAGTCCTTGCGCAAGTAGGCCAGATATCCCTCCATTTCGTCGCCGGCTATGACGTAAGCGCCGAGTTCCTGCGCTTCCTTGTAGGCTTTCGAAGCCTCGGCAAGGCGTTCGGCATAGAGATTTGCATAGGCGACTTGCAGTTTCAGGCCGCCGATCAGATCGGACTTGACGAACTGGGACTCAAAAGGATCGTTTTGGTACAAATCGAGTAGTTTCTGGCCGATAGCAAGCCCTTCCGCGCAAATCTGCAGGGCATCGTCCGAGCGGCGGAGGCGGATTTGCGACTTGGCTGCGTTCAGGCGATTGCGCGTCATATAATTGAGCCGCAATTTCTCTTTCACCTTGAAAGGCGCCATGCGCTTCAAATACTGCACGGCATCCTCCAGATAGCGGCTATGGAACAGATGGTCTTCCTCGACAAGAGCGCGGGTTTCGTGCCATTCGGCCAAACGCAGGATGCAGTTTTCTAATTCGATCTGATATTTGTCGTTGTCGGCAGCCCACAGCGTCTGGGTCAGCTCCAAGGCCCTCTGAAGATTTTCGAGGCGTTGATCTTCGCAATAGGTTATCGCATACCCCAGTTTGAACGCCTCCCAACGCCTGTATGTGGCCGTCGGCAAAAGGGGATAGACGGGGTCAATCTCTCCGGCGCAGGTCTCATCGAGGTTGATCAGATCGCCCATCAGCCCGCAGATAAAACCCTTGTGAGCGGCGTTGAGCAAACCGTACTCTTCGAACTGGCGGAAGTCTTGAGCCAACTCCGAAGAGACTTCGAAAAAATCGTCGTCGGCATCGATCAGATACTGAACAAAGAGCCGCGCCGATTCGGGGTAGTTGCCGCGCAATAGGCCAAGATGCGCGGCGATTCGATTGGCCTGCCGACCGGCGCCGAACTCCTGCACAAGAATACTGTTGACTTTCTCGGCTTCGGCAATGCGTTCGCGCAAGAGGAGTTTCCAGGCATAATCGGCATACATGCCGACAATTCTGGCCCGCAACTCCTCTCTTGTATTGTCGTCTAAACGTCGGTACAAATAAAGGGCTTTGTCGCAATACTCGCTCACGGTAGCGATGTTGTTGCTGCCGACGGCTTGCTCCTGATAAAAGGAAAAAAAGGAGCGGATCAAAGGCAGGTCTTCGGAAGCGGCTATCCGCTCAAAATTACCCGGATAACTAAGGGCTTCTTCCAATTCGTATTCGCGGATCTGATCCGAAGTGAAGGCGCGCAACTGGCGGTTGTTGACGAACAGCGAAAGGCGTATCAGCTCGGGATCGACATCTACCAACGGAAGCGTCTGAACATAGCGGTCGCCGCCTACGCTTTTGAATTGGCGCATGCGCAGGGCCGAGCCATTTTTGACAAAGCGTATCTCGCTTATGCGCATCTGTGGCGACAGGGCGGGGCGAATGACCACGATGCGCTTCCCGTCCGCCACATTCCATAGCACGATCTGCCCGTCGGCGTAGGAGACGGCCAAGGTGCTTTCGTTGGGCATAAAGCACATCCCCTGAATGGTCTGTCCGGTACTTCGTATAGCGCTGTACTCTTCGTCCGGTCGGTCCAACTGAAAGAGGCGGATATCAGATCCGTTGCTAAAGGCTGCCACTCGACCCTGGGGCGATACTTCAGCCTCGATTATACTGTAACGCGGCAGTTTCACGCTCTCGCCCCAGCCCGCTGCCGGATCCCATATTCTGATCAGTTGTCGGTAGCCTGCATCGCCCGACTCGACGCCATAAACCACAAGCAACTGATTACTTTTGCCGATGAAACTCAGCTTGGTCGGTTCGTTCTCAAAAGCAATTTGGCCCCTGAGGCGGCCTGTGGCCGTTTCGATCACCCGGATATGCGTCGGATCGGCAATGGCCAGCAAACTTTGATCTGCGTTGAAGCGCATGATAGTTGTGGGCATGGGCGCGTGAGCAGATACGCCTTTGCGGCGTTTCCAATCGTAGATCAGCAGACTGTCAGCCGCATGTCGCAAGGCAATCCAGTCGCCCCTGTGCGCCAGCGCCCATTCGGCTATTTTATCTGCCGGGATGCGGCAAGGGATCTCCGCCAACGGCTTATCCCAATGATCGGCGTCGAACACGCGCACGGCGTCGTTTTCGACCAGCAAGTAGGTCTGCCCCTCGTCCGAAAGCACAAGCCGCTCAAGCCGTTGTGGAATGAACGCTTTGGCAGCCTCTTCGCCCTCCTGCAGGCGCCAGAGCAACAAGGCCCCGGCAGGCGTACAGGTAGCCAGCCAGGCCAAATCCGACGAAAAATCAGCCTCCGTCAAATATTCGGACATGATGGCGCCGTGCGCGTAATTGCCGCTTTTGACATCGTGCGTGTAAAGCGCGTACTGCGCAGCGTCATACCGGCGATAACTGGCCGCCAAAGAACCCGATTTGGACACGCCCAACAGTTGACTCTCAGAAAAACCTTTCAGACGCAAACTATCCGGAGCGCTCAGCGACGGCGGCCCAAAAAACCAAACGGACGCCTGATCGGCGCAGACCACCGAAAGGTCGCCGCAAAGGCGCAAGGCGTAAAGCGGCCGTTCTGCCGCCGCCGCCTCAAAGTAAAAAATACGCAAAAAACGATCTGCAACACTTTCTGAAGCATCCTCCTGATAGGCCAAAAGCCCCTCGTCGTACAGCAGCCAAAGGCGATTGCGCGCCACCTTGAAATCGCGCAAGTTTGACCCTAATCGCTCAGCGTATGGCGGGTTTTCGCCCCCGGATTCCACTGCATAGACGTTTGAGGCCCGATTGCTTTTGACGCCGACATTTCGCACAGATTGTCCGCGGCGTATTTCCAATCGATGAAGCGCGATCTCGCCGCTTTGCGGAGCATAGACATAGGCCCTGTCGCCCGACTGCGAAAAACGAAAGATGAAGCCTTTGCCCCAAGGCAGGCGCAGCAACTCGCGACCGTTGTCGCGGCGAATGACGGCTTCTTTTTCTGAAAAAAAAACCAAAACGCCGCCGTCGGGCGACGCGTCGAAATCCACAAATGAGCTGTCCACAGGCTGAACGGACAACTTGGACAAGTCGGACATGTCCCAGATGTAGAGCTTGCGATTCTGCTTCGACAGTACGGCTACGTATTCTTTTTTATCTTTGACAAAAAAGCGCGTCAGGCATTGGCTGCCAAGACCAATGGCCGCTTCATAACAAAACGGAGTTTGAAAAACTATGCTTTCGTCGTCCGTTTGGACAGCTCCGTAACGCGTCGGCGAATACTGCCAGGCGTCGAGAATAGCCTGCGCGCAAGGGTAATTGGCCCCCTTGGGCGGCGCTATGTACTCATAGGCAAAATCTGCCAGCCGGTAAGCGCCCGTGCGATCAAACTTGCGGAGCAAGTCCTGAGCGTCGGCGGCCCGGGCCGTAGCTATGGCATTGCGGGCAGCCATGCGCGCCTCAAGCGCGGCGCTGCGAAGCTCTTCCTCCGCTTTGAGGCGACACAATTCAATGCGGGCGTTCATATCCTTGCGATGCTCCTGATTGGCATCGTCGCAACTTTTGGCGGCGCGATACAGGCGCGCCGCATCATCCCAGAAACCGAGCCTGAAGGCCCGGTCGGCTTCTGTGCAAGTGTTTTCAAAGCAATTGCCGATGTCGCCGCGGAGATAAGATCTGGAGAGCGGGTATCGGCGGGTGTCGGGAGTCTGGGCTATGGCGCCGCCCACAAGCGTACATAGCGTCAGCGCAAAGACAAATTTCAACATGGGCTTTTTTTGTGCAAAATTATCAAATCAGATGCTTACGGAAAAAATTAAGCGCGCAAGGCATCTTTTTTGTGCCGAAATAGCTCTTTTAAGCAAAATCAAAAAAAACAAAGCCGGCATTTTTTTGAAAAGCCTTACTTTTAAGGCCGTTTTTCTTTCGCTGGTCGAGTCGCTTGCCAAATTTGCCTCGTATGCAATCCTCTTGAAAAGTCCATTAAACGCAACATCTGAAAGAAAAAATCACACATGACTCTGTTTTCACGACTGGCCCTTTGCGGTCTCTTTTTTGCAGGCGCGTGGAGAGCCCACTCCCAAACCATGCAGTTTGCCGATGCGACCTCTGGTCCGTTTACGCCCGAAAACATGATTTCCAACATCTTCCTGGGAGATGGCGTGGAAATCATCAACATTAACTATGTAGGCGACCCCTTAGCTGTGGGCTATTTTACCGATGGCCAGACTTATGTAGGCCTGGATCGCGGCATCGTAATGAGCACAGGCAGGGTATTGAGCGTGCCGGCCGGCGCGTTTGGCGTAGGCGGTCTTGGCTTTCAGTTTGCCAGTTCTGCCTTGTCCAACGCGGGTACATTCGATCCGGTTTTGGCCGGCCAGCTACCCGGTGGCAATGGCGCCTTGTTCGATCTGTGTCGGTATGAAATTACATTTGTGCCCATATCCGACACCCTGCGTTTTCGGTATGTCTTTGGCTCAGAAGAGTATCCGGAGTATGGATGCAGTACTTTCAACGATATTTTTGGGTTTTTCATTCAGGGGCCGGGCTTCCCCAACTGGACCAACATCGCCCTGATCCCGAATACCACGCTACCCGTATCCATCAACAACCTCCATCCCCAAAATCCCAACAATCCAGCCTGCACGCCGCTCAACGTACAGTATTACATCAACAACAACGGCGTCAACAAGCAGCCTGTGTATGACGGATTCACGACGGTGCTGACGGCTGAAGCCATAGTTACGCCTTGTCAGCAATACACGATCCGCTTAGCCATAGCCGATGTGGGCGATCCGATTTTTGACTCAGGCGTATTTCTGGAGGCCAAGAGCTTTGGCACCGGATTGCTGCGCGTCAATCTGGCCACTCCGGGCAATAGCGGAGCCGTAGCCGAAGGATGCGCCTCCGGGATGCTGACTTTTTCGCTGGCTTCGCCCGCCGAGGCGGATATGGCCTTGGATTACAACATCTGGGGCAGCGCCGTCAATGGCGTGGACTACGAAGCCATCCCGACCAACCTG
>JBKBLI010000034.1:0-35183 GCA_046296435.1 Saprospiraceae bacterium | reverse complement strand
TTTTTGTAATAGTCCGGCTTGCCTACAAAACCGTAGATGCGCACCGCTTCGGTTTCTTCCTCTACGGGAACCAGACGCTTGTTATAGGCTTCGCCAAAAATTTTGACGATACGCTGGCGCAGGTTGCCCGCGGCGAGTCGATAAGTCTCCTCGTCGTTGGCGTGCATCGCAAAACCGACATCCGGATTGGCCAGGGCGATGCGGATGAACTCGTCGTGGATATGGCGCATCTCAACCGGATCGCTCTTCAGGAAATTGCGACGAGCGGGAACGTTGTAGAACAGATTCTTGACCGAGATGCCGGTACCGGCATTCGTCTGGCAGGGTTCCTGACGCAGCACCTTAGAGTCTTCTACCACCAGCAGGACGCCCAGCTCGTCCGAGGCGCGACGGGTGCGCATCTCAACCTGAGCGACCGCCGCTATGGAGGCCAAAGCCTCGCCCCGAAACCCCAGGGTTTGTATCGCGAACAGATCTTTGGCGTCGCTTATTTTGGAGGTTGCGTGGCGCTCAAGGCTCATCCGGGCGTCGGTAGGCGACATCCCACAGCCGTCGTCGATCACCTGAATAAGGGTGCGACCGCCGTCGCGTACGATGAGTTGGATACTTGACGCGCCTGCGTCTATTGCATTTTCTACCAACTCTTTGACGACGGAGGCGGGCCTTTGCACCACCTCGCCGGCGGCAATTTGGTTGGCAATATGGTCGGGGAGTAGCTTTATTACGTCAGCCATAAGAAGATGTCGGGCGATTAGACGACGCGACATTTAATGTTTTATCCGCAAAAATGCGTAAAAAAAGCGAATACAGGCAAAAAACTTATTTTGTGTCCATACTTGACCACGCCTTTGGGGCTTTCGAAAGAAGGCGTTAAGCCCGCAAAAGGGAGGCGCGCAAAGCCCGTCAATACTGTCTTTGCGCTCTTTGCGTGAAAAAACTTCTCGCCCATCGCGTGAACGCTTTGCGCGCATCTTTTTTTCCGAAAAAAAACGGCGCAGACATGGTACCGGGGATCTGCGCCTGCGCTGCACAGGGGCGCCAAGCGGAGCGTTCAGGCGGCACGGAGCCGCGCCCTGTCCATTTTCTGCATCGCGTATTCGCGGCTGATACTGAGGGTTTTGCCGTTGAGTCCTTCGACGGATTCGAGGTCGAACATGGCATCCATGAGGATGGCTTCGCAAAGGGAGCGGAGACCGCGGGCGCCTAACTTGTACTCGATAGCCTTTTCGGCGATGAGATCTATCGTATCGTCGGGGAAGATCAACCTGACGCCTTCCATTTCGAAGAGTTTTTGGTATTGCCGCAGTATGGCGTTGCGCGGCTCGGTAAGTATGCGGCGAAGGGTGTGCTGATCCAGCGCGTCGAGCCATGCCATGACGGGCAGGCGGCCAAGCAATTCGGGAATCAGACCGAATTGGCGCGCATCCTGATGCGATACGTACTGGAGCAGGTTTTCGCGGTCTATCTTGTCCTGGTCGCGTTTGCCGTATCCGATCACTTGCGTGTTGATCCTGCGGGCGATGATTTTTTCGATGCCATCGAAAGCGCCGCCGCAGATAAAGAGGATGTTGCGGGTGTTGACTTTGACCATCTTCTGGTCGGGGTGCTTGCGTCCGCCTTGAGGGGGCACGAGCACTTCAGAGCCTTCGAGCATTTTGAGCAGGGCCTGCTGCACACCTTCGCCGGATACGTCGCGGGTGATGGAGGGATTATCCTGCTTACGGGCGATTTTGTCGATTTCGTCAATATAGACGATACCGCGTTCGGCGGCGTTCACGTCGTAGTCGCAGACTTGGAGCAGGCGGGACAGGATGCTCTCTACGTCTTCGCCCACATAACCGGCTTCGGTGAATACGGTCGCATCGACGATGGCGAAGGGCACCTGGAGCAGCCGGGCGATCGTTTTGGCCAGCAGGGTCTTGCCGGTGCCGGTGGGCCCGATGAAGAGGATGTTAGACTTCTCGATTTCTACATCGTCCGCTTGTCCTTTGAGCTGGGAGTTGAGGCGTTTATAGTGGTTGTAAACGGCTACCGAAAGCACGCGCTTGGCGTCGTCTTGTCCGATGACGTACTGGTCTAAGAAAGCCTTTAGTTCGCGGGGAGGGGTGAGGGGGGTAGGGCCGGATGCGGCAGATTTTTTGCGAGCAGATGGAGAAGGCTTTGCGTCTGAATCGTCGCCCTCGAAGCCCATTTCGCGGTTGACGATGTCATAGGCTTGCTCGACGCACATGTCGCAAATGTGGGCCTCAAGGCCGGAGATCAGCATGGACACACTGTGTTTACTGCGTCCGCAGAACGAGCAATGCTGTTCGTTTTCTTGTTTGCCTTTTTTCATCTTATCGAAAAAAATTGATCTACCCCGCTTGCCGTAAGCGTGTAGCGGCCAATCCCGCTCTGCCATGAAGCGGGATTGGCCGTCGGGCGGAAAGATTAGGAATTGACCGCTCTGGGGTTGTTGCGGCTGAGCACTTCGTCCACCAGACCGTATTCTTTGGCTTCGTCGGCGCTCATCCAGTTGTCGCGGTCGCAATCGCGCTCAATGACTTCGTAGGGTTGTCCGGTATGGTAAGCGAGGATCTCGTACAAGGATTTTTGCATCTTTTTGATCAGTTTGTATGTGATCTCGATATCGGATACCTGTCCTTGCGCGCCGCCCATGGGTTGGTGTATCATCACGTGGCTGTGGAAGAGGCAACTGCGCTTGCCCTTGGCGCCGGCGGCGAGCAGCACGGCGCCCATCGAGGCGGCCAGTCCGGTACAGATGGTGGCCACATCGGGAGAGACATACTGCATGGTGTCGTAAATGCCTAATCCGTCGATAACAGAACCGCCCGGGCTGTTGATGAACATCTGAATATCGCGCTTGGCGTCGGCCGACTCCAGAAACAGCAACTGAGCCTGCACAATATTGGAGACCTGATCGTTGACGGGCACGCCCATAAAGATGATGCGGTCCATCATCAAGCGGCTGAACACGTCGAGCTGGGTTGCATTGAGTTGGCGCTCTTCGATGACGTAAGGCGTGAGGTTTTGGATTCCGCGCACGCTTTTTTCCATATACTCCTCGACGCGCATGCCGCTCAGACCAAGGTGTCTGGTGGCATATTTCTGAAATTCTTTTTTGTCAAACATGATTTGCGGTTGTTTTTGGCTATAACAATTCAGGCGATGAAAAGTTATTGGGCGTCGGAATCGGCCAGACTTTCAGAGAGCGCGTTTTCGAAAGCGGGAGCGGGAGCGATTTGGGGCGGCAGGGCGCTGTATTTAGGCAGGTTACGCACCCATTCGCGGGCTTCTTCGAGCGGCATGGGCTTCTTGACGATGGCGACCGTCTCGCCGACAAGCGCCGCGATTTTTTGTTGGATGACGATATCCTGAACGTTTTCGCGCGCTTTTTCATCTTTGAGCAGATGCTCCACCTCCCCGAACAGACGCTGGGGCGGGAGTTGCCCCCCGCTGTAAGCGTTCAGTAAGCGGGCTGCAGCGATGTACAGTTCGTTGTCGTTGACCTCGATGTTATGTTGCTGAATAATTTTTTCTTTCAGCTTGTCCCAATAAACGCTCAAACAGAGCCTTTGATAACTTTCATTGGTTGCGGAGCCGCCCTCCATATTCTCAGCGTTGTCTCTCATGAATGACTTCACGAAATCGAAGGGGAATGGAAACGGATTGCGTTCGATCAACTTGCGCTTGACGAGATCGAAGCCCATATCCTTGTACAGATCGACGAACGACCATTGATTGTTCTGGGCGATCAAGGCGAGCGCTTTCTCTTCGGTATCTACTTCTGGTCCAAACTGCGACGCAAGCCAGTCGGCGCTCAGTTCTGCAGGTTCGATATGGAAGTAATTGGTCACTTTGCACTGAAACATAGGATTGACCGCCGGGCTATCCCCGGCGCTGCCCAGGATATATTTTTGAGAGAGCTCTCTTGTCTCGAACATATCCAGGTCGTGATAATCGCCGACAAAGGTTTCTCCGACTTTTTTGGCGCGGATTTCGCTGCGCAATGCTTCAGCGCGCACGCGATCCAGCGATATTTGTATCCGGGTGTTCAGGCCGTCGGGGCGCAACTCGGCGCCTTGTTCATCCATTTCGCTGATTTCCAGTTCATATATGGCATTGTCCAACGGATGGTCGGGAAGATCTACGCGCTTGCCGGATCTGAGGCGCAACTCGTTCAATTCAGCCTGTGCGATCTGATCAATATCAGTAAACTCGGGTAGCTCGAAGACGTCGGACTGGTCGGGCATGCGCAGTTCGAAATCGGGCAGGTGGAATATTTTGACATTCCACTCGATCTGGTTGGCGTCTTCCGCATTCTCGCCGGGGCTTTCAACCATTTCGGGCTGACCGATCATGTTGATTTTGTGTTCTTCGACGTAGCCAAAGATGGCATTTCTCAGGGACCGTTCGGTCACATCCATCAATATCGAACCCTCATAAAGACGGCGCACCATGCTCATGGGCGCTTGTCCCTTTCTGAACCCCTTCAGATCGGCTTTTTGCCGAATGCGTTTGAGTTCTTTTTCGACCTCGGCGGCGACCTCCTCGCGACTCAGGCTTACTTGAAGAACAAAAGAGGAAGCGTCAGTATCAATGCGGGTTGCCGTTGCCATTGTTGTAATAATGCGACTGGTTATTTTTTTTAAAAAAAAGCGGTTGCGCGCGCAAAGCTGCCTACCGTAACGGGACCCATGGCGCTGAGCCGGGTATCTCTCGCCAAAATCTTAATAGAAGCGATCAGACTTGCTTGAATACAGGCAGCAAACATTTTTAAAAAGTGCGGGCGGAGGGACTCGAACCCCCATGCCTCTCGGCGCCAGATCCTAAGTCTGGTACGTCTACCAATTTCGCCACGCCCGCTAAGGGGCCGCAAAGGTACAAATAATCCCGAATCCGATCCTCATTTTTTTAAAAAAAAACCAAATTGATCTTGCAGTTTGCGCCGACAAAAAAAACACCGTATCTTTGTAGCCCATTTAAGTATGAACTGGTAGTCCGCATGGATAATTTTCCCGTATTGGAACCGGATGACAGACCGCTTATCCACAGCGCATACAAGGCTTTGTTGTCCGCATTCAAAGAGCCGCTCAACGACGAGGATAAGAAAAATATCCGCGCTGCATTTGAGATGGCGGCGCGGGCGCATGTAGAGCAACGCCGCAAAATGGGCGGGCCGTACATTATCCATCCTATTGAAGTGGCCCGCATCTGCATCAGCGAAATCGGCCTGGGGCCTACGGCGGCTATATGCGCGCTGTTGCACGACATCGTTGAGGATACCAGCGTGACCGCCGAAGATGTGCGTAACCAATTCGGCCCCAAAGTGGCCGAAATCGTGGATGGTCTGACCAAACTCGACGGACTGCACGAAAGCCACTCAAGCAAGCAGGCCGAAAACATTACCAAGGTGCTCCAGGCCATGGTCAAAGACGTGCGGGTCGTATTGATCAAAATAGCCGACCGCCTGCACAACATGCGCACCATCAAGGGCATGTCGCATCAAAAGCAACTCAAAATTGCAGCCGAAACCACTACCGTGTATGCCCCATTGGCGCACCGATTGGGTCTTTACGCCATCAAGTCCGAATTTCAAGACATTTGCCTCAAAATCACCCATCCTGAAGACTACGCCTTTATCGCCAAAAAATTAGCCGAAACGAAATCCAGCCGAGAAAAATACATCCAAAACTTCATCGCCATCCTCGACCAACGACTCAAAGAAAGCGAGTTCCCCTACCCCGCCAAAATCATTGGCCGCCCCAAGAGCATTTACTCTATTTGGAACAAACTCCAGTCGCAGGATATCCCCATCGAAAAAATGTACGACCTCATGGGCGTCAGGATCATCCTTCAGGATATCCCGCCCGATAAGGAAAAAAGATACTGTTGGCACGTGTATGCCGAAGTGGCCGACATATTCAACCCGGTGCCTGACCGCCTCAAAGACTGGATCAACAAACCCAAGCCCAATGGTTACGAATCCCTGCACACCACTGTTGTAGGGCCGGAGGGCCGTTTCGTAGAAGTGCAAATCCGCACCCAACGCATGGACGAAATCGCCGAGCGCGGTTTTGCGGCCCACTGGAAGTACAAGGGAGTGCGAACCATGCAATCGGGCGTCCCCGACAGCTTCGAACAATGGCTCAATCAGGTCAAGGAAATCCTCGAGAACCCCACCCTGAACGAGAGCAAAGTAGAACTCCTCGCCGAGTTCCGCAGCAGCCTGCACACCGAGGAGATCTACGTGTTCACGCCCAAAGGAGACATGCGCACCCTACCGCAAGGCGCGACCGTGCTGGACTTCGCCTTCAGCATCCACTCCGACGTGGGCCTGACCTGCCGCGCAGCCCATATCAACAACGGCGAGGGCGAACACCTGGCGCCCATCTTCCACCGACTCCAATCGGGCGACCAAGTGCGCATCGTCACCGACGACAAGGTAAAACCTACCGAGGAGTGGCTCCAAAACGTCAAAAGTTCGCGCGCCCGAACCCGAATCAGAGCGGCCCTCAATGAAGAGAAAGGGCGATTGGCCGCCGAAGGCCGCGAGATGCTGCGCCGCAAATTCAAAACGCTCAAAGTGACCAACTATGACGACAGCGTCCTGACCCTGCTCAAATGGTTCGGATACCCCAACCACGTAGAGTTCCTTTGCGCCGTCTATCTGCGGCAAATCAGCTTGCTCACACTCAGTAAGTTCTTTGTCGTAGAAAACGGCAAGCTCATCGTCAAAACCAAAGAAACCGCCAAAAGCAACGACCCCCCAAACCCCGAACCCAAACCCGGCCCCTCGCGCCCGGTCGGCCTAAAAACGGCTCAGGTCATCATCAACAACGAACCCGGCTCCCACTACAATTACACCTTCGCCACGTGCTGCAACCCAGTATTTGGCGACTCGATTTTTGCTTACATCACCTCCAACCACGCGGTCAAAATACACCGCCTCACCTGCCCCAACGCCGAAAACCTCTACGCCACCTACGACTACAGGATACTGCCGGCAGAGTGGGGCAACCTGGCCCAAACCGAATTCCAGGTCACCTTGCGCATTCAAGGCATAGACATTGGAAGAGGCGTGATTGCCCGCATCACCGAAATCATCAATAATATCGGACTAAACATCAAGTCCTTCAGCATCAGCGGCGAAGGCGGCTTCTTCACCGGCGTCGTCGGCTTATACATCAACCACATCGATCAGGTTCAAGAAATCATACGAACCTTGAAAGACTTCGAATGGATCAACAACGTACAACGCATATCCAATGACAAAGATTAAATGCCTCCACGCAAGCCTCATCTTTGCGCTTGCCCTCTTTTTTTCGCCTGTATGGGCGCAGAAAAACAAAACAGCCCAAGACAAGGCCATAAACGACGTATGCGCCTGCTATCAAAAACTCAACGCGAGCAAAATGTCCGAAGCGCAAAAATCGGAAGCCGGTCAAAAATGCATGTTGGAGGGCCTAACCCCGCATATCATCGGATTGGCGCAAGAATACGGCATTCCGGCCTCCGATTTAAACGAAGAAACAGGCAGAAAAATCGGTGAAAAATTTGGCATCACCCTCATAGAAAAATGTCCGGCAGCCCTACCCTTCCTGATGAGTTTTGGACAAACTGAACTCGCCAAAGGCAACAACGCAAGCCTGAAGCAAGCGCCGCAGGCATCATCAGCTTATGGCCTCTCCGGCGAAACCGAAGGCATCCTTCAAAAAATAGATACCGAAGGAGAATTCGTCCGCCTACAGATCAAAACCATCGACGGAGATATCGAAACTTTCTACTGGATACGCCCCTTTGACGGATCCGCAATGCTGGAGGACAAACCCACCAAACACCTGGGCAAAAAAGTGCTGGTCGGATGGCAGGAATTCAAAAGATACGTCCCCTCAGTCAAGGGATACGGAAAAGAGCGCGAGATCAGTTCGCTGCTGCTGCTCAACTGATGCGCCTGCCTTACGTCGCCCGATATATCGCCGCTGCGCTGCTCTGCCTGCTCGGCGACGCTCTCGGCGCGCAACCCGCGTTGGACGCCCAGCTCGAGCCCGCGCATCTCGAAACGGGCGACGCGTTCCAACTGGTCGTCAGCGTGCCAATCAACGGCCCCCGACCCGACATGCTCGATCTATCGGCATGGCAAACCGTCTTTCCGCCCGATCAGATCATCGGGCGCACAGGCTGGTTCAAGGCCGGCGACAGTCTTGTCCAGCGGATCCACATCGTGGCGCTGGATAGCGGGCGCTTCGAGTTGCCGCCCGTCGCGCTGCTGATGAGCGACGGCTCCAGACGTTACAGCCAGCCGCTCTATCTCAGCGTTCAGGAGCCGCCTCCGCCCCAAGGCATGGCCGACATTCGCGACATCATCAGCGCTCCAATCAATGGGCTGCGCTGGCTGTTCATAGGCGCGGCAGCGCTCGCAGTACTCGCCCTGATCCTGTTACTGGGTCGGCGGATGCGGCGACGCAAGCGCGCGACCCTGACCAATACCCAAACCCTAAAACTCAACCCCGCCGAACGCGCCAAAGTCCGGCTGCACAAACTGCGCGACAAACGCCTTGCGCAGTCCGGACAGTTCAAGGGCTATTATCTCGAACTATCGGCCATCCTACGCGAATACATGCACGATAGCGGCGCGCTGCCCGGCCCCGACGCAACCACAGAGATGCTCGCGCCCATGCTCGCGCCCTTAGACCCCGAAGCCAAGATCATCACCCTGCTCCGGCGCGCCGATTTGGTCAAGTTTGCCAAAGCCATGCCCGACGCCGCGCAGGCTGAAGCCGACTGGGAACTGTGCGCCGCGTGGATTGAAGACCTCGACAAAAAACGCGCCTAACTCCACGCCATGCCGCATTTTGACCAACCGTTCTGGCTCTTGTTGCTCATACCCTTAGCTGCGGCCAGCTATCGCCTATGGCGTCGCCCGCGCCCCGCTCTGGCGCTCACGGCTCTCCCCACCCCCGCCCTACGCAATTGGCGCGCCCGAATATCCCCCCTCTGGCCGGCGCTGCGCCTCGCGGCCCTGACGCTGCTCATCGCCGCGCTCGCCCGACCCCAGTTGCGCTGGCAAGAGTCCGTAGAGCAAGGCGAGGGAATCGACATCATGCTGGCCATGGATTTGTCCGTCAGCATGCTCAGCCGCGACTTCGACCCCGACCGCCTCGAGGTCGCCAAGCGACTCGCCGTCGAATTCGTTAGCCGCCGCACTTTCGACCGCGTCGGCCTGGTCGTCTTCTCCGGCGAGGCATTCACCCGCTGCCCCCTGACCACCGACCGCCAACGCCTCGCTCAGATGATCTACAGCCTCCAGCCCGGACGCATAGAACATGGCACCGCCATCGGCATGGGCTTAGCCACAGCCCTCAACCGCCTGCGCAATAGCCAGGCGCCCTCCAAAGTAATCGTGCTCCTCACCGACGGCGAAAATAACGCCGGCGAGATAAGCCCCATCCAAGCTGCCGAAATCGCCCGGGATATGGGCGTGCGCCTCTACGTCATCGGCGTGGGTTCCGACGGCCTGGTCCTAACCCCTGAGGGCCAATATCCCGACGGCTCCTTCTATTTTGCACCGCGTTATACCCGCTTTGACACAGAAACCCTCGAAAAAATGGCCCAAATCGCCTCCGGTATGTTTTACCGCGCTACCGACGCTGAGAGCCTGGCCCAGATTTACGCCGAAATCGATCGCCTCGAAAAAGGCAGCGTAGAGGTCATCCAACTGACCCGAACCCGCGAAATGTACCGATTCCTGCTCTTCCCTGCCATATTCCTGCTCTTCGCCGAACAATTGTGGCGCTGGCTGATATTCCGAACGATCACGCCCTGACAACCCCAACCCCTGAAAGACCAAAGAAAGGCCTCCATCAAGAAAAGAGCCGCATCGCAGGCCGCCGCAACAACCGCTAAGTTACAACCCGCAGATCGCGCTTTGTCCAAATGCAAAACACATAGCCATCGCGCCTTTAGCGCAAAAGACCTGCCGGGCTAAAAACGCAGCGAAGCATTTTTTCGACAAAAGCAGCGCGAGGGCCATCCCAAACGTTTCCAAATGCGTCAAAGGGCTATTGTAGCTTTTTACCATTGCAGCAAAACATGAACATCACACTGCAACTTGCACACCAAAGCGAAAAGGACTTCGTGGACGCGCTGGTTCGCCAGGAACAATGGGCGCAGCAAGCCCTCTACGAAGAATATTACGGCAAAATGATGGGACTTTGCCTGCGCTATGCCGGCTCGCGCGACGAAGCGCGCGACATGCTTCAGGAGGGATTCATCAAGGTGTTCCAGCACATCGGACGCTACCAACAGAAGCCGGGCATTTCGCTGGGCGCCTGGATACGCACCGTCATGGTCAACAACTGTATAGACGCATACCGCAAGGAATTGCGCCGCCGAAGTTCGTCGCTCGACGAGGCATACCACTTGTGCAACCCCGACCCCAACATACTGGGCCGTCTGAGCGAAGCGGAAATCATGAAAGCCGTACAAGCCCTGTCGCCGGCTTATCGCGCCGTGTTCAACCTGTTCGTGATCGACGGCTATTCGCACAAAGAAATCGCCGATATCTTACAGATCAACGAAAGCACCGCGCGAAGCAACCTCGTCAAAGCCCGAATCAAACTCCAGGAAATCCTTCAAAACCGACTTCAAACGCCCGATGAATAGCAACAGCGCACCGCAACACAATATGAGTAAGAACACCGAGGCATTCGACGACCTCATCAGAACGCGCATCGGCGGGTACGAAGCTCCCTATGAGCCTGAGTCGTGGGACGAACTCCAAAAAAAGATGGAACAAATCCGCCTGCAGGAGACCCGATTCGACGCCAACGCCGCCCGACAAATTGACGCTGCCGCGCGCCGAATACCCGCAGCCGACTGGGATGCGCTCAACGCCCTCATGCGTTACCGCAAGCGCTTGCGCCAGCACCTCTACGCCGCCAAAACCCTCGAGGCTGCCGCTCTGCTCATACTCCTATTCCCCTGGCTGCATACACACATACAAACCCCGCCCCATGCGCCGACTGCCCCCCCAGGCATCGAAGGCCCCGTTGTTTCCCGAAAGCCAGGCCGGCCTGACTCAGCCCCCTCGCAGCCGGGCCTTGCACCGGCCGCCGTTGCGCCGCTGGCCCCCATGCGCCTCGACACCCTCCGACTCGTATCGCAGCATCAGTCTGACGCGCCCGACTTGTTCGACGCATCTCCGATGGTCGCCGGATCGCCCGGCGCGCCGTCAGCACACCCGAGCGCGCCCTTGGCCTTCAGCAGTCTGAACACGTTGCAGATCCACCCTTTTGCGACTTCCGACCCCGGACGCCCGACGCCCGTCCGCTCGAAAAACAGCCGGAACAAACCCGCCCAACTCCAGTACGTCGGCGCAATGCTGGGCGCCGGAACACAACAACTCCAGACAACGAGGCAACGCATTTCGGCTCCGATCCGCGCCGCAGGCGCAATTTTTGGCGTAAAAAAAGGGGCCTGGGGCATAGAGAGCGGGTTACAGTACGCCGAGCGGCACTACGAAACCCTTGGACCCCTCGAAGTCTTTCAGGCCCAGGCCGGCCGGCCTTTCATGGCATGGCAGATGAGCGACGTGACGCTCGGCAGCGTATCCGTCCCGCTACGCGTATCGCGCCGCATAGCGCGCCTCGGTCCCATCGAAGCCCGCATGGGCGCCGGAATCGTCGCCCATGCGCATCTCCAGAAGGATTACATGTACCGCGTCGTAGCGTTGCCTGCCACGCCTCAAGGCTCCGGCCCAATACAGACGGTTACCAGAAAGCAACATATCGGCGCTGGAATACTCGAACAAGGCGGCCGCTTACGCAACAACGTTTTCGTGAGCGCGGAGGCAGGGCTGCGTATTGAGGCCGCCGTCGGCGCGAATGGCGCCTCCAAAATATTTGTAGAACCGTCGTGGATGGCAGGCTTGCACAGCGCCTCGCACGGACCGGAGCCTGGCAAACTGTCCGGTCTCACAGTGCAGGCCGGAGTCGTCAAATACTTGTAAACATCCGCCGTCGGCAGGCGGCAGGCACATCGCCGACAAAAGCGCTCGTATCCGGGCGACGCCGGCCCGAACCGCTTCCTCAGAGGCCTATCTCCGCCGCCGTTTTTGGGGCAGGGCGGCCAATGCGCCACCGCCTTACCTCCGCTCCGCCGCCGCGTCCCACGCGACCGAAGCCTGCTCCAACCGCAACAAACCTGACTCGCTCCCCCGCGAAAAAAAAAGCGACGTGCCTTGCGCACGTCGCTCAAACAAAACCCATTCTATCGTATGAAGCAAAAATTCTTAAACCTGTTTGACCTTATCCCGCCAAAGGCAAAGCGTTCAAATCGCGAAACAGAATCTTTTTTCGGTTGAAATAGAGCACATTAGATTTTTTCAATTGATTGAGCACCGCAGTGACCATTTGGCGACTCGTACCCGTCAGATCGGCAATATCCTGATGCGTCATGTTGTGATTCACTAACGTTTCAAGTCCGATTTTAGTTCCCTGCTCCTGACCCATTTTGTGCAAAAATTCAAGAATTCTGCTTTTCGAATCTTTGAGCACAACTTTTTCGAGTTGCTGTTCGGCGAAGCGGAGGCGATCGCCGATAATATGGAGTAACGATTGCGCAAAAGCAAAGTTGCCTTTCATCACCGTGAGTATGGCCTGTAGGTCAAAAGCCAACAAGTCGGCGCCATCCTCAAGGACGTAGGCATAGTCGCGCCGTTGGTAGTCGCCGGTTAGACAAGACTCGCCAAAGATGGATCCCGCCTTTACGACATGCTTGATGATGTCTTTCTTTTGAGCATGGACGGCCACTTTTACAGCGCCGCGCAACACAAGATAAATTTGTGTCGCTTTTTGCTCAGGCTTGAAGACCACCTCATATCGCCTGTAACGCTCCCTACAAGCGTTCATGACCAGGTATTGATTTTCCTCCGGAGAAAGCACCGCAAAGAGAGGACTCTCATCAGATAAAACAAGTGCGGGTTTAGCGCTCATAACAGTTGTAATTTTTTTTCAATCAAACAAAAAGCAAACATTGCAGTGACAAAAGTCGGACGATTAAAAAACGGTGCGCGCGGGCCGAAGCCCCAAACATTGCCAAACGCGCCAAAACGCTCGCAGCCAAAATCAGGAAGACAACGTAAACCATTTTGATTGCTAATTGATGACAAATTCCCCACTAAAATCCCCTACGCCGCTTCATCAAAAAAAACGCCGGCGTACTTTTGCGCCGGCAACACAAATCGCCCAACACCATATGCAAGAGCGCGAAGACCGCGAACTGGCTGAGGCCCTCAAACGCGGCGACGAGTCCGCCATGAAGCGCATCTTTTATCGGTACTACCCTGAGCTATCCGCATGCGTTGGGCGCATATTCTCGGACTTAGATACCCGGAACGAATTGGCCCAGGAAGTACTCTGCGACTTATGGCAAAAGCGCGAACACCTTGAGATTCGCGGCTCCCTGTCGGCTTATCTGCGCAGGGCGGCGATCAATCGGGCGCTGAACAGACTCAAATCAGAAAAACGCTTCGTGTCGGAAACAGACGCCGCAGAACCGGCCGAATGGCCCGATCGCGAGCGTGAGCAAATCGCTCAACAGGAGAATTTGGAACAACGTCTGCATACCGCCATTCAATCTTTGCCCGAAAGATGCAAAGCCGTGTTCGTACTCAGTCGCTTCGAACGCATGTCGCACAAAGAAATCGCCGAACAACTCGGCATCTCCATAAAGACAATTGAAAATCAAATCACTAAAGCCCTGCGCATGTTGCGCGAAGCCTTGAACGATCGCGCCTTGATGTGGGCGCTCCTGCTTTTGCTCAGATTAGCAAACGAAAGCGTAGGGGGCCAGGGGGCGGCGATTGTCTTAATGGTAATCGTTTGAAAATCATCTCAAAATAAAGACCAATTATTGAACGCCGCATGAATCTGTCAGAAAAAAAATATCTCGATCTGATAGTCAGGCATCTGACTGGCGAAATCGACCAGTCCGATAGCCAACACCTCCAGGAATGGACAGACGCTTCGCCCGAGCACCTCACAATCCGAAAAGAGATCGAGGCCATTTGGAACCAAGCCGGGCACTGGAGTCCGCCGTCTGAAATCTCCGCCGACGCCGCTTGGGCCGAGTTCCGTCGGCGCGTCGATTTGCCCGCGCGCAAACACCGCCCCTATGCTCTCTCGCCCCTCTCCCGCACCCTCCTCCGCGCCGCCGCTGCAATCACGCTGCTGGCCTGCGCGCTGTGGTGGCTGCTCCCCCAACGGGCGTCGGGCGAATGGCTGCTGGTTGAGGCCAACGATGGGCACGAGCAACTTTCGTTGCCCGACGGATCCGAAATATGGCTCCGCAAAGGATCGGCATTGCGCTATCCGCGTCAGTTTGACGCCCGCAGTCGGGACGTCCGCCTGTTGCGCGGCGAAGCCTATTTTGAGGTTGCGCCCCGCCCTGAGCATCCTTTTGTTGTGCGCACGCCCCGGGAAGGCGAGCGGGTGGAGGTGCTGGGCACCTCTTTTCAGGTTTCCTGTCTGGACAAGCGCACGCACGTGCTTGTACGCACCGGACGGGTGCGCTTTAGCGCGCCCGATATGCCGCGCTCCCTTGAGTTGGTCGCCGGTCAAAGGGCGGCCTTGCTTCACGATCATCCACAGTCGCCGCTTCAGACACGCGTAGAGAATTTCAACGAACTGGCCTGGCGCCTCGGCGCGCTTGAATTCCAACAAACGCCTTTGCAGCAGGTTCTGGTAGTCCTGAGCGATTACCTGGACACGGAGATCCGCCTGGACAATCCGGCCCTTGCACAGTGCCCCTGCTCCATGCGCATGACGCATCCCGACATAACTCGCGTACTGGACAACCTAAAAGAGATATACGGCCTGAGTGCAAAGCCGCTTGACAGCGGCAAAGGTTATGCGCTCACCGGAGGAAACTGCCCTAAGTAAACGCCCGCTCCGGCTTGCGCTCTGACTGCTGAACAAGCGCAACCTTTATGCAATCACTCGCGTATTTTTATCAAAAAAAGCGAGAACAACGCGCATGTGCATCGCCTGATACCCCTTCCGCGCATGAAGCGTTGCGGCTGTTCAGACAAACAACGCGCTCTTGAGTTCGTCCACTTTTCCCAGCGCAATGACGCGGATGCCGTAGCGACCCGTATCTACACCGCGCAAGCTGTATTTGGAGACGTAAATTTCTTTGAAGCCCAAGCGGTCGGCCTCGGCAATGCGCTGTTCGAGCCTTTGCACGGCGCGGATCTCGCCGCTCAGCCCCACTTCTCCCGCGAAGCATACATCCGTAGGCACGCTGACGCTTTGCAGGGAGGAAATCAGCGCCGCCACTATCGCCAGGTCGATAGCGGGGTCGTCCACACGGATCCCGCCGGCGAGGTTGAGGAATACGTCGTTGATGCTGAAAAAGTACCCGCAGCGTTTTTCAAGCACGGCGAGCAACATGGCTAAACGGCGCATATCGAAGCCCGTAGCCGAGCGCTGCGGCGTCCCGAATACGGCTTTGCTCACCAAGGCCTGGGTTTCGATAAGCATGGGGCGCAGGCCCTCCATCGTGGCGGCTATGGCGCAGCCGCTGAGTTCTTCGTCTTTCTGGCTGAGCAAAAGTTCGGATGGGTTGCTGACTTCGCGCAGTCCGCCGCTTTGCATTTCGTATATTCCCATTTCGTCAGTACTGCCAAACCGATTTTTAATGGTGCGCAGGATGCGATAAGTATTGTGTCGGTCGCCTTCGAACTGCAGCACGCAGTCCACGATATGCTCCAGGAGCTTGGGACCCGCAATATCGCCCTCTTTGTTGATGTGTCCGATGAGAAAGATGGGCACGCCTGTCTCCTTGGCATAGCGCAGCAACTCGGCAGCGCATTCGCGTACCTGAGCGATACCCCCGGGAGCGCTATCGATGAATGGCGTGCTCATGGTCTGAATTGAGTCCACGATCATCAATCCCGGCCGGATTTCTTGCGCTTGTCGGAGTATTTTGCTGGTGTTGGTCTCGGTCAGGATAAAACATTCGGACTCGGGATTGCCGATGCGGTCGGCCCGCATTTTGATCTGCTCCTCGCTCTCCTCGCCGCTCACATAGAGCACCCTGACCGGAAGGCGCATGGCGATCTGCAACATGAGCGTACTTTTACCGATGCCGGGTTGTCCGCCGATCAGGGTGAGCGATCCAGGCACGATACCGCCGCCCAGCACCCGATTGAGTTCGCCGTCAGGAGCTTCCAGGCGTCGGGTCTGGCCGGTGCGTATGGCCGCCAGCGGCATGGCCTGAGGTCCCTCGGCGGCGCGGTCGTTTGCCCAGGAGCGGCGCTTTTCTTCTGCGCCGGTCTCTTTGTGAATCAGTTCTTCCTGGTAAGTGTTCCACTCGCCGCAGTGAGGGCACTTGCCCATCCACTTAGGGGACGAAGCGCCGCAATTGGAGCAAAAAAAGATGGTGCGCTGTTTGGCCAAATTGTACTTGACGTTGAATGTTAGAGAACTCCGCACCCACGGCTACTGCGCGGGGTTCAGATTGCGGGATCAAAATTACAGTATTTTGCCTGCCTGATACGGCCTGAGGCATGAAGTATTGACTTAACGGACATTTGAACGCTTTCGGACGCCAGGAGATACGCCGATCCTGACGCGAAGAGGCGTGGCGCTACAATTGTCGCCCGCTCACACGCCTCGACCCAACCCGCTCTCAACGAAAAATCCACTCGCGCTTCACGCCCCGACGACGAGTGAGCGCACCCGCTACTTTTCGCCGCCGTAATAGATGCGGTAGATCGCGTGCGCGTAGTCGTCCGAGACCAGCAAGTCGCCCTGAGAGGTGACCAGCACATCGACAGGCCGGCCCCAGGCCGTGTCGTCGGGTCGCAGCCATCCTGCGGCAAACGGCTCGTAGCCCAGTGCGACGCCATCCTGATCCAAGCGAACAAGGCTGACCTGATAACCGATCTTTTTGCTGCGGTTCCAGGAGCCATGCTCGGCGATGAACAACTGTTCGCGGTAGGCCTCCGGGAAGGCTTCGCCGGTGTAGAATTTCAAACCCAAGGGAGCCACGTGGGGGCCGAGTTTGCGAGCGGGCGGCGTAAACTCGGCGCAGTTGCGCTTATCGCCGTATTTCGGATCGGGCAGGTCTCCCTGATGGCAGTAGGGATAGCCAAAGTGCATGTGGTCGCGGGGAGCGTGGTTGAGTTCGCAGGCGGGCAGGTCGTCGCCCATCCAGTCGCGCCCGTTGTCCGTAAACCACAGGTGGCCGGTGCGCGGGTGCCACGTGAAGCCAACCGTGTTGCGGATGCCGCGCTGCACAATTTCGGGAGTGAGTTCAGGGGCGCTCAGATCGAGTCGCGTGATGCTACAATAGATTGGATTTTCGGGTTCGCAGATGTTACAGGGGGCGCCTACGGGCACATACAGCAGTCCGTCGGGGCCAAAAGCGATGTATTTCCAACCGTGGTGCGTGTCGGTGGGGTAGCGGTCGTAAACCACGACAGGGGCGGGGGGACTGTCGAGTCGGGATGCGATATCGTCGTAGCGAAGTATGCGACTGATTTCGGCCACGTAGAGCGCTCCGTCGCGGTAGGCTATCCCGTTGGGCATGTTAAGCCCGGCGGCTAAGGTATATATGAGGTCGGCGCGCCAGTCGCCGTTGGTATCGCGAAGCGCATAGACCATGCCCTTGTCGCGGGTGCTGACAAACAGAACCCCCTCAGGCCCGTGGCACAGCGAGCGTGCATTGGTCACTCCCTCGGCATACACGTCGATTTTGAAACCCGGCGGGAGGCGTATCTCGTTCAGCGGCAGCTTGCCGGAATACGACGCGCCGGGAGAGCGGGATGCGAGCGCGGGCCTGGCGCTCTGCGACGAACACGCCGAGCCGATCATTAAGCACGCGAAAGCGAAGACGAACACATTGAATACTTTCATATTTCTGAACAGTGAATAGTTTACCGCACCTGATTTAAATCGGGCGCAAAAGCGCAACTTGGGGAGTTTAAAGGCGCATGAAGCAAAGGTAAGCCTTTTTTCCAAACCCATTGGCGAGGAGGCGCAGCGCCCGCCCGAAAAACTTTTTTTCAAAGAAATCTCGCCCACGCCCAACCCTTTTACCCTTTCGGCCCGTCTATTTGGTGCAAACAAACCACATATTCATGTTGTTTTCAGCGGCGTCGTGAAGGCTTGGCGGGCTCAAAAAGCGCAAAACAGGGTTGCAAATCCATTCTATCGCATCTATCGCTAAACCGTATTCATACAGCGACCCTTACCCCCCTCCCTCACTCCGTCTGACGGCGCGCCGAAGAAATCAAAAAAGCGTCTGGGTCTTCGCTCGAAGCCCGGCGTTTTTTTTTGCGCCGGGCAAAGCAAGCAAGCCCATATATCGGGCGATTTGGCCGTCGGCGGCGCAAGATATGCGCCTGAGTTGGACCAGAATACATTAGCTGCTTGTTGCCATCGCTCAAAAACGCACATTGCGGGAGAGTTTGGTGACGACAGGCATACCTTTGCGTCTGGAAAGCGGCCATGACGGTCGTTTGATTTTCAAATAATCTGAATTGCATTCCATGAACATTGCTGTAATTGGCTCCGGATACGTGGGCCTCGTGACAGGCACCTGCTTTGCCGAAACAGGCAACCGAGTTATTTGTGTGGACAACAATGCCGCCAAAGTCGAAAGTCTTCGCAAGGGCAAGATCCCTATTTTCGAGCCGGGCCTCGATGTGCTCTTCAACCGCAATACCCACGAAGGACGCTTGAGTTTCACAACCGATCTGGCTGAAGCCGTGGCGCACAGCCAGATCATATTTCTGGCGCTGCCCACCCCCCCGGGCGAGGATGGCAGCGCGGACCTGTCGTATATCATGGGCGTAGCCCGGCAACTGAGCCAGATGATCACGGAATACAAAGTGATTGTCGATAAGAGCACGGTGCCTGTCGGCACCGCAGAGCAGGTAAGCGCCATTCTGGCCGAAAATCTCCCGGCCGATTTGTACGATGTGGTGTCTAACCCCGAGTTTTTACGCGAGGGCGTGGCGGTGGAGGATTTCATGAAGCCGGATCGCGTAGTGATCGGCACGCAGAGCGAGAACGCCCGCAAATATATGCGCCAACTTTACGAGCCGTTTGTCAGACAGGGCAATCCGATCTATTTCATGGATGAGCGCTCCGCCGAAATGACCAAATACGCTGCCAACGCTTACTTGGCCGCCCGCATTTCGTTCATGAACGAAATGGCTAACCTCTGCGAGCGCGTAGGGGCCAATGTCGATATGGTACGCATCGGCATGGGCAGCGACAACCGCATCGGCAAGCGCTTTCTGTTTCCGGGTATAGGCTACGGCGGCTCTTGCTTCCCCAAAGACGTGCAGGCTCTGGCCAAAACTGCCGCGCAATACGACTACGACTTCCGGATCTTAAAGGCGGTCATGCAAGTCAACGAAACCCAGAAGAGCGTGCTTTTCCAGAAAATATCGCGCTACTTTGGCGGTAATCTGGCCGGCAAACATGTCGGCGTATGGGGCTTGGCGTTCAAACCCAATACCGACGATATACGCGAGGCGCCCGCGCTGACGCTGATCGACGAACTTTTGGAGGCCGGCGCATCCGTCTGTGCCTTCGATCCGGAGGCCATGGACAATGTACGTCAGATCTATGGCGAGCGTATCCGTCTGGCGCAGGGCATGTACGAAGCCCTGGAAGGAGCCGACGTTTTGGCCATTGCCACCGAGTGGAACGAATTTCGCAACCCCGATTTCGAGCAAATCAAATCGCGGCTCGTCAATCCGGCGATTTTCGACGGGCGCAACGTCTATGAGCCTGAATTCATGGGCGAAGCAGGCTTTCATTACGAAAGTATTGGCCGCAAGCGCGCCGTTCCTCAGTAGCGGCAAAAGCCCCGGGCAGATGGGATAAATCGCGGCAAGCGCGCCATCTTTAGGAAAATCCGCGGGATGCTTTGCCCCAAGCGCTGCGTCAAAGCATATCTTTATCTAAGGCGTCAGATCCGGCGATCTTCAAGCGTTCGAACACAAGGGCAGGCTCGTATCCGGCGCGGATGAGCGCGGCGGCGGTCTTAGCTCGCTCGACGGCGTCGGCCGTTTGGCGGCGCGCAATGGCCGCATCGAGGACCTGCAGATACTCCTGCGGGTCGATCTGTGCAAGCGCTTCCTCAATCAATTGCGGATCAATAGCGCGCCGCAGCAGTTCGAGCCGGATGCGCGCGCGCCCCCAGCGGTTACTCCTAAACTTGCCGCGCGTGAAGGCTTCCGCAAAGCGTTTTTCGTCGAAAAAGCCCTCTGCCTGGAGCAGTTGGTATATTTGCCCGGCTTCGACAGCCGGCAGATCAAATTCGCGCAATTTGGCCGCCACCTCCGACGGACAGCGCTCTTGATAGGCGCAGTAGCGCTCCATACGCTCCAATACCTGATCGGGCGTGAGGGGTTTTGAGGGCAATTTGCGGCTGCCCAGGCGTTTCATATCGTCGGCTTAAAGATCAAATTGAATACCTTGAGCCAAAGGGATTTGCGTGGAGTAGTTGATGGTGTTGGTCTGCCGACGCATGTAGGCCTTCCACGAGTCCGAGCCAGACTCGCGCCCGCCCCCGGTCTCTTTTTCGCCGCCAAAAGCGCCGCCAATTTCGGCGCCCGAGGTGCCAATGTTGACATTGGCGATGCCGCAATCGGAGCCTGCCGCCGAAAGGAAAAGTTCCGCTTCGCGCAGGTTGGTCGTCATAATGGCCGAAGAGAGTCCCTGAGGCACGTCGTTCTGGATGGCGATGGCGTTTTCGACGCCGCCTGAATAGCGCAAGAGGTAGAGTATCGGAGCAAAAGTTTCTTCCTGCACAATGGGCCAGGCGTTGTCGGCCTCGATGATACAGGGCCGCACGTAGCACCCGCTCTCGTAGCCCACGCCCTCCAACACGCCGCTTTCCGTGATTACTTTGCCGCCGTAAGATTCGGCGGCGGCGACGGCGCGCAGGTAATTATCGACGGCAGCGCGGTCGATCAAAGGACCGACGTGGTTGGCGGGGTCAAGCGGATTGCCGATACGCAGTTGGCGATAAGCGCCGGCGAGGGCCTTTTTGACCTCGTCGTACAAGTCTTCGTGTACGATCAGACGGCGGGTGGTGGTGCAGCGCTGACCGGCAGTGCCCACGGCGCCAAACACTGCGCCCGTGAGCAGCAGCTTCAGATCGGCGGAGGGGGTGACGATAATGGCGTTGTTGCCCCCCAGTTCGAGAAGCGCGCGACCGAGGCGCTCGGCCACGACTTTGCCCACGATCTTACCCATGCGCACGCTGCCGGTAGCGCTCACCAGGGGTACGCGCTTGTCTTTGGAGAGCATTTCGCCGACGCGATAGTCGCCATTGATCAGGCTGACGATGCCTTCAGGCAGGTTGTTAGCCTGCGCCACCTTTTGCCACAACAACTGGCAGGCCACGCCGCACAGGGGCGTTTTTTCGGAGGGCTTCCAGACGCATACGTCGCCGCACACCAGGGCGATCATCGCATTCCAGGACCATACCGCCACCGGAAAGTTGAAGGCCGAAATGATGCCCACGACGCCCAACGGATGCCACTGCTCGTACATGCGGTGAGCCGGGCGCTCAGAGTGCATAGTCAGTCCGTAAAGTTGGCGCGACAGACCCACCGCAAAATCGCAAATGTCGATCATCTCCTGCACCTCTCCGTAGCCCTCCTGTAGGCTTTTTCCCATTTCGTAACTCACCAGACGGCCCAGCGGCTCCTTATTTTGGCGCAGGATGTCGCCGTACTGCCGGACGATCTCGCCACGCTTGGGCGCGGGCATGTTGCGCCACAGACCAAAGGCCTCTTCCGCTTTTTGTATCACCGCTTCGTATTGGGAGGCGGTTGTGACCGTGACCGCCCCAATCAAGGCGCCGTCCACAGGCGAATAGCTATCGATCGAGCGCGCGCTCCCGCTCAGGGACGCTGCTCCTGTCCAGGTTCCCGCATTGCGGGTTTTGATGCCTAATTTGCGCAAAAATTCTTTCGGCGTCATCTGCTTGATGTTGATTTTTGAAAAAAACGGGACGTAAAACCCGGGCCTTACCCCTTGGCGCTACCCCAAACAGGCATTCTGAGGCCCAGGATCCCAAAACGGTTTTTTACGGCGGCGCAAAGGTAAGTCGCCGCCCGTAATGAAGGGCCAAAAAACAGCGTGACTGCCGGCAAAAGCGCGCGCGCCACCAACCATGAGACCGCACGGCCGGCGCATTTGGAGACCTTTGGAGTATATTCCGTGCGCGATTTCCGCCAAAAAGTTACCTTTGCCCGCTCACCACGTTTTTTGGAAAAAATGAAAAAACTGCTCTTTGTATGCTTGCTGGCGCCCGTCATGATGTTCGGGCAAGGGATGTGGGTCCCGATGCTTTTGGAAAAACAAAACGAAAAGGAGATGCGCGCCATGGGCCTTAAAATCAAGGCCGACGACATTTTTCACAACCAAAAACCCAGCCTCAAAGACGCCATCTGCCAGTTCAGCGGCGGCTGCACGGGCGAGATGATCTCCGCCCAGGGCCTGCTGCTGACCAACCACCACTGCGGCTTTGGGGCCATACAACGCCTCTCAACCCTCGAAAACAACTATGTGGAGGACGGATATTGGGCCGGCGATTGGGGCGAGGAACTGCCGTGCCCGGGCGCCACGGCCATGTTCGTCAACCGCATGGACGACGTAACGGCGCTGGCCCTGCGCGGCGTGCAGGACAACATGAGCGAAAGCGACCGCCAGGCCCAGATCGACAAAAACCTGGCCGACATACGCCGCAATACTCCGGTCGGAAAACACGAGGAAATCCAGATCCGCCCCTTCTACAATGGCAACCAATACTACCTCTTCGTTACGACCACTTACAAGGACCTGCGCCTCGTCGGTACGCCCCCCTCGAGCATCGGCAAATTTGGCGCCGATACCGACAATTGGGTCTGGCCACGCCACGCCGGCGACTTCTCCCTGTTCCGAATCTATGCAGGCCCGGACAACCTGCCCGCCGAATACAGCCCGGCCAACAAACCCTACGTACCCAAGCGCTTCCTCTCCATCTCCATAGCCGGCGTCAAAGAAGGGGATTTCACCATGGTCTATGGCTTCCCGGGGCGTACGGACACCTACCTGCCCGCCAGCGCGGTCGCCCAAATCGCCGGAACCATCAACCCCGCGCGCGTCGCTATCCGCGACCAAAGCCTCAAGGCCATGGATCGACTGATGCGCGCCGACCCTGCCGTCAAGATCGCCTACATTGCCCGCTACGCATCCATCGCCAACGCCTGGAAAAAGTGGCTGGGCGAGATGGAAGGCCTGCGCGCTTACAAGGCCGAGGCGCAAAAAAAAGCCTACGAAGATCTCTTCACCCAGCGCGTCAACGCCAATCCGGACTGGAAATTCCGCTACGGCAACCTGCTGCCGCGCCTCAACCAATTGCACGCCGAATTCGAGCCTTACAACCTGGCCCGCGAAGTATATGCCGAGACCTGCCTGCGCAACTGCGAGGCGCTGAGCCTGGCAGCCTCGTTAGACTCCTGGATCAAGACCTTCGACAACAACGGCCCCGTCTTCTTCAGCGGCCGCATCCCCGAGGTCAAAAAGCAACTCGAAAGCGCTTTCAAAAACTACCGAGCTGACGTGGACCAAGCCGTCTTTGCGACCGTCATCGAAAACTACCTGCGCTACACCCCCGAAGCATGGGGCGGCGCCAGAGTGAAAGAACGACTCGCCGCTTACGGCGACTCGCCCGCCCGATTGGCCGAAGCCCTTTACGCCCAAAGCCGCCTGGCAGACCGCCAACGCCTGATGGAAACCCTCGACGCCGACCCGGCAAGCTGCTACGCCGCCCTTGCGCAAGACCCGCTCTACACCCTTTGGCGCGACATGTACGACGCTTACGCCACGAAAGTGCAGCCCAAGATCCAGGAACTCCAGCCCCTGATCAACCTCCTCCAGCGACAGTATATGGAAGCCCAGCTCAAGGTGTTCAAAGACCGGCCCTTTTTCCCCGACGCCAACGGCACGCTGCGACTCACCTACGGGCAGGTGCGCGGCTATGAACCCCGCGACGCCGTGCGCTACCACTACCTCACTACCCTCGACGGCGTGGCGCAAAAGTATGTGCCCGGCGACTACGAGTTCGACGTCCCCGCCCGGCTACTCGACCTGCATGCCCGCAAAGACTATGGCCGCTACGCCGACGCCTCGGGCAAATTGCCCGTAGCCTTTATCGCCGCTAACCGCACGACCGGAGGCAACTCAGGCAGTCCCGCCCTGGACGCCCGGGGCAATCTCATCGGCCTCAATTTCGACCGCGTGTGGGAGGGTACCATGAGCGACCTATACTTCGACCCGGCCATCTGCCGCAACATCATGGTCGATACGCGTTACATCCTGTTCGTGATCGACAAGTACGCCAATGCCCAGCGCATCCTCAACGAACTGCGGATCGTCAAATAAGCCCTTGCATGGAACTCAGCGATATCCTCAACCACCTCGGCGAAGAGCGCGAGCGCTATTTCAACGCCATCGCGCCGCCGATCGTCCAAAGCAGCAATTTTGCCTTTCGCGACCTCGGAGCCTTTCGCCTGGCCTTTGCCGACGAACTGCGCGAGCACGTCTATACGCGGGGCAATAACCCCACCGTACAGATCCTGCGCGCCAAGCTCGCCGCCCTCGAAGGCGCCGAAGACGCCCTGGTATTCGGCAGCGGCGCCGCCGCCATCGCCGCTGCGATCATCGGCAATACGCGCGCCGGCGACCACGTCATATGCCAGGAAAACCCCTACAGTTGGACCGGCAAACTGCTGCGCAACCTGCTGGCCCGTTTTGGCGTGACCCACACCTTCGTAGATGGCACAGATCCCGACCACATTCGTCGGGCAATCCGCCCGGAGACCCGTGTGCTCTACCTCGAAAGTCCCAATACCATGACTTTCGAGTTGCAAGATCTCGACGCCTGCGCAGCCCTCGCCCGCGAGCATGGATTGGTCAGCATCATCGACAACTCGGCTTGCTCGCCCATCTTTCAGCAGCCGATCCGACACGGCATAGACTTGGTGGCTCATTCGGCCACTAAGTACCTCAATGGCCACTCGGATGTGGTGGTCGGCGCCCTGTGCGGCAGCGCCGGCATGATCCGCCGGATATTCGAGTCTGAGTTGATGACCCTCGGCGCCGCCCTCAGTCCCCACGACGCGGCCTTGGTCTTGCGCGGACTGCGCACTTTGCCCCTGCGGGTGCAGCGCAGCCACGATACGGCCATGTCCCTGGTCGGGCGCCTTAAGGCCCATCCCCGGGTCGAACGGGTCTGGTACCCTTTCGATCCCGATTTTCCGCAATACGCGCTTGCCCGACGGCAGATGCGCGGCGCAGGGGGCTTGTTTTCCGTAGCCTTCAAAGCTGGGTCCATAGAGGAAATGGAGGCCATCGTCGGTCGTTTTCGCCGCTTTCTCATGGCTGTATCCTGGGGCGGATACGAATCGCTGATGATCCCCTCGGTGGGTTTTTACCGCAATCCCAACCCTCAGGTGCAGCCCTCCGAACGCCTCTCCTGGAATTTCTGCCGATTCTATGCCGGACTGGAAGACCCCGAGTGGCTCTGGGAGGATTTTGTGCAAGCGCTCGCGTAGCGTTTTTTTCGGGAAAAGTGCGGGGACGCGACCGGATTCAATTTCTTACGCTTTTTCACGCAAAGGGCGCAAAGGTTTTTTCGCGCAAAGGGCGCAGAGAATATACCGCCTTTGCGTGCTTTGCGTGAACCCTTTCCCCGCACAAAGTTTTTTCACACAAAGGGCGGGGACAGCGGCGGGGCGCCCACAATCAAGCCTGCCGCTTATACCGTATCCATTTGAACGCTTCCATGACCAACAGGATGGGCAGCGTGAATACGGCCATTTCAAACCAGTCGAACAAACTGATGGGCTTCGTCTGAAGCACGCGTTGCAAGACGGGAAATTGCATGGCAATAATGTGTATCCCCTGAGCCGCAAAAACGCCGATAACCAACAGGTAGTTGCGGCTGATCGGCACGCGAAATACAGAGTGGTACTCCGAGCGACAGTTGAAAGCGTGCACGTTTTGCATGAACACAAAGATCAGGAGCAGCAGGTTGCGGGCTGAATTTTCGTCGCGCCCTTCGACTTCGAGGAACCAATACCAGGCAAACAAGGCTACGCCGCCCATGACGAGCCCTGAGAGCAGGGTCTGACTCATCATCAGGGGATTGAATATCTTCTCGTTGGGTTTGCGCGGCGGGCGCTGCATGGCGTCGGCCTCGCCCCCCTCGAAGGCCAGCGTGACATCCTGGATGCCGTTGGTCACCAAGTTCAGCCAAAGCAGTTGCACGGCCGTAAAGGGAGCGGGCAGGCCAGATAGGATGGAAACGATAAACATAGAAACTTCGGCCAAGCCGCAAGAGATGAGCAGGTAGATTACTTTGCGCACATTGTCAAACGCAAAGCGCCCCTCTTCTACGCCGCTGACAATGGACGAGAAGTTGTCGTCCACGATGATCATGTTGCCGACTTCCTTGGCCACGTCCGTACCCGATCCCATCGCCACGCCGATGTTGGCGCGCCGCAGGGCAGGCGCGTCGTTGACGCCGTCGCCCGTGACGGCCACAAACTGTCCATCTTGGATCAGGGTATCCACGATTTGTAATTTTTGGATGGGCGACACCCTTGCGAATACTTTGTGCGCGCCGACTATGCGGTGGAATTCGGCATCTTCAGGCCCTCCGGCTTCGGCCAATTGCGCGCCGGAGGCTACGCTGTCGCCGGCTCGAATCAATCCCAACTCACGTGAAATGGCTGCGGCCGTCTCCGGGTGGTCGCCGGTGATCATCAAGACGTCTATCCCCGCTTTTTTGCAGGTGCGCACCGCTTCGGTAGCCTCTGCCCTGAGCGGGTCGATGAAGCCCACCAGCCCTTGCAAGGTTAGTCCGCTGAGAGCCGGCGCGCCGAGTTGCGCGTCGCTCAATGCCGGGGGCAGCGGAGAGCCGGCTACCGCCAATACGCGCAGGCCGCGGGAGGCCATTTGGTTGGCCAAGGCCATGATCCGGTCGGGATCGATGGGTTCGGGACCGCTCTCCATCATCATTTTGTCGCAAAAACCCAGGATCACTTCCAAAGCCCCTTTGGCGGCGACGCGGCGCTCGCCTTCGCGCACGTAAAACAGGGCGGCGTACCCATTGTCCGACTCGTAAGGGATAGCAAGCAGCGGCGTAAGCGAACCCGTTATTTCAGGCACGTTGAGCCCCATTTTGTATCCCAACGCAAGAAAGGCGACATCCATCGCGTCGCCTGAATACTCCCATTCGTTTTCTGAGGTTTTGACCAGGGAGCCTTCGTTGGCGAGCATGGCCATTTTGGACAGCTTCCAAAGTCTCTCCCAGGAGCGGTCGCCGATGCGTTTGCTTTCGGGATCGCGAATCTCTCCTTCGCCGTTGTAGCCCTCGCCGGTCACCTCAAAGGCTTTGCCGTCGGGCAGTTTGATGAGTTTGGCGGTTTGTTGATTGACGGTCAGGGTGCCGGTTTTGTCGCTGGCGATCACGGTACAGCTACCCAGGCTTTCGACAGCCGCCAGGCGTCGTACGATCACGTTGCGCCTGGACATCCGTTGTGTGGCGATCGAAAGGGCTACCGTCATGGCTACCGGAAGGCCTTCGGGCGTAGCCGATACGGCGAGCGCTACTACGATGAAGAACACGTCAGTCAACGCTTCGCCGCGCACAAAGTATAACAGAGCTGCCAAGGCAAGGCTGATGCCAATGATCAACACGGATATTTGTCCGGTGAATTTTTCCATGCGAAGCACCAGAGGCGGTTTGGCCGATTCGGATTCGAGGACGCTTTCGGCGATCTGGCCGACTTGCGTTTGCAGGGCTGTGGCTACCACCATGCCCTTGGCGCGTCCTGACGTGACGTTCGAGCCTGCAAAGGCCATATTCGTGCGCTCGGCCAATGCGGCCGTTTCGGCGACAATATTGGCGTTTTTGGATACAGCCTCTGACTCGCCGGTTAAGAAACTCTCGTCCACGGTGAGGTTGCGTTCCTCAAAGAGGCGAAGGTCTGCGGGCGTTTTGTAGCCGGTTTCGAGCAGTACTATGTCGCCCGGAACCAAATCTTCGGAGGGGATCTCGTGCACATGGCCATCGCGCAGCACTTTGGCTTTGATCTTGAGAAGGGTCTGCAAGCTGGAGGCGCTCTGCTCGGCGTTGTATTCCTGATAGGCGCCCAATATGCTATTCAACAGCACGACGATAAAAATAAAAAGCGCATCGACGACTTCTCCGATGGCGATCGACGCTATGGCCGCAGCCAACAGGATGAAGATCAGCGGATTTTTGAATTGACTGATAAAAATGGCTAACCCGCTGGGCGGCTTTCGGTGCGGTAGGATATTCGGGCCGACTGAGGCCAGCCGGCGTTGCGCTTCTTCGCCTGATAAGCCTTCGGGGGTAGCATGTAATGTTGAAAAAACATCTTTGGGCTCCAAGGCATGCCAGGGGGCTTGCATGGCTTGAAAATTGGACTGGGACTGTTTTTCGTTTATCTCATTCATGGCTGTTGATTTTTAGCGTCAAAAGCGCCTGATGTAAGTTTGCATTTGGTGTCGCTTGCGCGCTTACTTCAAGACCTCGCTGTAAGCGGCCTGCAGCACCAATTTGTCGGGCGCGCCGCTGCGATGCACGAAGGCAACTACGCTGCAATGCCTGGCCGGCCATGATTCTGGCAGCGTGGTCGTATATTGGCGCTGCACCACGGCGCCGCGCTCCATCGAAGCGCCAAGGACATCGCCGTCGGGCTTGCTCAAAATGCGACGCAGTACATAGCGGTGCGTATAGTCGTCGATTTTGGTCAGCTTATCTACCTGCGGGTCCACGATGCTGTCTTGCAGTACATACACGCTCAGGCGCGCCTCGTGGTCGATGCGCTGTTCGGGCGCGATATTGACGCTGATGGCCAACTGACGGGTAAGCGCGTTGAATTCGTTGGAGACGTATAGCCCTAAGCCAAAGTCGCGGCCAAACTCCTCGGCTATGAGGCCGGCCCAGGTTGAGCGGAGCAAGAAAAGCGTGTTTTCGCCGTCTTTCTGAAAGCGGTTGATGGCCGCCGTGGGGAAGCCTAAGGGTTGACCCAAAAAGTCGGCCATTGCCTGTACGGTATCGCTTCGAAAATCGTATTGGCTGTTGCTGTATGGCACGCTGTAAAAGCTGGCCGCATGCACGCCCACGACGATCAGATTTTCTTTGCCGTACAGGTTTTGCAGGGAGATCAGTTCCTTCGTGCCGTCAGGGCAATTTGGACAGCGAACGCCGGTCAGTTCTTCTACCAGGACTTTGCGGGGGCCGGACGAAAGCGAAGGGATTGGGATACGCTCTTCTTGGCAGGCGAACAGGATCGTTGCTGCGAGGATCGATAGAAAAAAAATGCGCTTGCTCATTTTTTCAAAAAATTAAAAGACCTACATGTCGGTAAAAATTCGAATCCCATTTTGCTTGGGTCGATATGTCTGTGTACGTCCGCGCTGCGTTGCGCGCGGTTGGTTTTGTGATGAACGTCAAGAGCGCCTGAAGCGCCCCTGATGGCGCGCGCTTTTGGCGCCGACCTGCTCCCCCTGCCCGCTTTCCGCTCCCATACGCCGCACTTTTGCCTTTTTTCCTGCCGAAACATATTTGAACCGTCAGGACGCATTGCCGCAACTTCCGCCGCGCGCGTTTCGATTTGGCCGGGATTGGGGCTTTTTTCAAGACCGACATTGCTGTCAGAATGACGAGGTGATGTTCATGCGGAAGCCGTTGAACGCCGGCTCATAGCGGCAGATGCCGCCCGCGCAGTTGATCCCCTCTACTTGCTTGACGTAAGCAAACGACAATCGGTTGGCCTTGAAGGTATATGCGGCGCCCAAAGACGGATAGTGTATGCCGTCAAATTTATTTTTGTCCGGATCGACCGTTTCGCCGGGTTTGGGCGTGGGATTCGGGATCTTGTACATGTAATAGCCGAAGATCAGCCAGCGGGGCGCAAAACCCAACTCCGCGCCCATGTTGAACCAGGATCCGAATTCGTCGTCCGAAATCAGATACTGGGCTTCAAGTCGCAGGGATCGGCGGGGCGTAAAGCGGTACAACCATTCGGCATAGGGCGTAAGCGCCTCGACATAACCCTGGTCGCCCGTGCCGAGGAATCCGAGAATGTCCCGCGCATCGGCTTTGTCGTCTTTCCCTTGGTAAATCGGCATGTTGTAGCGCAACAATTGTACGCCGAGGAGCAACTGCCATTTTCGCTGCTGCTTGAAGGTGAACTCGGGGGCGATTTCGCGATAGATGTTTTGGCCGTCGAGCAACTGAATCTCTGAGACATTGAGGCCCAGGGACACCTTTTTGTTGAGCGCGTACTTGATATCCAACTGCAGGCCCTGCTCACCCAACTCTTGCGTGGCCGGGCTGAAGCGCGCTGGCAGTCTGAAAGTATTCTGGCGGGCCATAGGCGGCAGGAAATTGATAGCGCCCTGCACCCCGAAATCGAAGGGGGTATTGCGGTGCGCAAAGTTTTTGGTGCGCTTGGCTTCGAGCGTGATGCCCAGCCCGCTGCGCGCATAGGCGAGGCTGCTGTAAACGGTGTATCCCGACTCGTTGATGAGTTTGCCCAGCGTACCGTTGGCCGCCGTAACGAAAGGGTTGTAGATCACGTCGGGCGTTTTGTAGGCCCCTTCGGCATACCACGTGAAATCGCCGGCGCTCAGGGTGTTGTATAGCGTGAAAGCATAGGTATTGTACTGCGCTCCGATGCTGTCCAGAGGGTTGTACGTAGCGATGGTATTGACGATTTGGTTGATCGTGCCGTTGTCGTAGGTGCGCGCCGTGACGCCGAGACCCGGGGCGAAGGAGAGGGCGCGAGCCGAGTCTGGCTTCACGAAGCCCTCCAGGGCGGCTCCGCGGATCACCGTGCCATAGGTTCCAAACTGGCGCTTCATACGGCCCGAAAAGCCTTTGATCTTCCAGTTGTCGTTGAAGTAATAGGCGGCTTGCACCCCGAAGAGCGCATTGTCGATCATCAGGGCGCGCTCTTCGTAGGCCCGAAAAATGATGCCCGCGCCAATCTGGTCGTACAGATAGCCTCCCGACATTTCGAACTTGTCGATTTTTTTGCGCACGTACCAGCGCCCAATGCCCTCGCCGGTGAAGGCATCGGTGGGATTGAGCAGGTTGGAGTTGTTGAACATATCAAAGCGCACGCCGATGTCGAAGCCCCAGTTGCTGTAGTTGAGGTTGAGCCAGTTTTCGGCCCCGAATTTAAGGTAATCGTATTGGGGCGTATTAGAGGCCCCAATCTTGGGGTCGCGGATAAAAAAGTTAGCGTTACTCTGTAGATTGCCGGTGATGCGGGGAGCGCTTTGGGCGTTCAAAACCTCGCATGAAGCAGCCAGCGTAAAGCCAATCAATGTAAAAGTGATAAATCTCATGCCGAGTACGGTGTAATCCAAAGCAAAGGTAGACAATGCCGCTAAGTGCCCGGAAGAATTTATGTGGGTTTGGCAATGCGACGACAAAAATCCTCTACCTTTGCCTGAAAAACTTGCACGACATGCGCTACCCGCATCTGTTCCAACCCTTAGATCTTGGATTTACGACGCTTCCCAACCGCATACTGATGGGCTCGATGCACACGGGTCTTGAGGACCTGAACGATCGGTTTGAGCGGCTATCCGCTTACTTCGCCCGCAGGGCCGAGGGCGGCGTGGGGCTGATGGTAACCGGCGGCATCGCGCCCAATAGACGGGGTTGGCTGGCGCCGTTCAGCGCCAAGTTGAGTTCGGCTTCGGAGGTCAGGCTGCACCAAAGATTGACCGGCGCGGCACACGATGCGGGCGGCAAAATCTGTATGCAGATCCTACACGCCGGGCGTTATGGTTACCACCCCTTCGCCGTGGCGCCCAGCGCAATCAAATCGCCCATATCGCCCTTCAAGCCCTGGGCCTTGAGCCGTTGGGGGATTCGCGCCGCCATCGCCGACTTTGCCAATTGTGCAGCCCGGGCGCGGGAAGCGGGTTACGACGGCATCGAGATTATGGGCAGCGAGGGCTATCTGATCAATCAGTTTGTGGCTCCGCGCACCAACCGACGCCGCGACGAATGGGGCGGCTCACTGGAGAACCGCCTGCGCTTCCCCTTGGAGATCATGCGCGCCGTTCGCGAAAAAACGGGCCGCGATTTCATCGTCATCTATCGCGTGTCGCTGCTCGATCTGGTGGAAGATGGCTCCGAATGGTCCGAAGTGGAAGCCCTCGCTCTCGGCTTGCAAGACGCCGGCGCCGACCTGATCAACACGGGCATCGGTTGGCACGAGGCCCGCATACCTACCATTGCCACGCTGGTCCCGCGAGGCGCCTTCGCCTGGGTCACCCAACGCCTACGCCAGAAGCTGCGCATACCCGTGATCGCCGTCAACCGAATCAACACGCCTGAAACCGCCGAGCAAATCCTGCGCGAAGGATATGCCGATATGGTGTCTATGGCTCGACCGCTGCTCGCCGACCCCGATTTTCCGATCAAGGCGCAGACCGGACGCGAGCGCGAGATCAATACCTGCATCGCTTGCAATCAGGCCTGTCTGGATCATATTTTTGAAAAAAAAGAGGCCTCCTGCTTAGTCAATCCGCGGGCTTGTCGAGAAACGCTTCCGGCCTGGCGCCCTGCGCCCGCGCCCCGCGTCCGCAAAGTGGCCGTGGTGGGCGCCGGGCCATCAGGCTTAGCCTGCGCCACAGAGCTTGCGGCCCGAGGCGTCGAAACCCACCTGTTCGAGACGGCAGCCGGCATAGGCGGTCAGTTCAGGCTCGCCATGCAGATCCCCGGCAAGGAAGAGTTTGCCGAAACCCTGCGCTACTTTAGCGTTTTGATCGAAAAAAACGGCGTTCATCTACACTTGAACACCCGGGTAGAAGCCGGAATGCTGCAAACCGGCGGATTCGACCACGTCGTGCTGGCTACGGGCGTCGCGGCGCGCGTCCCGGACATACCGGGCATAGACCATCCTAAGGTTTGCTACTATGCCGACGTGCTCAGCGGGGCGCGGGTGGCGGGCGAGAGCGCGGCGATCATCGGGGCCGGCGGCATAGGCTACGATGTGGCGACTTTCCTGAGCGAGCCGCCGCACGACGATCCGCAGGCCGCGTACTTGCGCGACTGGGGCATAGACCCCGAATACCGCAACCGCGGCGGACTCGCGCGCCCCGCGCCCGCGCCCGCGCCTCGCACGATCTACCTGCTCCAGCGCTCGACGGGCAAATTCGGCGCCTCGCTCGGGAAGACCACCGGCTGGGCGCACCGCCTCAGCCTCAAGAACCGCGGCGTGCAAACCATTGGCGGCGTGATCTATGAAAAAATCGACGACGCCGGCCTCCACATCCGTATCGGCGACGCGCGGCGCCTGCTTGAAGTATCCGATGTGGTGATCTGCGCCGGCCAGGAGTCCTGCCGCGACCTGCTGGAGCCGCTCCGCGCCGCGGGCATGCCCGCGAGCATTATCGGAGGCGCTCAGAAAGCCGGCGAACTCGACGCCAAGCGCGCCATCGAAGAGGGAACCTTGCTGGCTTTGGGACTGTAAGGCAGGAACAGGCGGCTTTTTTCGAAAAAAGGGTACGGTCAGGCGCCGGACCCGCTTTTCGGCGTCCGTTGCCGATTTCAGAACTGGTCATCCTCTATTCTTCAGCGCAAAAAAAGGCCCGCAGCCATTTTCAGACACACAATACAGGATTATCCCGCGAAAAAGACCAATAATTCGGAATAACTTACTTTTCGAGCGAACGCGATCGCACGATTCGGGATATTTGCACGGTGGAATTAATGCGTATGATCAAACGTGTTTTAAGGCTACTTTTGTACCAGTTGGACAAATCCTGGAAGGATCCTGTCGTCCATGTAGAGTCTGATCGCCGGGACGAAGATGGTCTGATCGCGCTGTCTATGTATTACTTCCTGCAAATTTTTTTGTACCAGATAGCAAGCGATTCTATTGAACTGATCGACGGCATTTCAGGCGACGACAAGAAGAATATCCAATACATCCAGATACTCGGAACGGTGATTGGCGCCGCCATTGGGGCCATGATACTGCTGAGGCGGAGAAGCAATAAATCGGAAGAGCGAGACAGCATACGCATACTACTGCAAATGTACGCCATCCCGCTGGCGCTCAGCGCTCTGGCTTTATCCGCTAAGCCCTGGCTGGGCCTTGAACTTGAAGTAGCCCTATGGGTGGCTTATGCAGCCAAGTTCTTTTTCGGAATTGGCTGGTCTGTCGGCATTGGCTGCATCATCATCTGGGTGTGCGAATACCTGCCGCAGTTTCTCCGGACATCGGGCGCCGTCTTCGTAGGGTGCGTCGGTTTTTTGGGCGGGGCGCTGGCAAACTGTATCAGTTTTTTGCTTTTGGGGAATGAAAAAAACTGGATGCCCGTCGCGTCCTTTTTAATCTGCATCGGTTTTTTATCGCTCTGGCGGCGCCTGCCGGACGATTCGCAATTGAACTACGCCTACAAGCACAGATCCTATCATAATGAGCATCGGCCATTAGATTTCAAATCGTGGTTTTACGGCGGCATAAAAAAACTGATCCGTAGCCTCGTCCACGACCGCACATACCGCAAATTGGTTGTCTATAGTCTGATCATTGGGATGGGGGTGCAGTATTACGTCAAATTCGTTTACTATTTAGATAAGATGCCCCGCGAAGCGATGATTGGGCCTGTTTCGCCACAAGAATTTCCCAAAATTACGTTCGATATACTTACAAATCAATTTTGGTCTCTCAAGGTTGGCGAGTATAAAGGGCTGCCGCAGTTTTTCAAAATGATCCGCTATGCGGGGATGATTTTTGGCGGCATCATTCTGCTGAATCTGAGTTGGTGGTATGCGCAAGGGCGCAACTGGCTTTTTAACAAGCGCCTTCCGCTTATCACGACGGTGCTGATCATTCAGTTGATTTTGCTATTGACGATCTGGCATACACAACCCAAAGAGGTCTGGATCAACGCATTTTGGGCATTGGCGATTGGGGTGACTTGCGGCGTTTGGCCCCTGTGTATCCTGGCCGTGGCGGAACAATTCTCGCTACGCGACAGACCGATATGGGTGATCTTAGCGCCAAATGCTTACCGAACGGCCGATATTTTTTTGTTATT
>JBKBLI010000033.1:30010-36019 GCA_046296435.1 Saprospiraceae bacterium | reverse complement strand
GCTCCGGATGCTCCGGAGGTCAATATCACTCCCTTTGGCGCCACGACGCCCCTGTTGAGCAATCTGAGCTACAAACAGTTCGTGGATTATGTAACGCTTGATCCGGCCATTTACCTGCTCGACGTTGCTCCGACGGCCAACCCGGCCCTTCGGGTAGGCACCTATGGCGGCGATTTCACCCCCCTGCCCGGCTTGGTTGGCGTGATCTTTGCCAGCGGTTTGTTGAATGGCGACCCCGGTTTCGAATTGTGGGTGGCGTTGCCCGATGGCGAGACTTTTCCGCTTCCAGCCTATGCTCCGGTTCAGGTTATACACAACTCGCCCAGTCCGGTAGTTGACGTTTACTTCGAGGATATCCGCGTGTTGAACGACTTTGCATTCCGCCAGGCGACGAACTTTGGTTTGTTCCCGGCCGATGAGCCTTTTGCGCTCTCGGTGGCTCCCGGCGCCAGTCAGTCTGTCAACGAAGCAATCTACACCCTGAACATTGACGGATTGAGCACCCGCAAAGCATATGTGATCGTTGCTGCAGGTATCGTGGGCAACTCCGCTACGCCTTTCGAACTGTACATCAACGATCAGGCGCGCGTGCGTTCGATCAACGGACCCAACTCAGTCAACGTGGCCCTGTTCCACGGCGCTCCTGACGCCCCTGAGATTGACGTCAAGTTAGACATTGGGCTGGTGTTGTTCAACGACGTGTCTTTCGGCGAATTTGCTGATTACATCTCTGCTCCTGCAGCCAACTATGTTATTCAGTTGACGCCGGCCGACGATAACAACCAGGTGATCCAGAGCTATCAGGCCAACCTGATATCCTTTGGCGGCGAAGCGCTGACCATCTTTGCTTCTGGTTTGCTTACCGGTCAGCCTGCTTTTGAATTGTGGGCAGCCCGCAGCAATGGCGTTACGTTCCCGCTGCCGGTTTTCATCTCTACCAACGATCTGGACAACAAATTGGATTATCTGACGCTGTCGCCCAATCCTGCGGTTGGTCGTATGGTTGCCGGTTTCAAACTCAACGATAATGTTTCGCTGCGCTATGCCGTCCGCGATCTGACGGGTCGCATGGTGATGGAAGGCGATTTTGGCCCGCGCAATGCAGGCGAATTTGCTGAGGGTATAGATGTGAGCGGTATTTCGGCAGGTATGTACCTGTTCGAATTGCGTTCTGAACAAGGTGTGCAGGTGCGCAAGTTCGCAGTACAGCGTTGATGTTGCGTTAGGCAATCGTCACCTTCAGAAATATGTAGGGAGGTCGCATCCGATGGGGTGCGACCTCTTTTTTTTTGAGACCATCGGCGCTGCGTGCGTCGTTTTTTGACGCAAAGACCGCGAAGTGTGATCGCGAAGCGCGCCAAGGCGTGTTTTTTCGATAAAGGGGGGGTAGCGCTTTCAATTTTCCCAGTAGCGGGCTATATTTTTTTTCAAAAGGATGTATCCCTGTCCGTTGAGGTGGATGCCGTCGTCTGTGAGGCGGGCAGAAAGGCGTTGTTCGGCGTCGGCGCATTCGGCGTACAAGTCAATATAAGGCAGCGCATATTCGCGGGCGACGGTGGCGATATGTGTGTTTAGGCTGCGGATCAGGGCGTTGTCTATGCGGATGCGTTTGATCTGCGGGTTGACGGGCAGCACGCTGATGAGAAGCAGTTCGGTTTGAGGCGATTCGCGTCGAATCTGCCGGACGATTTGTCGGTAATCGGCTACAGTTTCTTCGGCGCTTCGGCCCAGCAGGAGGTCGTTGATGCCGACCATCAAGACAATCAGGCGCGGGCGGTGTCGCAGCGTTTCGTTCAAGCGGGCGAGTACGCCCTGCGTGTGGTCGCCGGTGATGCCGCGGTTGAGGGCGTTGGGCTGACCGGTCAATTCGGCCCATTCGCACTGTTCGACATGGCTGTCTCCAAGAAATACGATTGCGCCGGGCCGGTCGGGCAAGCGTTCGAACAAGTCGATGCGGTGGCGATACAGACCTGCTTCGCGGTGTTCGAGTCGATACAGGGTATATCGCCAGCCTCCGAGCCGCTGCACTACATAGGCGGCGAGGACAAGAGAGAGAAGCAAGAGGGCGGCGAGGATGAGGTTCAGAGATCGCATGGTAGAGGGTGGTTAGATGACATTGTACGGGACGACAGGATGCAATGTTTTTGCCGATGCGGCGATGCATCGGCAGCGGCATGAATCTGATGGCTAAAAAAGCCGCGCCGGATTACTTCGGCGCGGCTTGCTAATCTTCATGGAATATTGTGGCCGGGGCGTGACTTATTCGCGGCCGGCAGTCAGTTCGTCTTGGTATTTTTTCAGTTCATCCCATGCCTGGCGATCTGCCAAATCTGCCTGGCGGGGCCAGGTGGCGGGGTTGTGCATGGCGTAGTCCGGACCGGCGGCACGGAGGATCTCGGTGAGGCGTTCTATTGCGGCGTCGGCCAGTTGGCGCCAGGTTTTGATGCCTCCTTCATGGAGCAGCGCCTCTATTTTCGGCCCGATACCTTCTACAATTTTCAGGTCGTCCCATTTGTAATTTTTGCCAGAGAAGACGATTTTGTCAGGAGCGGAAGCAGAGCGTCCCGAAGCGACGCCGAGGTTGGCGAGTTGTTCTTTGAAGCTCATGCGTTCGCCTTCGCAGATAATGAGGTCGTTGCGCAATTTGCTGATCTGCCCGTCGCGGCTTTCTACTTCGGCCTCTACGGCGGCGATGCGCATGCGCGCGTCGGTCAGGTCGGTATCGAGTTGGGCGTTTCGGGCGTTCAGATCAGCTACCTGATTGCGCAGTCCGGGCACTTTGTAGTATGCGTAAGCGGCGAGCCAGCCCAGGATAAAGGGTACGAGACAAAGGGCCAGCGTGGTGAGGAGGTCCTCAAAACAAGCGAGCAATATGATAGATGTGAGCATGGTTTTGCGTATTTGAAAGGTGAGCGTTTGTAGTTTGTGGTGCTATATAAAAGATTTACTGCGTGACGGTGATAACGACGCGGCGGTTGCGCTGACGCCCTTCGTCGGTGCTGTTGTCGGCGACGGGGTCGCGTTGGCCGCGCGAGCTGACCTGGATTCGATTTTTAGCGATGCCGTAGCCCGTAAGCGTTTTGCGGATGGACTCTGCGCGATCTAAACCCATTTTGTCATTTTGGGCTTCGCTGCCGATGTTGTCTGTGTGTCCTACTACGGTGAAAGTGGCTGCGTCGTTTTTGTGCGCCTCGCCGAGTTCTTTCAGATAGGCTTCGATTTTGGCGTCCTTTTGTCGTATAGACGAGTTGAATGGGAAAAGGATGACAATCTCTTTTTGGCTGGCGGATTTGTCTGACTCAATGATAGCGCTCTCGTCTTTTTTGAGCGACATAGCGAGCCAATCAAAGGTCGTTGACTCTTTGGGCGCTCCGCCCTCAGTCAGGCCGTCGCCGTCGATTAAGCGCGCCGAGAGGCGAACCCTGTCGTCGGGGACCTCGGGAAAGAGCTTGCGGGCTTCGCGGGCGCGGGCCAGGCCCAGTTCCTCGCCGCCCGGTTCGTTTGCCCGATAATGCCCTACAATGCGGAGCGTGTCGCCGGAGCCGCCCCTGGCCATCAGCGCATTTTTGAACTTGTCCCAGCCGGCGCCCTGAATAGGGTTGTTGTTGTTCCAGTTGAACAGCAAGGTTCCGTCAGGGACCGTAGCCGAAGGTGTAATTGCCGCATTTGCTCTGCCGCAGCAGCCGCATTTGCCGCAATAAAAGTGGTTGACAAACCACGCGGTCCATCCAGCGAAAAGCAGGAGGATTAGCCATAGTGGAATTCTCATACAACAAAGATTACGGTTTAGTGAAACGTTTTGATTTATGACGGCGAAATTAGCTAATATTAACATTACGCCTGCTTTTTTTTGAAAAAGATGCGAAAAATTTAGCAAGAAAGTCAAAGTTTTACAGAAAAGTGTCGATGTTTAACGTTATTTTTACGTTAGAGCGCTTTGCATCACAATAATTTCGGCCCGAATCGCCATCTCAAACAACGTAAAAGTCAGGCAAGATGCTGACAATATGTCACGCTACAAATTTAGGAATGGAATTGGTGGTTAAAAAAACGCTTACTATTTTGTCAACTTGATCTGTAGCGCCAGACCCAAATAGTAGGCTTGTTTTGCGCAGGTATCACTACCTTTGCGCCGCATTTTTTTGTCTGCAGAAAAAATAACCGTATCCAATGCTTGGATTACTCAAGAAAATACTCGGCACCAAACAGGATCGCGACATGGCCAAGTACCAGGTCAACGTCGCTAAGATCAACAAGTTTTTTGCCGAATACCGCCATTTGAGCAACGACGAATTGCGCAATAAAACCCTCGAATTTCGCGAGCGAATCGCCGATTACCTCAGTGAAATTGACGCCGAAATCGCCAATGTGAATCAACAGGCGCTGGACGAGCCGGATTTCAACGAGAAAGACCTTTTGTTCAAACAAGTGGACGAATTGCGCAAGCGCCGCGACAGCGCTTTGGAGGATATCTTGCTGGATATTCTGCCCGAGGCCTTTGCGACCGTGAAAGAAGCCTCCCGCCGCTTCAAGGAAAACGAAACCCTCCGGGTGACGGCTACCGACCACGACCGCGCGCTGGCCGCCCGGCCTGACAAAACCTACGTGCGCATAGAAGGCGACGAAGCCGTATGGCACAAACGCTGGAAAGCCGCCGGCGGCGATATCGAATGGGATATGGTGCACTACGACGTGCAGTTGATCGGCGGTATGGTGCTGCACGAAGGCAAAATCGCCGAGATGAGCACAGGCGAGGGTAAGACGCTTGTCGCGACCTTGCCCGCCTATCTGAACGGCCTTTCCGGCCAGGGCGTGCACATGGTGACGGTCAACGACTATCTCGCACGCCGGGACCAGGAATGGGTCGGCCCGATATACGAGTTTTTGCTGCTCAGGGTGGATTGTATTGACAAATACCGTCCGCACAGCCCTGAGCGCATCGCCGCCTATCGTTGCGACATCACTTTTGGCACCAACTCTGAATTCGGCTTCGATTATTTGCGCGACAACATGGTCATCAGCGCCGAAGAATTGGTGCAAGGCAAACACCACTACGCCATCGTGGACGAGGTGGACTCCGTACTGATCGACGATGCGCGTACGCCGCTCATCATCTCCGGACCCGTGACCCGGGGCGCAGAAGATCAGGAATACATTGAGCTTAACCCCAACGTGCGCCGCCTCTTCGAAGAGCAGCAACGCATCGCGACCCGCTTTCTTAGCGAGGCCCGCAAGCTCTGGGCGGCCGGTCAAATCGGAACTGACGAGGGCGAGTCTGGCATGGCCCTACTCCGCGCCCACCGCGCGCTCCCTAAATCCCGCGCCCTAATTAAATTCCTCAGCGAGGACGGCGTCAAGGTGCACCTGCAGAAGACCGAAGACTTCTACATGCAGGAAAACAACAAGCGCATGCCGCTTGTGGACAAAGAACTGCTCTTTCATATCGACGAAAAAAATCGGCGGGTCGAATTGACGGATAAAGGCGTGGAGTTTCTCAGCCAGACCAACAACGATGTCAACTTTTTCATCATGCCGGATATCGCGGTCGAACTGATCAAAATCGATCAGGACGAAACGCTCAACTCCGAGCAAAAAGCCGAAGCCAAAGAGCGCCTCTCCATGGACTACGGCATCAAGAGCCGACGCATTCACGCCGTCAACCAATTGCTGAAGGCTTACACCTTGTTCGAAAAAGACGTCGAGTACATCGTGCAGGAGGGAGAGGTCAAAATCGTGGACGAACAAACCGGACGCGTCATGGAAGGACGCCGCTACTCCGACGGCCTGCACCAAGCCATCGAGGCCAAGGAAAACGTAAAGGTGGGCGAAATTACCCAAACCTACGCGACCATCACGCTCCAAAACTACTTCCGGATGTACCACAAGCTGGCGGGTATGACCGGCACCGCCGAGACCGAAGCTAAAGAATTGTGGGATATATACAAGTTGGATGTCGTCGTTGTGCCTACCAACCGGCCCATTATTCGCGAGGACAAAGAAGATCTGGTA
>JBKBLI010000033.1:14375-29912 GCA_046296435.1 Saprospiraceae bacterium | reverse complement strand
GTTCAAAACCGCCCGCGAGAAGTACAATGCCGTGATCGAAGAAATCATTCGGCTCAAAGAAGCCGGACGCCCTGTGCTCGTGGGCACAACTTCGGTTGAGATTTCCGAGTTCCTCAGCCGTTCGCTGTCTATGCGCAAAATCGAGCACAACGTGCTCAATGCCAAGCAGCACCAGCGCGAAGCGGAAATCGTGGCAGAAGCGGGTTTGCCGGGAAAAGTGACGATCGCCACCAATATGGCCGGCCGGGGTACCGACATCAAACTCGGCCCGGGCGTCAAAGAAGCCGGAGGGCTGGCCATCATTGGCACCGAACGCCACGACAGCCGCCGCGTGGACAGGCAGTTGCGCGGACGCGCCGGACGCCAGGGCGACCCGGGTTCGTCTCAATTCTACGTATCGCTTGAAGACCCGCTCATGCGCCTTTTCCAGAGCGAGCGCATCGCCTCGCTCATGGACAAAATGGGGCATAAAGAGGGCGATGTGATCCAGCACTCCATGGTCACCAAATCTATTGAACGCGCTCAAAAAAAGGTAGAGGAAAACAGTTTTGGCGTACGGAAACGCCTGCTGGAATACGACGACGTGATGAACATCCAGCGGGAAGCCATCTACAAAAAACGTCGCAACGCACTGTTCGGCGATCGGCTTTCAGTGGATATTAACAACGCCTTTGTCGCCATAGCCACCGAGTTGGTGCAAGTGCACCGCGAGGGAGGCGATTTCGACACTTTTCGCATGGACTCCATCCGCGTGATCGGCATAGACCCGCAGATAGACCCCGTACAGTTCAAAAGCGCTCCGGAACGAGAGGTGATCGGCCAATTCATTGCCCAGATCCTCGACCTTTATGAGCGCAAAGGCGAACAAGTTGCCCGGCGACTCTACCCCACCATCAAAAACATACACGAGCGCGAAGGCGGGCGTTACAAGCGCATTGTGATTCCTTACGACGACAGCCGCCTGAATCTACAGATCAGCGCCGAGATCGAGCAGGCCATCGCAACCGAAGGCCGCAGCATCATGCACGATGTAGAAAAGGTAGCCACCTTGGCGATCATCGACGATGCGTGGAAAGAGCACCTGCGCAATATCGACGATCTGAAGGATTCCGTTCAAGGCGCCTCTTTTGAGCAAAAGGATCCTTTGGTCATTTACAAAATGGAGGCCTACAACCTTTTTGAAGGTTTGATTGGCCAGATCAACTCCAGCGTGACTTCATTCTTGCTGCGCGGCGCGCTTGATTTGCCCGACGAGGAGGAAGTGAAGCGCGCCCAGGCCCAACAGGCCCGCATGGAGGCCATGCGCCGCGCTCAAAGCGCGCGGTTACGCGCCAACGTCAACAACCAGGGGCAGGAAATGACCGAAACCCAAGCCGCCGCCGCCCGCGCCGCCGCCGCGGCAGGGCACAGCGCTCCCCAAGCCCCGCGCCCCGTCGTGCGCGAAAAAACAGTCGGTCGTAACGACCCTTGCCCTTGCGGTAGCGGCAAGAAGTACAAACACTGTCATGGAAAGTAACCGCAGTGCGCGCTTTTTGCGCAAAGCCCGTTAGCCGCTTGCAACAAAAAGCGGATTTTAGCGTCCTTATGGCCCCAGAAGATAATCAGAAAACGCATGCGAAGAATGACGAATAATCCAGACTGCTCCCCTCCTGTCCCCCAAGGCTCAGGCGTGTTGTCGCTGTCGGGGCCCAAAGCGGCAGGCTGGTTTTTGTACAAAATATACCCTCTCTTTAGCCCGATCCGCCATCCGGTAGCCGGGCGGAAGTAGATTGGTCCTACGTCCAAATTTATGTTTTCACAACTGTCGTTTCAGTATCCGGCCTGGTTTTTGATCTTGTGCGCGCTGCTTGGCGCAGGCTATGCGGCCCTCTTGTACTTTCGGGACGAAACTTTTCTCGCGCGCCCCCGTATTCAGCGCGGCTTGCTCGCTTTGCTTCGCGGTTTAGCCGTTGCTTTGATCAGCGCCCTGCTCCTCTCGCCCCTGCTCAAACGCACCATCACCCAGACCCAGAAACCGGTAGTTGTACTCGCGCAGGATCAGTCCGAAAGCGTTGCGATGGTCCTGCAGGACGATGCGCTTGCGCGGTACAAAAACGATTGGGCCGCCCTTCGCGAGCAACTCTCTACCGATTTTGAAGTGCGGGAGATCGCCTTTGGCAGCGAGCCAAGGGAAGGCGCAGACTTTGCATTCTCGGACAAGACCTCTAACCTTTCGGCGGCGCTCGCATACATTTACGACTTGTACGGATCGCGCAACCTCGGGGCTGTAGTCATGGCCACAGACGGTATCTACAACGAGGGCGCCAATCCTGCTTACGCCGAAACGCCGATCTCAGCAGGCGTGTTTACCGTAGCGCTCGGCGATACCACCCCACGCAAAGACCTGATCATCAAGCGCGTATTCCACAACAAGATCGCCTACCTCGGCGACAAATTCACCATACAGGCCGATGTTTCGGCAATCAATTGCGCAGGCGCTCAGGCCGTGCTGACGGTGAGCAAAGTAGAGGGCGGAAACGCCCGAACGCTCCAAACCTTTCCCATATCGGTGGACAAAAACGACTTTTTCGTCACGCGAGAAATTACCCTCGAGGCCGACAAGCCCGGCGTAGCCCAGTACGCCGTCAGTCTGAGCCGCCTTAGCGGCGAAGCAACCTACGTCAATAACGCCCGCGATATCTTTGTGGAAGTGCTCGACGCGCGCCAAAAGGTGCTCCTCCTTGCCCATAGTCCGCATCCGGATCTCAGCGCCATCAAACAGACCCTTGAGAACAACCGCAATTATCAGGCCACTGTAGCTTATGCTTACGATCCCGGCCTCGACCCCGGCAAATTTGACTTCGTCGTACTGCACAACCTGCCCTCTGCCCAGCACAACATCGTCGGCGTGCTCAACACGCTGAACGCACGCCGCATTCCGAGGCTTTTTATCGCCGGTATGCAAACCGACTTCACGGCCCTCAACAGCGCCCAGCCCTTGTTGAATATACAATCCGACGGTCGCCAAAGCGACGATGTGCAAGGCAAACCATCGGCCGGCTTCACCGGATTTACGATGAGCCCCCGCCTGATCGAAGAACTTCCACGCTTCAATCCTGTCGTCAGCCCTTTCGGCCGGCTAAACGCCCGTCCGCAAGCGCAAATAGTGCTCGTCAAGCGCATCGGTAAAATCGACACGGATCAGCCCCTGTTGCTCGTGGGCGAGACCAACGGCGTCAAAACAGGCGTTTTCGTTGGCGAAGGACTCTGGAAATGGCGCCTCTTCGACTACATGCAGCACCAAAATCACGATCTTTTTGGCGAAATATTCGGCAAGACGGTACAGTATCTGGCCGTCAAGGACGACAAACGCAAATTTCGGGTCTCCCTGGACCGCAGCATTTTCAACGAAAACGAGCCGGTTACTTTTACCGCCGAATTGTACAATGACAGCTACGAGCTGGTCAACGATCCCGACGTGAGCATGAGCATCCGCAACGCAGAGGGTAAAGAATTCGCTTATACGTTCAACAAAACCGGATCTGCTTACTCCCTCAATGCGGGAGTACTGCCGGTAGGAAACTACAGCTACCGCGCTTCGATGACGTATGGCGGCCAGCCGCAAGCGTTCGAAGGGCGATTCACCGTGCGCGCCATCGAGTTAGAGTTATTCGACCGCACCGCCAACCACGCTTTGCTGCGCCAACTCAGCGCAAAATACGGCGGCGAATTGATTTACCCCGACGCCCTCCTTTCTTTGGTCGAAAAAATAAAAAGCGCCAAATCAGCCAAGCCCGTCATTTATGAGACCAAACAGACCACGCCGCTGCTCAACCTCAAATGGATTTTTGCCCTGCTTGCCCTGATGCTCGGGTTGGAGTGGTTCCTGCGACGCTACTGGGGCGCATACTAACAACGCGCACGAATCGCTTGCGCTCCTTCCAAACGCACATTGCGCGCCGCCCAACTACGCCCAAAATCCCGTAGGGACGCGCGTTGCGACAGATGCGGATCGTCAAAAATTTTGTGCTAAGCGAACACAAATCTGATTCATTTTGTTTAAGTTGGGATTTGCATAAAGGCAAAAAAGTTAAACATGATCCGCGTTTTACTACAAATATTCGCACTGTTGCTGACGGGCAGCCTTGCAGCCCAGAAGGTCGGCGTCCTCACCGGAACTGTTCGCGACAAACAAACCCAAGAACTGCTCGTCGGCGTCACCATACGCATCGATGGCGCCGAATTGGGCGCCTTGAGCGACGAGCAAGGAAACTTCAGGATTGCCAATATTCCGCCGCGCTCCTACAACGTGACGGCAACCTACTTGGGCTACGCTCCCCAAACCCGATTCAATATCCCGATTACTTCGGGCAATACCGCGCAAATCAATTTCGAACTGGAAGCCGACGCCACTTCGCTCGGCGAGGTCGAAATCAAGGTGAGCCGCTCCGTGCGCGTCGCCTCGGTCGAGACGCCGCTATCGATACAAAATCTCACAACAGAGGAGATCAAGAGCAATCCCGGCGGCAACTTCGACATCTCGCGCGTCGTGCAGGCGCTTCCCGGCGTCGGCGGAACGGCCGGTTCCGTCGGCGGTTTTCGCAACGACCTGATCATCCGGGGCGGCGGCCCCAACGAAAACGTGTTTTATCTCGACGGCGTAGAAATTCCGGTGATCAACCACTTCGCAACCCAGGGCGCCGCAGGAGGCCCCACCGGTATCCTCAACGTATCATTTATCGAAGATGCAACGCTGGCCAGCAGCGCTTTTCACGCCCGGTACGACAACCCCCTCTCCTCCGTCCTACAGTTCCGCCAACGCGACGGCAATGCCGAGCGCTTTCAAGGCAACTTCAGGCTCAGCGGTACCGAAGCGGCCCTCACCGCCGAAGGCCCTCTGGGGCCGCGCAACGGCAAAACCACCTTTTTGGCCTCAGCCCGACGCTCATATCTGCAATTCTTGTTTGCCGCGCTCGATCTTCCCATCCGGCCCGACTACTGGGACTTTCAGTACAAGGTAACGCACAAGTTGGACGCGCGAACCACGCTCACGGCCCTTGGCGTAGGCGCCATCGACGAGTTTTCGTTTGCGTTGCCCCGCGAGGCCACTCCCGAGAACCTATACGTCCTCAGCGCCAATCCGAGCATCAACCAATGGAACTATACCCAGGGTTTCAGTCTGCGCCGCCTGATTGACAAAGGATTCTGGAACCTGACCCTCAGCCGCAACATGTTCGACAATCGCCTCGATCAGTTTGAGGATAATTTTCAAGCCAACCAAACCGACGAGAGTAAACGCACCCTCGGCGTCAATAGTCAGGAAATCGAAAACAAACTCAGATTCGATTACAACCGCTTCGCCGGCTCCTGGAAATATGCTTTCGGCGGCGTAGCCCAATACGTCAAGTACAACAACCGAACGTTCAACCGTATCCGACGCGAGATCACCGACGCCCAAGGCAATGTGATCCAGCCGGAAATATCGGTCAATTTCCAAACGGACGTCGATTTCGTCCGATATGGATTCTTCGGACAAATCAACCGCTCTTTCTGGGACGAGCGGTTGGCCCTCTCCTTCGGCGCGCGGGCTGACGGCAATACCTTCACCGATTCCGGCCACGACTTGCTGCGCACCCTCAGCCCCCGACTAAGCGCCACATATGCTCTGGCCCCGCGCTGGCGGGTCAACGCTTCGGTAGGACGCTATTACAAGTTAGCCCCATACACTGTGCTGGGCTTCCGCGACGAGTCGGGCGTCTTGGTCAACAGCGATGCGCCCTACACCCGCTGCGATCACTTGGTAGGCGGCTTAGAATACGTGCCCGCCGCCAACCTGCGCTTTACAGTTGAGGGCTTTTACAAACGCTACTCCGATTACCTGATCAGCGCCCGCGACGGCATCAGCTTAGCCAATCAGGGCGGCGGATTCGGCATCATTGGCAACGAGCGCGTTATAGCTGACGGGCGGGGCGAAAGCTACGGATTCGAGCTTTTTGCACAGCAAAAACTAACCGGTAATCTCTTTTTTACCGGCTCATACACCTTGTTCTGGTCGCGCTTCAGCAATGCCGACGGCGCGCTGACTGCCTCCGCCTGGGATAACAGACACCTCCTGTCCATGATCCTCGGCCGCAAATTCCGCAACAACTGGGAGATGGGACTCAAATGGCGCTTCCAGGGCGGCGCGCCATTTACCCCCTTCGACGAGTCGGCCAGCCTCGCCAATTACAGCCTGTTGGGGGTGGGCGTACTCGACCTCGACCGCCTCAACACCGAGCGTTTGAGACCTTTTAGCCAGTTCGACTTTAGGATCGACAAAAAATGGAACTTCAAGCGCGTGACGCTTGATGTCTTTTTCGACGTACAAAACGCCTTTGTGCAGCGCAATCCCGCTTATCCGCAATTCACCCTGCAACGCAATGCGGACAATACCGACTTCCTGACCCGCGACGGCGCTCCCCTCGCCCCCGATGGCTCCAATGCCGTGCCGATCATCCTGAGCAACGACGATCCGGCCGTAGTGCCCACCATTGGATTTATTTTTGAGTTTTGAAAGAAAAGCGCCCTCCGGATCCTGCTCGGCCCCCCGATCCTTGCTTTTTTTAAGAAAAAGTCCCTTTGCTCAGGGAAAGGGTTCGCAAAGCACGCAAAGTCGGCATATTCTTTACGCGCTTTATGTGCCCCCCCATTGCGCGCTTTGCGTGAAAAAAAAGAGACGCTGGTGGGGCAGGCGCGCTCCCGCCGCATTGGCTCCGGTAAGGTATAGCCTGTCCTTTAAGTAATTTTGGCTTATTTTTGCGGCATGATTCTCGCGATAGGGGCCAAGGTCAAGTTACGCTACTCCGGCGAGTCGGGTACCATCTGTGCGATGCTCGACGAAGGTATGCTGATGGTGCGTCTGGATGACAATCCCGATATGGAGATCCCGGTATTTGTGGAGGATGTGGTACGCAATGCCGACGCCGAGCGCGAAACCCGCGGGGCGCGTTTTGTGAGCGTGCCCGACAAGCCGCCCGCCGCGCCGCCGCGTCGCGAGATTAAGGGCCAGTATCGCATTCTGAAACCCCGGGGCTTACAATTGTGCTTCGAGCCGGAAAAAGACGCTGACGGGATTGCAAGTCGATACAAAATATGGCTGCTCAACGATAGCCCGAACGAGTATTTGTACGAAATAGACATCTACACCCGCAGCCAGGATGTGCTCTATGAGGAGGGCAAACTCGGCGGCGAGACTTTGGTAGAGTTGGGCGTCCTGACCCTTAGCCAACTCAACGACCATCCGGAAGTCTGGATGGAGGCCTGCCGTATCTCTACGGAAGGGATCGAAGCGCCGCAGGAAGCTTTTTTCAAAATCAAGGTCAAAAATTTTTTCAAGCGCTTTGTTACAGCCCCTATTCTCAACGCGCAGGCCTATTGCCTTGATCTGCAACTGGCCCCCCCGCCCTCTGCCGAAAAGAAAAATACCCTCAGCGAATACACCCGGCAGCAATTGCGGGCTTCGGGACGCCAAAAAACGAACCGGGCCAATACGCAGCCTTACGATTTGTACGACTCCGAAGCCTTTGCACATTTTGAAAACGAAGTAGATCTCCACGCCGAAAAGATCTTGCCCAACTACAGCCGTCTGGACAAGGGGGAGATCTTGCGTCTGCAATTGCTGCATTTTCACCGCTTTATGGACAAGGCCATCCGGCTGGGCGTATCCCGCGTATTTGTAATCCACGGCGTAGGCGAGGGCAAATTGCGCGACGCCGTAGCCGCCGCATTGCGCGCCATGCCCCATGTGCGCAAATTCAAGAACCAGTACCATCACAAATATGGGTACGGCGCCACCGAGGTGTGGCTCGACGACTGAATCCGACCCATGAAGCGCGAATTTGTTCTCAATCTGCTCTTTCTGCTCCTGATCAATATCCTGATCAAGCCCTTGTTTATCTTTGGCATCGATCTCGGCGTACAGAATCGCATCGGCTCCGACTATGGACTATATTTTGCGCTGCTCAATCTGGCCTATCTGGGGCAGATCGTGAACGATTTCGGCCTGCAGAGCTATAACCAGCGCCTGATCAGTCAGGATCCGCATCTTCTCGACAAATACATGCCCCGGTTGTTGGCGTTCAAGCTGGCCTTGGGCGTGGCTTATGCGGCCCTGACGCTGCTCGTTGCGGTGCTGGCAGCCGGATATGAGGGGCGAGCTTTGGGGCTGCTCGCTATCCTGATCTTCAATCAAATCCTGCTGCAACTCAGCCAGTTTCTGCGTACGGCCATTTCGGGTCTGGGTTATTATCGCTTGGACAGCGCCCTTTCGGCGTTGGACAAGTTGTTGATGCTGCCGGTCTGCGGCGTTCTGCTTTTCTGGCCGCCGCTAATCGGGATGTTGAGCGCGGAGACTTTCGCCCTCGGGCAGACCCTGGCGCTGCTGCTCGGCTTGCTCGTCGTGTATTTTTTTTTTCGAAAAAAAACTGGCCGCGTCGTTTGCGTCGCTTTACCCGACCGGCGGCAGGCCCTGCTCCTTTGGCGTCAGACGGCGCCTTACGCTCTGGCTATACTGCTCATGACCGCCTACACCCGCCTGGACGCGGTGCTGCTCGAACGACTGACTTCGACCGCGCAGGCGGAGATTTACGCAGGGGCCTTCAGGCTGCTGGACGCGGGTAACATGCTGGGCTTCCTGTTTGCATCTTTGTTGTTGCCCATGTTTTCGCGCATGTTGGGACGGGGCGAGGCGGTGGCTTCGCTGCTGGGCCTCAGCGCGCGCATGATCTTTACGGCGAGCTATGGGCTGACCTTGGCGGTATTTTTTTTTCGTGAAGAATGGATTGCGCTGATGATGCCCCTACGCGCAAACCCCTACCGGGCGCAGGTTTTGGGCGTGCTGTTCTGGGCTTTCCTGCCCATGAGCCTCATCCATGTGTTCAGCGCTTTGCTCACGGCGCGCGGACTGCTGATGCGCATGAGCAGATTTTTTGTCTGGGCCTTGTTGCTCGACGTGTCGCTCAACTTATTGCTGACGCCGCGCTACGAAGCCCTCGGGGCGGCCGTTGCGACCTTGAGCGTGCAGAGCTTTGTGGCGTTGGGGCTTATGGCTATGTGCAGGAGTGAAAGCGCGGGCCAGAGGATGTGGGTTTGGAGCGTGCGTTTGCTCGCCTTCGCAGCGCCGACCGCTTTGGCGGCCTGGCTCGCGGCGCAAATATGGCAGGCCCCATTGTGGTACTGGCGTTTTGTTGTCGTCATCCTTTTTGTGGCGATCTGGGGCGCTTTGGTCGGATGGCTAAGGCCGCCGCGAGGCGCATGGCGCGATGGTGTTGGGCGGGTTTTGAAAAACCGTGGGTAACGCTTGGGCAGAGCTTGTGTACGTACGTAAGTTGCGGCCGCGTTGCAATTTTTTTTTGAAAAAAAACATGGGCCAATAGGTGGAGTCTGCCCCTGCGCTCCCGTTATCTCAGGCCGAGTCGATTTGTTTTTTTATTTTTTTAAAAAAAAAAAAACGGGCGGCGGGCGCAGAATGCGCGGCGAGGCTTCGCGCATATCCCCCCTTGACCTTCTTGTGAAGACCATAGCGACAGATCAATCGCTTACGCCCGAATCGTAATTTTGTGGAGAATTTTCCGGTTTATAAGATTTTGCGCCGTTGGCTTGATATTTGTGATACATTTGCCAGGCCTTTTAATCTGAAAAACATGTCTTTGAAGCGCAATCTTGTTCGCAGGGTGATGATCCTGCTGTTGACTGTCTGCTGCGTGAGCGCAGGCGATGCTCAACGCGAAAAAATGACGAGCCTGGAGTCTGAACTCCAAACACTGAGCGGCAGCGCCCGCGTGGTCAAGTATATCGAACTTGCCGATGCGGCCGCGGAAGCGGGGGAGTTGAAAAAGGCCGCCGAATACGCCGATGCGGGCGAGGCCTTGGCGCAACGCCTGAAAATGCCGGCGCTACGTGCGGCAGCCCTCAATCGCGAAGGGTGGGCCTTGCTCCGCATGGAGAAAAAGGGGCTTTTTGGCAAAAATAAATCGGCGCACAAGTTTGAGCTGAGCAATCGGGTATTGCGCGATGCGCGGATCGAAGACCGCGCGTTGATCCTGAGCAATCTCGCCGCGCTCAAAACGCTGGCAGAGAAAGCAGGCAGCGCTGCCGAAGCGGCCGCCATCGAAGGAGACATACAGCGAATATCGAGCGGGGGTGCGGTTTGGGGATCCTCAAAAGCTGCCGCTCCCGTCGAGCCGGTTCAGTCGCCCGCCGCCTCGCCCCCCGCTCCTCTGGCTTCCAGCCCCCCTCCCGTGTCGTTCCGTAGCGCGCCGCGCGTAAGCGCCGCGCAGGAGGCCAAACTTCAGGAGTTGCTCGCCGAAAAGGAACAAGAGATCAGCGCCATGAGCGAGGAGCAGGCAAAGGCGGCGCTCAAATTGGCGCAACAGACCCGGATGCTCGACTCTATGACCTTCAAAGCCGAATTGGCCGACTATATACTGAAGAATCAAGAGCTAAACATATTGCAGGCCAAGAGCGACCGCAATTTTTTGCTGACACTTTCGGCGGCATTGCTTTTTTTGTTTGGCGGGTCTTTGTTTGGTTTTTTCAAGGCCCGGCAATACAACAGACAAATCCGGTTCGAGCAGGAACGCTCCGAAAACCTGTTGCTCAACATCCTACCCGCGCTGGTAGCCCGCGAACTCAAAACCCAGGGATACGCGGCGCCGGAGTATCACGAAGACGTAGCGGTGTTATTTGCAGACTTTGTCGGCTTCAGCAAGATTGCCGAGCAAATGTCGCCGCAGGATTTGATCAAAGATCTGGATACTTGTTTTCGCGCCTTCGACAAGATTGTTCAGGAGTTTGGGCTCGAAAAAATTAAAACAATCGGCGACGCCTACATGTGCGTCGGCGGTCTGCACGACCGCAAATCCGACTACACCTTGCAAATGGTCAAAGCCGCAAAAAGCATGCAAGAATGGCTACACGAATGGAACTACGAGCGCGAAGGCCGGGGCGCGCCCAGATTCGACGCCCGCATTGGCATCCACAACGGCCCCGTGATAGCCGGCGTAGTGGGTTCCAAAAAATTTGCTTTTGACATCTGGGGCGATACGGTCAACATCGCCTCCCGTGTGGAATCGGCCGGCGAAGGCGGTCGGGTCAATATTTCGGAAGCTACTTTTGCCCGCCTGAAATCCAAATTGCAGTGCCTACATCGCGGCCAAATTGAGGTCAAAAATAAAGGCCAGTTGGGCATGTACTTTGTGCTCTGATCAGCGCAGGGCCTGCCGCAAGGCTTCTACCATCGCCTGATTTTGGGGCAGATAGATGGCCTCCTTCAAGTCCAGCATTTCGCGCGCGCTGAGGTGGAAACTCATAGACGCTTCCCGCTGTTTGCGCACGGGTTGATACATGACGCGCAACACCATGAGCTTCCGACGCCCCAACAGGTCATGCAACAACGACAGGGTGTTGTCGTGTTCGTAGTCTTGCATGCGGGTGATTCCGGTGGCTGCAATCACGGGCGTAAACAGGGCTTCGACCGCCCCCTTGCGGTCGAACGAAGCGACCGGATCGTACTTGTTAAAGGATCGAACCTGAAGGATGATGACGCCGGAAGTGTTTTTTAAAATCCAGTCGCGGTAGTTCTGTATAAAACGAGCGGTGAGCGTGACGCCATAGTTGTCCCGGAAACCGGCGTCCATGGCCTCCAGTGCCGGGCGGGTAGGCAGCCATACGTTGGGCAAGATGAGCGGATAGGTGCAATTCATGCGAAGCGCGCTCGTAAAGGCCAGACTGTCTGCATCCTGATTGGCGAACAAACGCCTGAAGTCCACGCCATCGACCTCCGGGCTTAAACTGGAGCGGCGGTAGTCCACCGGCGCGGCAAGAAAACTCGCGCCGGTAGGGCTTATCAACAAGCGCCGGGAGTCGTTGGTGATAAAAGGCGTGATGGGCATGAACGGGATCAGCGCGCTGGATTCGGGCTCGCGATAATCGGCGAGGCGCTTGTTCGTAAAAAAGCCGCGACAGTTTTCGTTGAACTGCCGCTCGAAAGCATATCCCCTGTCTTTGCGATAGACATGCCCTCCCGACCGGAACTTGCCAATCGGAAAAAACAAGTCCGTCGCCACAATGGCAAATGAGACCGGATTGAGCAAATCCCGGCCAACGTCATGCGTCAATTGCGGATCGTGCTCAGACACCGGTTCGCCCAATTGGCGACGCAGATACGCTTCGCGCAAATATGCCGCCCCCAATATACCGCCCGAGGCGCCCGAGATCATGACCGAACTGCGCAACAGGCGTCCATCAGTAGCTTTGTCTAAGTGCTGAAGAGAATGTAAAGCCCACACCGCCGAGCGCAGGCCGCCTCCGCTTACGCAGATGAACACCATCTTGGGCTTGGGATTGGCCGGAGTGCGGTTGCGGGCCAGCCAGTTTTCCAGCATGCCGAGCATCTCCTTGCGGTCTTGGGCCATTTGTCCGGGATTGGCTAAGAGGCTCAGCGACTCGCGGGTATATTCCGGGCGCTTGTCGTGGGCGTAGTTCAATCCGTAGGCTGGATTGCGATAATTGAAATAGCCCTTGCCGGTCACGAAGTTGACGGCTGCCGTCATGAGCAGAAAAACCGGCAGGCTCCAACGTCTGAACCAAAACAGTATGGCTCCGCCCAGCGCAGTGACCATCGTGGCGAGCAAAAAAAGCGTAGCCGCCGTAGGAATCTGCGCCCACTCCCTGTCGATAAACCACCCTTGCGCCGCCAACATACAAAACAGCGTCAACTGAATCAAAGCCGCATTAAAATGATTCTGACGGAATACCCGCTCAATCAAATCCTGATTGTAATGCGCCACGCTACGCACCGGGCGCAGACGCAAGTGTTCAGTCAGGTAGTAATCCACCCGCATGCGCGTAGCGCCGACGGCAATCTCCCACAGGGTCGGCAGGCGCTGGCCGGGGCCAAGCAGCGCCGAGCCGGGGCGCGGCTTGAAGTCGCCCTTAGGCAAAAAATGGAGGATATCCTTGTTGGTCAGATAAAAATACAGCGCCAAAAGTAGAATGGTCGCCGTCATGCCACAAAAAAAACCGCTTAGATTCCACGCGATTTGATTGCGGGCGATCAACTCATCGTGCCATTGAAACCAAATACAGGCCGAGATATATGCGCCCAAAAAAAGAAGCGGAATGATGCTGTTGTTGACAAAAAATTTGGTAAACGGCGCGCGCAAGGTCGCCAAAAATGGAAAACGAAAGGAGGCCAACAGGTAAGTCGTCAGGTTCCAGATGATCACCCAGCCTCCAAAAAACGCGCCGGTAATCAGAAAACTCAGAAAGTTGACGCGTCCGAGGTATTCGGGCGTGAGCATGAGGTAATGTAATCCAAAAAAACGACCCACAATTCCCGCAGAAATCACAAGCATCAAACCCCACACGGCCGTCAGAATCAGGTGATTGCGGAGGTGCAAATACAACAACCGGACAGGAAACGAATATATCAGGGCGCGAAAGGCGTTCATGGCTTCATAAGAAGACCCGAACCAAATCAATCTTGCGATCGCTTACCGCCTCCAACACATAAGTCTTGCCATTCAGTGGGATGCGGGCGCCGTGTTCGGGTATGGTCTGAGTGGCACTAACGAGATAACCCGACAGCGTGTTGTAATCCCCTTCCGGAATTTGCAACTCGGGATACTTCTCGTTCAGATAGTTGACTTTGAGCCGGCCCGACAAAAGCAATTCCCCGCCGCTTATACGCCGTTCAGTAAGCTCGTCCTGATCGTATTCGTCTTCAATTTCTCCAAACAATTGCTCCAGCGCATCCTCCAGGGTAATGATCCCGGAAAGGCTGCCATACTCATCCACGACGCCAAATATATTGCTCCGCGAGCGTATGAAGCGATCCAGCAATGCGCTGACAGGCAGACTCTCCGGCGCAGATTGTAGCGGCATCAGCATTTGGCGGATTTGCTTTTCGGGTCCGAACATCTGCTGCGCATGTACATAGCCCAATACCCGGTCGAGGTCGCCGTCCTCCACAACCAATATACGCGACAATCCGCTTTCCATGAATTTCTTGCGCAAAGCAGCCAAATCGGTCTCCGCATCCACAAAGACGACCTCGTTGCGGGGCGTGATGCAATCACGTACCTTGACTTCTTCGAGATGCATGGCATTTTCGAGTAATTCCTTGCCAACCTTTATGTCGGTTGCGGAAGCGTCTAAATTGCGCTGAAGATACTCCTCTATGATATCGTCCGCTTCATGCGGTAAACTCTTGGGTCGATATACCGTAAGCGCTGCAAAAAATAATAAAAGCGCAGTCAGCGCAACGGCAATCCAGCCGGATCCAAAGACGAAAAACATCCAGGGCAAGGCGTAGTACGCGCCTGCGCCAAGCGCAAACGCCAGCGCGGTATTCAACAGAAGCCGCCTTCGTTCTAAAGCGGATTCAGCAGATATGGCATCGTCGTCCATAAGCGGGAAGTGGGTTTATCGGTTTGCTTGATCCAGCTCTTCGGTTTTAATACGTCCTTTTGGCGCTTTTATTTTCCAGTACGAAAAATCCTGCTCCGCCTCCAAGCCGTAGCCGTATATGACCTCGTCAGGCGTACTTACCTTTACAAATTTATCTGTGTATATCTTGCCCGTTTTTTCGTTCCAATTCAGTTCGTCCGTTTCCACCTTCTCGCTGGCTACCGACTGAAATACCACGCTGTCTCGAGCCGTCACCACCCCCTTTTCCAGAATGCGCTGGGCGCTGCGGGCCGTTAGCCGACTGGTCTCCTGTCTGTTTTGGTCCAGAAACACAACGGTCACACTTTCGGGAAAGACCTGCCGCGCGTCGTCGCGATCTACATAGTTGAGCATCACAGGCGCCTCGATACGCACCCTTACCACAGCGCTATCAGAGTACAAAATCTGTACGTCGGTAGCCCGTTCGACCAAGGTGTCCTCACGCGTAAAGGCGCGGGCATCGCGTTGGTCTGCATGGCATGCAGCCGCGCAAATCAACGCCCAAAACAAGCCCGCCGCCCACGCGCGCGCTTTGTGTGCCAAGACCATATTACCCATCAGGCGCTCAGGCGTTTGAGACCATAGCGGAACAAAATCAACATGCCTACCACAATCAAGGCCAAATACTGGATCGGCATGTATGAAAACACGATGATTCGCGTCCGATCGACCACAAACATCAGCGCAAACACCGACAGAATCATCATGACCAAACCCGAAAGCCGATCAAAACCCGGAACCTGATCGAGCGAAACATTACCGCGGATAATGGCGATGGTCAGCACCATCGAAACAAAGGGCAAAATCTGCATCAATACGTTGGTATCCAGAATACTCCGTCGTTCAAACAAAAAGAAATACACGCTCAGCGCCACGGCAAAAACGCCCGGAATGCACACCAAATACACCAGCAAGCCATAAAAATACTTCCACGGCGAAAGATGGCCCTCACCGCGTCCGATAAAACCGGCCAGCAGCGCCGCAAATGGAATACCAACGAAAAAAAACAACAGCGGCAGCGGGTTGTTGCCGAGGTAATCAAAAAATTCGCGTAAGGTCATTATTGGTTTA
>JBKBLI010000033.1:8468-14277 GCA_046296435.1 Saprospiraceae bacterium | reverse complement strand
AGAACGTATTTTTGCATCTCGAGGGAAAAAAGCGCCTGATGCGGTCTGACTTTAGCTTCTCAGGCAAACCGACGCAAAAATAAGACTTTTGGCGAATACACCCAACGACGACTTGCAATTGAGTCGCGAATTGTCTGTGCTTTGCGCCCAATCCGGGGCGCCGCTATGCCTGCAACCTTGGTGGTGGGACGTCCTGCGCCCTCCCGGCGCGTCGGTGCGCTACGCGCTCGCCCGCGACGGCGGCGGGCGGATTTTGGGCATGTGGCCGCAACTTGAGCGGAATCTGTTGGGCTGGCGCCATCTCTCCCAGCCCCGCCTCAATGCGTATGCGGGACCCTGGCTTTTTTGGCCGCCCGAATACGCCTCGGCGACACCGCGAAAGCGCCTCGATTTCTATGAAAAAACCTGCGCCGCGCTCGTCGCCCAAATCCCGCGCCGGATGACCTTTTTTCGACAAAATCTGCATCCTGAAATCGTCCACTGGGGGCCGATGTATCGGGCTGGATTCAGGGAAGCCCTGCGCTACACCTATTTTTTACAACCCGCCAAAGACCCGCAAGCGCTCTGGAAAACCATGCGCCCCGAACTGCGCAACGAATTGCGCCATGCGGAGCGCATGGTTTGTGTGAGTATGGAAGATGCCCCCGAACTGGCCTACGACCTCCATGCTCAGGTCTGGTTGGCGCAAGGCAAGCGCTCTCCTTACGACCGCCAAGCCTTCCTGCGCCTGCACGGCGAGTTGCGCGCGCGCGCCCATGCCCGCTGCTTTCTGGCCCGATCCCCACACGCGCCTACGCCTCTGGCCGCGCTCTATTGCTGCGCGGATGCGCGCCGCGCTTCCATCCTGCTGATCGGGCGCGACCACAGCGCGCTACGGCGCGTTCCCGCCGTTTCGCTCTTGATCTGGAACGTCATCCAACAATGCGCCGCCGAAGGACTTTCCTTAGATTTCGAGGGTAGCATGCTGCCGGGCGTAGAGCGATTTTTCAGAAAATTTGGCGGCGCGCTCAGGCCGTATCACCGCGTCTGGCGCATGGGCTGAGACCCAAACTGCCCTCCCGCGCCAATCTTTTTTCGGAAAAAGTGCAGGCAAGCCTGAAATATACAGGAGAGCCGCCCGCGGCGACCGGTGCGGAGCGCGTGAATTATGCCCGCGCACGCCGCCCCTATACCTGTTTTTTAGCGACATAGCGCCGCTTCGTATGGGCGCCTGAAGCGCCTTTTTGCGTCATATAAAAAGCGCGTTGCGTTTTTGCCTAAAAAATTGTGACCGGGCGATTACATGCCCAGTTTCTTTTTGACCAAAGGCTCTATGTCCTCTGTCTCGCTGGCAAAAAGCAGGGCCCCTGAGCTGGTGTCGAAGATCATCAGGTACTTGTTTTCTTTGGCCACATCTTGCACCGCTTTTTCTACCTTATCCACCAGGGGCTTGAGCAACTCCTCGCGGCGCTGCGCCACCGCTTGTTGGGCGGTTTGCTCAAACATTTCGATGGCTTCCTGCTTTTTCTGCAAATCGGCTTGGCGTTGCTGTACTTGCACAGGCGTTAGCATACCGGCGCTGTACTCCTGCTCGAGCTTGCGATACTCGTCCTGAAATTCTTTGGTCATTTTTTCGTCAATGACGCTCAGGCTATCGGCATAGACTTTGAGTTTGTCGTTGGCGGCTTTGGTCTCCGGCATGGATTCCAGCAAATTTCCGAGATTGAGGTGGCCGTATTTGGGTGTCTGAGATTGTGCCGAAGCCGATCCGGACAAAATCAGGGCGGCAATCAGCGCGATGTTACGAAACATGTGTGTAAGTATGTTTTTTAGTTTTGACGTAAAACGGGCGCAAAGGTAATGGAATTGCCTCATTTAGCCGAACAGGGTGTTAATGTATAGCTGTTTTTGCCCTCGGGCGCAGGCTTTATTCCCGCGTCCCGAAGAAATTGGCCTCCGTGTGGTCAACGCCCGAAGTCTTGAGCTGAACCTCCACGCTTTGATTGTTGTTGCCGAGCAGCAGGTATCCCGAGGCCATCCCGCCGAGATATACCTGCTCGCCAAAATCCATGCGCGTGGCGGAAGTGACTTTGCCCCGCAGCGTAAAGCTAAATGAAGCCACGCTAAAACGGGCATCCACCGCGCTTGGCTCTGTTCCGCCGGGGCTTAACTGCAAGTCCAGATTGTTGATTACGCTGTTCTGAGATGGCGTAAGGCCTTTGGCAGTATAGACGCCCTTGAATCGCCCCTCAAAATTGGGCGCCCAGTCTTCCGGGCCTTCCTTGTCTTTGCAACCTATGGGCAGCCAAAGAGCCGCCGCCACGATGTAGATCCATGTTCGCATCGTCGTGTATGTATGTTTGGTGAACGTTGTTGGCCATCCGATAGTTTGCCTTTTTTCTGAAAAAACGACTGTGCCGCAATCCTCAAAACGCGCGCCCCTCGGCCCACTGGCGCCAATCTTTTTCTTCGTCGATATCGTTGAGTTGGGGCAGTTCGGCGAGTTTCAATCCGGCGGCCGCCGCTTTTTGGCGGGTTTGCCCGGCCACTACTTCCGTACTCCACGCCACGCCCTCAAAGAGTGTTGCGCAAGGCGCCTTCATCCCCAGGAGGTAGTATCCGCCGTCGAGCGTAGGCCCCATGCATACGTCTGCGGCGTCGAGCGCATCGTAGGCTTGACGCACAATCTCTGCGCTTAGGTCGGGGCAGTCGCTTCCGATAATCACCGCCTTGTGGGCGCCCAGCGCAAAGGCTCGCGCAAAAGCGGCGGCCATGCGTTGCCCGAGGTCTCCGTCCGCCTGTTTTTCTTTTTTAAAAAAAAGCGGGGGCCACGCGTCGTTTTCGATCACCTCGTCGCTGTAGCACAAAAGGCGCTCTGCATCGACGCCCAAGGCTGTCGTCTTAGCCATTTCGAGCAGGACCTGATAAATGCGCAGCGCCGCTTCGTCGCCCATGGTTCGGGCGATACGGGTCTTGACCTTACCGGCGATAGGATTTTTGACGAAAATAATCAAAAAACGCTTCTGAGAGGAAGCGTCTGGAGCGAGCTCGCTATCCATAACAGGGCGCGCCGCATTTGTCGTTGGCGCGATGCAGCAAAAATAAGGCATTCGCGCCATATAAGCGTGGAATTGCTTTTTTTTGAAAAAGAAATTTGAGTAAAGCGCCGGAGTATGCGCAGATGGCCCGGATCGCGCAAGGCGAAGGGCAGAGGCGAAGGAAGGGGGTGAGATGTGGAAAACTTACAGCCTGCGTTATCAAAATAAAGCCGTACCTTTACGGCGATAAATGTCAAATTTCATTGTATCGGCCCGCAAATACCGCCCGCGGCGCTTTGAAGATGTCGTTGGGCAGCAGCACGTAGCTCAGACCCTGCGCAACGCCTTGAGCGCGGGTCAGGTAGCGCATGCTTTTTTGTTTACCGGTCCGCGCGGCGTAGGTAAAACTACCTGCGCCCGTATTCTGGCCCAGACGCTCAACTGCGAGCGTCGCAGCGAATCTCAGGAACCTTGCGGCGAGTGCGCGTCGTGCAAGGCATTTGTCGAAAACGCTTCGTTCAATATTCTGGAGTTGGACGCCGCGTCCAACAATTCGGTGGAGCATATCCGCGCGCTGACCGAGCAGGTGCGCTTTCCGCCGCAGCAAGGCGCCTACAAGGTGTTCATCATCGACGAGGTGCACATGCTGTCCAATCAAGCCTTCAACGCCTTCCTCAAGACTTTAGAAGAGCCGCCCCCCTACGCCATCTTCATCCTCGCCACCACCGAGAAGCACAAGATCATCCCAACCATCTTATCGCGTTGTCAGATTTTTGATTTTCGGCGCATCACGGTGGGCGACATGACCGCGCATCTCGAGAGCATTTGCGCCAAAGAGGGGATCAAAGCCGAGCCGGAGGCCCTGCATATCATTGCGCAAAAGGCCGATGGCGCCCTGCGCGACGCGCTTTCCATATTTGACCGCGTCACCAGTTTCAACAATCGCCTGATCCGCTATGCGGACGTGGTGGACCAACTTGGCGTGCTGGACTTTGATTATTACTTCCGCATGACCGACGCGCTGCTTACCGAAAACGCGCCCGAAGTCCTCAATCTCTTCGATCAGGTGCTGCGCAAAGGCTTTGATGCCGAAGTATTCCTCAGCGGATTGTCCGAACACATTCGCAATGTGCTGGTGTGCAAAGATCCGCAGACCACAGGGCTGCTCGAAGCGGTCGAAACCCTCGGCGACCGCTATCGCCGGCAAGCCGAGTCGGCCTCGGCGTCGTTCTTGATGACGGCTCTCAGCCTGGCCAACGATTGCGATGTCAACTACAAAATGGCGCGCAATAAACGCCTGCACGTCGAAATCGCCCTGCTCAAAATGTGCCACAGCCAACGCGCCACGCCGGTTGCGCCGCCGGCCCACCCTGAAAAAAAAACGGCTGACCTGAGCGCTCCCGCCGCTCTGCCGCCCGGGCCTGCCGCGTCTGTGTCAACGTCCGCGCCGACGCCCGAACCGCGCCCCCAAGCCAATGCGCGCCCGCTCTCGAGGCCCCAGGTCGAACAACTTCAGGCTGATCTGCGCTCAGGCGCCAAAAAAGTCGAGCCTATCGCGCTTTCACTCGGCGCCTACGAGGAGGCCGTGGTTGTGGAAGAGGCCGAACGCGCCTTGCGCGAAAGCCGGTTGAGCCACGAAAACCTAATCGCCGCCTGGCGGGAATACGCCCCAAAGCGCAGTACGACAACCATGCGTCTGGCCTTGAGCGAGGCCGAATTGCGGCTCAACGACAACAAAGCAATCGCCGTCAGGGTAGGCATGCGCACACACCTCAACCTCCTGCAGGAAGAAGCCGTCGATCTGCTCGAGCACCTGCGCGAACGCTTGTGCGACAACCACATCACCCTCCGCTTCGAAGTAGATGAAAGCAGATTGCCCGAAGCCCAAACCGCGCCCCGCCGGGCGCTGTCGCCGCAAGAAAAATTACAACGCCTGTTGGCCGAGCATCCCGAAACCCGCAATCTGGTGGAAGCCCTGGATTTGAAACCCGACGACTGACCGAGCCTTCCCGGCCGACGTTCCGACAGCGCACCCCGGCCTTTTCGGCAAAAAACAGTCCGATTTTTTGGTTTTCCTAAGAACATAAGCGAGAGAAAAGGGGAGAAGCGCCGCTCTTTGGCGCGCGGGGCCACTGCGCCGCTAACCGATCCTGATGGCGAGTGGAAAAAGATTCGCCGATGGGCAAGAGAGAAAAAACGCGCAAAGGATTATCTTTGCGCAAATTTTTGCCATAGCCTGCTATGTTGAGTACCGAACAATTGTCCCGCTACGCCCGTCTGCTCGTGCGCTATTGTTTAGAGGTGCGCACGGGCGACCGCGTGTTTGTGAGCACGACCCTGCTGGCAGAGCCGCTGCTGCGCGAAGTATATCGCGAAGCGCTCGAAGCCGGCGCGGCGCTGGTAGAGTACGACCTTGCTTTCCGCGAGCGCGACCGCCTGTTTATGCGCTCGGCCAACTCTGCCGCCCTCGACACGCCGCCCTTGCTATACTCGGCGGCCATGGCTGGGTTTGATTGTTATCTGGCCATTCGCGCCCCTTTCAACCTGCGCGAGGCCGCGCAAGACGATCCGGACCGCGCCCGGCGGCGCAACGAGGCGCTTAGCGCCGCGCACCGCAATTACTTCGAGCGGACGGCCGACCGACGCTTGCGCCGCAACCTCTGTCAATACCCTACCGACGCGGCCGCTCAGGAAGCGGGTATGGGGCTGAGCGACTATGCGCAATTCGTGGCTGAGGCCTGCAAGCTCGACGCTCCCGATCCCATAGCCGCCTGGCTTGAGGTGCGGCGCGC
>JBKBLI010000033.1:0-8369 GCA_046296435.1 Saprospiraceae bacterium | reverse complement strand
ACAGCAGAGAATTGTGGATCACCTGAATACCTGCTCCGAGGTGCGCTATGTAGGCCCGGATATCGACATCCGCTTCAGCTCCAAGGGGCGCAAGTGGATCAATTCCGACGGTCAGACCAATATGCCCAGCGGCGAAGTCTATACTAGCCCAGTGGAGGACAGCGTGAATGGCGCCATCCGGTTTAGCTATCCGAGCTTGTATCAAGGCGAGGAGGTGGAGGATGTGGCGCTGTGGGTCAAAGATGGGTATATCGAGCGCTGGGAAGCCCGTCGCGGCAAGGATTTCTTAGATAGGATTTTCGCCTTGCCCGGCGCCCGCCGCTTTGGCGAAGCGGCCATCGGGACCAACTACCAGATAACCCGAATGACGCGCAATATCCTTTACGACGAAAAAATCGGCGGCTCGGTGCACATGGCCATCGGGCAAAGCTATTTGCAATGCGGGGGTAAAAACGAGTCGCCCATTCACTGGGATATGATTACCGACATGCGCCAGGGCGGCGCGATCCTCGCCGACGGCGAAAAGATATATGAGGACGGTCAATTCCTGATTTGAACCTTAGCCATCGAATCGCCTTTCGACATATTGTACGAGGATGCGCATTTTGTTGCCGTCAACAAGCCTTCGGGCATATTGGTGCACCGCAGTCGCCTGAGCGAGGACTCGGTGTTTGTGTTGCAGACGCTCAGAGACTTTGTGGGCTACCCTGTCTATCCTGCGCACCGACTCGACCGGGCCACATCAGGGGTGTTGGTTTTTGGGAAAAGCGCCGAAGCGGCCCGTCGCTTTGGCCGGATGTTGATGGACAAAGTCGTCGAAAAAACGTACTGCGCCGTGACGCGCGGATGGCTGCCAGAAGGCCCTCAAACCATAGATCACCCGCTAACCGATCCCGAAAGCGGTAAAAACGAGCCGCTTGAGGCCCTGACGTATTACCGCTGCGCGGGGCGCTCGCTGGTCGATGAGCCTATCGGATTGCGCTACAGGCAAGCGCGGTTTTCGTTGGCGGTCATTCAGCCGCTTACTGGCCGCCGACACCAGATCCGCAAGCATTTTTCGCACATCCGATATCCGATTATCGGCGATAAGCGCCACGGCGACGTCAAGCAGAATACGTATTTCAGGGAGGTGTTTGGGGTGTCGCGCATGCTCTTGCATGCCCATGCTCTGGTCTGCGTTCATCCCTTTACGGGCGAGCGCCTGCAGATCTTGGCGCCTTGGGACGAAGCGTTTGCGCGGGGAATGGCGGCGGCCGGCCTGTCGTGGCCTGCCGACTTGGAGCGGGTCGATTCTTAGGTCGATTTGCGCCCGGCGGTTGACGCGGTAGCGCGGCGTAGATCTGTATAAATACCGTTTTTGCGTAAAAAAAACGCAGCGCTCCTCATTGGGAACCTGCGTTTGTAAGTGGTGTCGGGATGACTGGATTCGAACCAGCGACCTCTTCGTCCCGAACGAAGCGCGCTACCGGGCTGCGCTACATCCCGTATCCTTACAAGAAAAAAACAGGCAATAAATAATTGGCTTCGAAGAAATTGATCGTCTTGGAAAAGCCGTACGACCTGTCTACTTCCGCACAACTATTCATTGCCTTGCATAGAGCCGGACACGGGATTTGAACCCGCGACCTGCTGATTACGAATCAGCTGCTCTACCGCTGAGCTAATCCGGCTGAAAGCGCTCTTCAGAGGGCAGATGCTTTGAAAAGCGGATGCAAAGATAAGGCGTTTTTTAAAAAGCGAGAAAGTTTTTTGATTTTTTTCAAAAAAAACACCTTTTCTTGCCTATAAAAGGCGCTTGAGCAAAGCGGCGAAGTCTGCTACGGACATGGCGCCCTGATCCCCTTCTCCTTGCCGGCGCACGGATACGGTCCCGGCTTCTTGGTCTTTTTCGCCGACGATGAGCAGGTAAGGGATGCGCTTGAGTTCGTTGTCGCGGATTTTGCGTTGCAGGGTTTCGTTGCGGTCGTCCACAAAGCCGCGCAGGTCTTCGGCTGCCAATTCTGCCTTCACGCGGTTGGCGTATTCCGAATACTTGTCAGATACGGGCAGTATGGCGAATTGATTGGGCGTGAGCCAGAGGGGGAATTTGCCGGCGCAGTGCTCGATCAGCACGCCGGTGAAGCGCTCCATGCTGCCGAAAGGCGCGCGGTGGATCATGACCGGCCGGTGCTCCTGGTTGTCAGGTCCGATGTAGGTGAGGTTGAAGCGTTCGGGCAGGTTGTAGTCCACCTGGATGGTGCCCAGTTGCCAGGAGCGGCCCAATGCGTCGCGCACCATGAAGTCTAATTTGGGGCCGTAGAAAGCCGCTTCGCCCAGCGCGGTGATCGTGTTGAGTCCCACCTCTTGGGTTGCTTCGATGATGGCGCGCTCCGCTTTGTCCCAGTTTTCTTGTGAGCCGACGTATTTGCCCGGGTTCTCCGGATCGCGCAGGCTGATCTGGGCGGTGAATTTGTCGAAGCCCAGCTTGGCCAGCACGTAGCGCGTCAGTTCGAGCACGCCGAGAAACTCGTCCTTGAGTTGGTCTTCGGTGCAAAACAGGTGCGCGTCGTCCTGGGTGAAGCCCCGCACGCGGGTCAGGCCATGGAGTTCGCCCGATTGCTCGTAGCGATATACGGTGCCGAATTCGGCGATGCGGAGCGGCAGGTCGCGGTAAGAGCGGGGTTTGTGTCCGTATATCTCGCAGTGGTGTGGACAGTTCATGGGTTTGAGCATGAACAGTTCGTCCTCGTCGGGCGTGCGGATGGGCTGAAAGGAATCGGCGCCGTACTTTTCCCAGTGTCCGCTGGTTTCGTAGAGTTTTTTGGCGCCGATATGGGGGGTGATGACGGGCAGGTATCCGCGTCGCAGTTGCTCTTTTTTCAAAAAATCCTCCAAACGCTGGCGCAGGGCCGTGCCTTGGGGTAGCCAGATGGGCAGGCCTGAGCCGACTTTTTCGCTGAACATGAACAGTTCCAGTTCCTGTCCGAGTTTGCGGTGGTCGCGTTTTTTGGCCTCTTCGATCATCTGGAGGTGCTCGTCGAGTTCCTTTTGCTTGGGGAAGGTAATGCCGTATATGCGCGTCAACTGTTTGCGCTTCTCATCGCCGCGCCAGTAGGCGCCGGCTATGTTGAGCAGTTTGACCGCTTTGATGGGTTCGGTGCTCGGGATATGCGGCCCGCGACAGAGATCCGTGAAAGCGCCTTGCTCATAGAAGGTGATGGATCCGTCGGCCAGATCTTCGAGGAGTTCGAGTTTGTACTCGTCGCCTTTTTGGGTAAAATAGGCTATGGCCTCGGCTTTGCTGACTTCCCGGCGCGTGTAGGCGCTTTTGTTGCGCGCCAGTTCGAGCATTTTCTGCTCGATTTTGGGCAGGTCGGCCGCTGTGATGGCGCGGTCGCCTGCATCCACATCGTAGTAGAAGCCGTTTTCGATCGGGGGGCCGATGCCGAATTTGATCCCCGGGAACAGGGCTTCGAGGGCTTCGGCCATCAGGTGGGCCGAGGAGTGCCAGAATACGCTTTTGGCTTCCGGGTCCTCCCACTTGAGGAATACGATTTCGGCGTCGGCGTCGATGGCGCGGTTTAGGTCGCGCACTTCGCCGTTGATTTTGGCGGCCAGCACGTTGCGCGCCAGCCCTTCGCTGATGGAGCGGGCTACGTCCATGGCGGTGGTTCCCGGGGCATACTGACGAACGTTGCCGTCGGGAAAAGTGATTTGAATCATAGTGAAGTCAGGTTAAACCCGCCCCTACGAAAGGCGGGCGCTTAGGCGGCGCGGCCGCTTAGGCAAGTTAAAAAATCGGCGCAAAATTACTGGCTTTTTTCTGTAATGTCTGCATGAATTGACTTTTCCTGCGCTTCAAGTTCCATACCTCGGCCTACTCTCAAAATTTTTCTACACTTTTGCGCAGTTTTTTTCAAAAAAGAAGGGGCGAAATCGCCGCCGCTCCATTTTCAGACGGCGCAAAAGGCGCGTGAGGGGAGCGGGTAAGCGAGGCTGTGCGAATGCCGCTCGCTCCTCTGAGGCACAAACATTTTGGCCATGGCGCTCGGCGTAGGTATCATAGGCGAAATATCAAAGGCGCTCAGTCCGGAGTTGCCCTCAGATCTGGGGACGATGGACCAGCATCTGGATTTTATCCTCCCCAAGGTCGCTCCTTACGGCGAAGATTTGGCGGAGACCCGCTTTTGGCTGGGTAAACGCTGGAAAGAGGTGCGGGAGGATGAAGGTTTCCACGAGGCCATTCTGCATATCTTCAACGAAGGCGGAGAGTACCTGCTGTCTTTGGACGGCAATGTGATGAAGGGGGCCTGGCGGCAGTTGGCCGGCGGCAATACGCTGATCCTGGAGATGTCGGGTAAGGGCGAACTGTTCGATCTGAAGTTCCTCAACGACGACTATTTGGTGCTCACCAAGCACGGCGATCAGGAGCGCAAAGGCTTGCGCCGCTTTTTTTGCCTGATGCACGAGCCGGCGCTCAGGAATCCGCTGACAGGCGGCGACATAGACTGGCGTAATGCTATGGAAAAATTATTCAACGTGTGGCGCGAAAATAGTCTTAGCCTGTGGGTGTGGACTTTTTTGGTCGGGATGATTGGTCTGGTCATTTACCTATCCACCTGACCCGGCATTGCCCTGAGGCTGCGAGGCGCCCGCTGTCCGTTCCTCTTTTTCGAAAAAAAAATGCGACGACGCGGGCGGCATGCGTCGGGAGCGCGTTGCGTGAGGCCGCAGGGGCAATCCCAGCGAGGCCGCAAGCCCTACTCATTCATGATGGCTTCGATCTCGTCGGCGAGCAGGGGGATGCCTTCGAACAGGTCCACGGGGCCGTCGTCGGTGACGAGTATATCGTTTTCGAGGCGGATACCCAGATTTTCGGCGGGGATGTATATGCCCGGCTCGCAGGTGAAGACCATGCCGGCCTGAAACGGCTCGTACCGGAGCGCCAGATCATGCACGTCGAGTCCGAGGTGGTGGCTTGTGCCGTGCATGAAATACTTTTTGTAGGCGGGCCACTCCGGATTTTGCCCTTCGATCTCTTCGCGGGTCAGCAATCCGAGGCCGACCAGCTCGCTTTCCATCAGTTTGCCCACTTCGCGGTTGAGTTCGTCGAGCGTATTGCCGGGTATGAGCATGGCTTTGGCTTCGTTCATGACCCGCAGCACGGCGTCGTACACGGCGCGTTGGCGCGCCGTGAAACGCCCGCCGACGGGAATGGATCGGGATAAGTCGGCGGCGTAATTGGCGTACTCGCAGCCGAAATCCATGAGCAGCACATCGCCTTCCTGACATTGCCGGTTGTTCTCGATGTAGTGCAGCACGCAGGCGTTGGCCCCGGAGGCAATGATGGGCGTGTAGGCGTGGCCCGTGCAGCGGCGGCGGATAAATTCGTGGATGATTTCGGCTTCGATTTCATACTCCCATACGCCGGGCTTTACGAAGCGCAGCACGCGGTCGAAGGCAATGCCCGTGATGTCCACGCAGTGCTGGATCACATCGATCTCCGGACGGCTTTTGATCATGCGCATGCGCTTCATGATCGGCTGTGCCCGGTGAAAGGCATGGGCGGGGAATTGATCGCGCAAGCGCGCTGCAAAGCGCTGGTCGCGGGTTTGCACCTCGGAGAGGTAGCGGTCGTTTTCGTTGAGGTTGACGTAAATCCCTTCGCTGAGCATGATCAACTCGTTGATCAGCCCCTGCGCTTCGTCCAAAAAGAGTACGCGCTTCACGCCGGAGGCGGCTGTAGCCTCTTCTTTGGTGTATTTATGGCCCTCCCACACGGCGATGTGCTCGTTGGTGCGCTTGATGAGGAGCACCTCTTCATATCCGCCCGGTTTTTTGCAGTCGGGAAACAATAAGAGCATGGTTTCTTCCTGGTCGATGCCGCAGAGGTAGTACAGATCGGCGTTTTGCCGAAATACAAACGTCTGATCGCCGGAGCGCGGCGCTTGGTCGTTGGCATTGAATATGGCGAGGCATCCCGGCTTCATTTGCGCCATAAAACGCTTGCGGTTGGCCTTGAATAATTCGGGGCTGAGGGCGGTATATTTCATCGCGGGAGATTCGATATGCGCGTTAAAAAACGCCTCAAAGTAAAGGCGCTTTTGCGAGAGCGGGTGATTTTTTTGTAAAAAAAAGCCCATCCGTACGCGGGATAAACAATTCGCGTAATTTTGCGCCCGTCAATCAGGATATTTTCTAAACACTGACTTTCAATGAACGTTCCAGACAATTGTCGTTACACCAAAGACCACGAATGGATCCGCTTAGACAGCGCAAATACGGCCTTTGTGGGCATCACTGATTTTGCTCAAGGCGAACTGGGCGAATTGGTCTATGTCGAGGTGGATACTGTGGGTCAAACGGTAGAAGCAGGCGCGGTATTCGGCACAGTAGAGGCTGTCAAGACCACCTCGGATCTCTTTATGCCGGTCGCCGGCAAAGTACTCGAATTCAATAAGGCCGTCAGCGATTCGGGTAATCCGGCGCTCATCAACGAGTCGCCCTACGACGAAGGCTGGATCGTCAGAATCGAACTGAGCAATCCGGCGGACTTCGATCGGTTGCTCAGCGCCGACGATTATACCGCTTTGATTCATTGAGCCGCAGCCTCCGGATCTGAGCTGCGGTCCGTAGCGGGGCGAACCCTCAGCCCTCCCCCAACAAAGGAAGTCTGAATACGGACCGGGCGTAGGCTTTTCCTAATGCTTTGGCTCACAAGCGCAGGCTCTGCCTATCCGCCCCAAAGGCTGTTTGCCAATGGATTGAGTCTGAAGCGCGCGCCGGATCAATCCCCTACCGTAGGCCGCTGCTAACGCCTGCGAAATTTGCGTAGCGGAATGAGCGGCCGGCGTTCGCGTTTAGCCAGTACGTAGCGCGCCGAAAGCGTCGGCCTTTGCCAACTGAACGGGTAGGTCTGGTCGCCGTGCAAGTGGAGTTCGGGCTTGAAATCGATTGAAAAATTGAGGCGCCCTAGCGAAAGCTCGGCGCCGCCGACGAAACTCAGGCCCCATACGTTCTCGGCGACATCCGATTCGCTTCGGTTTACCGCATTCTGAAGGTAATAGTGTCCGCCGGCGCCGTAGTAGATGTTGACTCCTCTGAACAGAATCTTGTGGTGTTTGCGGGCCAAAAGCGTCGCTCCTTTGTTTGAGTTGAGCAGGCCGGTGTGCAGAATGCCCTCGGCTGTGTAACGGTCCGCGATATGCTGTTGGACGCTGATCGCCGGCCCGCCGTCGAATCTGACGCCTGCCGCCGTTTTGTAGGATTGCGAAAAGAGGGGGTGGGCGAAGAGCGCGAGCGCAAAGGCCGAAAGCCAAATCTTACTTTTTCCAGACATCAGATGAGTTGTTTTGATAGAAGGTTGAAAACCTCCCTAAGAACGCCCACGGATGTGCAATACTTACCCTCAATCCTGATTTTAATACAACTTTAACGTTTTGGGACTTAACAATTTGTCCGATACTGTCGCTACATACTCCCCATGGCGCCGACTGTTATACAAAGCCGGGTCCTTGGGCGCCTATTACCTCAGGGCCAGCACGCTTTATCAGGTGCATTCGCCCATAGCCGTGTCCGTATGCGAAGCGCTGTACGACGACGACCGCCGCTACTACGCCTTTGAGTCCATAGAGCGGCGACGCGACGCCCTGATCTTACAGGGCGGTTCCCTTTGGATGACGGATTACGGGACCGGGCGCAGCGGCCTGCGCTCCATGCGCCAATTGGCCCTGAGGTCTTCGAGTTCGCCCGCCAAAGGCCGCTTGCTTTTTCGGCTGGCCGCGCGTTTCAAACCTGATCGCGTGCTCGAACTCGGCGCCTGTATCGGCATTGGCGCTTTGTATCTCGCCTATGCTCGTCCCCACTCCCGCCTCCTTGTTCTCGAAGGCTCCGAACAGAGCGCCGCCGTGGGCAAGGGCTTGTTTGCGGCAGAGGGTTTGCGCGCCGATTGGCGCATCGGCCCTTTTGACCAAACGCTGGAAGGCGCCCTGCGCGAACTGGGCAGCCTGGATCTGGCGCACCTCGATGGTCACCACGAAGGCGAAGCCACTTGGCGCTATTACCAAATGTGCGCCGACCGCGCTTCGCCGCGAGCCTTGTTTGTCATCGACGACTTGCGCTACAGCCCCGATATGCAGGCCTGTTGGCAGCGTATTTGCGCCGACCCCCGGGCGCGGCTCACGATCGACCTGTTCGATATGGGGCTGGTTTTTTTCGATCCTGCCTTGCGGCAAAAACAGCGTCTCACGCTGATTTCTTATTGGAAAAAACCCTGGGCCGTCGGGCTGTGGCCCCAATAAAAAAGGGCGCTCGTTGCAGCGCCCTTTTTTGTCAAACAAACCAACAAATAAACCTGCTTTTACTTCTAATCTCGGTGTCAATTCACGCTA
>JBKBLI010000032.1:29690-36193 GCA_046296435.1 Saprospiraceae bacterium | reverse complement strand
ATTGTTTACAAAATTTTTGCAAAGCTATAGCCTTTTTGACTTAAAGACGATAAATTTTCGATGAAGTTACAGCAAAAACCGACGTCCATGCCCCAAGCGCCAGAAAGACTGCAAAAATAATTGGGGGGTTGCATTCCCGGGATCGCTGCAGGCAATTTAGTCAAAAAAATAACAAATCCATTTGGTTTCCGCAATTGTCCCTATATTTGCGCGCTTTTTTCATGCCCCGGATCAAAAACGAATTTTTTTGGGCGGATGGAATCAGCTTCAATTCACGCTATCGACTTCGCGTCGCCAAAGCGGGCAATTTTCAGGTTGCGCTATCCATTTTGGGCCTTGACACGGCGGCGCGTCGGGTCAAAATGACAGAGCAAACAAAAAAAACACCAATTGCGAAGGCAAGTTTGTACTTCGTTTGGGCCGAAGCGTGACGTGAATTTAGTTTTTGAAAAAATATCTTTTAGTTTAATTGACGACACCGTATGCAAGGTAAGAGCGTTGTACGATTTTTTTTGATTGCGCTGACAGCCGTCAGTTTGATCCAGTACTGTATGATGATACCCACAGCCCGGGTAGAGAGCAGGGCTGCGGCATATGCCGACGAAATGGCGGCCAAAAATCCTCAGTCGAGCTGGAATAGCCACAAAAGCCGTTATTTGGATTCGGTTTCGACCGATACGCTGTTGCGCATTCCGCTGTTGAAGTCCTTCAACTACGCAGAGTTGAAGCGCAACCAATTGGCCCTCGGTCTGGATCTGAAAGGCGGCATGAGCGTGCTGCTTCAGGTGGACCTCATGGATTTTGTGAAAAATCTCGCCGCAGGAACCACCGATCCCAATTTTATGGAAGCGCTCAACTATGCCGGCGAACTACAAAAGACCCAGCAGGTTGACTTCATCACCCTCTTCGCGCAGGCCTGGAAAGAAAAAGGCGGCGGTCGCCCGCTGGCATCTATTTTTGCCCGCAACGAAGTCCTCAAGCAAAACATCAAGTTTGATTCGCCGGACGAAACCGTCATCGCCGAATTGCGCAAAATAGCCGACGGCACGGTGAACGAGACGTACAACCGCCTCAAACAGCGTATCGACAAACTCGGCGTCGTGCAGCCCAACGTCAGCCTCGACGCCGCCCGCGACCTCATCCTGGTCGAACTGCCGGGTATCGACAACCCCGCCCGCGCCCGCGCTTTGCTCCAAAAGGCGGCCAAATTGGAGTTCTGGGACACCTACCGCCTCGCTGACGAGAACCTCTCTCAGCGCTTCCAAAACGCCGACAATCGCCTCCGCGCTCTGGAGGGCGGCTCTAACGCCGTCGAGAAAGATACCATATACGAATATCCTATGGTGGACGGCAAGCCCGACTCTACGCAAGAAAAAGAGATGCGGCTGGTGGACAAGCCCAACCAAAGCGCCGGACCCCTGCTCTCGCGTCTCGCGCTCAATTACCAAGGCGGCGCCCAATCGGCCGTGATCGGCTATGCCGACAAAAAAGAAATGGAGCAGATCCGCAAATACCTCTCCATGCCGGAGGTCGCCCAAGAGTTCCCGGCCAATATCCGCTTCCTTTGGAGTCAAAAACCCGTGCCAGCCAAAGACGGCCTGTCCGGTCTGACCGGCAAGTACGAACTCTACGCCATCAAAAAGTACCGCAATCAGGATAATGCGCGCCTCGACGGCTCGGTTGTCACCTTTGCAGGCGCCCAGCCCGACCCGCGCGGCGGCAGCTCGGTCAGCCTGCGCATGAACGACGACGGCGCCAAAGAGTGGGAGAAAATGACCACAGAGGCCTACAACGGCGGCGGTCGCGAAATCGCCATTGTGCTCGACGACGAAGTGGTCAGCGCTCCGGGCGTACGCAACGGCCCCATCTCCGGCGGCAGTTCGGAAATTACCGGCAACTTCACGCTCGAAGAAGCCACCGACCTGGCCAACATCCTCGAAGTCGGCAAACTTCCCGCCGGCACGCGCATTGTGCAAGAGAGCCAAATCGGACCTTCTCTGGGTAAAGAGAATATCCAGCGCTCGCTGATTACTCTGATCCTCTCGGTGATCCTGCTGTGTATCTTTATGATCGCTTACTACGCCAAGGGCGGCGTCGTGAGCGTCATCGCACTCTTAGCCAACATCTTCTTCATCCTCGGCACCTTGGCCTCCATGGGCACGGTGCTTACCCTGCCGGGTATTGCCGGTATCGTGCTGACGCTGGCGACGGCCGTGGATGCTAACGTTATCATATACGAGCGGATCCGCGAAGAACTCCGCGACGGCATGACCCATCTCAAAGCCATTGCAGAGGGTTTCAAACGGGCCTTGCCAGCCATCATCGACGCCAACGTTACCACCATGCTCACAGCCATTGTGCTGATGTACTACGGATTAGGCCCCATCAAGGGCTTCGGCACGGTGCTGCTGGTCGGTATCTTTTGCTCAATGTTTACTGCCGTTCTTGTGGGACGCATGATCACCGACTGGTGGTCGGAGCGTACGGAGATGACCTACAGCCTCCCTTGGTCAGAGCGCTGGCTGGTCGGCGCCAATTACGATTGGATTGGCAAACGCAAGATGGCTTACGTCTTCTCGGGCGCGCTCATCCTCATCGGGATTGCGTCGTTTGTAATGAGGGGCTTCGAGTTGGGCGTCGATTTCAAGGGCGGATACTCTTTCAACGTCCAATTTGACAAGCCCGTATCGGCCGATCAGTTGCGCGACAACCTGGCCAAAGTTTTCGAAGGCAATCCGGTGGTAAAGGCGGTCAGCACAACCAATACCTACAACATCACCACTTCCTACTTGATCAACGAGCGCGGCGAAGACGTGATGGATCGGGTCGTCTCCAAACTGCACGAAGGCGTTCAGGCTACCGGCGTCAATGTGCCCATCGAAGCATTCCGCAACCCGGAAAGCGGCGGCACGCGCATCACCTCCTCCAGCCAGGTAGGTCCCACTGTGGCCGACGATATCCGAAAGTCTTCTTTTTACGCCGGTATAGCCGCCTTGCTGACGATATTTATCTACTTGCTGCTGCGCTTCCGCCGCTGGCAGTTTTCGCTCGGCGCTATCCTCGCTTTGGCCCACGACGTGTTGATTACCCTGACCTTCTTCACCCTGTTGCATGGCCTCGTGCCCTTCTCTCTGGAGATTGACCAGGCGATCATCGCCTGCTTGCTCACGGTAATCGGTCTCTCCGTCAACGATACGGTGGTGGTTTACGACCGGATACGCGAATTTATCCACAAATTCCCCGGTCAGCCCAAAAGCGTGGTGCTCAATGCGGCAATCAATACCACCCTTACGCGTACGATCATTACGTCGGGTACTATTTTGATCGTCGTGTTGTTGCTTTTCCTCATGGGCGGCGGCGCGATCAAAGGCTTTGCTTTCGGTATCCTGATTGGTATCTTGTTCGGTACTTACTCCTCGATCTTTGTGGCCTCGTCCATCGTGCACGATCTGACCAAAGAAGACATACTGGTCGAAGGTAAATCTAAGCCCCTGCAAACAGCCGAAAGCCAGACAGCCCCCAAAGCCGCCGGCAAAAAGGCCCTGAGCAAATAATGTCGGATACGGGCAATTAAACGCAGACAGGCCGCTTTGTTCCTTACAGGCAGAGCGGCCTGCTCTTTTTTTTTGAAAAAAAGCCGTTGTTGCAGCGACAAATGCGCCTGACTTGCGCCAAATGCCATCCGAGCGCAATCTCTTTTACCAAAAAGAGATACTTTTGCGAGGAGAAAACTTGCGCCAAGGCAAAAGCCACAACCCGCAAAAGGTAGTTCAAAAAGCGATGCAGAACTTTCTCCCTACAATCTTGTTTAAGTATAAGTTTGTTTTTCTTTAACAAAATTCAGCGCATGAGCACACCAATACCAACAGATGTTATCATCTACCGTATGGGCGAAGAAGGGCTTGAAGTTTTTCTGATGAATCAAAATCCCTCTGAAGTTTCCGAAGCGCAGCGCTGGCAGACGCCGGAAGCGCCAGAGGGCGTAGCCAATCAGGCCATCATATCCCAATGCATCGAACTGGAGCCGACGCAAAACGCTGACGGAGCATCCCGAAAAGCCATTGCCGTAGAGGCCGAATGGTATGACATTCCCTCCCTTCGCGCGCTGATCTACGAAGATTACCGCGTAGCCAAAGAACGCGCGTACGAACACCTCAACAACCTGATGCCCGACTTAGAGAAAGGCGCTTTCTTTGCCATTAAAGAAGCCTTCAAAAAGATCATGCCAGACCAATATGCCTTCCTCAAAGAGTTGAAGGACATTCTTACGGAGAAAAATACCGTCAAAAACATCTGATCGCAGCTCAGAATCGCCCTTTTTGACGAAAAAAAGGATGCCCTGTGCTCGTCCAATTACCCGCATCCTCCCCCGCCTCGCGCCCTAAACCCTCGACCGCAGCGTCGCCATGCATCCGGATTTCGAAAACCGCCTTCGCAAAGTCCATCGCCACATCGCCAAGTGGGCCAAACGGCTGGACCTTAGTTGCTATCGGATCTACGACGCGGACATACCGTCCTATCCCTTTGCCATCGACCGCTATGGCGATATGTTGCACGCCGCCGAATACGCGCGCAACCACGGCATGGACGACGACGCGCATAGCCAATGGTTAGAGGAGTGCCTCGACGTGATGGGGCAAGTCCTCGATACCCCCCGCGAGCGCATTTTTCTCAAGTTTCGCCAACGTCAGAAGGGCTTGAGCCAGTACGAAATCTTTGCGCGCCAAGGCGCCGAAGCCGTCGTGACGGAGAACGGTTTGCGGTTCATCGTCAATCTATCAGACTATTTGGATACTGGTCTTTTTCTCGATCATCGCAATACCCGAATGCTCGCCCGACAGATGTCCGCCGGTAAGCGCGCGCTCAATCTCTTTGCCTACACCGGGGCCTTCAGCGTCTATGCCGCAGCCGGCGGCGCAACCGAGACCCTGACCCTCGACCTGTCCAATACCTATTTAGAGTGGGCCGGCCGCAACCTGGCTCTCAACGGTTTTCACCCGCCTGCGCACCGCACCCTTCAGGCTGACGTGCTGGAGTGGCTCCGGCATCCCTCTGCGCCGTCGGGATGGGATCTGATCGTATTGGACCCGCCCACCTTCTCCAACAGCAAACGAATGCGCGACGTCCTCGACATACAGCGCGACCACCCCGAACTCATCCGCCGCTGCATGCGGCTGCTTGCGCCCGACGGCGTCCTGATCTTTTCGACCAATGCGCGCAGGTTCCGTCTTTCAGAAGCCATCGAGGCAGCCTATACGGTGGAGGAAATCAGCCGCCGTACCGTGCCAGAGGATTTTAGGAACAAAAAAATTCACCGTTGTTTTCTCATCCGGGCTTCAGCTACGCCGCAACGTCAGGGTCTCGTAAGGCGATAGCGTCGCCTCAGCGAGCCTGACGACCCGTCCAGACAAGTTGACCAGCATCATGAATTTCTCCCGTTCGATTTGGTAGTCAATCCGGTAGAGCTCCGGACCAAGGGGCGTCACGCGTTCCACTGTCGCCTTTTGCAATGCAAGCGCTTCGCGTAGCATGGATTGTTGCGCAGGGCTGTATGCGTTCAGGTCGTCGGAACAAAAAAGCAAGTCGCCCAGCAATGCATTGACGCTCAGCAGGGTTTGCCGTTGTACGGGCGTTAGCTTCTGAGCGTGGTCGCGCAGGACGAAAACGTCCGGATCATGACCCCAAGCCCCGCGCCCCAAGCCCCAGCGCGTCAGGTTAGTATGCAGAGCCGCTAACGTATCCGGCCGCTCGCGGTGACCGATCCACGACGCCGCCCGATGCCGCCACGACAGGTGGGTGTCGCCGCTGACGCGCAGGTATTCGCAGCGCCCCCAACCGGCCCCCAACGGAACCCCGCAGGCAAGAATAGTCTGGCGCGGCAACTGGGCATAGAGGAACTCTAGCGCCTCCGACATAATCTGCGCCCGGGTGCGCTCCGGTTCGGGGCGCAGAGCGGCGGCATACAAAAAGTCGAGTTTGAAAAAATCGTAGCCCCAGCGATCGGCCGCAATGTGCAGACAGCCGCTCAGATACTCCCGCAGGGCCGGACGACTGATATCCAAAGCATAAAAATCACCTCCCCACAAGGGGTTCCACCCTGCCTTGACCGGCCGTCCGCCGGCGTCGCGAAGCAGCCAGTCGGGGTGTTGGCGCGCGAGTACAGAGCGCCGCGAGGCGACAAAAGGCGCAAACCAGATGCCCGGCTTCAGACCTGCCTCGCGAATGCGGCGGGCCAGATCGGCCATGCCTGGCTGCATCTCGGGGCGCGTGTCGCGCCAGTCGCCGACTTCGCGCTGCCAGCCGTCGTCAATCTGAAAGTAGCGAAAGGGCAGGTCGCTCTGCGCGACGGCTTCCAGATCCCGCGTCAGGTCGGCATAAGCGAGCCGATTGAAATACCGGTACCAACTGGTCCAGCCCAGCGCAGGCGCTTCAGACGTCGCCGCGCGCCACGGATACGCGACCTGCCGACGTATCTGCCCGGCATAGGCTTCGAACAAGTCGCG
>JBKBLI010000032.1:26076-29592 GCA_046296435.1 Saprospiraceae bacterium | reverse complement strand
GCTCGCGTACGGCGCTGCCGCGCCAAAAATGGGCGAGGGGGAAAGAGTGCGAGAGGCGCAGGCGGCGCAGATCCTTGCGGGCGATCAACTCTTTGCGCTCGGGCAGCCATTCGAAGCGGGTGAAGCACACGTCTTCGCGCAGGGAGCCAATCATTTCGTAGGTCCCGTCGGCATTCCGAAATAGCCCCGCGTTCCATGAATAGGGCCGGCTGGCCGTTTGATCATCCGTAAAAAGCGCGTCGCCATAGGCCCCGAACTTGCTCTTGAAAAGACGCAGATTCCGCACCGGATTCAGCCCGTCAAGCGACCATCGGGTCTCGCTCCACGACTGGTAACCGTTGCACAAAAACGCTTTGCGCCCGAACTCGCCGAGCGCAAAGCGCATGTGACAGGACTGGATGTCTATATCCCGCTTTGGATGTACGAATATCGACCAGATGCAGCCGTTCTCTTCAGTGCAATCGACGTAAAAGTCGTCGTAAAACGCCGTTTTGCCGATAGGTAACGCATATGCGCGCCCATCTACTGTCAGGACTGCTTCGATCGCTTTCATCTTATTTTTTAAAAGGCAAGGCGCCGATGTTGCGGCCCACTTTTTGACCCTGTTCTAAGCCAAACTCTATGGCCGCGCGAAAGTGGATGCCGCCGTACAGGCGCGAAATGGCCGCCTCCTGAGCAATCTCGATAAAGGTGTTGAAGCTGCGCGGCGTGCCGTCGATATCGGTGCGGCTGGCATGGCTTCTGTCCGTGAACTTGTACCCGTTGCCAAACAAGTCCGCCAGCACCTGCATGGCGGCGCCGGACTGTACGGAGTGCCCCGACGTGAATTCGGGGAACGGCGGCGTGATCAGGTGACTGTTGTAGGCCGGATTGAAGTGCTGGCGGATGTAATGAACCGGGCGTATCAGGTTGTGGACGTATTTGGTCTTCCAGCAAGAGACAAAGGCGTCGTGCAAGGCCATGCCGACCTTGGCGTACGTCTCAGCCGCCAAAGTGAGGTTGGCGTTTTCTTGCTGCAATACCTGCATAGCGATGGACATCGAGTGGCCGCCAGGCGTGAAGGTTTCTTCCGGATCGTCGCTCCAAAATTCGGCGATGACCTTTTGCTCTTGCGTCAGCTGTTGACTCACCTGCCACACTTCCAGACCTTGCGCATAAAATAGCGACGTGGGATCCGATCCGTATGCCGGGTGGACAGGCGGCTGCGTGCCCAGCACGTTGGCGCCTACGAATGGCCGCGCTTCGCCCCAATAGGGTTGCAGAGCAGGCAGAAAGGTCGGCGGTGTCGGCTTCCACGCCCCAGGAAATTCTGGCAATGTGTAAGAGGCCGGGAAATTGTCCTGATAGCACAGATCCAAGCCGTCGCTCACCGAGTAGTTGTATATAGCCAAACCGATGGCCTTGCCCAGTTCGCGGGAGCGCTCGGCAATGTCGGGGTCGATCTGGGCGATCCATGCGCTTTCGTAGCGCTGGCGGATCTTGATGATCTCGTTGCGATTGGCCTGCGAAGCGGACTTGTACAAACCAAACATCATCTCGGCCATGGCCGCGCTGGCGCAAATACCCCAGTGATACTCCTTGCCAAATTCCGGGTCAGGTACGGAGCCGGCCGGAAACTGATTGAGCAGACCCTGCAAAGAGCGGTAGCCCTTCATGCCGTGCACCGAAGCCTCGTAGAGACCAAGGCCAAGATAGCCAAACGCCCGCGCCGCCACTGGAGGCGTAAAACCCGGCGTTTCTTTAGATATCTTGAGCGACAAGGCGATGTAGTCATGCGCAAAATCGGCGCGTATAGCGTCGGCGCCCTCTGGAACCGGAATGTATGTCGGCGTATCCTGACAAGAGCCTAAAAGAAGCGTTATGCTTAGCGCAGCCCATATCGGCCGCAGTCCAAACCTTATGGTTGAGAATTTTTTCATAAAAAGAGATTGTAAAAATTTGTTTAACCGCTGCAAAAATCGCTTTTTTTTATAAATTGTGCCGCCCTGCGTGGAAATAGCTCACAGAATGTATGAAGTGGGCGAAAAGTGGGCGCGAGCGCGCTTCTCATATCCACGCGCGCTGCTTTGCGCCTGCGGCCCGCGCCAGGTGTTTCACCTCTTTTTTTTAAAAAAGACCATTCCGGGCTTCATACGCAAGCGGGAGCGCTTTTTTTGCAGAAAAACGCAGTTGTTAAGTTGATATAAAATTCATGACCCGGTTTACAGATTTTTGAGGGGATGTCTTGCGCGCTGGCGATATTTGCGGCATGAAGCGGGTCAAGGGGTTTTGGGGCGGCGTCTTGTTCGCCATGTTAGCGGGCTGCTCTTCGTCTGAAGAGACTGGTCCCAGCCGCATTGCGACCTTCTACTGGAAAACCAATTTTGCGCTGGGCGAGGAGGAGCGCGCCTGGATGGATAGCCTCGGATGCCGCCGTTTGTACGTCAAGATCGCGGATATTGTATCCGACGGGGCCTACGATAGCCCGCAGCCAAGCGCTTTGCTCGAAGTGAGCGACACGACGGGGATCTGGCGCTATGAAATAACGCCGGCAGTCTTTTTGACCAATGCCGTATTTGCGAATTTGTCTGCCGGACGCGCCGAATGGCTGGCTTCGGCGGTCGCCGGTTTGTATGCCAACTATGCGGAACTGTATCCCCGCGCCGACCAGCCCCATGCCTTGTTATTGGACTGCGACTGGACAGCGCGGACGCGGGAGACATATTTTGACTTTTTGCGCCATCTGCGCCGGCGGCTTCCGTCCGAAATGCGCATCGTAAGCACGTTGCGCCTGCATCAATACAAGTTCCCGGAGCGCACGGGCGTACCGCCCGCCGATCGGGTCTTGCTCATGGCTTACAATACGGGCGATATTGACGACTGGGGCGTTGAGAACTCTATACTCGATCTGGCGGAGTTGGCGAAATATCTGAGTCCAGCCAGGCGCTACCCATTGCCGCTTGATCCTGCGCTTCCGCTTTTTGCCTGGAGCCTGATCTATCGCGACGGCCAGTTTTGGAAAATATTGCCCGCGCTTTCGGAAGAGGAGTTGGCCGCCGATACGGCGTATTTTGAGCCGCTGGCAGATCGGGCGGGTTGTTTCAACGTCAAGAAAAGCACCTTTCGCGACGGTCACTACCTGCGCAACGGCGACTGGATCCGCTGCGAAACTGTCTCGACGGATTTATTGCAAAGGGCAGCGCATGCCCTGCGCGCCATACCGCTGCCCCCCGATGCCGAGTGGGGCCTTTTCCATCTGAACAGAGCTTGCATCAGGCGTCACGATGCGCGCCGCATCTTGTCCAATCTTCGCTGAGGGATCGGCGTGTAGCCATAGTTTTGAGGGCGCCGCACAGAGAATGCGCCTAATCCGGCGATAAACGCAAAAAATGGGCGAGACCATGGCCGGCTTCAAAAGTCAACGAGATCTCGGAGCGCTTTTTGTTTTACGCAGACAGGTTTGCGGCGTTGCGCTTTTTTAGTTCTGCTAAAAATATGTCGCATATTTGCAGGACTTGAGGATGGCTGTTGTCGCCG
>JBKBLI010000032.1:22657-25977 GCA_046296435.1 Saprospiraceae bacterium | reverse complement strand
AGGATTGCTCCTCTGCCAAATTTCATTGGTACGTGGTATTTTTCTGTAAATATATCATCTTTGCGGGTTGGCAGAAGATGCCGGACGAAAGAATAGGGTGCGGGCACGGCGCTTGCAACTAAATGGCACTTTACGGCGTTTTAAGCGTAACTTTGCGGTATTGTTGGAGCCTACGGCGCTTCGAGAACAGCACTGTGGAGGGATGTTGAAGCGACCTGCTTTTTTTGATAGACCACAAACAGCGAGATATGTCCAAAAAAGGTCGGGCTTTGGTAGCCATGTCCGGCGGTATTGATAGCACCATGACGGCCGTTCTTCTGCACGAGGAAGGCTGGGAAGTGATTGGCATCACCATGAAAACCTGGGATTACGCCACTTCTGGCGGCAGCAGCAAGGAGACTGGTTGTTGCTCGTTGGACAGCATCAACGACGCGCGGCAGGTCGCCGTCCGTCTGGGCTTCCACCATTTTATCGTGGACATACGGGAGGAGTTTGGCGATTACGTGATCGACAATTTTGTCGAGGAGTATCTGGCCGGCCGCACGCCCAACCCCTGCGTACTGTGCAATACGCACATCAAGTGGAATAGTTTGCTGCGCCGCGCGGATCTGCTCGACTGCGAATTTATCGCCACAGGACACTACGGCATTATCCGCGAGCGCGAAGGCCGGCGCTACATCTCTCGCGCCCGCGACCGGCAAAAAGACCAGTCCTATGTGTTATGGGGCCTCAGTCAGGCGTGTCTTCAGCGCACGCGGATGCCTTTAGGCGAGTTTACCAAGCCCGAGGTGCGCGCCATGGCCGCCGAACGCGGCTTTGACGACCTGAGCAAAAAAGCGGAGAGCTACGAAATCTGTTTCGTGCCCGATAACGACTATCGGGGTTTCCTGCGGCGCAGGGTAGCGGGATTAGAGGAGCGGGTGGCGGGAGGCGTATTCACCGATGCGAGCGGCAACGTGCTGGGTCGGCATGAGGGATATCCTTTTTTTACGGTAGGGCAGCGCAAAGGCTTAGGTATCGCCTTGGGCGAACCGATGTTCGTGACCGAGATCATCCCCGAGACCAATACAGTAGTGCTGGGTCGCGAGGCCGAACTGATCCGCAATGCCATGATGGTCGGCAAAGTCAATCTCATGAAGTACGCCGCCTTGCCAACCGAAGGTCTTGAGGCCGTCGTAAAGGTGCGTTACCGCGACGCCGGAACGATGGGCGAGGTTCGTCCGGTAGGCTCGGACGTCGAAGTGCGTTTTCTGGCCAACGTCAAGGGGATTGCCCCAGGACAGAGCGCCGTATTTTATGAAGGCGACGACGTAATCGGGGGCGGTATCATTCAGGGTTCGGCCCGCATTTGATCGCGCATGACCAGAATACTCCTGATCGAAACCGCTACAGATATCTGCTCCGTCGCCTTGGCCGAGGGCGGCGAATCGAGGATGGAGCGCAGCGGGCAGAGCAACCACGCCGCCCAGATCACCGTTTTCATTCAAGATTGTATGCAGGCCCTGGGCTGGACATACGATAGCCTTGACGCCGTAGCCCTGAGCCGGGGGCCGGGTTCGTACACCGGACTGCGCGTAGGCGCTTCGGTCGCTAAGGGCATTTGCGAAGCCCTGGATATCCCGCTCATCGCGGTCGATACCCTGCAGGCCATGGCTTGGGGCGCCCGCCAGGTCATGCCGTCGGCATACGCTTCGCCGGTGTTCGTTCCGATGCTCGACGCGCGGCGACAGGAAGTGTGGACGCAGATCTTCGGAGCCGATCTCTCGCCTTTGTCCCCAGCCCTCCCCCTTGTGGCCGAAAGCGCCGACGCTCTTTTAGATTTTGTGGGCAAGTTTTCGCAAAATTTGGAATATAAATGGATATTTTTTTTAGGGAACGGCACAGTTAAGATAAAATCCGTATCTTTGCCCCCGAAATCGGTGTTCTCGCCCGTAAAGAACTCGGCTTCACATCTGGCGCATTTGGCGCAAAACAAGTTTGAACAGTCTGATTTTGAGGAGGTTTCATATTTCGAGCCTTTTTATATGAAGCCGCCTCACATTACTACACCTTCGGTCAAGTTGGGTTAATTTGCGCGCCTCTTTTCTTTTGCAAAAAAAGCGAGTTGCTATTTGGGTCTCTGATTTACAGGGGCTTAGGCATGTTTTTTTAAAAGCATATTTTTTTTCGCATGAGATTGGCGCGCTTTTGGCTAAACGGGTTTGCGAATTTTATCAAACATTCATCCTCAAACTTTTTTCTAAAATAACGGAACATACTGTATGGGAAAGCAGAAAGCTGAAGCGAGCGACACTACACAACAAAGAAATCCGCTGGACTACGCTGCCGTCCGCAAAGCCGCATTGGTGCTCCGTGCACTGAACCACAAATTGCGTCAACGCATCGTAGATATCTTACACGAAAACAAAACGCTTACCGTCACGCAGATTTATGTGCAACTGCGCATTGAGCAGAGCGTAGCCAGTCAGCATTTGGCCATTCTTCGCGCCTCTGGCGCGGTCGTTACCGAGCGTCAGGGTAAATACATTATTTACGCATTGGACTACGACCGGCTGCGGGCGATTCAGGAATACTGCAATGCCCTGGACGGCCTCAAAAACTAAACTGCGCCCGCGAATTCCGGGGGACGATTACCTTTGGCCCCGGATTCGTTTATATGTCGGTCATTAAGAAACTTTTTGGGCAGACTGCCCTCTACGGGTTGAGCAGCATTGTCGGCAGGCTGCTCAACTACCTTTTGGTACCGCTTTATGCGCGAACCCTGAGCGTCGAAGATAACGGAATCATCAATGAGTGGTATGCCTATGCAGGCGTTTTGCTTGTATTTTTTTCTCTTAGATTAGAGTCGGCCTTTTTTCGCTTCGGGACGCAGGAGGGGCAGCGCCGGGCTGCCTACGGCAGCGCTTTGATCGCTTTGGTTGCCGTAGGCGGCCTGTTGACAGCCGTGGCATTTCTGTTCACGCCGCAGATTGCGGGTTGGATGAAGTACGCAGATCGTCCCGATTTTGTGCGGATGTTCGCGCTCATCCTGGCGTTGGATTGCCTTAGCGAGTTGCCTTACGCTCGTCTGCGCATGGAGGAGCGCCCGCTCCGCTTCGTGACGGGTAAACTGCTACACATCGGCGTCAATATCTTACTCAATCTTTTTTGGTTGTGGTATTGCCCGCGCGCCGACGCGGCCGGCGCCGCCTGGGTGCGGGTCCTGTGGTCGCCAGATGTTGGGGTGGGCTATGTGTTTTTGTCCAACCTGACGGCCTCGGCCGTTGTTTTGGCGTATTTGACGCCACAGTTGTGGGGTTTTTGGCGTGCTTTTGATGGCA
>JBKBLI010000032.1:18984-22560 GCA_046296435.1 Saprospiraceae bacterium | reverse complement strand
TATTTTGTTGAAAAAAATGCTATTTTACGCATTGCCCTTGATATTGGTGCAACTGGCCGGCGTGAGCAACCAGTTGCTCGACCGCATCTTGCTGCGTCGGCTCTTGCCCGGCACGGACGCCGAGAATCTGGCCCAACTCGGCATCTATGGCAACAATTTTAAGCTGGCCATGATGGTCGCCATCTTTACGCAGGCGTATCGCTATGCGGCGGAGCCTTTTTTCTTCAAGCAGGCGGCCGAGCCGAATGCGCCTGATACGCTGGCCAAAGCAGCCCGGGCGTTTACCATATTCGCAGCGGTCGGCACGGCAGGCGTGCTGCTTGAGGTGGATGTCCTGAAGCACATGCTCACGCCCGGCTATTTTGAAGGGCTGAAAGTGCTGCCTCCGCTACTCATGGCCAACTTGCTGATGGGGATATATTACAACATTTCCGTGTGGTACAGATTGCGCGATAAGACGGCGTACGGCGCCTGGATCACGCTCGCCGCTCTGGCCTTTACCCTGTTGGCCAATCTCTTGCTCACGCCGCGCATCGGGTATATGGGCGCGGCTCTGGCGGCCATGGCTTCGGGCGCGCTGATGTGCTGGGCTGCGTGGTATTGGGGACAGAAGCACTATCCGGTGCATTATCCGTGGGCGGACATGGCCCTGTATGGCCTGACTCCGTTTGGGTTGTATGCGCTGTTGGCTGTTCTCAAGCGCGCGTACCCTGCGGCGTGGTTGAGTCCGTTGGCCGGAACGGCGCTGTTGCTGGGGTTTGTGGTCTGGATCATACGCAGAGAACGAATCTGGCCGGATCTCCGGGCAAGGCGCTTCGGGCCTTGAGCAAAGCCTCCTCATATTCCTGGTGTGGGTCGGAATCATAGACAATGGCGCCGCCTGCATGGAGCGACAGGTAGGCGTTTGTGGCGTTGTAGAGCAGGCTGCGTATCACGACGTTGAAATCAAAATCACCCTCCGGCGAGATGTAACCGATGGCGCCGGAAAACAAACCCCGGCGGCTTTTTTCGTACTGTTCGATCAGTTGCATGGCCCGGATCTTGGGCGCGCCGGTCATGCTCCCCATCGGGAAAGCGTCGCGCAGGGCCTCGATGGGGTGCGCGTCTGGGCGGATTATGCCGCTTACCGTCGAGATCATCTGGTGCACGCGCGGGAAGGTGTAGATCCCAAACAACTCCTCTGTCCGGACGCTGCCGGGCAGGCAGTTGCGGGCCAGGTCGTTGCGCACCAGATCGACGATCATGACATTTTCGGCGCGGTCTTTTTCATTGGCGGCCAGTTCAGCCCTGATCGCTTCATCGGCTTTCGGGTCAGGCCCTCGGGGGCGCGTTCCTTTGATCGGTTGGGAGACGAGTTTTTGTCCGTTTTTTTTCAAAAAACGCTCAGGACTCGCGCACAGCGCGTAGCGGTCGCCCCAGCGAACAAAAGCGCCGAATGGCCCTCGTTTCAGGGTGCAAAAGGTCTCGACGGGGTCAATACTGACTTCCTCGGCAAAAAATTCCATACAGAAGTTCAGTTCGTACACGTCGCCTTCGACGATGTGCTCCCGGATGCGCCGCAGGGCTTCGAGGTATTCGGACTTGGAGAGGCGCGGGCGCAGGACGAGGGGAGGGGAGGTGGGAGCGGGTGTGGGCGGCGCGGCGGCCATAATCTCGTTCCACAGGTCTTCGGGGTCTGCGTACGCGCTGAATATTTCAATTTCCGAACGGCGCATGCGCACCACGGTGTCTGCGCAAATAAAGCCCAGGTCGGGCAGGTCAATGCCGTCGTGTTGGGCTGAGTGCAAGTCTTCCAGTTCGTTTTTGAGGTCGTAAGCCAAGAAGCCAAACAGCCAGTATCCGCTGTGCCGGTTGTAAGCGCGGCGCAGGGCCTCGAAGGCCTGACCGGCCTTGGATTGCAGCAGCGGGCTGCGCGCAACGCCTGCAATCAGGTCGTATTCGGCGCCGGCGAATCCGGCGCTGTCCAGCGCGAAGGCGTAAGGGTGCGCGCCGGCCCAGGCTGTAATGCGGGCGACCAGTTCGGCGTCGTAGCGGGCTGCAATCCTGAAGGTCTTGTAGTTCATATGCTCTTGCACTGCATGCCGTCGGGCCAATCGAGGGTGCGGGCTTCTTCGACGCTGGTTTTGTGCAGGGCGGCCTTTAGTTGGAGCAGCGTCTTGTCATATTCGCCGGCGCGTATATGAAGCGTAAAAGCGCAACCGTATTCGTCGTAGCGCTCGTCGGCTGCCTGAACGCCCAATTTGTGCAGGGCGTGCATGAGGTCGGGCGTCAGGGGGTAGGCGGCGTTGATCGCCAGCGCGCGGGTCAGTATGCGCTCTATGCGCGGGGCTTGTCGCAAAGCCTCGGCGGCGGCTTCGCGATAGGCGTTGATCAGTCCCGGCACGCCCAGCAGGACGCCGCCAAAGTAGCGGACGACGACCACGCACACGTCGCTCAGGCCCGCCGCGTCTATTTGGTTGAGTATGGGCCTGCCGGCCGATCCGGAGGGCTCGCCGTCGTCGTTGGCGCGCCAGCGCTCGCCTTCGGGGCCAATACGCCAAGCGAAGCAGTGGTGTACGGCTTTGAAATGCGTTTTGCGCAGATCGGCCAGATGGGCGAGGGCTTGCTCCTCATCGCTCACAGGCCAGGCGTAAGCGATGAAGCGGCTTCCCCGATCTTTATATTCGCCGGTAGCCGGCGCTCCGATGCTGTAATAACTATCTTTTTGCATGCGTTCAGGCGCTGCCGCTGCGTGCGCTTAGCGGCTTACTTAGGCGTCCACACGTTGTCGTCGCGGTTGACGTCGGCCATCATGCCTTGGGGGTCGATTTCGATTCGGGCGATGCGACGGGCGCGCACGGGTATTTCGAACTCGTAGAGGTTGTCCACCCAACGATGCTGGGGCAACACGGTGCGTTTGAGGCCGGTCGGCGCCGGTTTTTCACCGCGCATGCTTTCTAAGGGGGCGTAGAAAAGTTCTGTCTCGCCGTTGGCGTAGGTCACAAGGATGTCCAATGGCATGGCGATGCGGTCGATGCGGCTGATGCTGACTTTGACGCCGCGGCCCTCGCTTTCGACGCTTTTGATGCCGTAGTCGATCGTGTTCACGGTGTGGATCCAGGCTTCCTTGTACCAGTCGAGTTCGAGGCCGCTTTGCTTTTCCATGATCCGCATGAGGTCGTTGGCATTGGGATGGCGGAATTTCCAGGTGTGATAGAAGCGGCGCATGCCCTGCATCAGGTTTTCTTCGCCAATGATGTAACCCAATTGGCTGAGGAAAACCGAACCTTTGACATAAGCGCCGAGTCCGTACGCGAAGTTGGTGTGAAAATAATCGGCGTGTGTAGTGAGAGGCTCCTCTTTGCCGCTTAGCGCCAAGCGTCTGTACGCCGTGTAGTTGTCTTCGAAAGGGTTGTCAAGCGCGGCGCTGCCGGGCAGGAGTCCTTCGCGGGCCAGTTCGTTCATGATGATGTCCTCTGCCCAGGAGGTGAAGCCCTCGTCCATCCAGTAGTAGAGGCTTTCGTTGAAGCCCAGCGTCATTTGATACCAGGAGTGCATCATCTCGTGGACCGACACGCCGACGAGGCTTCGGAGAGG
>JBKBLI010000032.1:9210-18887 GCA_046296435.1 Saprospiraceae bacterium | reverse complement strand
GGTCTGTTGCCGGTGATGAGTGTGGCCAGGGGGTACTCCATGCCGCCGTCGCCGCCTTGGATGAAGTTGTACTCTTTGTAGGGGTATTCGCCAAAGCGTTCGTTGGCGATGTCCATGGCTCGGCTCATGATAGCGGGCAGCTTTTCCCAAGCTTCGTCGTAGCCCTTTCCTTTTTGGTAAAAAAAGCGTAGCAGGACGCCGTCTTTGGTGCGGATGCTTGTTTGCGTGTAATCGGGATCGGCGGCCCAGGCAAAGTCGTGCACGTTGGGCGCGAGGAAGCGCCAGGTCAGTTTGTCGGCGTCAGGGCGTTGTAGATCCTGAGGAGAGGTTTCGTAGCCGTAGCCGACCTCGTTGGGGTTTTGCAGATAGCCGCCTGCCGCCACTGCGTAGTTGCGGTCGATGCTGATGCTCACGTCGAAGTCGCCCCACACGCCGTAGAACTCGCGGCCGATGTAGGGGTTGGCGTGCCATCCCTGCTCATCGTATTCGCAGAGCTTAGGGTACCACTGGGTCATGGAGTAATCGATGCCTTCGCTGTTGTTGCGGCCATTTCGGCGAATTTGAAGCGGGATTTGCGCAGTCCACTCCATGTGCAGGGTATCGACGGATCCGGGGAGGATAGGGCGCTTCAGGTTGACCTCCAGAATGGTTTCGTTGGCGTAGAAGGGTTGGTCTGCTCCGTTGTGCGTCAATTTATTGACTTCGATAAAGCCCTGTTCATCGGGCTTGAGCTTGGCGATGCGTTGGGCTACGCGCCGGTCGGGGTCCTCTATGAGCCGTGAACGCGTCTCCATCATGCTACCGGGTTTGAAGGCGTTGAGATACAGGTGGTAGAAAAGGCGCTTGAGGGTATCCGGGCTGTTGTTGTAGTAAATCAGACGCTGTACGCCCTTGTAGCGGTGTGTCTGGACGTCCATATCGATTTGCATCTGGTATTGTACGCGCTGTTGCCAACGAGAGGGTTGGGCGTGTGCGGCGCAGGCGATGGTCAGGAAAAGAAGCAGGGTATAGGTTGGTCGGATAGACATGCGTTGCTGGTGAAAAGACGCTAAAAAATAGCTCAAGTAACGTCTAAATTGGACAGTTTGTTTTGACCGCCGAAAAGATATTACCTTTGCCGCAGTTTTGCGTGATGCCGAAGAGCGCGTCGGATGCGCTGCAGAATTTTTGGACGCGCGATTCGTTAAACCGGATTTAGATTTATGAATTACCGCTTGGCTTTGATACTGGTCGGCTTGGCCGCTCTGACCCGGGTGCTGCCGCATCCCGACAATTTCACGGCATTTGGCGCCATGGGGCTTTTTGCGGGCGCTTATTTGCGTCCGGTATGGCTGCGTTTTGCGGCGCCGTTTATCGCCTTGTTTTTGAGCGATCTGTATATCAACAATGTGGTTTACGCCCAGTATTACGACCATTTCGTGTGGATTGGTTCGCTGTGGACTTACGGCGCATTTGCTTTGGTAACGGTGTTTGGACGCCTGTTTCTGAGCGGTCGCGTGAGCGCGCTTCGCGTGCCGGTTGCCGCGGCGCTCGGCGCTTTTTTGTTTTTTGCGATATCTAATTTCGGCGTATGGTTCGGATCGGGTATGTATCCGCACACAGGCGCCGGTCTGGCCGCCTGCTATGCGGCCGGTTTGCCTTTTTTAGACAACACGATTATGAGCGATCTGGCGTATAGCGCGGCGCTTTTTGGCGTTTATGAGTGGGCTTTGCGCGTGCGTGGCGCCAAGCAAACCGCCTGATCCGTCTTGTCCTATTCCCCTTATTCTTTTTTTATGGAAAAAAAAGCAGGCACAGACGCCGACACGCGCGATCTTTCCCCCAAAAAAGTATCTGAAAGTCGCACGGTAATGACAGAAATGGTGATGCCCAACGATACCAATGCCATGGGCAATCTCATGGGCGGCTATCTGATGCGCTGGATGGATATTGTGGCGGCTATTTGCGCCGGAAAGCACTGCGAATCGCATGTAGTGACGGCCGCGGTGGATCACATATCTTTTCAAAATCCGATCTATCTGGGCGACGTGATCACGCTCGAGGCTTCGGTGACCCGCGCTTTCAATACATCCGTCGAGATATACGTAGAGGTCTTTGCCAACGATATCAAAGGGCACAATATCCGGCGCTGCAACCACGCTTATTTTTCGTTCGTAGCGCTTGACGACAAGCGCAAGAACCCTGTGCCTGTACCTCCCGTGCTGCCGCTCTCCAGCGAGGAGCAGCATTTGTACGACTCGGCGGCGCGGCGGCGCGAACTGCGCTTGATTTTGGCCGGCCGCATCAAGCCTAAAGAGGCGGTAGAAGTGCGCAAATTTTTTGCGGATTTGGAGAACTGAGGCCCGCGCCTCGCGAAACCTGCGGCGCTCCTTGCGCCTACCAGATGGCTGCGTGTTCCATTTGGATATCGTCGCCGTAGAACATTTGCGCTGTTTCCTGAAACGATTGGGTCATTTCGGACACAAAGAAACGCCGACTTGACGGCATGCCGGAAGCGGGCGCGGTCAGGCCGTAACGGGTTAGCGCGGCGGCTACCGATGCAGCCACCGGCTGGGTAGAGTCTAAGACCGCCGTTTTTCCGGCGTAGTATTGTTCGATCAGCGGGCGGATCAGCGGGTAGTGGGTGCAGGCGAGCAGCAGGGCGTCGATATCTTGCAGCGCAGGGTCGCTCAGATACTTTTGTACGACGCTTTGGCTGATATCGTCGTTGTAGTAGCCCGATTCAATCATAGGGGCGAGCAGGGGAGTGGGCAAGGAGGCGACTTGGAGGCGGGGTTGCAATTCGCGCAATTTGTGGGCGTACATACCGCTTTGGATCGTGGCCTTGGTGCCGATCACGCCTACTTTGCGGTATCCGCAGGCGGCCACATGGGCAGCGAGCGGATCGACTACATTGATAAACAAGGTATTGCCATCAAAAAAGTCGAGCAGGGTACTATAGGCTGCGCTGGAGGCCGTATTGCAGGCTACGACCACCATTTTGCAACCTTGATCGATGAGAAAGCGCGCAATGCGGAGGCTGTAGTATCGTATGCTGTCCGGATTGCGGTCGCCGTAGGGCATGTGCGCAGTGTCACCGAAATACACAATAGGTTCGCAGGGGAGCGCTTCTGTGATGGCCCGGGCTACGGTGAGTCCGCCAATGCCTGAGTCAAAAATACCTATCGGTTGATTCATGCGGCGCCAATACGGTCTGGCTTATTTTTGTTGTAAGCGGGCCATGACTTGCTTGCTGATGTCGAGCGACTCGTCGGCATAGACCAGTACGGAGGTATTGGCGTCGAATACATAATCAAAGCCTAATTCGGCTGCCACGGCTTTCACGGCTTCGTTGACCCGATCAAAAATGGGCTGAAACAGTTTTTCGCGGCGTTTGGACAAGTCGGCATACACTTGCTGTTCGTAGTCCTGAATTTTTTTCTGCTTTTCGAGGAGGATGGCTTCCTGAGCTTCGAGGTCTTTGCGCGCGATGAGACCTTGCTCCTGTTTGCGCTGCAGGTCGGCCACTTTTTCCTGATATTCTTTGACCATTTCTTGCCCTTTTTTACTCAGTTGGGCCTGAAAGGCGCGCAGTTCGCTATCGGCAGCCTTTACCTCGGGCAATTCAGACAGCAGCGCCGAGGAATTGAGGTAAGCAAACTTTTGGGCCTGAGCGACCGACGCGGCGGCGACGCACAGATAAAGGCAAAAGAGGAGTTTGTTCATGTATGTTCGCGTGTTGAATAGCGGCTGAAAAAAATGGCGCCGCAAAGGTAAACAATGCGGCGCCAATAGAGGGAGAATTAGCCCCTTTTGAGCATATTTTTGATATCGTCGGTCTTGTCGGCGGTCTTGTTGCTGAAAAGCATGCCCGATGCGCTTCCTTTTTCGAAGATGAAGTCGAAGCCGCGTTCTTCGGCGTAGCGTTGGATGGCGCCATAGACTTTCTCTTGTATGGGGCGCACCAGTTCTTCGCGCTTTTTAAATAGCGCGCCCTCGGGGCTGAAGCGCTGGCGATTCAGTTCGCGCACTTCTTTTTCCTTGTTCATGATTTCTTCTTCGCGCTGACGCTTGAGTTCGTCGCTGAGGAGTACCTGCTCGGCTTGGTATTTGCTGTACATGCCTTTGATTTTGTCTTGCTCCTGCGCGATCTCCTGACGCCACTGGGTGGCGATGCGGTCGAGTTGCTCCTGCGCTTTTTGGTATTCGGGCATGGATTCTAATATTGCGTTGACATCGACGCAAGCAATTTTTTGTGCGGCGAGGCTTACGGTAAACAAGGCAAAAGCAAAGGCTGCCAGAATGAACTTTTTGATTGTCATTGTTCGTGCGTATGTTTGATGGTTAACAGTTTTGTATCGCCGGCTCGTTGTGACCGTGCTGATGTTAAGACGCCAAAACGCCCCTAAAAGTTGTGCGCCGCCTGGCGCTTTTTTGTGGAATACAACTTTTAATGGGTTTATTATCAATGTCTTGTGTTGGGAGTTTGATTTTTTTATTCGCGACTTTTAACGCGGGTTTAACGCAGTTTAAGCGTTTTTAACGTCCGGAGCTTGCTTGCCGGCGCCCTTTGCTCCCGCTCACACTTTTGCGGCGATCTGCGCTGCCAGAGACTGCATTTCTTCGGCGCTGAAGCTCAAGGGCGGCCTTTCGAAGCTCAGGTCGCTAACCTGCTTGATCGGGATGAGGTGGATGTGGGTATGCGGCACCTCAAGCCCTATGACGGCCACGCCTATGCGGGCGCAGGGCACGACCTGTTGGATGGCTTTGGCTACTTTTTTAGAAAAAAGGGAAAGGCCGGCGAGCGTCTGGTCGTCCAGGTCGAAGATGTAATCCACCTCTATTTTTGGTATGCACAGGGTGTGCCCTTTGGCTCTGGGCATGATATCCAGAAAGGCAAGGTAATCGGCCGTTTCGGCGATTTTGTAGCAGGGGATCTCGCCTTGTATGATGCGGGTGAAAATACTTGCCATGGCGTCGTCTGAAGCGGGTGGATTAGATGGAAATATCTAAGATTTCGAATTCGAGGATGCCTCCCGGTGTTTGGATTTTGGCTACATCGCCTACGCTCTTCCCCAGCAGACCTTGCCCGATGGGCGAGTTGACGGATATTTTGAAGGCTTTGGCGTCGGCTTCCGTCTCAGACACCAGTTTGTAGGTCATGCTTTTGCCGGTTTTGACGTTTTTGATGGTTACGTTGGCCAGTATGGCTACTTTAGAGGTGTCCAGTTGGCTTTCGTCGATGATGCGGGCGTTGGCCAAAATGGCCTCTAATTCGCTGATTTTCATTTCGAGCATGCCCTGAGCGTCCTTTGCGGCGTCGTACTCGGCATTTTCCGAAAGGTCTCCTTTTTCGCGCGCTTCGGCGATTGCCCGGGCCACTTCCTGGCGGCCAGTGGTTTTCAATTCTTCGAGTTCGGCTTTCAGCTTCTCATAACCTCCCTGAGTCAGATAGTTGTAATTTGTCATATCTCGTCATTTTTTTGAAAAAAAAACAGAAACGCTCCTGTATGAATAGGGGCGTTTCTGTAAAGGGGTGTGATTTTGGCGCAACGGATCGGCTATCCTTGTAAGACTGATCGCGTTGCAACTTGTGCGGCGTGCGCACATCGCCGTAATCAAGTTGTGTTTGCTTGCGGCTTGCAAAGGTACGCGTTTTTTTCGAATAACGCGCGAAAATCTATCTTTGAGAATTTTTCACGAAAATAAAGCGCGTGATGGGGGCGCTCAAGGCGCAATCGGCTGCATGCGCTTTGGACGCCGGATAGCGCGCGCTCCGGGACTACGCTCCTGGATGCCGCTTCAGGAGGAGTCTCGCCTAGGGCCAGACTTAGTTGCCGAGCAATTCCTCCAATTTGCGCGTCAATTGTTCGCCGCGGAGGTTGCGGGCGATGATGCGTCCTTCGCGGTCGAGCAGCACGGTGTGGGGTATAGAGGTGACGGAGTAAAGTTTGGCGTGGGCGCTCTGCCAACCTTGCAGGTCGCTGATATGATTCCATGTCAGATTGTCCTGCTCGATGGCTTTGACCCAGGCCTCGTGCGTGCGGTCGAGGCTCACGCCGAGGATATCGAAGCCTTTTCCCTTATATTTATTGTAGAGGCCTACGACATGGGGATTTTCGCGGCGACAGGGGCCGCACCAACTGGCCCAGAAGTCCACGAGCACGATTTTGCCTTTCATGTCGCTGAGTCGGATTGATTTGTTGTCGGGGGTTTTGCCTTCCAATTCGGGGGCCATTCCGCCGGTAGCTTGGGCTTTGGCGCGGTTCAGTTCGAATTCGAGCGGGCCGATTTCGCCTAAGGATTGTTGGCGATAGGCGTCCACGTATCTTTGGGCGAAGTAGCTGTACAGGTTGTTTTGTACGTTTTTGCAGCCGCGCACCACGCCGCCCAAAGCCATTCGCGCCGCTTTACCGCCCGGAGGCAATTTGGCCAACTGCTCGTCGAGCAATTGCTTGGCTATCGCTTCGGTCGGGCTGAGACGCAGGAAGGTTTGGGTGTAGTTTTCAAAAGCTTCGAACACTTGAGGGAGCTCGTCGTATGCCGGATCGGCAAGATTGGCATTTCGGAAGTAATTTTTTCCGATATAATCCGCTTCGCGGGCGGTGGAGCTTTTTTCGGCCACATAGTCCGGGCTGATCCAGAGGGTGGCCAATCGCCAGAGCATGGGGTCGCCTTTTTTAAGGGAGTCGAGGTAGAGGTTTTTGTTTTTCAGGTGGGCCTGAACTTGATCGGCGATGGCGTTTTGATTGCCGGGCGGGGCTGTGAAATATTGGATGCGCAGTTCGTCAGATTTTACAGCAAATGCGTTGCAGCGCTTGACGACTTGTTCGACGGCGGTGTTGGCCGGCGAGTTCATGGTGCGCGAGCGGTCGATGAAGTCCATGTTGCCCCAGAGGACGACCTCTTTTTCGCGGCCAAGCAACACCTTGGCCATGGCTGCTTCGCCGGCGCCGACGCCATAAAAGCGCGGGTTGCTCATGGGTAGGGTAAAGACGAAGGCGCTGTCGCCGGCGCGACGTCCGGCCCGGGCGACGAGCTTATTACCCAAGCCGTACAGGTCGAATAGCGAAAGGCTGTCGAGCGTAGCGGGCGCATTCACGATGCGGCAGACTAAGGAGAGGGTTTGCCCTGCCTTCTGATCAGGCGTTTTGTCTGCGGCGGGTCGGTTTGCGGGTTTTTGCTGCCAGGCAAAAGCGGCGGCGGCGGGTATCAGGAAAAGAAGTATGAGCAGATGCCTCATCGTCTGTACGGATATTTTTTTTGAAAAAACAAAGCGCTGAGGAACAGAAACTCCTCAAAATAACGGCCCCATAACGTTTTTTCGCCCGAATAATTGCCGCAGGTCAGGGCAGAATCGTTAACGTTTGTTTAACGGTATAAAATTCGCTGATCCCGGAGCAGGCTGTTTGGTTAGACAGGACGCTTTTGCTTAGTTTTTTGCGCACCAGGTATAGCGTCCACCCTCCGGGGCTGAGCATGCTCATTTTTACGGCTGGAATATCTACGTAGTTTTGGCCGATACCGGGAATCACTTCCATAGGGATGGTCAGGTTCAAAGCGGTGTTTTCCCACATGAAAACGATGACCTCGCCCTTTTCGGCGGGGCCGCCTTCCCAGCGGAGGGTGGCGGGTTGGGTGCGCGAGGGGGTCTGCGGCGAGATTTCGAACGCGGTGATGGGCGACATTCTGAAGTCGAATTTTTGGTATCGCCCCTTGAAGTCTTTCCAGGCGAAACTGTGCTCAGGCCTGTAGCCGGATGGGTATTCGATCTTGTAAGTCACGCCGCGCATCGGCATCAGGTTCATTCCCACTTCGAGATAAGAGATGCCTCCGGGTATTTCTACCGCCTGATCGTTTTCTTTGATGGATGCTTCGGCTTTGAGGGAGCCTTCCTCCTCCAGAAAGCGCACATAGGCGTCGAAATGCGCCTTTGCTTCCTTTGAGTTTTCGGCGCATGCGCCCCAAAAAATAAAACAGACCAACAACAGGTTTCTCATGTCGAAATTGTGCATAAATTTGCGCGATGTAAAAGCGCGGATTCGGGGACAAAGTTCCGACGAAAAGCCCGAACCGCCAAACGACAAAGCCCGGTTTCACCTATTGATGTATGCCTTTTGCGCATTCGGTAGCGCCTTTTGCGCAATCCGCTTGGCGCGCTTCGGCTCAGTAAACGTATCTTTATCATGTCAAACAGCGTTTTGATCACTGACGATTGCCACGAATATTTGCGGGATGGATTGGCCGGGATGGGTTACCGCTGTGATTTTGAGCCAGATATCACGGATCCACAAACCCGGGAGCGCATTCCCGACTATGCAGGGTTGATCGTCAACAGCAAGATTCGCGTTGATCGCGACTTTTTGGATCGGGCGTCGCGGCTGAAGTTCATTGGAAGACTGGGTTCAGGGATGGAAATGATCGACCGCGACTATGCCGCGCAACGCGGCGTAAGGGTGATCGGCAGTCCTGCGGGCAATGCCAATGCCGTGGCCGAGCAAGCGCTGGGTATGTTGCTTGCTCTGGCCGCCAATTTGGCCAGAGCAGGCCGCGAGATGCGGCAACTGATCTGGCGTCGCGAAGCCAATCGGGGCTGGGAGTTGATGGGCAAGACCATCGGCATCATCGGATTCGGCCACACCGGACGGCGATTTGGCGGCAAGCTCGCCGGCCTGGGCGTACGGATCTTAGCCTACGATAAGTACAAGACCGACTACGCTTCCGGCATGAGTTGGGTGCAGGAAGCAGATTTGGAGCAAATACAGCGCGAAGCGGACGTCATTAGCCTTCATTTGCCCTTGACCCCGGAAACGGCGGGTTTGGTCGACGCCCGTTTTCTGGCGTCTTGTAAACCAGGCGTGGCGCTGATCAATACCTCGCGCGGCGCCTGCGTGCGCACGGCCGATCTGCTCGACGCCTTGCGCTGCGGGCAAGTGTCGGGCGCCTGCCTCGACGTGTTCGAAAACGAAAAGCCGCACACATATACGCCTCAGGAGGAGGCTATGTACCGCGAGTTGCTCAATTTAGATCAGGTCGTTGCTACGCCGCACATCGCCGGCTGGACCCGCGAATCAAAATATCGAATGGCAGAAATATTGCTCGACGGCATTCGCCGGATAACGACAGCCGAGGGTTTAATCTGAAGGAGAAAAAAAAGGGTGCGGGCCGGGAGCGTCGCGACAAGGCGAAAAGGAGAACGGGTACGGGCAAGAGTAGGGGAGGCTGCTCCGGCAGGAAGCGGAGCGCAAGGTTGCATGCGGAAGACTACGGCGGGCATGGGGCAGAAAAAAATCGCGTTATTTTTTTCATTTTTGCAAAAAATAGCGCGGCGCACATCAAAGTAACGGCGCATTCTTAAAGATTCATTAACATTGCGGCTTCAAACGACCATTACGGAAAAAGAGCGAGACGTTATTTCTAAACAACTTATCACAATCACGAACTTTTTATGCTAAAAACATTACTCATGACGCTGGCACTGTCGATGACCGCAGGAATACTCGCGGCTCAAACCGTGCTTCAGGGCAAAGTCACCGATGATAAGGGTGAAGAGTTGATCGGCGCCACGGTCAGGGTGCTCAAAGGAACCGACTTTGTCAGGGGCGCCGCTACGGATGCCTTTGGCAACTTCCGCATTCAGCTTGATCCGGGCACTTACAACGTAGAAGTCACCTATTCGGGAGTGGCTATGTCGCGCA
>JBKBLI010000032.1:0-9112 GCA_046296435.1 Saprospiraceae bacterium | reverse complement strand
ACCACTGGGGTCCAGGTGATTCTGAATAAGCTCAACACGCTTGATGTTGTGATGTCTAATTCGGTGCTGACCGAAGTGGACATCGTAGCCTACAAAGTGGAGTTGATTGAGCAGGACAAGACTTCCGGCGGTCAAACGCTCACGGCGGAGACCATCCGGAATCTCCCCACGCGAAGCGTTAACCAGATTGTGGCAACCACAGCCGGCACAACCTCGGTGGATGGAGGCGCTATCAACATCAAAGGCTCTCGTTCTAATGCCACCAACTACTATATCGACGGAATACGCGTAGCGGGCACGCCGCCGCCGGTGCAAGACATCGAGCAATTGCAAGTGATCACGGGCGGTCTGGGCGCCGAGTATGGCGACGTGACCGGGGGCGTGATCTCCGTAGTAACCAAAGGCCCGGCCAGCGAATACCATGGCGCGCTGGAGGTGGAAAGTTCTTACGGACTGGATCCGTACGGCTGGCTGCTGACCACCGGCAACCTGAGCGGCCCCATTCTGAAAAAGACGCGTCCGGACGGTTCAAAACGTACCGTAATTGGTTTCCGCCTCTCCGGTCAATATCTCGACCAAAAGGACGATGATCCGCCGGCTATTCCGGTGTATCGCGTTAAAGACGACGTTTTGCGCCGTTTAGAAGCAACGCCTCTGGTGCGTCGCAATGGTCAAATTTTCAACTATGCCGAGTCTTTTACGCAAGATAGCGTGGACGCGCTGCGCTTCAACCCCTTCGAGCGCCGTCGCGATCTTGACGTCACCAGCAGATTGGATTTTCGGTTTACAGAAAGCATTGATTTCAGCGTTACGGGCACTTACAAATACGTAGCCAATCAGTTCACGCCAAGCAGGACTTTGACTACCGGCGAATCGACACAAGCGGGTTGGAGGGTCTTCAACTCTCATAACAACCCCACGCAATATAACGATCGCTATCGCATCATCGGACGCCTGCGCCACCGCCTCGGCGCCGACGACGGCGATAAGGCCATTTCTAACGTCAACTACCAGATCCAATTTGGCTTTGAGCGCGGTACCGGTCGCGTTGCGGATGCCCGCCACGGCAACCGCTTGTTCGATTACGGATTCGTGGGGCGCTTCAATTTCGAGCAGGTTCCGATCTTTGGCATCGAAGACGGCCAGTTGCGCCATGTGGATTATCTGGAGGCGTTCACGGGCTTTCAGCCGGGTTATGTGGACAACAACGGCGTATTCCGCGATCCCAACCCGGGCCTGAATGCGTACAACCAGTTTGCCAATCCCGAGAACGTCTTTTCGTATATTGCCACCAACGGTCAGTTTCAAGGCGTTTATGACGATGTTTGGGCGGGCATGCACACCAACGTGAATCTCCCGTTCAACTCATTTAGCAAGAATCAGAATGACATCATTACCATCATCGCATCAAGCGGTTTTGATCTGAAACTGGGACGTACCGGCGTACACAACATCCAGTTTGGTCTGATCAACGAGCAGCGCGTGGATCGCAGCTATGGCGTATCGCCATACCGCCTTTGGCTGCTGATGCGCCAGAACGCGAACAGCCACTTCAACGGCCTGGACACCAACCGCATCGTAGGCATCGACGATTTTACGGGTTTGCCGATTTACGGCAACCTGGCGACGCAGCCCTCCGACCTGAAGTTTTACAGGGCTATTCGCGAGAAACTCGGATTACAACTGGACGAGTTTGTCAATCCGCAGGCGCTCAATCCCGATGATCTGAGCATAGATATGTTTAGCTCCCGCGAGTTGACCACTTTGGGCATCGTCAATTACCAGGGATACGACCACACCGGTCGTCTAACTCCAAATGGCGTCACATTCAATGACTTTTTTACCAGTACAGGACCTGACGGCGTGCGCAACTTTCCGGTGGCGCCTTTGCGTCCGGTATGGCAGGGGGCTTATCTGAAGGATAAGTTCCAGTTCAATAAAATGATCTTTAGCCTCGGCGTGCGCGTCGAGCAGATTGACCTGAACACCCGCGTCATGCGCGACCAGTACTCGCTTTATCAGATTCAAGAGGCTCGCGCTTTCTTCCAGTCCAACCCCGGCTTTACCCGTCCGGACGGAATCGGCGACGACTTCAAGGTGTATGTCGAAAGTCCCACCGACCAGACGCCCAAAGCGTTCCGAAAAGGGGATGTTTGGTACACCAAAGACGGAATACAGGTCAACGATGCCAATGTAATTTTCGGCGGCGGCGTGATCGCTCCCGTATTGGCCGACGAAGTGGTGGGCGGCGATATTACAGACCCGCGCTTTGATCCCAATACGGCGTTTGAGGACTACAAACCGCAGTTGAACTGGATGCCGCGTCTGGCCTTTTCGTTTCCGATCTCTAAGGAGGCCAACTTCTTTGCGCACTACGATATCCTGGTGCAGCGCCCTCCCGGTCAATGGCAGGTCACGCCGCTCGACTATTTTTACTTCTATGTGCCCGGCCGCACGCCGCGCAACAACGCCAACCTGCGTCCGGAGCGCGTGGTGGATTACGAAGTCGGTTTCCAACAATTGCTGACCAAGAACACGGCAATTAAGTTGCAAGCCTATTACCGCGAATTGCGCGACATGATCCAGTCCCGCGTGGTGTTGTACGTGCCGGTCATCGGACGCTATGAGACTTTTGGCAACATCGATTTCGGTACGGTCAAAGGCTTCACCGCGCAATATGAAATGCGCCGCAAGCAAAATATTGAGATGCGTCTGGCCTACACCTTACAATTTGCCGACGGTACCGGCTCTGATCCGGAGACGCAGCGGAGTCTGGCCCAGTTTGGCAATCTGCGCACGCTTTTCCCGCTGAGTTTCGACGAGCGCCACAACTTGCAGGCCATCATTGATTACCGTTTCGACGACGGCAATCGCTACAACGGTCCGCGCATTGGCGGCGCAGATATATTGGCCAACTTCGGCATAAACCTCCAGATTGGCGCCGTATCCGGGCGTCCATACACGCAGCGTATCCGCCCTGTTCGCTTCGGCGGAACCGGTACGCTCGGCTCGCTCAACGGCAGCCGCCTTCCTTGGCGCTTTAACTTAGACATGCGGGTGGATAAATCGTTCGCTTTGTCTAAATCAGCCAAAAATCCGCTCAATTTGAACGTCTATTTTCGCGTTTCGAACTTGTTGAACCGCAAGAATGTGATTGGGGTTTACTCCGTGACGGGTTCGCCTACCGACGACGGCTATCTGGCTTCGCCCGAAGGGCAATCCGTACTGAGCGGCGTACCGCTTCAGGGCTACGATACGCAGGCATATTTGGCGTCATATTCCTGGGCATTGCTTAATCCAGACTTTTTTGGCCTCCCGCGTCGCATGTACATGGGCGCCGTCATTGAATTCTAAAACAGACGAATCTCTTTGCTTAATCGTGCACAAATTGATTCACATCACGTAAAAAAACAACACATCATGCGTTTTATTCAGTTTTGGCTTACTTGCCTGATGCTGTTCGTAGTGGGCGTCCTGAACGCCCACGTGCCTCCCGGGTTCAAAAAAGGGAAGGATGTCGCGCCGCGCGGCAGCGAACAATGCGCAGCCTCTACGGCGCAAATCGATCAGGAGATCAACAACGTGCGCGCCCGCTTGCTGGGCGGCGGAGACTGCTGGTGGGATTTCACCAACGGGCGCTACATCGTCCCTAAGGTGGACGTATCCACCGGCCAGCGCGAGGTTTCATCCTTGTTTGCCGGCTCAGTATGGCTGGGCGGCGTGGATCCGGGCGGCAACCTGAAGTTGGCCTGTATGGATTACCGGCGGGCCAATAACAACGAATTTTGGCCGGGGCCGCTCAACGAGCAGGGCCTGACGACCCGCTCGCAGTGCCAACAGTGGAACCGCCATTTTCGGGTTACCGGCGAAGAAATTCGCCGCCACCTGCGCAACCTCGAAGAGGGTAATCTGAACCCCAACGACATCCCGCGCGGGCTGCGCGGCTGGCCGGCCACGGGCAATCCCTTCTTTGTGGACGTCTATGGTTTTGACCTGCCCTTCACCACCCAGGGCCTCGCCGGATTTTACGACTCTCCCGTCGGCCCCAACGCCAACGACGGATTGTACAACCCGCTCGACGGCGACTATCCGTCTATCGAAATCCGCGGTTGTCCGCTGGACCGCTATCCGGACGAAATGATTTTCTGGATTTACAACGACCAGGGCGGCGGCGCGCCGCACGGCAATACCAACGGACGCGCTATCCAGATGGAAGTACAAGTACAGGCCTTTGCCTATGTCACCAACGACGAGTTGAACGACATGACCTTCCAAAGATATAAGCTGATCAACCGCGCTACGGAGTTTATCGACTCCACCTTTTTTGCCATGTGGATTGATCCGGATTTGGGTTGCTACCTCGACGACTATATTGGCTGCGACACATCCAAAAGCTTGATGTATTGCTATAACCAGGATGCATTGGATGGCGATCCTGGATGTGGTTGCGTATCTGGCTCTACCAACGTGCCTACCTATTGCGATAAGGTGCCTATTGTGGGTTGCGACTACTTCCGGGGACCGCGCAGACCCATACAGATACCGGATATCGACAATCCCGGTGAATTGAAGGATACTTTGGTCGAAATCGGGATGTCTTCATTTGTTTACTACAACAACCCGGGAATCGGTCCGCCTCCCCAGGGAACCCAAGACCCCAGCGTAGATATTGAGTTTTACCGCTACCTGACCGGTCACTGGCGCGACGGTACCCCTTTCACTTACGGCGGGAATGGCAAGGGCGGGACCTTACCCACAAACTACGCCTTCTCTGATCCGCCGAACGATCCGTCGGGATGGTCTATGTGTACTGCAAACCTGCCATTCGGCGACCGCCGTACCTTGCAAGCATCCGGTCCGTTCAAACTCCTCCCCGGCGCGCTCAACGAGTTGATCGTCGGGTTGCCCTGGGTGCCAGATATCGACTACCCTTGCCCCGATCTGGAACAACTGTTCCGCGCCGATAAGTTGGCTCAAGGCCTCTTCGACAACTGCTTCGAGCGTTTGGAAGGCCCCGACGCGCCCAACGTGGACTGGATCGAAATGTATCAGGAAATAGTAGCCGTTCTCACCAACGAGGATCCGCTTTCCAACAACTTCAATGAAGAGTACGCGCAGCAAGACTTCCTGGCGCCCGACTCGCTCAAAAACAGCCCGGACGCCAATGAGCGCGCCAAAGCAGATTACCGCTTTGAGGGATATATCATCTATCAGGTGTTGAATCCGAACGTGTCCACTGCCGATTTCTCAGATCCTAACCGCGCGCGCATCGTCGCTCAGGTGGATATCCGCAATAACGTCTCTAAAATATACAATTGGGAAGAGGAGGCCGACCCGACCAATCCCGACAACCGTCTTTATGTACCCAAATTGATGGTTGACGGCGCCAACAAAGGCATTCGGCACACCTTTAGTATCAAAGAAGACCGCTTTGCTTTGGGCAACGACCGCAGATTGGTCAATCACAAGAAGTACTACTTCTCGGTGATCGCGTATGCGCACAACGAATATGGCCCTTTCACAGCCCTTGAGCGTCCGGTAAAAGGCCAGCAGTTGCCTTTCTTGCCCAGTAGCCGCAATATCAAGATCTACACTGTCATCCCGCGTCCGGTAGTGGACTTCAGCCTGCAGGCTGCTTACGGCGACGGCGTTGCCATCACGCGCTTGCAAGGAAGCGGCGCAGGAGGTAATTTCCTCGACTGGGACAACGAAACGCGCGAAGCAATCTGGAACGCCGCCGCCGGCGCAGATACTTTGCTGACCTACAGAGAGGGCCGCGGCCCGGTCACGGTGACCATCTTCAACCCATTCGAAGTGGTTGACGGCGAGTACGAAATCGCGCTGGTGGACGGCAACGTGACAGACAATGTTTTGGCCCCTGACGCCCGGTGGGAATTGCGTCGCCTGAACAGCAACGACGATCCCGTACTATCAGACCGGAGTATCGCCCAACTCAACGAACAAATTGTCGCTAAATACGGGTTTTCCGTCACGGTGGCGCAGACGCCAAACTCCGGGGACCGCGCCGATGATGCCAACGGCGGCATCGGCGCCGAGATCGAATACAAAGATCCGGACGTTCGCTGGTTGAACGGCCTGCCCGACACCGAATTTGGTCTGTTCAATTATGTCAAAACCAACCGAAACGAGGACGACGAGCGCTTCGATCCCAAACAAGGCTTGAGCACGCTTGGCAATGGATGGTTCGTGCCTTACGCGCTGGCCGATTGGCGTATCCCCGCCGGACCTAATCTCGGCGATCCGCGTCTGATCACGCCGGCCTGGAACGAAACCACCAACAACCTCAACCGCTCTGCGCTTGGCTCGGATGTCCAGCGCCAGCAGATGCTCAACCGCCTGCGCAACGTGGACATCGTGCTTACGCCAGACAAATCCAAGTGGAGCCGCTGTATCGTGGTTGAAACCGCTTCGGTGTACTACACCTCGACGGCGTTTCCAAAAATCCCAGGTCTTGAGCCGGAGAGTCCGCTTCCGCTGACGCCCGCCAACATCCGTAAGAGTATGGATACGCGCTGGGCCTTGTCGGTCGGTAAAGACGACTTAGACGGCGACGGTCGGCCCGATCTGGACAATGCCACAGATCCCAACGGACAACCCGTCAGGGGTATGGGGTGGTTCCCGGGATATGCGATTGACGTGGAGACTGGCACGCGACTCAACATCTTTTTCGGCGAAAACTCGGCCTGGAACGGCAATCTGGGCGATCCCACCCTGCCCAACTTCACCGGTCGCGATATGTTGTGGAATCCAACGGCCGATTTGACAGCGGGCCTTCCTCCATTTGCGCTGTTTGGTTCCGGCGAATACTACAACTATCCGCTTGGTGGGCAGCATTTTATATATGTCGCCCATACGCCCTACGACGAGTGCGCCGCGCTGCGCAGCCGCCTGGCCCCGGAGTTGCAACCCAACCCAACAACCGCTCCGACCCGTAAAATCGCACAAATCGGCAACCTCGACTGGTGCGGTATGTTGACCCTGGCCCCAGGCGCTTCCCTGCGTTCGCTGCGCGATGGCCTGATCCCGACAGAGACCCGCATCAAGTTGCGGGTGGACAAATCGTACAGAACCAGTTTTGTTCCGGGAACATCCCAGCGCACGGCACATCCTAAGTACCGATTCAAAATTGAGGGCAAGGAGCGCCGGAATCTCGTCGCCGAGCAAGTAGCCAACTCTTTGGATTCTATCCGGGTCGTCCCCAACCCGTACTACGGCTTCTCGTCGTATGAGGTCAACCAGTTCTCCAACACGGTGAAAATTACCAATTTGCCGGGCAAATGCACCGTGACCATTTATTCGCTCGACGGCAAGTTTATCCGTCAATATGTGCGTAATGAAACTTACGGGCCTTACAGGCAAATTACGCCTGCCGTCGAGTGGGACATGCGCAACAGCAAGGGTATCCCGATCGCCAGCGGCGTCTATCTGATCAATGTGCAGGCCGAAGGGCTCGGCGAACGAACCATAAAATGGTTCGGCATAGCCAGACAATTTGACCCATCCGGTTTGTAGCCCGGGCAATGTAAATACGCCGTCAAGGAACGCGCCGCATCAAGGCGGCGCGTTCCTTGCGCGGTTTTTCATTCAGTCAAAAAAAATATACACATCCGTATGAAACTTCTATACTCGCTGACGGCAGCTTGTCTGCTGGTCTCTGCCGTGTTGACCGCCGGCAACCCCGACCGCCAAGGTGAGGCAGGCGCCAACCAGTTGCTGATCAATCCATGGGCGCGAACCGCCGGCTTGCACACCATGAATACGTCTTCGGTCACCGGCGCAGAAGCCATGTACCAAAACGTAGCGGGTCTGTCTCGGATCAACAAGACCCAAGTGCAGTTCTCTCACACCCGATACCTGGTAGGCGCAGACCTGAACCTCAACGCCATTGGATTGGCTCAGAAAATAGGGAAAAATGGCGCTTTAGGCATTGCCATGGTCGCTTTTGATCTGGGCGATTTTTTCCTGACCACCGAAGATACGCCGGAAGGATCCAACTCGACTTTCAGCCCTTCGTTTTTCAACATGAGTTTGTCGTACTCGCATCTCTTTGAAAACAAAGTGTCGGTAGGCTTTACGGCCAAACTCGTCAGCGAATCCATCGCCAACGTAAGCGCCAGCGCGTTGGCCATCGACGCCGGCGTGCAGTACGTTACCGGCCCTAACGACGAATTTAAGTTTGGTATCTCCCTGCGCAATATCGGCAACCGGATGCGCTTTACCGGCGACGGCTTGAACCGCCAACTTCCGGCGCCCAACCAGACCTTCGCTTATCAGTTGACATTCTACGACCGCTCGGCCGCTTACGAATTGCCTACGCAGTTGAATATCGGCGCTTCGTATGATTTTCTGGTAGGTTCCGGCAATCACCGCATCACGCCGATGCTCAACTTCACGTCCAACGCCTTTTCGCGCGACCAGGTTGGTATGGGGCTGGAATATGCCATGAACAATATTCTGTTCCTCCGCGCAGCATACAAGCACGAGTTCCAGACCACGCTCCAAAGCCTTGACGCTACCCTTGACAACGGATTGGCTGCCGGATTTTCGGTTGCGCTGCCCGTCAAGCGCGACTCGGATACGCGGATCGCGCTGGACTACGCCTACCGTACTACGATCCGATACAACGGCATTCACAACATAGGCGTGCGTATCGATTTGTGACTGAACGCCTCGCATCTTGATTTTCAAGCCCGCGCGTCTCACGGTAGGCGCGCGGGCTTGTTTGTGTTAGCGGGAGCTTTTTTTTAAAAAAAACGGCGCCTTCGTCAGCGTCTTTGCGAAATAAAACGCTCCCGCGCCGGCAAGGGTCCCGTGTTGGGGTTGAGCTTACCCGCGCAATACCCATTCGAGCACTTCGGGCGAGCGCAATTCGCCAAAGTCTGGCGCATGCGTTTGATAAAAAAGCAACAAGGATCCAAATGCAGTTTTGCGGATTTCGCGCGCGGCTTCCAGCGTTTGGATTTGGTCGAGGGGCGTGTGCAGCAAATCGTAGAGGTAGCGGTCCGACCCTCGTTCGCGCAGAGCGGCGTTTTCCGCATCGATCTGGAACAGCCCCTCGCGGGGATGAAAGCGAAGCGAGGGGGAATAACGC
>JBKBLI010000031.1:25938-39161 GCA_046296435.1 Saprospiraceae bacterium | reverse complement strand
GCCAAGCAACTGTTTGCCGAGTTTTTTGAAACCAAAAGCTGCGCCCCTTAGACGCCCCGCCGACAGGGCGCAGGCTAAGCCGTGCGGCCCAGAGAAAGGCGGATTTTCGCCAAATCAACATCAATTTCATTTTTTTCAACAAGACATGAAAGTCATCAAAGTTTTGGGCACGGGTTGCGTCAAATGCAAGCAAACCGAAGCCAACGTCAAAGAAGCCATCGCCCAACTGGGCATCGAAGCGGAGGTCCTCAAGGTGGAAGACATCCAGCAAATCATGGCTTACAACGTCCTTTCGACCCCTGTTTTGGTCATTGACGAACAAATCAAGATCAAAGGGCGGGTAGCGCAGGTCAACGAAATTGTCGAACTTTTAAAATAATCGAAACCGCAATGGAAGTGCAATTAAAAGCAAAAGAAATATGCCCCACCAGCGCCCAAAAATGGATTGCAGAAGGGGCCCTCATGGTTGATGTGCGCGAACGCGACGAGGTCGAGGCGCTGGCCTACGATGTTCCGAATTTGCTGCACATCCCGCTGAGCGAATTTGAAGACCGGTATCGTGAAATACCCCAAGACCGCCAAGTCGTTGTGGCTTGCAAAGGCGGCGGCCGAAGCCTCAGGGCTACGTACTTTTTGATCAACAACGGTTACGACAGCGAGCGCGTGGTCAACATGCAGCATGGCATCATCCGTTGGGTGCAGCGCGGATTCCCGACCAAAGGCGACCCCTCAACCGTGTTGGACGATCAAGGCGGCGGCTGCTGCTCTAAAGCCAATTGCTGCTAATTCCTCGCGCTTATGTTCGACTGGATACAAGATCTCGCCGACGGGCTGGTCTATGGCGTTTTCGGAATTGCCCGGGGATCGCATCTGGGCAGTTCCCTGAACTTTTTCATCTACGACACCGTAAAGATCCTCCTTTTGCTGTTTCTCATCACCCTGGTGATGGGCGTCGTCAATTCGTACTTCCCGATTGATCGGATCCGCAACTTCCTGTCGAGAAACAAGCTGTACGGATTTGAATACGCGCTGGCATCGACGTTTGGCGCCCTAACGCCTTTTTGCTCCTGCTCGTCGGTACCCCTGTTCATCGGCTTCGTAAAAGGAGGGATTCCGCTGGGCATCACCTTCGCTTTTCTGATCACCTCGCCCTTGGTCAACGAAGTGGCCATCGCGATGTTCATCGGGATGTTCGGCTGGAAAAGCACCCTGATCTATGCCGCGAGCGGTATTTTGCTCGGCACGATCGGCGGTTTTGTCCTGGGCAAACTCCGCCTGGAGCCTCTGCTCTCGGATTGGGTGCAACAAATCCTCCGCAATGCCGAAATCGAAGACAAGTTGGAAGCGGAAAAAAAGCGCTTCGCGCAACGCCTGCCCGAAGTCGGCCGCGAAGCGCTGGGCATTGTCCGAAGCGTATTTTGGTACGTGATCATCGGCATCGGCATCGGCGCGCTGATGCACGGCTACATCCCAACCGGCTTTTTTGAACAATACATCAGCAAGGACAACCCGCTGGCCGTACCGCTGGCCGTGATTCTGGCCGTGCCGATGTACAGCAACGCGGCGGGCGTGCTGCCCATCATCCAGGTGCTGGTGCAGAAAGGCATCCCGCTGGGTACGGCCATCGCCTTCATGATGGGCGTGGTGGGGCTTTCGCTGCCCGAGGCCACGCTGCTCAAAAAAGTGATGTCCCTGAAGTTGATCGTCATTTTTTTCGCCGTCGTGACGGCGTGCATTATTTTTTCAGGCTACCTGTTCAACCTCCTGCTCTGAGGCTCGCGGGACTTTCCGAAGCCGGCGCAAAGGCCGCCAGCGCGTTGTATTCCTTTTTGAAAAAAGCGCAAACAGGGCGCAGGTCAGTCATTGAGCGCGCCCGTCAAACAACCTTTCGTCTCGAAGGATTGTTCAACGGGCGCACCACCCAAGGTAAATGCAATGTCAAAACGCGCAAAAATATCGGTGTTGACGGCCCTCTACAATACCGATTTTGCCTACGTCAAAAGGGCGATTGATTCCGTGCTCCGTCAGGATTGTCAGGATTTCGAACTCATCATCATCGACGACGGCAGCAAGGACAACGACCGGCAATCCCTGCTGCAATACGTCGAACAGTACGAAGAAAAAATCATCTACATACGACACAGCAACCGCGGGCAATCCGAATCCATCAACCGGGGCGTGCTGAACAGCGCAGGCGAATACATCGCCATCCTCGACAGCGACGACGAGTACAAGCCCAACCACCTGAGCGCTTGCCTGCGCGAGATCGAAGGCTTCGACCTGATCTGTTCGACTACCGAGACGGTCACCAGTACGGACGACGACTACTACGTGCCGGACAAAAACGACCTGAGCCAACGCATACACTTGGACGACGCCATACTCTTCGGCACTTTGTTCGGCCGCAGGGAGGTCTTCGAAACCATCCGCTTCAAGAGCGGCTTCGCCGCCGACGCCAACTTCTACGCCGAAGCCCAGACAAAATACCGCGCAAAAAAAGCCAATCTCCGAACCTATATCTACTATCGGAACATACCCGACAGTATCTGCGCGACCCTCAAGAAAAAGCACCCCGCCGACGAGCCCTAACGGACAATGATGAGCGCAGGAGCGCCTGCGCCGCAGCGCGCAGGCCGCCGGCTAACAAAATATCTGACGCCTAAGAGCGCATTTTCAACAAAACCCAATATATTTGCGTCGCAAAAGGGGCGCGAGACCAAGGCGCAGGGCGCGCGCCTGCGCCCGCCCGCCATACGCTCAATCAAAATGCAACGCAATGAAAAATCAGACTTCGGCACTGCTTCTCACCCTCCTGCTCGCCGCAGCTTGCGGCGGCGACCGCGGCGCCAAGGCGCCCGCGTCCATCCAAAGCGATTACTGGGACTACTCCCAAAGCGGCGACCAGCAAACCGGCGGCATCCGGATGATCCCGATCCAAACGCCCAAAGGCACATTCGAGGTCTATGTCAAGCGCATGGGCAACAACCCCCGCATGCGCCTGCTGCTGCTGCACGGCGGCCCCGGCTGCACGCATGAGCAATTCCAAAACTTCGAGGGCTACCTCCCCAAAGAAGGCATCGAGTACATCTACTACGACCAACTCGACTCCTACTACAGCGACAAGCCCAACGACCCCGCCCTCTGGACCGTCGAGCGCTTCGTAGAAGAGGTGGAGCAGGTGCGCAAAGCCCTGAATCTCGACAAAGACAACTTCTACCTCCTCGGCCAGTCCTGGGGCGGCATCCTGGCCATGGAATACGCCCTGAAGTATCAGGACAATCTCAAGGGCCTCATCGTCTCCAACATGGTGGCCAGCATCCCCGAGTACAACAAATACGCCCGCGCAGTCTTAGGCCCCCAATTGCCCCCCGAGGTCCTGAAAGAAATCGAAGCCATCGAAGCCAAAAAAGACTACGCCAACCCGCGCTACGAAGAACTCCTGATGGCCCATTTCTACCCCCAACACGTCCTGCGCAAGCCCGTCGAACAATGGCCCAAGTCCATCCAGTTGATGTTCGAGCACCTCAACCAGCAGATCTACGTCCACATGCAAGGCCCCAGCGAGTTTGGCGTAACCCCGGAGGCCACCCTCAGCAATTGGGACATCGAGGCCAGACTCAAAGAGATCCGCGTCCCCACCCTCATGTTGGGCGCGCGGCACGACACCATGGATCCCGAATACATGCGGCGAATGGCCCGGGAAGTCCAAAACGGCCGCAGCGCCACCACCAACGGCGGACACCTCTCCCAATTCGACGACCCGGAGGCCTATTTCAGCGCCCTCATACAGTTCATCAAAGACGTGGATGCCGGACGCTTGATCCAAGCCAAAGACTAAGCCGCAAGGCCGCTTGATTTTTGAAAAAAAATTTGTAAACCGAACCTTGCGGCAAAGCCTTTTGCAATTGGAAGTCGGCGCTTGAAAAATGCCGGCTGTTTATTTTGCCAAAAGAACACCCGGTCTCGGACTTTAAAATGCCTCGTTTGCAAGGATATACAATTTACAAATCCTTGCTCTTTAAGCGCTTGGCATGGATAAGTTTTTACAAACATTTTCAATGAAAACCAACTCCGGCGTATCGACTGAAAAGCTGCTGCCTGAAGACGTAGGCGACGCCGCGGCGTCAAGTTCGTCCTGCCGGACAACATCGATGCGGGCAGGATCACACTGCCGCACAACTTACAGACGCGCGGGTCGCTAACCCTGCGCCTCCGTATTCCTCAGTCCATGGCCACGCTGCACGAAAGGCGCAGGGCGATGGGTCTGAAGCGCACCACTCCGCCCACCTTGCCCAAGTCCGGACCGAAGGTATCGGTGCGGATCAGGGCGGAAGCCGCCAGGCCGTTTCCGCGGTAGCGTTTGTAGCCTACGGCGCCGGCATTATTGCCTTTGACGCCGCCTGACATAGTCAGCGGCTCAATGGCGCAAAACGGATAGGCGGCCAGTTCGCCGACGGGCAGGCCCAGCTCTGCTTTGCCGTAGAACACGCTGTGGTCGTTGGCCATTTCGCGAAAAAAGATCTCGCCGCGCAGCCACAGGCTGTCGCCCCGCGCCTCGGCCACCCACCGGGTTTCCCAGACGCCCAGTCCCCACAGTTCGTCGTCGCCCTGGATCAGTTGCGTTGCGTAGATGCGCATTTCGGGCGCCTGTATTTGTATGGCGAATTGCGCGGCGCCCTGCTGCGCACAGGCGAAAAGGGCGAGGAGCGGCCATGTCCATTTTTTCATACCCTACGTTACGCATCCGCGTGCGGTCGGGATTGGCGGATGCGCACTTTTTTCGTCCAGAGGGGCGTTTGGGCGCTTTTGTGGAAGTTTTTGGCGCGCGCAATGGATTTTTTTGAAAAATTTTTCGGCAAAAAAATCCAGCCCCCCCTTTGGTCGCGTAAATGCCAGACGTAAGGCTTACGCAACTATCCAACTTTCACACAAATTTTTTTTCATCGTATGCAACTGAGACTTTTCTTTATGCTGGCTTCCGCACTTTTGGCCCAGCATCTGATCGCCCAAAGCCCCGTCAACGGCTTTTTCAACCCCAAAGGCAAAGGCGCCGTCGCCCTTTCTTACAACGCCGAAAGCTACGACAATGTATTCCTCGTGCCGCTCGAAGTAAAGGGCGTGCCGATCTTCAACGACGTGCGCATCAACAGCGTTTCGCTCTATGCGCAGTATGCCCTGAGCGACCGCTTCGAGATCAGCGCCGGGCTGCCCTACATCAGCGCCCGCGGCAACGCTTCGCAGACCATCCTCGACGAACTGGGCTTCGAAAACGAGCGCAGCGGTATCCAGGATCTGTCCCTGCACCTCAAGTACCGCCCCTTGGAACTGATGCTGGGCGACAACCGCCTGGCGTTTATGGCCGCCGCAGGCGTGCGCACGCCGCTCGGCAGCTACCGCGCCGACGAGGGCCTGCAATCCATCCTGGCCATCGGCAACCGCGCCACGGCGCTCAACGCCGTCGGCGGCGCGCATCTTCAGAGCCGCATGGGGCTGTTTGCCACGACTCAGATCGGGTATAGCCTGCGCAGCGGCGACGTGCCCAACGCCTTGATCGGCGAGGTAAAAGCCGGCTATGCCGGTCGCTATTTCTACATCGATGCCTGGTATGCAGGCCAGACCAGCGACGGTGGCGTCAACATCCTCGGCGAAGGCTTCGTGGGCAACTTCCCGGCTACCGACGTCACCTTCACCCGCGCCGGCCTCAACCTGTACGTCCCGGTGGCGGGCGGCTTTGGCCTGTCGGCAGGCGTCAACAAGTACCTCTCCGGCCGCAACATCGGCGAGGCCACCGGCTACTCCTTCGGACTGGTGTACGCGCTCTAACCCATTTTTTCATCAAAAAAAAACTATTCAACATGGTATCTCAACCTCGCATAGCGCTTTTCGCAGCGCTTTTCATCAGTTTCCTCGCCGCCTGCAAAAAAGACGACGCCGAGGTATTGCCCTCCATCGCCGCCATTGCCGTGGCCAATGCCGACTTCAGCACCCTCGAATCCGCCGCCGTACAAGGCGGCGTGGCGGTCACCCTGTCTAACCCCAACCCGGGCGATCCGTCGGGCGCGTTCACGGTGTTTGCACCCACCAATACGGCCTTCGCGCGACTGGGACTCAACTCGGGCGACGACCTCGCCGTATTGCAGCGCGAATTCCTGACCAGCACGCTGCTCTACCACGTGAGCAACGGCAACCTGGCCGGCGCCAATATCAGCCAGGGCGGCATGGTCGCCACGGCCCTCGGGCCTATGTGCCGCTTCGTCAGCCGTGGCGCCGATCGCTACATCAACGGCTCGAAGATCCTCGCCACCGACGTCATGGCCCAAAACGGGACGGTGCACGTGATCGACAAAGTGCTGCTGGCCACAGGCGCCGACATCGTACAGTCGGCCATCGCGCTCAAAGACGCCAAGGTATTCCGCGGACCGGAACTGTCCTTCCTGGTCGAGGCGGTCTTGTACGCCGAATTGGCCGGCGCTCTGACGGCCTCTCCGGGCAGCCCCTCCTTCACGGTATTCGCTCCAAGCGACGCCGCATTCCGCCAGCTTGGCGTAGATCTCGGCGTCGCGCTCAACGTACCTGCAGACATCCGCAAACTCCCCAAAGACCTCGTGACGGCCGTGCTGCTCAATCACGTCGTGGCCAACGGCGGCAAATTCACCTCAGAGATGAACGCAGGAGCCGTTGAGCCGCTCGGCGGCGTCAACCTCACGCTCGGCGCCTTCAACAACGGCGTCCTGACCGTGCGCGGCAACGGCAACGCCGCGCCGGCCAATATGATTATCCCCGACGTCCTGACCACCAACGGCGTAGTGCATGTGATCGACCGCGTGCTACTCCCTTGATGGTGATGAAGTTGTGAATTTGTTTTCTGTAAGGCCGTTCCGCTACGCGTGGAGCGGCCTTTTTTGTTTTTTTTGAAAAAAAACGCGACGCAGGCGGGCAAGGGCAAAGGGGGCGGGCGCGCAAAGGAGCGGGGCATACCAGTTAATTCAACCCGGCCGGCGAAACCATTTTCCCCATCCTGCGTTTTGCTTGTCTTTTACGCAAAAGCCAGGTCGCATGTTTTTGGCCGGGGAAAAGGCCAGAGCGGCGCAGCGGCCCCTGCGGGCGGGAGAAGCGGGAGCGGGGGATGGCGCAGGACGACGCCCTTTTTTTCAAAAAAACCGGAATCGCGCCTGCGCCCGGAGCGAATTTTGAGCAAGTACAATCGATCCGGATTGCGGCGGCTTTTGGGGAGGGATATTTCGGCCAAACGCCATAAGCTGTGCGGTAACGCGCAATGAAATGCGGCGGGCGGCGTTTTTTGATATTTTCGCAAATCATGCACGCACACATCCTCACTATTGGCGACGAATTGCTCATCGGCCAGATTACCGACGCCAACTCCGCGTGGATCAGCCGCCGGCTCAACGACCTGGGCATTGCCGTGAGCGGCCACAGCACTACGGGCGATACCCGCGACGCCATTCGCGCCGCTTTGGAGCGGATCGACGCGCCGCTGATCATCACCACCGGGGGGTTAGGCCCCACCAAAGACGACATCACCAAAAACGTGCTGTGCGAGTGGGTTGGCGACGTTCTGGTCTTTCACGAGGAGACTTACCGGCATATCGCGCGCTATTTTGAGCGAACCGGACGCTCCACTCCGCCCACCCTGCGCGAGCAAGCCATGTTGCCCTCGCGCGCCCTCATCCTACCCAACAAGATGGGAACGGCGCCGGGCATGTGGTTCGAGCGCGGAGATCAGGTATTGATCTCCTTGCCCGGGGTACCCTTCGAGATGCAACACCTGATGAGCGAACAAGTGGAGCGGCGCTTGCGCGAGCGCTTCGCGCTGCGCCCCATCGTCCACCGCACGCTCCGCACGGCATGTATCGGCGAAACCGCCTTGGCCGCGCGCATCGCCGACTGGGAAGACGCCCTGCCCCCGCACCTCAAATTGGCCTATCTGCCCGGTTTGGGCGAGTTGAAAATTCGCCTAAGCGGGTATGGAGAGTTGGGCGCAGACGCCGACGCCCAGGCGGCTCTGGAGCAAGAGGTCGCGCTCCAGATCGCTCGGGTGCGCCGGCTCATCGACGACGTGGTCTATGGCGTCGGGGAGGAGCGCCTGGAGGAGGTCGTAGGGCGCCTGTTGCTGACCCGAAACAAACAACTCTGCACAGCCGAGAGCTGTACCGGCGGCTATATCGCGCACCTGATCACCTCGATACCCGGTTCGTCGCGCTACTTCCCCGGCTCGATTGTGGCCTATTCGTACGAACTGAAACAAAGCCTGCTTGGGGTGCGACCCGAGACCCTCGCCCAACACGGCGCCGTGAGCGAGCAGACCGTCCGCGAAATGGCTGTCGGCGCGCTTCAAGCTGTCGGCGCGGACGTCGCCGTCGCCGTGTCGGGCATCGCAGGGCCTGACGGCGGCACGCCCGACAAGCCCGTCGGCTCCGTGTGGATGGCTGTAGCCGACCGGCAACGCTGCGTCGCCGCCAGGCACATCTTTGGGCGCGACCGGATCAAAAACATACACATGACGGCGATCTACGCGCTCGAAATGACCCGCAAGTTTCTGCTCGAAGCGCCGGATGCGCCATGATTACAGGCGGCGGGTAATGTAGGAACGGGCCTGACGGCGCGCGCGTAGGGAGCGTAGAGGCTTTTGAGGTCGGCGCAGAGATCGATCCGCCTTACTGCAGGCGCATGAAACGCGACATTTCAAATGGAAAACGTTTCTAAACGGTCTGTTTTTTGGGATCCACGGGCCTGAGGCTGAGTTTTAAGCTAATTTTACCCCAAAATTTGATGCAGAGATGAAAAGCCGATTGTTTTACGTCTTTCTCGGGCCGGCTTCTTTTGCGATGATGGCCCTTTTTTATACTGGGCTGGATCCGTCGGTGCGCTACGCGGCCGGTATCACGCTGTGGATGTCGGTGTGGTGGATATCGGAGTCCGTGCCTTTTGCGGTGACGGCGCTGCTGCCGCTGGTTTTGTTTCCGCTGTGCGGGATCATCTCGCTCAAAGAGGTATCGGCGACGTACGGGAGCGAGGTGGTGTTTTTGTTTTTGAGCGGTTTTTTGTTTGGGCGGGCCATCGAGCGCTGGAACCTGCACCGCCGCATTGCGATGCGCATGATCGGCTGGTTTGGGCGCAATCCCCGCGGGATCATACTTGGTTTTATGGCTGCCACAGCATTCATATCCATGTGGATCAGCAATACGGCTACCGCCGTCATGATGACTCCGGTCGCCATTGCGGTGGCTGCTCCAGGCGGCGCGGGCGCTTCTGGAGACCGGCGCGTCCTCAATTTCCAGCGTGCGCTGATGCTTGGCGTTGCTTACGCCTGCTCTATCGGGGGCATGGCGACCATTGTGGGCACGCCCACCAATGCCATATTTGTGGGTTATGTGGAAGAAAAAATGGGGCACGCCATTTCGTTTTGGCAGTGGTTTCAGTTTGCGTTTCCTTTGGCGGCGGTCTTGCTGTTGCTTTGCTGGATCATGCTGTTGTGGATGTTTCCGACGCGGAGAGCGGCTTTTTCTGCCAACGACGAAAATTTTCGTACGGCGAGCGCCTCGACGCCGCTAAGCGTTCCTGAGAAGCGTTTGGCTGCGCTTTTCGGCGTGGTGGTTGCGGCGTGGCTTAGCGGCGGCTTGCTCTGGTACAGGTACCTACCGCCGATCAACGATACCATCGTCGCCATTGTCGGGGCTATCCTGTTGTTTCTTATTCCGTCGGGCGCCAGGCCCTCCTCCCAAGGCGAGACCTTGATGGATTGGCCTACGGCCATGGGTATTCCGTGGGGCGTTTTGTTGTTTTTTGGGGGCGGACTGGCCTTGGCAAAAGGGTTTGAGGATAGCGGCCTGGCCGCATGGATCGGCAATTGGATGAACGGGCTGAGCCACCTGCCTCCGGCCTTGACGCTGCTCTCCATCCTGCTGATTGTCGTGATCCTGAGCGAGATTGCATCCAATATCGCCACGATTTCGATCATGCTGCCCATACTTGCCGTTTTGGCGGGAGCGATTGGCGCCGACAAGCTGGGCTTGTTGTTCAGCGCGGGTCTGGCGGCTTCCATCGGGTTTGGGCTGCCCATTGCCACGGCGCCCAACACCATCGTGTTCAGCGCGGGCTATCTGCGGGTGCGCGACATGACCAAGGCGGGTTTTTTGCTGGATCTGATCGCCGTATTGCTTTTGATGGCGTTCATTTACACCCTACTCCCAGTTCTTTGGGGTATCAATCTTTGAAAACCATGCGTTTGTGGTGGTGGATTGCGCTGGCCTTGTCCATGCCGCTGCCGGGTGAGGCCCAGACCGGTTTTTACATCAACGACGATAAAAACCGGATGGACATACCGTTTGAGTATGTCAATAATTTCATCGTACTCAACCTGACGGTGCAAGGCCAACTGCCGCTGCGATTTATTTACGACACCGGCGCGGAACACACCTTGATATGCCAAAAGGAAATTGGCATGCTGCTCAACCTCAAGTACGAGCGAACCTTCAAGGTGAAGGGGACCGATATGGAGACCGAGTTGACGGCCTATCTGGTACGCCGGATACGTCTGGATATACCCGGCAGGGCGCACGCCCCCAGCGAAGACCTGCTCATTATGGAGGACGATATTTTCCATTTTGAAGAGTACGCGGGCATTCAGATCAACGGCATCTTGGCGGGCAAGGTTTTTTCCCGCTACCTCATCCAGATCAATTATGAGCGGCGCGTCATCACGCTCATGCTTCGCAGCGAATTCAAAAGCAAGCCTGGCGAATACGAGGAGATACAAATGGAGCTATTCCGCAACAAGGCTTATATTCAGGCAGCAATTTCAGTCAGCACGCAAGAGGAAGCGACGGTCAAGCTGCTGGTGGATACAGGCGCAGGGCTTCCCTTACTGGTCTTCGACGACACGCACCCGCTGCTCAAAATCCCGGAGCAGGCGATTCCCAACAACATCGCCATGGGCCTTGGCGGCTACCTGACTGGATTTGTGGGGCGCACCCAGAGGCTGCGCATCGGCGGTCAGGAGCAGTTCGAGGTGATCACCTTTTTTCAGACCATCGACTCGCTGAAATATCTCGAATACATGAACAACCGCAACGGCCTGATCGGCAATGTGCTACTCAGCCGCTATATCGTCGTATTCGACTACCTTGGCAGCCGCCTGCTGCTCAAGCCTACGCGCCACTACAACCGGCGTTTTCGTTACGACCGAAGCGGCATGAGCCTTTACGCCTCCAGCCCGCACCTCAACCGATATTTTGTGCAAAAAGTGCTGCCGGGGTCGCCGGCTGCGGAGGCGGGCGTCCGGCAGGGCGACGAAATACTGCGCGTGGGGCTTTGGAGCGCCGCCATCTACACCTTAGACGAATTGCAGCAAAAGCTGAGCAAACCCGGCCGTAAACGCCTGAACCTGATCGTAAGACGGGAAGAACAAAAAATACGCTTGCGGCTCAAACTCAGAGATCTGATTTGACAGCCTGTAGCGACTGCCGCCACACCTCCCGTAGGCGCCGAAAACGCTGCAAATCGTCTGTATCCAGCGCGCCGACCAGGCTGCCCGTCGCGTCGCTTACCGCCACGATATCGTGCTTGCTATACAACAGGTACGCAGCAGCCTCGCTCAGGGGCGCATGGGTAGAAAGTATAGGGACCTGATGCGCCAGATCGCCCACCTGGATATGGGCGCTTCCCTGCATCAGCGCTCGGCACAGCGTATCCTCGTTTAGGGCGCCGATGGGTCTGCCGCCGTCCTGATCGGGGTACAGCACCAAAAAGTGCCGCTCGCTACCCTGCCGCAGCAGATCGAACGCCTCAGCGACCGGCTGATCCGCGCGCAAGATCCTGAAATCGCGACGCATCACCTCGCCGGTCGAAAAGCCCGTCCATAGGGTCTCCGTTTGCACCGCTGCATTTTCGTTGCGCGCGGCCATGATCACGAAGATGCCCAGTATGGCCAGCATGTAATTTTCAGAGTACAAACCCAGGAGCACAAATCCGAACGCAAGGATCTGACCTACCGCCGCCGCAATGCGCGTAGCGCGGGAGCGCCCTATGCGCATGGCCAGAAGGGCGCGCAGCACGCGCCCGCCATCCATTGGGAATGCCGGAATCAGGTTGAAAATCACCAGTACCACATTCGACAGAATCAGCGTCACCGTGTAGCGCAAGAGCCTGGAGGGGCTGAGCGACTCGCCGAAATCCACGTCTTCCAGGGCGTATCGCAGCATTTCTAACTGCTCGGACGGGTATGCGACCCATACCGCGAAGCCCAAAGCCAAAGCAATAGCGACATTGACCAGCGGACCGGCGAGGGCCACTACAAATTCCTGCCATGGCTTCTCGGGCATTTTCTCCAAACGCGCCATGCCGCCTATGGGCATGAGCACAATGTCGCGCGTACCTACGCCGTAGCGACGCGCAGCCATCGCGTGGCCGTACTCGTGCAGGAGCACACAAGCAAACAGCGACAGGAAAAGCCCCGTAAACCAAAGCGTTTCTATGCCATTGTATCCCTGGCGGTTGGCAATGTACAGGATATACAAAAAAATCAGCCCGAAACTCCAGTGTATATACACCGGAATGCCGAGCCAGGTAAACAATCTGAGCGAGTTGCGCATGCGTAAAAGAATTAGGTCAGCGCGGTTTGACCGCCGTGACGATGTATTGGTAATCCAGCGTTTGGTTGTCGGCTTTTTCAATGACAAAGCCCGCCTGCTCCAACTCGCCAACCACTTGCCGAAGCGGCGCCGTCGGCGTATCGTGCGAGATGTATGGGGCGCTGTTACGCTTGAAATCTATGATCAGCAATTTGCCGCCAGGCTTCATCCCGGCCAACAGTCGGGTCAAATATTCCAGTCGGCGTTCGAGATAGGCGTAGGTATTGACGATCAGCACAGCGTCGGCCTCTGACTCGCGCAGCCCGGGATCGTTGGGGTCGGTTAGTCGCGTTTCGATTTGGGCTTTCATGCGCTCGCCCATGAGCGACTGTATGCTATCGATGAATTGCAGCATGCCGGCATCGATTTCAATGGCCAACACTTTGGAGGACCTGCGGGCTAACCTAAACGAAAAGTAGCCGTGTCCCGCGCCAATATCGGCCACCGTCTTATTTTCCAGGTCGCCCAACAGATCTAACACCAATTCAGGTTTTTGCCAGATCACGCGGTCTGCGCCCTCGTAGTCGGCCATCAATTGTTCGAACTGAGACTCGTTGCTCTGGGTCGGGCGCC
>JBKBLI010000031.1:2047-25839 GCA_046296435.1 Saprospiraceae bacterium | reverse complement strand
CGGCGGCAGAAGCGGGTGGGGGCGTTTCGGTAGTCTGATTTTGCACGCAGGCAAAGAGCGAGACCCAAAAACATAGAACGAGGAGATAACGCAACATAGCGTGATTTTGCTTGTATTGAAGACGCAAAGCTATCCCAAAAACCGTACAGGGCGCAGATTGTTCGACAAATCCCGGCTTTTCATAGAGGAGGCCGGACGCTTACAAGGCTTTGTCCAGACTGCTCAACACCTCGCCCGACATACCCCAAACCGACAAAGTTCCCTCCCGCAATGGAACGCCGCCGTAGGCTGATAGTTCGCAGGTCCGCCACAAATTTTTGAACCGTTCCACGAGTTCAGGGTCAATTTGCCTGCCGGACAGTTCGGCAAAAATCCGCGCGCTGTCCCGCTCCGTCGGCGGAATGCCCAAACGCCCAACCAACACCTCGCTGAGTCGGGTCAGCAGTTCATGGCAGAACAGATCGTCCGGCCCCCGTTCTGCCAGCGCGCGAAGGTCCGCAATACGTTCGGCCAACGCCATGGGGCGAGCCGTCGGCGCGGCCGCTGGCTGCACAACGGCGCCCCCCCCGTCGCGGCGCAAACGTCGGCGCCAAACGACAAAAATCAGCAGCGCAACGGCGGACAGCGCGGCGAACAAACCGGCGGCCAACGCGCCCCATTCTTCCGCGCCTATGCTCCCCGCATCCGCGTCGCGGCGGCCCTGCGCCTTCCCTTCGCGCACCGCAAACGCAAATGCGGCGTCGGCGCGCAGCGTATCGTAACGCTGCTTCGTCGGGTCAAAAAACACAGCTTGCGGCCACACGCTATAATCGCCGGGCTTTTGCGGGAAAAGAACGTATTGATACGTAAAAGCATGGGCAAAACCGCTCTCCGACTCGTAAACATCCTCTTGTATCAAGCGCGGGGCCGACATGTCCAGCCCTTCCGGCAGGGGCCATACGGGGGGCTTGATACGCCGGGGGTCGCCATTGCCGCTGAGCGTCATTTCAATCACGACGGCATCCTCGAGGCCGTATTCGCGGGCCTCAGGGTAGCGCACTGAATAGGTGTAATCGCCCACGGCGCCGCAAAAATCGGCCGGTCGCGGCGTCGGCAAAGGCTCGACAAGCACGCGCAGGCTGTCCGACTGCAACATGATGGAGCGCGGAAAGGAGATGCGGCCAAGACCGATATCCTCGGACACCTCGGCCCTGACGGCCGACTGCCCGACATTCAAAATACCGCTTGTCAGCGGAAAGAGCGCTTGCTCGTACAGCGTTTTGGCGCTGTAGGAGCGCCCCTTGAGCGTATCGGGCAATACGCGGTTGTCAAAACGCCGCCGCTCTTTGTGCGAGAAGCCCGCGAAGTCGGGCAACTGCACCACATCGGCAAAGTCTATCGAACGGGCCGTGTAGATGCGCAACTGCCAAATCAGTTGTTGCCCGTCGTACACGCGCTGCGGAACGACGCGCGCCGCCAGCAAGACGCCCTCGTCGGATGCCGGCGCGGGCGCGCGAGACGAGGGTGGGGCGGCGCCCGGGCTGGGCAATACGCGTACTTTCAGCGGTTTGCTCCGAATGGTTTTGCCATTGATGACCGCCGTTGCAGGCCCGATCGTGTAAACGCCCGACTTGAGCGCCTGCAATTCGTAGATGCGAGACTGGTGGCGGAAATAGTTGCGGTTGATCATCGTGAAGCCCGTCATCAGGTGCGGGCCGCTCAAAAGCCGAAACCCCTTGAAGTCGGGCGCCGTGAAATCTGCCGTCTCCGCACCCTTCAACATGAATGTCAGCTCGAAACCCACGCCCTCGATCACTTCGCTGCGGTTGATCCTGGCTTCTAACTCCGGCTCCTGAGCCTGCGCCATCGACGACAAGGCCAAAGCGCACGCAAAGCATGCGACTACCGGGGATAATCTACGATTCAAAGCGCTCAAAGTCTGATAGTGGGCGTTTTGGATTTGGGACGGATGGGCGCGGGAACAGGGGCTTTGCCTTCGGGGTAAGGCAGCACATTCAGGCTGATCGATTCTGATTCGCAGCGCACATCGCCGCCGCTTACCACGGCCGGAGGGATCAGCGCTGGCCCCGGCCGCTCGCCGATCAATTGATATGCGTAGCGAACCACGCTGCGCATGGTAGCGCCGGTCCAGGTCATATTTGAGTTTTGAGAGGCGCCGACCACCCTGAAGCCCGCCGCCTCAAAGTCAGGCGGGATAAACTGTACGCTGTTGCTTGCCTCATAGGCATACTGCACTTCAAAAGGTACGCCTGCTTCGATTTCGGACACGCGGCAAATCGCCGATAAGCATTTTTTATCGTCCTGCGCGAAAACGTCGGGCAACACAAACGCGCAGCAAAACAGAAGTGTGATCAGATAGCGCATGCGTTGATTTTTTTGTTTGAAAATAAAACGCGCGTGTTCTCGTCGGCGCCCGACCTCGAACGGAAAATTGACTTTCCGAAAATAGCGTCGAAATATCGGGGCCTGATTTTGCTATCGCCGAACTGAACTTCGCTAATTTTAAGGACTAAAAAAACAACATTCAGGCGCTTTTGTTGTGCCGACCTCAAAAAATCAGGGTAAAGCCCAACCCGAATCTCTGGGGCGGCGGCCTAAGTCCTGCCGACGCTTTATCTGTCCCGCACCCGCACCCTCGAAGCGCGCTTTTTTGTAAAAAACGGGGCGCGGGCGGCGACTTCAGATCAGGCCGCGCGCCTTGAGTTCCAGGTATTTGTTGACGCTGTCGAGGGTCAGATCCTGGGGTCTGGTCAGCATGGCCTGTATGCCGTACTGCCTAAGCCGCCGCACCATCTCTTTTTTTTCGTAGATATACCGCCGGGCGCTCACTTGCCGGTATATGTCAGACAGGCTGGCTACCTCCTCTTCGGCCAGACGTTGCACTTCGGTATTTTCGAAGAACACGACCACCAGCAGGTGCAAGCGATTGATGCGGCGCAGATGGGGCAGCGCGCGGTCGAGGGCATACTGACTTTCGAAATTGGTGAACAGGAGCAAAAGGGCTCGCGCGCCGATCAGCCGACGTACGGCTTCGTAAAGCAGTTCAAAGTCGGCTTCTTGGCTGCGCTCTTTCTCGCGGTACAAACTTTCGAGGATGCGGCCCAATTGGGCCGTATGGCTATCGGCTTTGATGGCGGCGCCCAGTACGTTTGAAAAGGTGATGAGTCCGGCTTTGTCTTTTTTGCGGAGGATGATGTTGCTGAGGGCCAAGGCGGTATTGATAGCGTAGTCCATGAGGCTCATGTCCTCGAAGGGCATGCGCATCACGCGGCTTTTGTCTATGACGCAATAGACCTGCTGGCTGCGTTCCTCCTCGTACTGGTTGACCATGAGGGCGCCGCGTCGGGCGGAGGCCTTCCAATTGATGCTGCGGTAGTCGTCGCCGGGCACGTAGTTTTTGATCTGCTCGAACTCGTAACTGTGCCCGATACGGCGCATGCGTTTGATGCCGCCTTCCTGGGAGATCTGGCGCAGCGCGCGCAGTTCAATGCGCTTCATCTGAATGATGGACGGGTACACCGGCACGCTCTCAGAGGCTTTGACGCGTATGCGGCGCTCAGCCAGACCCAGCAGGGTGGATGCGAAGAGCAGGATATCGCCAAAGGCGTATTCGCCGCGCACCACAGGGCGGACCTGGTAGCTGAGGGCGTAAGCCTCGCCGGGCTTGAGCCGCAGGTCGTAGCCAAAACGGCGCTCCTGGAACTGTGGCGGAAGTTCGTCGATCACGTGGATGCGCAGCGCGTAGGCGCCGTCGTTGCGGATATACACGGTTATTTCGTTGGGATCGCTGAGGGAGAGCACCTGAGCATGGGTGCGGGTGGCATGGAGCGCATGGTTTTCGCCATAAAGGAGCAAGATATCGGCTACGGTTGCCGCTACAAACAAGCCGAGGAGGACCAGCGCCGGATAGTAGAGTTGCGGCAGGGCATAGGCGGCGGCCATCCAGACAATCAGAGCGCCCAATATGGCAAAAAATCGGTTGCGCAGGTACATATCGTCGCTTTCGGGGGTTTAGTCAGGCTTGCGGTAAACCTTGCCGCCCTTCATGACGAATACCGGGTGTCGCAGCGTTTGGATATCATCCAAGGGGTTGCTCTTGACGGCGATGAGGTCGGCGTATTTGCCAGGAGCGATGGCGCCGATTTTGTCTTCCATGCGGAGGAGGCGGGCGGCGTTGGTGGTGGCGGATTGGAGGATGTCTTCATGGCTCATGCCGGCTCTTGCCATGAAGACGAACTCCAGCGCATTCAATCCGTGGGGAAATACGCCGGCATCGGTGCCGAAGGCGATGTTGACGCCGCGGCGGTATGCGCGTCCGAGGGTCTGTTCGATTTTCTCGCCGATACCTATGGCCTTGACGCGCACCATATCGGGGAAGAAGCCGCGCGCGTAGGCGGCGCTGTCGCTTACGGCCCAGCCGGCGGTAAGGGTGGGCACGTACCACACGCCTTTGCGGATGAGCAGATCCATGGTGGCTTCGCTCATGAAGGTGCCGTGTTCGATGCTGACAACGCCGGCCTCAGCGGCGCGACGGGCGCCTTCGTCGCCGTGGGCATGAGCGGCTACGTCCACGCCGAGGTCGCGGGCGGTGCGCACGATGGCTTGCAGTTCGTCTTCGGCGTAGTGGGGCAGGCGGCCGTCGCGCGCTAAGCTGAGCACGCCGCCTGTGGCGCATACTTTGATGCAGTCGGCGCCGCGCTGCACTTGCTCGCGCACGGCTTTGCGGCATTCGTCGGGACCGTCGGCCACGCCGTCGTCGGGCAGGGGCGCGTCGAACAGGTCCTGACGGGCGCCGTTGGTCGGGTCGCCATGTCCGCCGGTGACGCTGAGCGAGCGTCCGGAGGTGATGATCCGGGGGCCGGGGGTGAGTCCGGCATTGACGGCGTTGCGCAGAGAGATATTGACGCCCCGGCCGCCGAGATCGCGGACTGTGGTGAACCCGGCTTTGAGGGTACGCTCGGCATAAACGGCGGAACGAAAGGCTACCTCTGCGTCGTTCAGCGTGTATTTGTCCTGATACGAGGTACGGCTTTGCTCCCACTCCAGGTGCACATGGCAGTCGATCAGGCCGGGCAGCACGACGTAAGCGCGCAGATCTATCAGATCGGCGCCGGCGGGCAGGCGGACGTAACCGTCGGCCACGCGCGCGACGGTATCGCCCTGTACGATGATGGTACTCGCCCCCAGCGCCTTTGCGCCCTCGCTCATGCTGATCAGCGAGCCACAGTAGATGTACGTAGATTGGGCCTGCGCAAAGGCTGTCATGCAGAGCAGCATGGCGGTGATTGTCCGATGTATGTTGGTCATGTCCGGATGCAATTGCAAGGGGCTAAGGTAGTCCAAAAATAAAAAAAGCGAGACGCAAACTTGCATCTCGCTTCACGAAACATGAAAAACACTATTTTTATGCCTTAGCGGCCTCAAAGCGGCGGCTTACTTCCGCCCAGTTGACGACGTTCCACCAGGCGGTGACGTAATCGGGGCGGCGGTTCTGATAGTGGAGATAATAGGCGTGCTCCCATACATCCAGCCCAAGTATCGGAGCGCCGCGGCGCTCAGCCACGTCCATCAGGGGATTGTCCTGATTGGGGGTGGAGGTGATGAACAGGCCGCCGCCGTCGCCTACGCAAAGCCATGCCCAACCCGAACCGAAGCGGGAGACAGCCGCCTGCGCAAACTGTGTTTTGAACTGGTCGAAGGATCCGAAAGCGGCATCGATGGCTTCGGCCAGGGAGCCCTCAGGAGCGCCGCCGCCGCTGGGCGACATGATTTGCCAAAACAGGTCGTGATTCCAGTGTCCGCCGCCGTTGTTGCGCACGGCGGGAGGCAGTTGCGACATGCGGCCGAACAGCTCCGGAAGGGTCTGGCCTTCGAGGTCTGTGCCGGCTATGGCGGCGTTGAGGTTGTTGACGTAGGCGGCGTGGTGTTTGCCGTGGTGAATTTCCATGGTGCGCGCATCTACGTGGGGTTCGAGCGCGTCAAATGAATAAGGGAGATCAGGAAGCGTGAAAGCCATTTGAACCAATTTTTTCTGTTTTGTTGTGGAATAGCCCAAGTGCGAAGCGCCGCACTTTGCTTAGGTGTAACGCGCAGGAAGGAGCATTGGTTCGACGGCGCGATTTTTTTTTGTGCGTGCGGCAGGGCAAGGCAAGGACGTCCTTACTATCCACAGACAACAACAAAAAACGGCAGCGTTTGCTTCGCTGCCGTCATTGTTCTGCTTTTCTTGCAAGCTATTTTATCGTCTTACCTTTTTTTGCAGAAAAAGTCAACACGAGCGGCATTCTGTTGGCCGCGCCGTACCGAATTTCGTCTGCCAACCCGGGGTAATCGGCAAATCCTTGTTCCCATCCTTCGGCTTTCATGATCGTTTGGAGCGCTCCATGAGGCACTCTAAGCATGACGCGTTCGTTGTCAATGGGATGTATGTTGAAAACCCGGGCTACCAATTCATTGACACCGCCCATTTCCTTCCCTGCAGGCAGCGAGATATTGATTCCGTTGCGTTTGTCGAAATACATAGGATGTATATCTGTGCCATCTACCCATGCGTAGAGCAAGCCATCCGCCATGGGAGCGAAGTGGTAATCTATGTAACGCAGGTTATCAGGGATTGCGCCTTTTTTAGCGCGTTTTTTGTCGGCGATGCTCATGGCGTCGGGAGGGTTGAGCACATAGGCCGGGACAAGTTGTCGCGTGTTGGTATTCAATTCGAAGAGGGTATCCGAAAAAGGAAGATTGACCCAGATTTGCTCCCCGCTTTTGCTCATCTCGCCCGTGTAGTCCAGTATTATCAAGCGAGCATCTTTTGAGTAGGGCAAAATACGGTCTGTCAAATTGCCCTTGCGGTCAAAGCGCAGCAAATAAAAGTATTCGGAGACCTCGGATTCGTTGTGCTCATTGTAAACCCAGTAAGAGCCGTCGGCAGCCAAATGCAAATTGTCGCCAAAAACGCCGTTTTTCAGCGTGCGCAGGAGCCTGCCATCGAAGTCATAGTGCATAAACTCCATATCGCCCGAATTGAGCAGAACAATTTCGCCATTGCGTATATCAATGTCTCTGAGGCACTTGTAGCCGTCTCCTTGCTCGCTATTGCGGCCTATCTGACGGATAAACTGACCGGAAACCGCATCAAACAGGCAGACGTCCTGAAAATCGCCGCGATTGGCGTATGCAACCAGCGTATTGCCGTGACGGATGAGTTTGCGAATGTCGAAGGCGATGCGGTCTTCAACGCCTTTGAGCGCGCAATAGCCCTCCAACTTGAAGTAATCGGTAAACAGCAGAGGGGGCGTATCCTGATTGCCCTCCCGAAGCGTTGGCGCGACAGGAATAATCTCCGTAAAAGGAGGCTCGTACAGCGAACGTTGGCAAGAAAAAAACAGGCTTGCCGTTACGGTCATTGACAGTAAAGCCGTGTGGAAAGATCGTTGCTTTTTCATATAAGAAGACTTTTTTTTCAAGTTCTAAATTTATTCGCCGTTAACCTCATCCCCTTCCACGCACTCAGAGGCGCCCGCAGGGCATGGGTTGGCCGCACAATATGACTGACCTGTTACGCAAGTTCTTCCACTTGACACTTGCTTTCCATCGCTGCAACACACGATCCTTAGAGCCTTTAACTGTGGTTGTGAACGGCTAACCTTAGCCGATATTGCTTCTTGAATGAAAATTATTTTTTCGTGTTTCGAAAAACCATAAAGGGCGCTTATCGCAAAGATGAGCAATGTAGCGGATAGGATGAGTAAATTCTTCTGCATGGCAAAGATTGAATTGATTGTTGCGTACTGCTTGGAGAGGATTGTACGATATTGTGAAATGTTAAAAATGCTAACCATTGCTTGGACAAGGCGATTGGGGGCATGGATTGGCTGCGCATGATTCCGACCCGGCCGCGCAACTTGCCCCGTAAGAATAAACATCGACGCCGTTGCCGCACAAGCATCTGGTTGATACTGATTCTTGTTTGGGGACAATCGCCGCTTCGCGCATACCCGGAGAATGGCCATTTGATCCGACAGTGTTGGTGGTCGTCAAAAGCATTGCAAATGCAGCGAGTGATAAAAATTGACAGGATTTTTTCGTTAGAAAAGAATTTAAATTTTTGATTTGCTCACAAAGTTAACCGTTTAAATGGGGGGGGATTTCGACTAACACACGTTTTTTATCGACCAAACGCTTTTGGGCGCACGCTTTTTTGAAGAAGAATCTCAAATACATAAAAATTTTACAGGTTGAGGCGAGCATGCTCAGGATGGCTTTTGTATTGTCGCGCGGGCGCCGCATACATGCCGGCATTGCATGTTGCGTCAAAGGGCGCTCAGGACATACGGGCGTGTGGCGCTGCTAGCGGACTTGTATTGGACGGACGATCGGCGCGGCTGCGGGGCAAAGGGTAGGCGCGCGATTACTCAACCCAACGGGCGCCGAACTTTTCGACGAGAAGGTTGTCGTACTCGTCTGCTTTCTCGAGTAGGTTTTTGAGCAGGCGCAGACCGATCTCTTCGTCTAAGTAGCGATCGAAGATCAGCAGGGAGAGGATGATGTCTTGTTCGCGCAGCGAAAAGGTGAGGGCCTCTGTGGAGAAGTTCTCGCGCAAGAGGAAGGCGTACATGTCGCCGATTTTTTCCTGAGGCAGCCGGCAGAGGATGGCGTCGGCCGAGATCAGCCCCGTTTTTTCGTGATAGCTGACCTGTATGCGCGCGCTGCCCTGGCGGAGTTCCCACATATCGGGGCCGCTGCGGGAGAGTTCGACGTCGAAACCCAGCCTGACGAAAAGGTTCTCCAAGATAAGCGCCACGCCGTGGGGCTGAAAGGGCGGAATCTGATGGGGGAGTTGGATTTTTGCGCCGCAATAATTGCAGGCGCCCTTAGCGACAGTTTCGTCGGTGACGATGTTGGAGCAGCCTTTGCAGCGGACGGCATGGGGCGATTTTATGCGTTCGAATGCGTCCAAGGCTTCGAGCACGAACCGCGCAGGCAGGGAGAATCCGATATTGTCGCCGTCGCGCATCACGAAAGTGTTGATGCCGATCACGCGGCCCTGCGCGTCGATCAGGGGCCCCCCGGAGTTGCCGGGATTGAGCGCTGCGTCGATGTGGAGGTAGGGGATGCCGTTGATCTCCTCGTAGGCGTTGGAGATGATGCCGTTTTTGACCGAAAAGCGCAGGCCTCGAGGGTGTCCCATGGCCGTCACGCGCTCGCCGGCCACCGGATGCGGCTCGCCGACGAGCGGCAGGTCGGGCAGGTCGTCGGGCATCTGGTCCGGGCGAAGAAAAGCCAGATCGTAGCCTGAATCGCAGTAACAGACTTCGACCAATTGTTTACCAAACGCTTTGTTTTCGACGATGACCCTTCTGGCGCCCTCCACTACGTGGTAGTTTGTGACCAGCAATCGACGGCTTGCCAGCGCGAAACCCGTTCCCGAGCTTTTGGGCGTGGCGATCTGCACGATAGCCTTTTGATACGCTTCGATGTAATCGTTCATGAGTCGGCGCGCAAATCGAGTTTTTGGAGCGCCAGCATGTAGCTCTGCGCAAAAAGGGGCATAGAGGCGTAATTGAGGGTGTGGGGATTGAACGCGAGGTGCGGAAATTGCGCTTTGTGCTTGGCGACCAGGCTCTTGATGGCTTGTGCAATCGCGGCTTTGTCGGGCAGGCCGTTGGGATGCGCGAGTTGGGTCTGGAAGCCCAGCTCGCGGAAGAAGTCGGCTTCGGTGACCTGAAAAAACAGCCGGAGCAGATCTCTGGTCGGACGGGGCGGCACGATCTGAAACAGTGCGAGACCGGCAATATAGCGCGGTACGGCCAGCGCCAAGTCGTCGTAATTGCTTTTTAAAGCCCAGTCCATGTTGGGCAGTTCGCGGGCGATCATGTCGCTGACCACGTCGTGATTGGCGGCGGGGCTTAGTCCGAATGTGGCGCGCGTGCGGTACATTTCGCGGTACAGGTCTTCCCGCGAGCGTTCGCGTACTTTTTTGAACTCCTCTACGATGGCCCGCACGCGGTTTGCAGGGGTGCTTTTGTCGTTACTTTTTGAAAAAAAGATATTGTAAATCCGCTCGATGGAGTCCATCAAGGAGCCTTCAGGCTTGATGAGGTAATCGAGGCGGAAGGCCAGGGACAGCATCAAGAAAGCATAGGCGTTGGGATAGACCGCGGGATCGGGCTTGGCGGCTTTGAGCAGGGTGAAAGCGTGGTCGATCTCGCGGGTGAGGTAGGCATATTTGGCCATTTTTTCCTGCTCGGGGAGGGCGACGACCGGCGCGGAGGCAATGCGCTGGATATTGTCGTGCTCAGAAAGCATCAAGTCGTCCTGTTTGTCGGCATGCAGCGCCAACTCGCGCAGGGCATGCAGCACTTTGAAAGGGGAGCCGTCGGCGACGTACGTATCGAAACAAAGCGCGATCTCCTGTTGGGAGGTGAGCGCAAAGCGGCAATACCGAAGGCTGAAGTTGATTTCGAGCAGGCGGCGCATCAGCCCAATGGGCGGGGAGGGAGCGAGGGCAACGCGGCTTTCGGCGCGCAAGCGCTCGCGGTCGAAATAGCCCTCGACGACGGCCGAGCCTTGAAAAAACCAGAATTGGGTCCGCCCACCGCTTTCCTGTACCCAGTGAACGTTATCTGCTTTTTCGTCGCGCAGATATGTCAGGAATGCCAAATAAGCCTCGCTGCGCTTACCCTGATCAAAGAGCGCGAGCGCGCGGTCCCAGGCTTCGAGTTGCTCGGGAGTCTTGTACGCGTCGGTGTAGCGACCGATCTCGACGGGCGGATCGGCGGCGGCCTCGGTCTTGTTGCCCAACCACTTGCTCAAAAAACTCATTGGATACGCCTCTGCTTACGGATATAGCCCGCAAAGGTAGTTCCTTTTTTGAAAAACGGCTTCGATATCCCGCTTTAGCGTTTTTCTGTAATTTGCCGCATGCGATACGGTTGCCTGCTCTATTTGAGATAGTTGTCTGTGAAGAATTCGCGGTAGCCGTCGAGGGTTCGGTTTTTGAGGATGCGGCGGTAGTTTTCCTGGGTGATAACGAAGTACTCTTTCGTGTATTTTTTACGGGCTGACTCGCCGAGAAATTCGTCGCGGCCTTTCACCTCGTCGTAGTAACGCATGGCTTGGTCGCGGCTATCGAATTTGCGGATCACCAAGATAGGAGAGTTGGTGTCGGAGCCGAGGAAAATATTGGATATGCGCAACTGTTCGAGGCGGTGGTACTCGCGGTTGTAGTCGCTGACGGCCACTTTGACGTCGTCGAGGCGGACGTCGCCGCTGAGGGCGATGAGGAAATAGTGCAGCTTGTCGTCGTCGAGGGTGAAGGCCTCTTCGAAGGCGCCGGGGGCAAGTTCGGTTTTCTTTTTGGCGTCGTCCACTTCGAAGCCCTTGCAGGAGAGCAGGCGGGCAATTTCCTTTGCGCGGGTGCTCTCGGGCGAGTCGGGGTAGCGGAGGATGAGGTCTGCCAGCGCTTTACAGTAGGCCTCCTGCCCCTCGATATTGCCGGTGCACATGGCGCTGAGGAGGATGAATTTGGGCAGCAGAGGATTGGTTGCCCCGAAACGCCTGGGAGCGTCCTGACATTTGTCGAATGCGGAGCGGTATTCGCCCTTCTGGAACAGGGAGTATGTGTCGGCGTAGTAAGCGTTAATTTCGCGCTCGCGCTCTTTGGTGGAATTGGCAAAATTGGGATCGCTGATGGCCCGCGCGAAAATGCTGTTGGGATATTTACCGACCAACTTGTCGTAGTAGTACTGGGCCTTGGGGGTATTTTTCAGTTCGGTGAAGGCAAGGTAGCAGTAGTACCAGGCTTCTTTTTCGTTTTTGTCGATCTCCGGATAGCGGCTCATCATCTCCTCGAGCGTACCGGAGCAGCGGAGGTTGTGCTGCAACTTTTCGCGATAGAGCACGCCGAGTTGGTACATGGCGTCGTAAGTGGAAGCGCGCAGAAGCCCCAGTTCGGCTTCGTTGGAGGGGATGGATTTGAACAATTCGCTGATCTCCAGTTCGCTCAGTTCGTCTGCGCTCGCATTGACGCCGGCGCTCGGGTCGCCAGTCTGCTCGCTGACGCCGGCGAGGGGGCGGCTGCTGCGCCGCCAGTTGTCTTCCAGTTTGCGGGTACCCCAAGTTTTGACGAAGTCCTTTTTGCCCTTTTTGAGGAAAGTCTCGTTGTAGAAGTAGAAGTTGGAAGGCCGCGCGCCTGCCAGGGGCGCCTGGGGTTTGCCGTCGCCGATTTCGGCGTCCTGGGCATTTTTGAGGGCCAATTCTTCTTCGCGTTTTTTCTTGATGGATTTGGCCAAGGCCAAGCGCTCGCTCTCGCTCATGTTGTAGATGCGCACGATGCTGTCGTTGGCGGCGATCAGTTCGATGAGGCGCGCGATTTCCTTGAGGTTTTCGGCGTAGTTTTTGGCAAGCGGATATCGGGGGTCGGCCGGGGGCATGACCGACAGGGTGCTGTCGAAGTAGTTCCGGGCCTGCACGAAGTCTTCGCGATCGAAATTGAGCTCGGCGAGTTTGAACAAGGCGTCGGCGCGCAGGAGCGGGTTGTTTTTGTTGGCGTCGAGCGATTTGCGCAGCAGGGCGATGCCTTCGGTCTTTTGCCCGTCGTGTAGGGCGATTTCGGCTTGCGTGAAGTAGAGTTGATCGCGGTAATCGGCGTTCTTTTCTTCGCGGAGCATGCGCTCGAGAGATTTGTTGGCATCGGCGCTGCTGATCTTGCCGGCGCTCCAGCCGTTTTGGATCTGGCGGAGTCGGGCGTTGATCTCCATTTCGTAATTGGGGCTTCCTCCGATTACGCGTTCGTAGGCGGCATAAGCCTGTTCGTACTGGTTGCTGCGCTCGTAGAGTTGGGCCAGGATGTAGTTGAGCCGGGCGCGTTCTTTTTTGCGACGCGTCAGTTTGACGGCCTCTTTGAGCGGTTCGATGGCGCGGTCGTAATATTTGAGTTTGATGAACAGGTCGGCCTCTGCCAGCGCCAGATCGTCTTTGTATTCGGCGGGGAAGTAGTAATCTTCGCGCAATTCGCGGAACAGGAACTCCGCTTCCATAAACTTGTCGCGGGCGGTGAGCGTGCGGCCCAGCCACACCATGGCCAGCGGATAGGCCGAAGTGCGGCCCAATCCCTTGTGGTAAGGGTCGCCGCCGATGACGGGTTTTTCGGGTTTGGGCGGAGCGTCGGGCTTGGACTCCTCTTTTTTGGGCGGTTTGGAGGGGCTGGGCGGCGGGGTGGCAGGGGTTGGCGCGGCGTCGGCAGCGGCTTTCTTGTCGCCCGATGATTTTTTGCTAGAGGACGACTTTTTGCCGCTTTTGCTTTTTGAAGCGGATTTTTTTTTGGCTTTTATCGCCTCTTTGCGGGCTTTGGACTTAGCTTTTTTCTTCTTGGCGTACTCTTTCTTTTTGCTTTTGGCCGCTTTTTCTTTTTCCTTTTTTTTCTTAACTTTGACTTTTTTCTTCTCCTTGTCGCTGAGTTTTTTGATGCGCGCTTTTTGCGTTTTTCGGGGGTTCAGGTTTTCCTGGATGTAGCGGAAGGTGGCCTCTGCGGTCTCCTGGTCGCGTTTGATATGTTGCGACTGTCCGATCATCAGGTAACAATCGTCCACCCAATCGCTGGCGCGGTGCAAGGCTATTCCTTTGGCCGACTTGAGGATGACTTTGTCCAGATCGCCTTTGGAGGGCTGGGCGTCGGCAGCCATATAGGGGAAGATGGGTAACAATTGGTTGTAGTTATCGCGATACGCATTGTTCATCTGCATTTGCGTCAGGTAGAGCAACTCGTCGGCGTTGAACCAGTAATTGTATTTGGTGGTCAGATTTTGGTAGCGCTTTTTGAACCATCCCACGCTGTTGTCGTTTTTGCTTTTGGTGGCGACGCAGGCCGACGCCAATATGGCCGCCATGACGAGCAGGATAAAAATGCGCGCGTTTTTTTGAAAAAATGACATGTCGTACAAAGCCGGTTTGTTTGTTGGCAAGAGGCTTTCTTGAGCGATGGATCAAAAATGGCGCCTGTTTTAGGCCGATGGGGGGCGAAACAGGCAATTCTTATGACGTGAAAATGCGCGTCAGGGTTGCCTGAACGACGCGCAACTTTGCGAGCGAACGTCGCCGCCCGCCGCGCTTCCGCCCCGCGTCTTTTTTTTGAAAAAACGATACAGCGCGGCTGAGACATTGCGTTTTTGTCCAAAAAATGCGATCAAACGAGTCAAGGGGGGGCATTTTTGCCGTTCCTTGCCGCCCTTGGCAAAACCATGGGCATTTTGTTTTGTTACAAACATAATGCAACGGGATTACTTTAAACTGAGTCTGCTGGCGTTATTGTTGTTCGTGCCTTTTTTGGGCGCCGTGCACTTGTTCGATTGGGACGAGATCAATTTTGCCGAGTGTGCGCGGGAGATGACCTTGAGCGGCTCGTGGCTGTTGCCGACCATCGATTTTGAGCCTTTTTGGGAGAAGCCGCCTTTCTTCATTTGGATGCAGGCGCTCTCGATGAAGGTTTTTGGGGTCAATGAGTTTGCGGCGCGATTCCCGAACGCCTTGTGCGGTTTGGCCACGCTCCTGCTGATTTACCGCATTGGGTCGCGCGTGCACGATCGTTTGTTTGCATGGCTTTGGGTGCTGATCTGGATTGGGAGCATTTTGCCGCATTTCTATTTTCGTAGCGGCATTATTGATCCGTGGTTCAACTTGTTTATTTTTGCCGGACTTTACGGCTTCATAGCGTTTCGCTGGCAGTTTTTTACGGCCCAAAAAGCCGGCTTGTGGATCTGGCGACACTGGCACCTCTTATTGGGCGGGATTTCGCTGGGCATGGCGGTCATGACCAAAGGACCTGTGGCTTTGCTGATTGTGTTTCTTACGCTGATGCTCTACTGGGCCAAGTACCGTTTTCGCAACCGGGGATTTTTCACGCATCTGAGCTATTTCTTGTTGGCTTCAGGATTGGCCGCTTCGATTTGGTTTGCGATAGAGACGGCCATCAACGGATTCTGGTTTGTGCGCGAATTCATGGCCTATCAGATTCGCTTGTTCGCCACGCCTGACAGCGGTCACGGCGGATTCCCGGGGTATCACGTAGTGATTTTGTTGCTGGGGGCGTTTCCGGCCTCTGTGTTTGCCATAGCCAATCTGTGGGGCGACCGGCAATCGGAAGATGAGATGCTGGAGTCGGACACCCTGCTGAGTTGCAAACGTTCAGATTTGGCAACGTGGATGCAGTTTCTTTTTTGGGTGGTGTTGATCCTGTTCAGCCTGGTCAAGACCAAGATCGTGCATTACTCTTCGCTGGCGTACTATCCCATTACCTATCTGGCTACGCTGACCATCTGGAGGGCGATTTGTTGGCGTCAGTTTTACGCCTACATACCGTGGGTATTGTTGCCCATCGCGGTACTGCTGGGGAGCGCCGTATTTTCGATTCCGTTTGTGGGCCAACACCCCGAGTGGTTGATTCCCTTGTTCAGCCGCGACCCGTTTGCCGCGGGCAATCTGGAGGCCCAAGTCGAGTGGTCTATGTATCAAGGGATACCCGGGCTGCTGCTGATATCGGGGGCGGCGCTGGGCGTCTGGTATTGGCGGCGCCAAAAAGCGTGGCTTGCCGCTCAAGTCATCTTTGGATCCAGCTTGTTGTTTGTCAGCCTGACTTTGATTTCGGTGGTTGGCAATATTGAAGCCTACTCACAACGAGCGGCCGTAGAGTTCTACCAGTCAAAGCGCGGCGAGGACTGCTACATTCGCACCATGGGATTCAAGAGTTACGCACATCTGTATTACGCCGACAAGCGCAATCACCCATCCAAATTCAGCCTGTCCGAGACCGACAGCCTGCTTTACGGCCGTTTAGACAAGCCAGTCTATTTTGTGGCCAAAGTGAGCAATCTGCACAATTTGCCCCACGTACAGGACGTGCGCGAACTCTACCACAAAAACGGATTCGTTTTTTTTGAGCGGAGGCCCGACCGGCAGTGAAGACCTTGCATGCTCCGCGACCCATTTTTTTCGAAAAAAAGCTACCCCGCGCAGACGCCCCTAACCATTAACCATTAACAAATTGTCGCAATTCCCCGAAAAAGGAATATCTTTGCGCGTGTTTTCGATAAGCGCATATAGTTTTCGTTGCGTTGCATTAGCGGCGGTCTTGTGTGCGCTCTGCGCAGGAGCGGCGCAGGCGCAATCCCGCAAAGAGTTGGAGGAGCGCCGCAAGCGTATCCTGAAAGAGTTGCAAACGACCAATTCGCTGCTCAAAAAAACCTCCAAAGACAAAGCGGCAGCTTACGACCGTCTGCTGGCCTTGCAAAGACAAATCGAGCAACGCGAGCGCCTGATCCGCAACATCGAATCCGAAATCAAGGCCGCTGAGGAGGCCATCGAGCGCAGCGCAGCCGTGGTTGCCGCCTTGGAGGAAGATGTGGAACGCATGCGCGGCGAATATGGGCGCATGGTGCGCTCGGCGTTTCGGCGCAAAACGCTCGGCAATCCCCTGCTCTATTTGTTTTCGGCCGAAAGCCTGAACGCCGCTTTCCGACGCTGGATGTTCCTGCGCAAATACGACAGCATGCGCCGCAAGCAAGCGCAGGCCATCGCCCTGACGCAGGCCACGCTCCAGAAAAAAATGAACGCCCTCACACTCGCCAAACAAGAAAAGGAAAGCCTGCGCGCCTCCATGCAAGGCCAAAAGAGCACCCTGGACCGCGAGCGCACCGACAAGGATGCGCTGGTCAAAGAACTGTCAAAAGACGAAGCCCGCCTGCGCAAAGAGATAGCAGAAAAACAAGCCGCCCACGACGCCCTGAACAAAGCCATCGAAGAGATCATCCGCGAGGAAATACGCAAGCGTGAAGAAGCGCAGGCCCTCGCGGCCGAAGCTACAGCAAAGCCCGGCGAAACGGTTTTGGGCGCGCCCAGCCGCGAAAGCGCCAAAGCCATTGAAAAAGTAAGCGCCGACAATGCCGCCTCTCAAGGCTTCTCCAAGATGCGCGGCAAACTTCCCTGGCCCGTAGATGAGGGCTTCATTTGCCGAAAATTCGGACGCCAAAAACACCCAACCATTCCCTCGATCGAAATCACCAACAACGGAATAGATATTCGGGTCAAAGAGCATGCAGATGTCTATGCGGTATTCGAAGGCAAGGTAGCCGGCGTGACCTATATCCCCGGCAACCAATACACCATTATCATTCAGCATGGCGATTTTTATACCGTGTACGCCAATCTGGAAGATGCCATGGTGCGCAAGGGCGATTTGGTCAAAGTTCGCCAAAGAATCGGACGCGTAGGCCCCAATCCCATCACTTCGACCACCGAAGTTCACTTTGAGGTCTGGAAACAAAAAGAACACATGAACCCCAGCCTCTGGCTCAAATAGACATCCGGACGCGCGCCGCGCCGGCCCGGCCCCTTTATCAGCCAATGGGTTTCGCGCCAATTGCGTTATCTTTGCGGCTATGTCGGCGTTATGAAGCGCCCTGCACATTTCTATGAAAAAAATCGCTTTTCTCGTTTGGTGGGCAACCCTCTCAGGCATAATTGAGGGACAAACAACCGCCCCCAAGCCCATCACGCTCGACGATTGCTTTTCATTCTACAAATTCTATCCGCAATCCGTCGCAGAGATAACCTATCGCGCCGACGGAGAGCGCTTCGTCAAGGCTGACAAAAATGGGCTCGTTATCACGCCTGTAGCCAATCCATCGGAAGACTCCCTGGCGCGCATGGATTTGCCCTTGGCGGCGCAAGGGTTTGACGAGTTTGCATTCAACGCCGACGAAAGCGCCGTGATGCTGCGCGCCAATACCGAGCAGGTATATCGACACTCCACACTGGCCGACTACTACGTCTATGATTTTCGCACCGGACGCTGCGAGGCCATAGACGCCGGCGCACGCATCCAATTTGCCGAATTTTCGCCCGACGGCCGACAGGCGCTTTTCGTGAGCGGCAACAACATACACGTCAAAGACCTGCAAACCGGCGACATCCTCCCGCTCAGCGACGACGGAGCGCCCAACCAGATCATCAACGGCGTACCCGACTGGGTTTATGAGGAGGAATTCAGCCCCGTCGATGGAGCAAGCATGACCGCCGCCCGCTGGAGCCCCGACAGCCGATATGTTGCCTGGCTCCGCTTCGACGAACGCGAAGTCCCGGAATACGTCATGCAATATTACGAGCAGGATGTGTATCCGCGCATGTACCGATTCAAGTACCCAAAAGTCGGCCAAAAAAATTCTAAGGTGAACGCATGGGTCTATGACCTAAAAGAAAACCGGAAAATTGCGCTCCGCACTCCAGCCGGCGACGGCTACCTGCCGCGCCTGTACTGGACGCCTGACAACCGACTCGTCATCGGACGCCTCAACCGCGGACAGGATACCCTCGATTGGCTCATCGCCAACCTCGCCGCCGGCGATACCCGCCTGCTGCTACGCGAAACCGATCCGGCTTATGTCGATATTGAAAGCGAGAAAAAAATCACCTTCCTCAGCGACGGCGCCCACTTCATCTATGCCTCCGAATCATCTGGATACAACCATCTCTACCTCTACGGCATGGATGGCCAACTCAAGCGCCCCCTTACTTCCGGAGCCTGGGACCTTACCGCTTTCTATGGCTTAGACGAAAAAAACGGCGTCTTTTATTACCAATCCGCCCAACCTACGCCCCGCGACCGCGAAGTGTGGGAGGGATACCTCGACGGACGCCCGCCCCGCCGCCTGTCCGTCAAGCAAGGATACAACGAAGCGGAGTTCAGCCCCACGTTCGCCTACTACACCCTGACCTGGAGCGACATCAACACGCCCCCGATATACTCGCTGCACCGGCGCAATGGAGAACTGGTTCGCGTCCTGCTCGACAACGAGCGCGCCCGGAAAATGCGCCAGCAACACGGATTTGCGCCGTTCGAATTCATGCGCGTGCCGGCGGCCAACGGCGACACCCTCAACGCCTGGATGCTGCGCCCGCCAAACTTCGACCCCGCCAAACGCTATCCCGTACTCTTCGACGTGTACGGCGGCCCGGGGTCTCAAACCGTCAAAAACCAATACGACGGCTATCTGGGGCCATGGCGCCAGTTGCTGGCCCAAAACGGCGTCATTGTGGTGAGCGTGGACAATCGGGGTACCGGAGGGCGCGGGCGCGATTTCAAGAAATGTACCCAACTCCAACTGGGCCGCTACGAGACCGAAGACCAGATCAGCGCCGCCCGCTACCTTGCCACACTGCCCTATATCGACCCAAAGCGCATAGGAATCTGGGGCTGGAGCTTCGGGGGGTATCTGAGCACCTCATGCCTGCTCAAAGGCGCCGAAACATTCCGTATGGCCATGGCCGTCGCTCCGACCACCAACTGGAAATGGTACGACAGCGCCTACACCGAGCGCTACATGCGCAATACCGCCGACAACGAGCGCGGCTACGAAGACAACTCGCCGGTCAACTTCGCCGACCGCCTGCGCGGCGCCTATCTCATCGCTCACGGCCATGCCGACGACAACGTACACTGGCAACACAGCAACGAAATGATCCTCGCGCTGGCACGCGCCAACAAGCAATTTACCGCCCTGACATATCCCAACCGCAATCACGGCATCTACGGCGAAAATGCCACCCGACATCTCTTTTCGCAATTAACGGCTTTTGTCCTCAAAAACCTCTGATCCGCCATGGCCGCCAAACCCACGCTCTCCGCACGCGACTATGCCAACGGCGTCCTGTCGGGCGACCGCGTCATGCTCGGGCGCGCCATCACGCTGGTCGAAAGCGCCAAACCCGAACACCAGACCTTGGCCCGCGAAACGATCCAGATCCTCATCGGGAGCGCAGGCGGCGCGCCGACGCGCAGAGTGGGCGTGACGGGCGCTCCGGGCGCGGGCAAAAGCACCTTGATCGAAGCGCTCGGCCTGGCCCTCATCGAACAAAAAAACGCCCGCGTAGCCGTCCTGGCCGTCGATCCCTCGAGCGCCCTGAGTAAAGGCAGCATCCTCGGCGACAAAACCCGCATGGAACGGCTATCTGTCCACCCGCAGGCCTTCATCAGACCCTCGCCCGCCGGCGCCCAACTGGGCGGCGTAGCCCGCAAGACCCGCGAAACCCTCCTCCTCGTCGAAGCTGCCGGATACGACCACATCCTGATCGAAACGGTAGGCGTGGGGCAATCCGAAATCGCCGTGCAACGCATGACCGACCTGCTGCTCCTGTTGCTGATCCCCGGAGCCGGCGACGAATTGCAAGGCATCAAGCGCGGCATCGTCGAAATGGCTGACCTGCTCGTAGTGAACAAAGCGGAAGGCGAACGCCTCAAACTGGCCCGTCAGGCCCAAATGCACTACCTCAACGCCGTGCGCCTGCTCCCCCCCAAACCCAGCGGCCTGACGCCCCAGGTATTGGCCTGCAGCGCGCTGGAAGGCGCCGGGATCGACGCGCTGGTCCATACGCTTGACGAATCTTTCGCTAAACTCCACGACAATGGATTCTTGCAGGAAAATCGACGCATGCAGGCTCGGTACTGGTTTGCCGAAAGCCTGCGCGAGGGTTTGATAGACGCTTTTTACGGCGACGCGCACGTCAAAGACCTGCTTTTGCGTTATGAGGCGGATGTAGCCGAGGGCAAGATGTCGCCCTTCGCCGCCGCCGCCGACGTACTCGCTTTTTTTTTAGAAAAAAACAGTCCGCACACCTCGCGCCCACACACCCGCCCGACTAAACCCATACCCCGCTGCCCATGATACGAAGCGATAAAATCTGCAAATCATTCAACGGCCAAAAAGTATTGAACGACATCGATTTTACTTTTGAGTCCGGCAAGTGCAATTTGATCATCGGCCGTTCGGGCGCCGGAAAAACCGTCCTGCTCAAAATACTCGTGGGCCTGCTGTCCCCCTCTTCGGGTAAGGTGTGGTACGACGACATCGATTTCACGAGCCTGAACAAGCAAGACATGCGCGCCGTTCGCATGAAGATCGGCATGCTCTTTCAGGGTTCGGCGCTGTTTGACTCGCTGACTGTAGAAGAGAATGTCCGCTTCCCGCTCGATATGTTTACAGACATGAGCCCCCGCGAAAAGCTGGAGCGGGTCAACTGGTGCCTGGAGCGGGTCAACCTGGGCGGCAACAACCACAAATACCCCTCCGAACTCTCCGGAGGCATGCAAAAACGGGTTGGCATAGCGCGCGCCATCGTACAAAAGCCCCAGTATCTATTCTGCGACGAACCCAACTCTGGCCTCGACCCCAAAACCTCGATCCTCATCGACGAGTTGATATTCAGCATCACCAAAGACGAGGGCATCACGACCATCATCAACACCCACGACATGAATTCGGTGATGGAAATCGGCGAAAACATCTGCTTCCTGCACGAAGGACGCCTCGAGTGGAGCGGCGCCAAGGAGGATGTACTGGATAGCGACAACCAAAACCTGCAAACCTTCATTTTTGCTTCGCCATTCTTGCAGCGGCTCCGCAAAGCGGCCGCGCGCTGAGCCGGGCCTCATCGCCCGCCCAAAACTGTCGCACGCACTTTACGCCAGCCACAATCGGCGATGAGCGCCAATACTTGTCGCCCGGAATCGACAAAGATCAGTCGAAGCCCGCCTCTGCGTAAGCTGCGCGCCGATACGAGGCTAACGAATGTTCATATGCCTTTGACGCGCGCAGTTGGGTTGACAATCAATTTTTGCGCCGGTCTAACAAATTGTTTGACGACATTTGCGACTTCATCTGCGCCTCTGTCTATTATGGAAATATATTTTCTCCTGGGTTCTCTGCTTGTATTGATGTTTTGCGGCTTGGCCCTGCGCAAGCTTTGGCTGGGCGCCCTCTTGGGCATGCTCCTGTATATGGGTTTCCAATGGCTCGTGCAAGCCGATGCAAGGAGCGTCGCCGCGCCATTCCTTTCGGGTCTTGTCATCACGATCGAGTTGACGCTTTTGCTATTCGGAGCCTATTTTTTCTACCAAATGCTGCAATCCCGCCGGCATTTTGACTCCCTGAATCAGATCACGGCGGCTTTCTCGTCCCGACTGGCCGTAGCCATCGTCTTGTGTTTCTTTCTGGGGAGTTTTATGGAGGGCATTGCGGGTTTCGGCCTGCCGGCCATGCTCATAGCCCCTATGCTCATGGCCCTTGGCTTCAGGCCGCTCACTTGTATCCTGATGCCGCTTGCGGCCAACACCGTCAGCGTCACGTTTGGCGCGCTGGGTACGGCGCTGAGGATAGGCCTTGGCATCCATGAGCCAAACGATACGACGCACTATGTAGTGCTGCTGAATCTGGCGCCCATCATGCTCCTTCCCTGGGGGCTTGCGGCTTTGTACGCGCAGTCCGAACAAACGCCGTTCAACCTGCGCCAAAACTGGAAAATGCTCCTCAGCGCAGGCGCCGCCTACGCCGCGCTGTACGGAATAATCAGCGTATTCACCACAGAGTACGGCGTCATCGTTGCAGGAGTGGGCGGACTGCTGATATTCGTATTGCTCAACGTACCGCGAGATCGACAACCGCCCCTGTCGCTATGGCTGAAGACTTTCTACCCATACATCGCCTTCGTCGCTCTGCTGCTCATAGCCCGGAGGATGCTGGCGGGCCATTACTGGCAAATGGACCCCCAGGTGCGTCCGCTTTCGTGGTACCAGCCGGGGGCAGTATTTGTACTGACGGGCTTGCTATACGGTCTCTTCCTCGTCAAACCGGCGCTTCGGATCCGCGATTTCGGACATCTCAGCCGATCGACCGCGCGCATGATCGCAAAAGCCACGCTGACGATTTTCTTGTTGGTCAGCTATGCCCAGATCATTCGCAGCGACTTATCCGCGCTCGCGCCAGACTACCTCCAGGGTCAAAGCGACTTTGCCAGACTCCTCATTTGCCCCCTGTTGGGTATTTTCGGAAGTTTTCTGAGCGGTAGCGCCACCATGAGCAATATCATTTTTGGCGGCGCTGTCCAGGCCCTTTCTTCGGAGCGCCTGGCCCTTTTGGTAGCCCTCCTGCACACCGGCGCCGCCGTGGGCAACGCCATCTCCCTGCAAAACATCCTCATGGTCAAATCGGTAGTCAGCGGCCACGGGACAGATTACGCCCAAATCCTGAAGCGAAACATTTTGATTGTCGGCGCTTACTGGCTGGTCGCCGTAGCGCTGGGCTACGCGCTCATGGGTCCGAACCAGTAATCTGCGCAAACAGCGTCCAAACGCACAGCAAGAGCGCCGCCGGGAGCATCGGCAGCCTGATTGTGCAATAGTCGCCGCCGAAAGCGGCCAGAGCCGTAAGTTTATCCGATTTTTTTCAACAATTTTTTTTACGCTTAGTCTATGCCACACCATACGCCAACCCTTAGGCCTGCAAACATCGCCCTTGCACAAAACCTTTACGGCCTCGTAGCAGCTTTGCTCATTATCAGCCTGATCGCCATCGCCTGCGGCAATCCACAACAACCTAAACCCAACCAGAGCGCTCCCCAAATGTCCTACTTGGCACTGTTGCAAGGCTCTTGGGAGACGGGCGAAGGGGACTTGTGGACGTCCTTGATCATATCGGGAAATGAAGCCATGTCGAACCACAGCGACGAGTATGGCCCTGACAAGATCAGCATCAATGGCGATACCATTACCTACGTCAATGCAACCCTCGGCGGCGAACCCATACGCAACAAAATCATCAAGCTCAACGAAAGCGAGTTCGTCGAACAAGCCCTCGACGGCAGCTATACCAATAGTTGGAAAAGGCGGCAGTAAGCGCCAAAATCGGACCGACGCTATGCTTTTCTAACGTACAACGGCGCGCTGGCGCAAGGCATACCCGCGCCTCCCT
>JBKBLI010000031.1:0-1950 GCA_046296435.1 Saprospiraceae bacterium | reverse complement strand
ATGCGGAATCCGTCGTTGGTCTCGCACATGGTGCGGATGCGTTGCTTGCCCTCGGCGCTGAGTTTGTAACCGGTCATCAGGATGCAAAAACTCTGTTCGGCGCCGCGCCCTACCCTGCCGCGCAACTGGTGCAACTGCGAGAGGCCGAAGCGCTCGGCGTTTTCGATCACCATGACTGAAGCGTTGGGCACATTGACCCCAACCTCGATCACAGTAGTCGCTACCATGATCTGGGTTTGGCCCTGTACGAAGCGATTCATTTCGTACTCCTTATCGGCTGGCTTCATCTTGCCATGGACGATGCTGATCTGGTATTGCGGCGCAGGGAAGTCTCTGCTGAGGGCTTCGAAGCCGCTCATCAGGTTTTGCAGATCGGCTTTTTCTGTCTCTTCGATCATCGGGTACACTACATAGACCTGCCGTCCTTTGCCGATTTCTTCCCGCATGAACCCCTGCACCCGCAGCCGCTGCGTTTCGTTGAAATGCACCGTCTTGACTGGCTTGCGACCGGGCGGAAGCTCGTCGATCACCGAGACGTCCAGATCTCCGTAAAGCGTCATGGCGAGGGTGCGGGGTATGGGGGTAGCGGTCATCACAAGCACGTGGGGCGGGTTTTGGGGGTTCTTTTTCCAGAGGGCCGCGCGCTGCTCTACCCCGAAGCGATGCTGCTCGTCGGTGATCGCCAGCCCGAGTCGCCTGAATATTACCCAGTCTTCGATCAAGGCATGGGTGCCAATGACGATGTGCAGGTCGCCCGCCGCCAAATCGGCGAGCAATTGCTCGCGTTTCTTGCCTTTGACGGAGCCTGACAGGAAGCCCACTTTCAGGCCCAGCGGCTCGAGCGCAGGGGCAATATTGTCGTAGTGTTGGCGTGCCAGTATCTCGGTAGGCGCCATCATGCAGGCTTGATACCCGTTGTCGAGGGCGATGAGCATGGCAAGCAGCGCTACGACCGTTTTGCCCGATCCTACGTCGCCCTGCACCAGGCGGTTCATCTGGCGTCCGGATCCCAGATCGGATCGGATTTCGCGGATGACCCGTTTCTGTGCGTTGGTCAGCTCGAAGGGCAGGCGCTTACTGTAGTAGGCATGGAACAGGTCGCCTACGCGGTCAAATACCGCCCCCGGCGTTGCGTTGCGGCGGTGCAACTTCAGCCGCAGGATACGCAGTTGCATGAAGAAAAGTTCCTCGAACTTCAGCCTGCGCACCGCATGGTCGAGTTCGGTCTTGTTTTCGGGGAAATGGATATGGCGTAGCGCGGCGGCGCGATGGGGCAACTTGAATTTCTGACAAATCCAATGGGGCAGGGTTTCGGGCAGATCTTCGTCGCGCAGCGCATCCAGTAGGGTGCGCGTCAGACGGCGTATGCCGCGGGCATCCAGGCCTCTTTGCGTCAGGCGGTCGGTGGTGGAATACACCGGGTCAAAAGTGCGGGGCGCAGCCAGATTATCGGGATTAGCCTCTTCGATCTCCGGATGCGCCATGTTGAAGCGCCCGTTGAACTCCGAGGCGCGGCCAAAGACGATGTACTCCTTGCCGACGACGAGCGCCTTCGACATCCACGCGACGCCTTGAAACCACACCAGTTCAATCGCTCCGCTTGCATCGCGCAGCGTTGCCGTCAAGCGTCGCGACCTGCCTTCGCCGACGGTCTCCATGCGGCGCAAAATGCCTTTGAGTTGGTATTGCGCGCCCTCCTCGCCAATCTCGCTGATGGCATGAAAGCGCGTGCGGTCGATGTACCGAAAGGGATAGTGTAGCAGCAGATCGCCCCAGGTGAAGATGCCCAACTCTTTTTTGAGCGCTTCGCCGCGTTGGGGGCCTACCCCCTTGAGGTATTCAATCGCATTGTCGGGTGAGGGCTGCAAGATACAGGTCGTTTTGTCGGCAAAGATAGAAAGCGGGCGTCAAAATAGTCGCGCATTCCCCAAAATAGCGCTATGTTTGCGC
>JBKBLI010000030.1:38822-40360 GCA_046296435.1 Saprospiraceae bacterium | reverse complement strand
AGTGGTTAGTGGTTAGTGGTTAGTGGTTAGTGGTTAGCGGTTAGTGGTTAGCGGTTAGTGGTTAGTGGTTAGTGGTTTTGTTTTTATTAAAAAAAGGGGGGCTCCGTTTGGGTACGACAATCAAAGGGGGCGGGCACAACAGGCTTTATTGCCTGAGAGGTTTTTTTTTTACAAAAAACATGAAGCCGGCCAGACCGGCGCTTACATCATCCACTGCAAAGAAGGGTTGAAGTATCTGAAGATTCCAGAACTGTTCCTTTCATTGGCGTCTAAGTAATGCTGCCTGCCGTCAACATAGTGCAAGCCCAGTTTCAGGCGGTTGCGCTTGACCATCCAATTGAAGCCGACAGCCCATTCTTCGTGGAGAGCGGCGCGCGTCAGGGGGTTGATGGCTTCGGCCCGGAAACGCTTGTCTGGCCTTGTAGCTGTGCGCATGAGGCAGAATTGCAGAATCTGCGCATGGGGCAGCGCAATGTTCCAGGCCCCTTTTACGACGTATGAATTGTCGGTCGTAGATTGGTAGGCGTTGCCGCCGACGGCCGACGCCCGATAGAGCCAAAGGTACTCGGCGAGCAGGTCGAGCGGCCCGTAGTTGAGTTGCGCGTCTGCGCCATAGACCATGTTATCTCTGAACAAGCTGGTTTGGCGTTGGTATGTGGCGTTGACGCCAAGGCTCAGGCCTTTGCGTTCCATGAAACCCGATTGGGAATACACCAACTGATAGGCGGCGAACTCAGGATCGCCGATCATCCATACGGTTCTGGCGGTGAGCAACGGAGACCAAACGGAGTTATCGCCCCGGATCAGCGGATGGTTGGGGTCAAACATCCCGACATCGTACAGAAAACTGTGTTTATCGCCCCTTTTGAAACCGCCGATGTTGATGCCCGTTTCCCGGCCTATCGACCGACCAACCATATGTACCCGCGGATAGAAATTGGGCTGCCCCTTCTCCTGCGAGATATTGAACGCCGAGGTGTAGATCGACTCCTTGCCCGCTCGGGGCCTGAAGTAACCGATGGTTACGTTGAGCAGACCAGAAAATTTGTAGGTAAAAAAGGCGTCGCGAATAGAGAAAGTTTGGTTGTCATTCGGATTGGGGCTCCCAGCCGATACGCTCAGGCTGTCTTTTCCTATGCCATCGTAGGTGAATCCGACGTAAAAAAGCGACTTAGCGTTGATTTGGCCGCCCAGACCGACCCGCGCACGGCGAATATGGGTATCCAGGCGCGGCGTAGCGGATGTTCGGGGAGACTTCAGCGTCACGGTATTCCAAACCTGAAAATACTGCAACAGGTCAACATAGCCGCTGTCGCTTAAATGGATTCTGGCCCGCCAATCGGGTATTGATTGGGCCGGCAAGGGGGCGTAACCCAGCAAACAAAGACTTGCAGCGATCAAGGCTGCGCAAACTGTCTTTTTCATTCTTCTATCGTCAGGGATTTGGCGCCTTGCGCCCCTTTATGACCGCAATGCCGACACGGGCCGTCAGGCGCGCAAATTTCGCTTTTTTTTGACATGACAAGCGACGTTTGATA
>JBKBLI010000030.1:0-38723 GCA_046296435.1 Saprospiraceae bacterium | reverse complement strand
TTTATGACCGCAATGCCGACACGGGCCGTCAGGCGCGCAAATTTCGCTTTTTTTTGACATGACAAGCGACGTTTGATACAAACAAAAGGGGGGTAAGCCCAACCAGGTCAAACGGCGATGCAAATGTATTGCCTTTTCAACAATACCCTACCCAAAACCCTGCGCCGGCCATGCAGACCCAGCTAAAGCCCCTGAAACAAAAGAGGCGGCTTGACGCCGAATCTGTTTCGCGGGCCTGAAAACGACAGTCGGAAAACATAGCAAGCCTTTTTGTCCCGTCGCAAGCAATAATCCGGGCGCTTTTGGTGGAGAATGCTTACCTTAGCGCCTGAAAAGCGAAAAACAAACCATTGCATTTTAAATCACTTTTTTACCATGAAGTACGCGCCGCTTTGGCTTACAGTCATTGTACTTTTTTCCTGTAAAAATGAAAAACCGACGGCCACAACTGTGTCAGGCGCGCAGGCTGTCAAGCCTGAGGTTTATCTGTATGTGGCTACGGTCGATAATCTTCGCTTGCGCGAAGCGCCCAATCAGTCTGCCAAAGTGGTCGCGCAAATCCCCGAGGGCGACTTTGCGGAAGGCGCAGGTATCGTCTCGGACAATACCGAAGAAATCGAACTGCGCGGCCGCTACTATAACGAACCCTACATTCAGATTGCCGCTACCACGCCCGAGCAACCCAAAGGATGGGCTTATGGCGGCGGTCTGCTTTTGGTCTATGCCGGCTCCCGGGCCGAAAGCCCCGATTTGGGACGCCTGTCGCAGTATGCCGCCTTCCTCAAAAGCTTGCCCGTCAAACAAGTAGAGAGCGGCAAAAAAGTCTGGGACTATCTGCGCGCCAACTTCAAAGACGCCAAAGGCTCGCTGGCCGATGCAGGATTTATCATGACCGACCACTTTTTGAGGCGTCTGGAATTCGAAAGCGAATTTTTTCGCATAGCCGACGTCATGGAATGGACCGAAAAGGACTACAACGAGATCGGCAACAACCAATTCGACTATACGCGCTACCCCATTACGCAAAACCTGCCCGCAGCAGGATTCCGGCTCGAAACTGCCGAAGGCTCGATATTTCCGGTACCAGACTGGAAGCAGTACGAGGCGTTTTTTGCAGGAAAAACGACGCCCCCCATGGCGGACTTCATCCGCCAGCGCACATACGAGAACCTGAATATCATCTGGAACGACGGAGGTTTGATCAAACCTGTTGAACAAATCGTAGATCGCGCCGGATTTTGGGAGAGCTTCAACAACCGCTATCCGCACTTTGTGCTGAACAAGGAAACCAAAGACTCCGAAAAATGGATGCGCTTTTTGGTCGTCAACGGCTCGGACAATACGCCAATCTATGACTGGGAGACCAAAGCAATCCAACCGGAGTTCCGCAAGTCGTGGGAATACGCGCAAAAAAAGTACCCGAATTCGCGCCTGGCGGCGTATGTCAAAGAAATGACGGATTTGTGCGCCCGCAATAACTGGAAATATACCGATGAAGTCCGCTATTTCATCGAAAAACAATGGAATGAGCAAGCGATGTAAATAAATTGCCAAGGTGAGGCCGCTCAACATATATATCTCGCATGCGCCGGAAGACAAGGCCATGTTGGACAAGCTACTCAAGGCCCTTTACCCCTTGGAAAAGCAATACCATTTGCGCATCTGGTACAACACCCCAGTCAACCCGCAAATCATTCTGGACGGCCCCTGGAAGTTCGTCCCTTTTGCCCGGCTGCTGACTTACCGATGGCGCCGAAAAGGTTGGATTATCAATCCGGATCAGTCCGACCGCATCGCAAAGGCGCATATTTACCTCTTTCTGACCTCGTACAAATCGCTGGGCGCCTCCTGGATCGAGGATTTGGAGATCATTCCGGCGACGCGGCGTTTTATACAATACGGCGAGCGCTTTGTGCGCATCTTTCCTATCCTGCTGGCGCCCTCGCTGCACAAGGAAAAATCGCGGCTTTCGGGCTTTCCCATTCTGGGGCCACCCACTACCATCGCCAAATATCCGTTGGAAGATGAGGCCTGGCTGGAGGTGTGCAAGCAGTTGGAGGCGCACATCAAACAGATGCAAGCAAATCTGATCGAGTCGGCGGCCATCGTGCAAGCCAACGCCGGCGCGGCATCAAGCGCCGAGGTACAAACGCTTGACGGCGACGCACAGTTTTTGTCGGAGGAGGCCCACGCCGAGTTTGGACCGCCGCGCATCGACTTGACTAAGCCCGTGTTTGTTCCGCATATCCTCGCCTGGAGCATCTTGTTTGGATTGACCGCTTTGGGATATATGCTCATAGCCCCCCGATTGTTCGTCAGACCCTATCGACCTACCCGGCAGGAGGTGGTCAGAAGCGCGGAATCCGCCCGACGGCTGGATGTCCATCCCCGCGAGTTTGCGCCGGTGCAGATCACCCCCACGCTCCCTCCGCCTGCGCCCGACACATTCCCCTGGCCCGACAGGCGCGGCGGCCCACGCATAGCGCCTTTGCGGATCGACTCCTCAGGGCTAGAATTTGACAACTGATTCATCTTAAGCTACCATACTTGCATCATGCGCCTTTTGCTCCTTCATTGCGCTTTTACGTTGCTGGCTATCTCTGCAGCGGCGCAGACGCCTCTCTCCTACCCTGCCATGCAGGGCAAAGCCGAGTACCTCGGCCCGATCGCTCCGCTGCGCAGCCTGAGCCATCCCGATGCCGCGCCCGAATACCCCGCCGCAAAAATGTGGTCGCGACCCAATCGCTTTTTTCATAACGAACTGAGCAACCCCGCGCCCTTGCCTCAGACCCGCGACCCGCTTTTTTCCCCGAAAAAAAAGCAAGGCGCGCCGGAAACCGAACCGGAGATCAAATTCAGATTCGGTATCGAGGGCCTGCGCGACCCAAACGTCACGCCGCCCGATCCGGTAGGCGACGTAGGCGAGGCCCACTACGTGCAGGCCATCAACGCCAACGGCGGCGCCCGCCTCATGATCTGGGACAAAGAAGGCGCGCCGGCCCTCGGCCCCATACACAGCAGCAACATCTGGGCGCAGGTGGGCGGCCAAAGTATCGGCGATCCGGTTGTGCAGTACGACCACGACGCCAAGCGCTGGCTATTCATGGAAATGCGTGGATTCGGGGTCAACCAACTGCTTGTGGCCATATCCGACAGCGAAGACCCTACCGGCAGTTGGCAAGCGTGGAATATCAACACGATGGGTTTTCCGGACTATCCAAAACTCTACGTCTGGCCCCACGCCTACCTCATTACGGTCAATGAAATCATCGGCAGCAACCGCAGCGCGGCCTATGTCTTACAGCGCGACGCCATGCTGAGCGGCCAGAGCGACATCCCGATGTTTCGGTTTGAGTTTCCGAACTTCCTTGGCGTCAACTTCCAACCCTCTACGGGCGCCGACTGGGAGGGCGGGCCGCCGCCGCCGCCCGGCAGCCCGGGTCTGCTCTTCAGGGTCTATGACGACGCCTGGAACGGCGGCACGGACCAACTGCAATACTGGGAGGTATATCCGAACTGGAGCAACCCCGAACTCAGCCAAACCGTCGGGCCTTTCAGCCTGTTCCCAACGCCTTTTGAGACCAAGGTATGCGTGGGGTCAGGCCTTTTCAATTGCATCGAACAGCCCGATCCCGACGCGCCGCGGATCACGGCCCTCGAAAACATCATTATGTACCGGGCGCCCTACCGCAATTTTGGCGACTACGAAGCCGTCGTTCTCAACCATACGGCCGACGTGTCGGGCATCGTAGGGCCGGGAGGCATCGCCGCCATGCGCTGGTACGAACTGCGGCGATACCCGGGCGGCGACTGGCAAATCTGGCAAGAGGGCACGCATGCGCCCGACGCCGACAACAGCCGCTTCATGGGTACGCTTTCGATCGACGAAGCAGGCAATATCGGCCTCGGTTATAGCCATGCCGGCAAGACCCAGTTCCCTTCGCTCGTACTTTGCGGGCGTCGGGCCGGCGACCCATCGGGCCAGATCAGCATGGCCGAGTATCCCCTGGCGCCCGGCCTCCAAAGCCACTACGATCAGCGCTGGGGCGACTACAGCAATATGGCCGTGGATCCCGTAGATGGGCGCACCTTCTGGTTCACGGGCGAGTACCAGCCCCTCAGCGCCAATTGGGGCACCTACATCGGATCGTTTACGATCCTGCGCGACACGTTCGACATCACGCCAGTCTCGCTCCTATCGCCCCAAACCTCTGCCCTGCTCGGCGATAGCGAAACCGTCGCCGTCCGCTTTTTCAACGGCGGTATTGAGTCAGCCTCCGGATTTGCGGCGGCTCTGTACTTAGACGGCCTTCTGCAAAGCGTGGAGAGCGTACCCGGGATGTTGGGCGCAGGCGAGACGCTGGATTTTACTTTTTCGAAAAAAATAAAGCTCGACGAAGAGGGTCGCACTTATCAGATCATGATCGTAACGCAGTGGGGGCCAGACCAATTTGCGCGCAACGACACCCTGCGCGCGGCGGTAACCAAACGCCTGAGCTACGACGCTTCCATTGCCGGACGCGCCGACCTGCCCAATCAGATATGCGGCGACGCTTACCGGGCCGGCATCCTCATCCGCAACGAATCGGGCCTCGACCTCCAATCCCTCACCCTGCGCTATTTCATCAATGCGCAGCCGCCCGGCCTCATCCAATGGAGCGGCCTGCTGTCCCCCGACCAAAGCGACACGGTCTGGGTAGATTTCCAAAACCTGAATAATGGGATCAACTTCTTCACCGCTTTTGTCGAACTGCCCAACGGCCAGCAGGACCAGCATACGCTCAACGACACCCTGTTCGTCAAATTCAATGCCTCGACGACGGGCGCCCTGCTGATCGCAGAGCTTGAGACGCAGGTCGGCGTGCTCAACTGGGAGTTGCGCAATGCCGCAACGAACCAAATCCTTGCAACGGGCGAAGCCAACAAGTCTGTGCACGAAATACGACTGTGCACGAACAACAACGCCTGCTATCGCCTCTCATTGCGATCCAGCACCTTCAATTGGGCCGGCAGTTTCCGGCTGCTGGACATCTTTGGCAATGTTTTGGCGCAGGCAAACGCGGCGTCGATCAACGCGCAGAACTACGATTTTTGCACGCCGCAACGCGCGCAGCGCGACGTCGGCCTCTGGAAGCTGGAACTGCCGCAATCGGATACAGCCCTGTCCGCCGCCGGGACGGTTCGGGCGCGCCTGCGCAATTTTGGCCTGCAGGCCCAAAGCGGCATCCGCATGGGCATGCAACTCGACGGCGGAGCCTGGATACAGGAAATATTGCCCGACACCCTGCGCCCGGGCGCGTTTGCTACTTTTGTTTTTTCAGAAAAAATTGATCTGAGCCAAGCGGGCAAATCCTATGCGCTCAAGCTATACGCCTCTGCGCAGGACGACCAACAAACCGCCAACGATACGCTGAACGCCCTGGTCAAACACCTGGCCTTTCGCGACGGCGCCCTGAGTTCAGCCGAACTGATCTCCGGTTGCAACGCGCCTGAGTTGGCCGCCCTACAGGTATGGCTGCGCAACGAAGGGCTATCGCCCATCGATTCGGCGCGCATCCGATACGCCGTCAATCAGGGACCGCCGCTGGAGTTGTCGAAGACCTTTGACGCGGCCATACTGCCAGGCGATAGCGCGGCCATCGCTTTGCCGGCGCCCCTCAGCCAGGACGGCCCCAACGAGGCCCTCATCACGCTACTCGCCCTCAACGCGCAAGGACCCGATGCCTGGGCGGGCAACGACACACTGCGGGCGCGCTATGATATCCATACCGACGACTTGTCGGTGATCGTAGTAGTCAGGACGGACGCTAAGCCCCAGGAGACGACTTGGGATATCCGCCGCAAGTCGGATGACGCTTTATTGCTCCAAGGCGGCCCTTATGCCCAAAAGGGCCAGTTGTACCTTGCAGATCGCTGCTTATCGCCCGACGATTGCTATGTGTTCACGGTTTATGACGCAGGCGGAGATGGTATCGACACAGACGGGTTGATTGTTCTCTACGTTTCGGACTTGCCGTTTTTTATCTATCCGAACACCAACTTCGGCCAAAAGCTCAGTCATCCGTTTTGCGTTGGCGATACCTGCGGCGGGCTTGCGCTGAGCGTGGCGAGCGTACTGGAGCCGAGCGGCCCGACGCAGTCGGATGGTTCGGCGGCCCTCGCCGCCTCGGGCGGCCAGCCCCCCTACGAATATGCGCTGGATGGCGGCTTCTTTCAGAGCGAGCCGGTATTTGCGGGTTTGCCGCCCGGCGATTACGCGTTTGTGTGCCGCGACGCCAAAGGCTGCATCGCCGCCGTATCGCTGACCCTGACCCACAGCATTGCGACCGGCGGTCCGGTCCCACTCGTCGGCCTGCGCGTATGGCCCAACCCGCTGACCGACGGTTTGTGCTGGATTGAAGCGCAGGCGGGCGCGGGCGATGAGCGCAAGATGTGCGAGGTGCTGGATGCAAAAGGACGCCTCTTGCATCGCTTTGCACTGACGCGCTGGGACAATCGGCTCTACGGCGCGTTGTCCTTGCAGCGTTATCCCGCAGGCGTCTATTTGCTGCGCGTAAGCGGACATGAGCAACTGATTCGACTGATCAACCCATGAGTATTTCCGCTTCGGCTTCCGGCGCCTCTGATTTCACGCCGGTACGCGTACAACGCTGGGCGGTCTTCATTTCGACGGCGCTGTTCGCGGTCAAGATCGCCGCCTGGCTTTTGACGGGATCGATCGCCATATTGACCGACGCTTTGGAAAGCACCGTCAATGTCGCGACGGGCTTCATCGGGTGGTATAGCCTGTATCTGTCCGCCAAACCGCGCGACCGCGAGCACCCGCACGGGCATGGGCGCGTAGAGTTGATCTCGGCCTCTATCGAGGGCATCCTGATTGCTACGGCGGGTGTCGTCATCGTGTATGAGGCCCTGCACAGCCTGTGGAATCCGCATACCATAAGCCGCTTAGACGACGGCATCTGGCTGGTCAGCGCGACGGCCCTGGTGAATTACGTATTGGGCGCCTGGTGCATCCGCACGGCGCGGCGGCATCAGTCCATCGCTCTGGAGGCCAGCGGCAAACATTTGCAGGCCGACACCTGGACGACGGTGGGCATCGTGCTGGGCCTGCTGATGCTGCGCCTGACAGGCTGGCTTTGGATTGATAGCGCAATCGCTTTGCTCTTTGCCATGATGATTATCTTCGAGGGCTATCGGATCCTTCGCAATACCATTGCAGGTATCATGGACGAGGCCGACGAAGGTCTGATACACAAAATGGCCGATATACTCAATCGCGAGCGCCAGGCGTCGTGGGTTGATTTGCACCACTTGCGGGTCATCAAATACGGGTCGGTGCTGCATCTGGACGCTCATCTGACCCTTCCCTGGTACTTCAACGTGCGCGAATCGCAAGAAACGGTGCAGACACTCCATCAAACGATCAAAGCCCATATCGATCAACCCGTAGAGATGTTTATCCACAGCGACGCCTGCCATCCTCCCCAAGCCTGTCGGTATTGTACCCTTGCGGCTTGCGCGCACCGGCAAGCGGCTTTCGAAAATATCATCACCTGGAACTTTGAAACCCTGACTGACGAACACGGCGCGTCGGGCGCGGCCGATCCTTGAACGCGGCGCTGCCCGGCGCAACATTTTTAGATCAATCTGGGTTTTAAAGCCGTATATTCTGTTTCACCGATACAAACAGGCATCCCAAACATGCAAGCACAGAAATCAAGCGCCAAGATCCCCAGCAGGGAAAGTCTGCGCGAAGCGCTTCGTATCTTTCAGTTTGTGCGTCCCTATCGCGGTTATTTCATTGCAGGTCTGATCTTGCTGGCCTTGTCCAGTTCCATTTTCATGATTTTCCCTTACGTAGTCGGTTTGATGCTCGACGTAGCGCAAGGCGCGCGCCGCTTGTACGACATGAACCTGGGCAAAATTGGGCTGCTGCTGATTCTGGTGCTGGCATTCCAGGGCTTGGTCTCTTACTTTCGGGTGATGGCCTTTGCCCACGTAAGCGAACGGGCCACGGCAGACATCCGCAATGCGACCTATGCGCGCCTGGTCTCTTTGCCAATTGTTTTTTTCGAAAAAAATCGCGTTGGCGACCTGGTGAGTCGCCTGACCAATGATATTGAAAAAATCTACAATACGCTTTACTTCATCCTTGCCGAATTCATCCGCCAGATTATCCTGTTGGCAGGGGGTATTGCTTTTTTGGCCTGGCAAACGCCCAAACTGGCGGGCATTATGCTGGCAACGTTTCCGCTGATTGTGGTGGGGGCCATGATTTTCGGGCGCTACATCCGCAAATTGTCCAGGAGCCGACAGGATGCGCTGGCGCAGACCAACACCATACTGGACGAGACGCTGCAGAGCATTTATGCCGTCAAAGCTTACACCAACGAATTGTTCGAGTCGCGCCGATACGCTAAGACAAATGCCGGGGTGGTCAAGATCTCGCTGCGCTACGCCGGCGGAAGGGCCTTGTTTGCCGTGTTTATCATCCTGATGTTGTTTGGCGCCTTGTTCTTTGTCATCTGGACGGGCATGAATATGGTTCAGAACGGCGAAATCACCGCGGGCCAGTTGATCTCGTTTGTCACCTTTACAGCCGTCATTGGCGGGGCGATAGCGGGCTTAGGCAATTTTTATACGGAACTCGTCGGCGCCGTGGGCGCTACCGAGCGCGTGCGCGAGATTTTGCGCGCTGCGCCTGAAGACGTCGGGCCGGTGAGCGAGGCCGGCGCGGGCGCGCCGCTCGCCGGCGATATCCGCTTCGAAGATGTGCATTTCGCCTACCCTACGCGCGCCGACGTGCCCGTGTTGCGCGGTATCGATCTGCACATTCCGCCCGGAGCGCAGGTAGCTTTGGTAGGCCAAAGCGGAGCGGGCAAATCCACCATCATGCAGTTGCTGCTGCGCCTGCACCATCCCGACTCCGGACGCATTCTGGCCGACGGCTTGCCCATCGATGCCTATCCCCTGAGCGCCTACCGGAGCAACTTCGCCATTGTGCCGCAAGATGTCATCCTGTTTGGCGGCTCTATTCGCGACAACATCCGCTACGGCCGGCCTGACGCTACCGAACAGGAGATCATCGAAGCTGCCCGCGAGGCCAACGCCTGGGAATTCATCAGCACATTCCCCGAAGGTCTGGACACGGTAGTGGGCGAACGCGGCGTCAAACTCTCCGGAGGCCAACGCCAGCGCATCGCCATCGCGCGGGCCATCCTGCGCAACCCCGCCATCCTGCTGCTCGACGAGGCAACCTCCTCGCTCGACGCCGAAAGCGAGCGCGTGGTGCAGGACGCCCTCCAGCGCCTCATGCGCGGCCGAACGAGCATCGTCATCGCACACCGCCTGGCTACCATACGCAACGCCGACTACATCTATGTGCTCGAAGGGGGCAGGATCGTGGAGGCAGGCACACACCGCGAATTGAGCGCTATCGAAAACGGCGCGTACAGCTCGCTGGCCAAATTACAGTTTAAAATAGCCTAAGCTCGTCCAGTAATGAAGGGACTGTCTTTGCTGAGCGCAAATGCTGCAAAAGGAGACGGCCTCAGAACGGTTTTCGCCAAGAGATTATCGGCGGGCCGTTGTCTTGCTTAGGCGCGGGTCATTCGATCTTTCGGGTCGCTTCATTGAAGTCAAAGCCTGACAAGTATGCTACTTTCCATTTGCCGTTTTCTTTTACCGCTCTGAACCTGTTGCCCGCACCTGCGTTGTGGTCGCCCCAGAACCACTCCAACTCGCCTTCGCTGTCGGTCAATCTGATAACCCGCACTTCAACTTTACGCCAGTCGCCGATGTCCTGACAGTTACACCAAGGGCTGTAGCCGTTGGAGAATGCAAATGGATGCAGATCGTCAACCAGCCAGGTTCCGTACCGACCCTTTTTTAGTCCTTCGTCGAGGACCATGATTATCTGGTTGTAGTTATCGACAAACGCTGCTGAAAAAATATTTGTCTGCCGGAGCTTGGCGAGATTTTCCCGGTGTTTTTGGAGGTCAAATCCTATGTAAACGCTATCCTGATCGTCGGCGATAACGGGAAGCAAATCTATCGAATTTGCGGCGTCCGACCAGACGAGCATTTCCCGAATCAGATTTTGAATTTGTTCCTTGTCGCCTGTCGCGTTTGTTGCGTTTGCTTCTGAGGCCGAGCTTGCTTTTTTATCGTTTTGATTGCAAGCGCAAAGCAAAAGGCCCGATATCCAGATCGCCAATCCGAAGTATTTCATAGTGTCGTGTCGCATGTTGGTCAAATTTAATTTCTTAAAATAAGGATCGACCCCGCTTTGTGTCTCGAAGTTATTCATTTTGGACAAAAAACAATTTTTGGAGGATACAGCCCCGCGCCCTGCTCCGGCTCGCGTCCACTCGCCTCTCCCACTCCTTAGCAGCTCTTGCGCGTCGGGAAAATACGCGCCGACAAGTCGCCCGGGGGCGCTTATCTTTGCCAGAAGCGTGTGGTTAAACCCGCAGACGGAATCGGGCTTGTTTTTTTCTTTCTATCTGTTCAAAAAAAGCGCGGGTCGCCGGCGCGATTCTAAGGCCGCTTAGCTCTTGAACTCGCTGACCAGAGCCTGAAGGCTGGCTTTGGCGTCGCCAAAGAGCATGCGTGTGTTGTTTTTGAAAAACAAAGGATTTTCCACGCCGGCAAAACCGCGGCCCATAGAGCGCTTCATCACGATGACCGTGCGGGCGCGGTATGCTTCGATGATGGGCATGCCGTACAGGGGGCTGGACGGATCTTCCTTGGCGGCAGGGTTGACCACGTCGTTGGCCCCGATAATCATACACACATCCACGGTATCCATGGCCGGGTTGATTTGGTCCATCTCGACCATACTGTCGTACGAGATATTGGCCTCCGCCAGCAGCACGTTCATGTGCCCGGGCATGCGTCCAGCCACGGGGTGGATCGCAAAACGCACCTCGGCGCCGTTTTTCTCCATGGCTTCTGTCAGTTCGCGCACGGCATGCTGGGCCTGCGACACGGCCAGACCGTATCCGGGCACGATCACTACGCTGTTGGCGGCCTCGAGCATCAGATAGGCAGCATCGGCTTTGACGGGCTTGATCTCGCCAGCTACCTGAGCGCCGGAGGCGCTCACCGGCGCCCCAAAGCCGCCGAGTAGCACGTTGGCCAACGAGCGATTCATGGCTTTGCACATGATGATCGTGAGGATAATACCGCTGGCGCCTACGAGCGCGCCGGCCACGATCAGCAGGTTGTTCTGTACGACAAAACCGGTAGCGCAGGCCGCCATACCGGAGTAGCTGTTGAGCAGGGCGATCACCACAGGCATGTCGGCGCCCCCAATCGGGATCACCAACAGGATGCCAAACAACAGGGCCAGTCCGCAAAAAATGGCAAAATACAAATAGGCATTCGGGCCTGAAACATCCAGGGCAAACAAAGCGCCAAACGTCAGGATACCCAACAAAACCAGCGCGCTGACGATCTGCTGGCCGACGTACATGATGGGGCGCGAGGAGATGAACTTTTCCTCCAGTTTGGCCCAGGCTATCAGCGAGCCGGTGAAGGTCACCGCCCCGATGATGGCCGCGAGCCACAGCACAATGCCGCCAAATACGCCTTGCTGATCCGGACGGGCGTGAAACTCAGCCCAGGCGACCATCAGACTGGCCAAACCGCCGAATCCGTTGAGCAGGCCGACCATCTGGGGCATGCCAGTCATAGGCGTCCGAAACGCAAAAAGCGCGCCAATGGCCCCGCCGATGGCTATGCCGATCAGCAAGTAATCGTATCGCGCCACTTCAGGGTGCATACAGGTGGCAATGATGGCGGCGCCCATGCCTACGCTAGATATAAAGTTGCCTCTTCGGGCGGTCTCGGGATTGCCAAGCAGTTTGAAGCCCAGGATGAAAGCAACGGCCGAAAGCACATAAACCAATTCGAGAAGTGTGGTATTTCCCATCATTGCTTGTCTTTTTTGCGAAACATTTGAAGCATGCGGTTCGTCACCAGATATCCGCCGGCCACGTTGATCATGGCCAGCCCAACGGCTACGCCGCCGATGAGCGAAGCCGTGTCGTTGGCGCCCCCCTGAGCCAATCCGGCGGTGAGGATCGCGCCCACTACCGTGACGCCCGAAATGGCGTTAGAGCCGGACATGAGGGGGGTATGCAGCAATGAGGGAACCTTAGAAATGATCTCAAAGCCGAGGAATATAGATAAGACCAGGATGAAAATCAAGAATATGGGTACCATATTTTCCATGTTTGCGCGATTTTATTTTTTCAAAAATGATATGTAGCGCGGAGTACGGGCGGCCAATGCGCAGGCACGGCTGCGGCCGCCCGACCAGGTGGGGCGGCCGCAGCCGACGCATCAAAACTCGCGCCGGATGGCGCCCTCGTGTGTCAGCAGGCATCCCTGCAGGATCTCGTCGTCCAGATTGATGACAAAGCGCCGGGCATCCTTGTCCCAAAACTCGTCGATCAGATTGAAGAGGTTGGATGAATACATCTGACTGGCCGGCTCCGCCACCCGACCGGGCAGATTTTCGTAACCCAGGATCCGTACGCCGCCAATATTGACCTCCTGGCCCAGCACGGCGCCCTCTACATTGCCGCCGGTCTCTATGGCTAAGTCCACAATGAGACTGCCGGGCTTCATGCCTTTGACCATATCGGAGGTGAGGATCAGGGGCGCTTTGCGGCCGAATACCTGCGCCGTGGTGATCACAATATCGCTGATGGCGCATTGGCGGGCCATGGCGGCGCGCTGCAACTGGAGTTGCTCTTCGGTCAGGGCCTTGGCGTAGCCGTCTTTGGTCTGTCCGGTCTCGCCCAGATCGACTTCTACGAATCGGGCGCCTAAGGAGCGTATTTGCTCTGCCACGACGGAGCGGGTATCAAAGGCATCCACGCGGGCGCCGAGGCGCTTGGCGGTGGCGATGGCCTGAAGCCCGGCTACGCCGGCGCCAATCACGAAGACGCGCGCGGGGTTGATGGTTCCCGCCGGCGTAGTCATCATAGGCAGCACCTTATCCGAGCGTTCGGCGGCGAGGATTACGGCCACATAGCCGGCCAGACTGGCCTGCGAACTCAGGGCGTCCATTTTCTGGGCGCGCGTGGTACGGGGGATCATCTCCATGCCGATGGCGCTCACGCCCTGGTCGGCCAGATGCTGCAGGAGCTCTTTTTCGTTGAAGGGATCCAGATAACTGATGTGAATGCCGCCGCGCTGGAGGTGCACGACGTCCTCCACGATGGGTTTGCCGAGGCGCAAGACCATATCGGCGCCCAGCAATTCGATGCGGTTGGCGCTTACTTTTGCGCCGGCGGCTGCATAAACCTCGTCGGAGGCGCTGATTCCTTGCCCTATCCCACTCTCGACCCACACTTCAGCGCCCAGTTTGATCAGCCGCGCCACGTCCGATGGGATGATGGCAGCGCGGGTTTCGCCGGAACGGGTTTCTTTTAGTACGGATATCCGCATGTCGCTTTTCGTTATTTTTGATAAAAAAATGATTCAATCGCGCTTTAGGCCCTACCGGACTTTGGGTTTGGGCCGCTTGCCGCCGCCGGGTCTGAAGCCGCCGCGGCCGGCCATCATGGCCATCATGGAGGGGTTCATGGATTGCTGGAGTTGCTTGAGTTGTTTCTCGTATTCTTTGATCTGGGTCTTGAGCATCGGCTCAGTTACGCTGAGTTTTTTGATTTCGTTGAAATGGTTGAGGGCCGCCTGGCGGTTGTTTTTTGAGGCGGCAATCATGGACATCTGCAACAGTGCGGCGGCGCGCTCATTGTCGGAGGGCAAGCCGGCGGCCATGGCCTGTTTGATCCAGGTTTCGGCGCCATTGAGGTCCTTGCGCTGCATGGCAACAGCGCTGTGCGTCATGTAATAGACGCCCTTGTAGCCTTTCAGCATGATTTTTGGGAAAAAAGTCAACTTCAGCCGTTGCTCGGCTTCGTCGATGCGGCTTTGGCTGATCAGTTGATTGGCCGACAGGATCGTACCCAACATCAGGTAGCCCGCCAGCAGGAACAATCCGATCAGCAAAAACGGAAATCCGTACCAAAAGCCCCAGACGGCCCAAAGCGCGGTTCCGCCCAATATACCGCCCACAATCAGGGCAAATCTCAAATAGATATTGATGATGAACATGTCAAGTTTGAAGAAAAAGGGGGATGGGCAAAGGGTGTGGGCCGGAGTGTGGGCAAGGGGCGCAGGCAGCATGATTTCCCTGGGCGCGGCAGGGCAAGCCGCTATGGAGGGCTTACGCTTCGGACGTACTTGGCTACGCGACCGCTCGCTGGGTCGGTCATCAGATACAAAGTATCTGCCGCCACCTTCAGCACGCGGTAACAATTGCGCTGATCCGGACAACGAGCCACGAAACACCACCCAACAATTCGCTCGTCGTTGGTCGTGCAGCCCACATCTGCGCAATCGGCCTGTATGTCCAGGCGGCAAAACGCCGCCGGCGAAGCGCCTGCATAGCGCTTCATCAAAGTATCCACAAATTCGATCCGCTCGGCCGGGTCGCTCAGGTTGATCCAGAGGCCTTTGATCACTTCTGCCAGCTCGTCGCCGTTTGCCGGACGCGGAATTTCGGTTTCAGTGTTTTCGGTCGATTTATTCTTACCGCCGTCTCGCAGACAGGCGCTCGGGCCCAATAGAGAGACGCACAATAAGAACACAAACCTTGTCTTCGATAATTTTTTAGGCATGTCAGCCGCTTGGCATCTAATTTTTTTGCAAATCAAACGCTTTTTTTTGAATCAGCGCTTTTTTTTCGAAAACCATCCTCAAAACCTCACAAACAGTCTGCGCAGCGATACACTTCGAAGCCGTATTCGTTGGCGCTGTCGTATTCGAGCGTCAGAACAGGCTCCTGTTGAGCGCCCTGCCCTACCCGAATCGTACAATCGATGTACTGCAGGTTGTTGTAACGCAGCGCGTCGGCCGTCGGACTGAGGCTTAGGTTGCGGCTGTTCGACAGACACTGGGGCAGTTGATCGCTGCTCAACACTTCAATGTCTCGCCCCTCGCCTACGTTCAACATCAAGGCCGCCAGGGTATTGGCGCCAAGGATACCTATCCGATATTGTCCTTTTTTCAACGCCATAAAGCTGCGCCGCTTGTCGGGCGTATGGACGGCGTTGAGCGGCACGCCTTCGGGGAACGGCTGCCTGCATAGATCGGGCATCTCGGCAGGGCTGCGCTCCGAAAGCCGAAAGCGCCAGCCCGAAGAAGAAGGCGAAGCCTCCGGGGCTGGGGATTTCGCCCTCTGGCCGCAGGCGCCCAATACCATAGCCCACATGCCGCAGGCTAAGAGCCAAAAGCGTGCGCCGCGCACGGTCAGAATTTGTAGTCCATTCTGACCGTGTAATTGCGCGGCCCCTCGAGCAAGGCCGGCCGCCAAGAATATACGGCATTTGTGAAATTGTTGCATAACAAACTGACTTTCAGGTGACTATTGAGCCTTGCTGCCAGGCGTGCATCCCAGATCTCAAAGCCCTGATTGAAGTTTTGGCGGAAATTCTGAACGCCGGGAATACCCAACTCAAAGATGCCGTCAATGGCCTCCATGTGGCTGTGCGTCTGCACGGAGATTCCCGCCGAAAACCATTTCCAGACATACTCGCTATCCCACTTGAACAAACGCCGAAACCGATATTTGAGTACATTGTAGTCCACAGAGGACCCGAAAGCTACCTGATCAAAGGAATCCACGCGATACAGAGGCGTTATGTTGGTATAACCGGCCAACAAGTAGAGCGTGCCAGGGCCTAAGCGGCCTTGTCCGGCAAGCCCGAGTTCATAGCCGGTTATTTGGGTGTTGCCTACATTTTTAGACTTGAACTCGGCATTGATCCCGAATGTCGGCGGCGGGCCGGGGTTGAACCTGAAAAAAATGGTATCCAGCACGAACTCCATCATGCGGTCGTAACGTTGTACGAAATAGGCCGCATCCACAAAGCCCTGCCAATTGCCGATCCTGAAACCCTGCTTGAGGCCGATCTCGGCCGTCCATCCGGTCTCCGATTCTAACCGTGGATTGGGCACCACCGTGTTGTCCGCGCTAAAGTCTGTTTGGATAAATTTCTCCGCAATCGTCGGATAGCGGTACCCCTGTCCCCAGGAGAGCCGGACAAACGTAGCCTTGGCCGCCTGATAATTGGCCCCCAGCCTGAATACGGGTTTGGCCTCTTTGGTCAAGCCGCCCGGTAGGGTATCTACCCTGCCCTCACGAATGGGGATGATCTCCGGACTTCGCAGTTCGTTGCGTTCGTAGCGCACGCCGGCCGACAGATTCAAACGCCCGAAAGCTTTGTAGTCCGCCTGGAAATAAGCGGCCAGGTTGCGGATCGAATACGAAGCATTGCTGTACAGTTCTGCATCTACGGTCGAATACGTGCCAACGATACCGGCCGTAGTCACCAGGCCAATCCGTTGCATCTGGCGTTGCACCTGATACTCGCCGTAATAGGTGCGGCTTTGGTTGCTCTGGCCGCTGTCGTTGTTGTTCTTGACCGAGTAAATGCGGCCCAGAAACTTGTGTCGGTTGCCTGCGGCGTCAAAATAATTGACGTAAGGATCCAGATTGACGCGCAAGCGTCCCAGCGAACGGGTGGCGGAGTTGAGTCCAGGCAGGTAGGACCCCATGCTGTCGTTAGCCCAAATGAAAAAATTGCCGCTGCGTCCGAAATTGACGTTCGAATTTAGCCCGACGGTCAGGCGGTCGTTGACGCGGTAGCGTACATTCGGAGTGAGCCGGCCATAGCGCGCATAGGTCTCTTTGTTGTAGCTGTCGCGGTAGAGCGCATAGCCGCCCATCACGATATCCCAGCGCCCCTCCTTGCGCCGGTGCACAAAACTCGCTCCGGTCTCGACAGGAAGCAGAATGCCAGAGGTGTCCGTACCCCACCACTTGCGAAAGTCATCCTTAGGATCTCCCCATACCTTACCAAAAACGGCTATCTCGGTCTCCGGACGCTCCTTAGCGAAACCGGTGCGGATATTGATGATACCGTTCATGGCCGATGAGCCGTAAAGCGCAGAGGCGGCGCCCTTGAGCACCTCGATCTGCGCAATGTTTTCTACCGGAAAATCCGTCCAGTTGGGGAAGCCGGCATCTGCCTGAAGGATCGGAATGTCGTCCACCATGATCAACACGCGCGTTCCGGCGCCGTATGAGAATCCGGCGCCGCCCCTAATGCCGGCCTGACCGTCCACAATGCTCACTCCGGGTACTTTGGACAGGGTGTTGTCCACCGATACGGCATTGGTGCTCTCCAAAAGGCGGGGCTTGAGCACGTCAAGCGAAACCGTTACCTCGCCCAGCGGTTTGTCGAAGCGCCCGGCGGTGACGGTGGCCGTCTGAAGCAACATATCGCTATTGATCAGATCGATATCCAAGACTAGGCGCTCGCCGGATGCTATCCGCGCGGCGCGGCGCTGGGTCTCATAGCCAAGATACTGAAATTCAATTTCGTACGCGCCAGGGGCAAGTTCCAACCGATAGACGCCGGATGCGTCGGTGGCGGCGCCGCTCAAGCCTGCGCGCACAAATACGCCGGTCAAGCTTTCGCCGGTAGCCGCGTCGCGCACTTTGCCGCTCACAATCCCGGATTGCGCCCCGGCGACGCCCAATGAACAAATACAGATGCAGGTTGTTAATATGTTTATTCTCATGGTACAAATGTTGTTAAGCCGGCGTAAAAGTAGGCGTTTTTTAACTTTCCGTTAATACAAGCGATTCTGCTTAATTTTTTTGTCTGTAATGCAGACGTCTCGTATATTTTATGCACCTTTGCGCCCGCTTGAGAGAACCTGTAAAACTTGCTATTTACCGCGCCAATAATTAGTATAACCTTCATAAGTCGGAGAAAATCGCATTATCATCGAAATCGCAAACACAATTACACAACCATTTTAATAAAGAATGACAGATCCGAGTCAAAGATTAACCCGAATAGCTGTTTTTTACGATGGAAACTATTTTTTGCATGTCAGCAACTATTATGCGTACCACCACAAACGCCGAAGTCGCATCAGTATCGCTGGCCTTCATGATTTTATCCGGCACAAAGTCGGCGAATTAGAAAGTACCGACTACGAATTGTGCCAAATCGTTGACGCTCACTATTTCAGGGGACGACTGAGCGCTCAGGATGCCAGCAATGAGGGCAATCGCTTGTATTACGACCGACTGTTTGACGATATCCTCATGATGGAAGGCGTCACGACGCATTATTTACCCGTGCGAAACATCGGGGGCGTAAGACAAGAGCGTGGGATAGACGTGTGGTTGGCATTGGAGGCATTTGAGATGGCCGTGCTCAAAAAGTATAACGTAGTCGCCATCATTGCGTCCGATGGCGATTATGTGCCCTTGATGCGCAAACTCAACACCTTGGGGACCCGGGTCATGCTGCTTTCATGGGATTACGAATTCTACGACGAAGAGGGTCGGCGCAAAAGTACCATCACCTCGCAATACCTCTGGAATGCGGCCACATACCCGATGGCCATGCACGAATTCATCGAATCGCCGCACGATTATGAAGTAGAGCAAATCAACAACTTGTTCCACGAACGTAAGAAGACCATCATCCCGGAAGGCGATATACAAGAAGGCGAAACCATTCGCAGCTCAATTTACAGCTTGAAAGACGGCTATGGCTTTGTTTTGTATCCGCAGACCAACAACCTGTTTTTCCACTATACCTTCCTGGTCGATACAGACTTCAACGACTTGCGCGAAGGCGACCCGGTAGAGTTCACCCTCAGCAAAAACGACCGGGGCGAGCCTATCGCGCGCAATGTGCGTCTCATACGCAATTAGTTTTTCTGCTTCGCAAAAGCAAAGAGCCGTCTCCCTACGCGTGGTGACGGCTCTTTGCTTTAAGCGGCTGAGCCAAAAACATCCAGCCGGACTTATCGGCGCGGAATCAGCAAGCGCTGACCGGGTACGAGTTGGTCGTTAGGCTCCTTATTGTTGAGCAGGCTAATCTCGGCTGCGCTTACGCCGTGCTGCGCCGCTATGGAACCCAAGGTATCGCCCTGACGCACGATGTACTCCTGATACGACGGAGCAATATTGGCGCCGGCAGGCTGAGGAGGCGGAATTTTCTGATTGCCCGGCGCTACGCTTACCGGAGCCTCGCTAAAGGTTTCTTTGTCCGAAGCGGCAGGAGCGGGAGCGGCGGCTGGAGCCGGCGTAGGGCTGCTAAACGACACGGGACTTGGCGACGCTTTGGGCGTCTGCCCCTCTTGCGCGGGCGCAGCCGGTATCGTAATGTTCGAAACGTTGACCGGCGCCGAAGCCGGCAGGCAATCGCTCGCCAGGAGCCGCTCGCCAGGGCGGAGCAATACATCGCCGGTAGGCGGCATGTTGTTAATCTGCCGATACCGGGCCTCCGTATAACCATACTTCTGAGCGATGCCTGAGAGGGTCTCTCCGGGCTGAACTACGTGGATCATGGGTTGCACGGCACCTGGCGGCGCCGCCACAACGCCTTTAGGCGGCGTCGCGGCGGCGCCGGGCGACTTGGGCGCCAATTGAGTCCCGCGCGACGGACTTGCCGGCTGGTCCCAGTAAATGGACTGATCCTTTACGGTAGGACCGACATTGGCGGGCTTTTCGGGCGATTTGGGCGTGGCGGCGGATTTTGGGACGCTCGCCGTCGCCCCAGCCGGCGGCTGGCTCAAATAAATCTTCTGACAAATCTCAATGTGATTGGGATTTTTTAGCTTGTTCCACTTCACCAGATCGGCCGTCTTGACCCCGTATGTGCGCCCAATGGCGTGGAGATTATCGCCGGGTTGCACGATATGGTATCCGCGCCCGGGAGCCTCCGGACAATCCGCCAGACCGCTTGCAGCCCCCGCAGTATTGGCGTAAGGCGAGGTCGGCGGCAATGAAGACATTTCTTTGTCCTGCTCCCGAATAGGCTGCGTGGCGCCCGTCGAGTAATCCAGGGGGTTGGTCCATTTGGAAGCGCTGAATTGCGACGAGGGACTGCGCTGCGCGCAGCGAGACGCCAAAAACTCGTCCAAAGGACGCCCGTTGACCGCAATCAGCCGCATTTGATTGCTCTCAGCCTGCACCGTATTGATTCCTGTCCGTTCGGAGATAAAGCCCACGCGGGGGATAAACTCAAAGTCCGATTTCTCGCCGCCGCGCCGCGGTTCGCGTCGAAATGCGTACTCGTACAGACAGTTGTGAATCTTCAGCCCAGTGAAATATATCTGCGAAGCGGAAGCCGAGAGCGCAAGATTGGCCTCGTAGATCAGATTGGTCGTATCCAGGGCAAAATCGTAATTGGGCGCTTTAAACATATAAAAACTACCGCTGCGCACAACCTGGGTCGCAGAGATCAACGGCATCAGCAAGTAACCGCTTGCCGTCTGATGCACCATATATACTTGTCGGCTCTGACTATTGATGGCGTCAGTGAACCCCGCATTCAGCGTGAGTTCGCGGCAACTAATGGCGCCTTTGGGCAGCGTGGGCGAATTGATGCCTGAAGCGCCCGCCGTAAACAGGTATTGCTCCGTAGCGTTGGGCTTGACAGAGTAAACCGTCACGCCTGTGTTGTTGAACAGATAACGGTACTCCAACTGATCCATACACTCTGATGCAAATGTCAGGTACAGCGGTTGTTGGGCCTGAAGGCTTGCACAAAAACTGCAAAGAAGGATAATCAAAATTTTACGCATGTTTCTCAGTTTTAGTCATCATTCAAGGGCAAAAACGTTGTAAAATTACAGAAAATTTCAATAGAGGTCAGATTATCCACACTTTTTACACAATTTTTCGCTTTTTGTGCATCCTGTTGGCGATCCACGCGAAAATACAGGTCGTCCAAAACGAATACAGCGAATAAATCAGCGCAGGCTTGACCATCACCGCGCTGCCAAGCAAGTTGCCTGCAATCAGAAAGGCCAGCGTGGTGTTCTGAACCCCGCACTCGATGGCCGTAGTCAGTCGCGCCGCATGCGGCAATCCCATCTTTTGCATGATGAAATAACCAAAAAAAAGACAAGCGGCATTCTGTAACAAAGCGACTGGGGTTATCTCTATAAAGTCCCGAAAATCCAGACCCGCGCCGCCCTGGCTCTCGCCGGCAAACATCTTGATTAGAAATACCAGGCCCAGCATGCTCAACATCACATAACGCGCCGGCCGGCTAATCGCATCCGCTAAAAGCGGGCGGTACCGCCTCACCATCAGACCGATGAAAGCTGGAATCAGCGAAATGATAAAAATCTGCTGTACCGTATCCCAAAACGGCAGGTGCAGTTCTGTCTCTCTCCCCAAAAAATACCGCAACGCAAAATTGACCACCACCGGGATCGTGAACAAGGTCAATATGCTGTTGGTCGCCGTGAGCGAGAGGGAGAGCGCCACGTTGCCCCGCCACAGATACGTCAGAAAATTGGAAGTGGCGCCACCCGGACTGGATGCCAGTATCATAAACCCTACCTTCAGCCCGGGAGAGAGCGGAGCGATCAGGGCAATAAGAAACGCAATGACAGGCAAGCCTCCCATCTGCGAAATGAGCGCCGTGAAATATACTTTGGGCCTTCGAAAAATTCTCTCAAAATCGGCAAATGTCAGCGAAAGGCCTACGCCAAACATGATCAAAGCCAGCACCGCGCTGACCGCCGTATCTACTAATCCAATGGCGCCCAAATTGTTATAGCGTAGGTTTTTGATGGGGCAAAGATAAGCGCTTGTTTTTGATTGCGAAAAACTTGTTTTCATCTTCACGCCAAGGCGATAAGCGCCCATCTGAATAATCCGGCTTATTTTTGCGGCGGCTTGTTTGCGCCATTCAATTCTATGTCGAAAAAAAACAAACCCGGCCCCGGCGGCATTGTCTATTCGACCGACCCGGACTACCGGCCCTTCGCCGACCTATTCCAGACGGACCAAACCTCCGGACAACCCGCCGCTCAACCCCCTCAGCAAATCCTGCGCATTTGGCTCCAGCGCGTCAAAGGAGGCAAGGAAGCTACCGTGATAAAAGGCTTTACCCTACCCGAAAGCGAACTCCAAACGCTCGCCAAGCTCCTCAAAAACAAATGCGCCGGCGGCGGCGCTGCCAAAGACGGCGAAATCATCATCCAGGGCAATCACCGCGAAAAACTGCTGGTCTTGCTCCGCGAACTCGGCTACAACAACGTCAAATTAGCCGGCGGATAGCCCTGCGCCGCCGTCAGTCAGGCAGATGGCGGCGACTGCCCGGCTCGCCTGCGCCTTCAAATTGTGCCAAGTCGCTCCGCAAAAACGGAGATAGGTATATTTTCTCGGGCGTCGAGCGCCTTTGCGCTTAACTTTGCACGAGATTTTCAGTTACATCCCGACGCCATTCACAAAATATGCCATCGCATTGGCGCCACGCTTTTTATGGAATACCGCAAACTCGGACGCAGCGGACTGCAAGTCAGCGCGCTTTCTTTTGGCTCATGGATCACCTTCGGCAAGCAAATCGGCGAAGAGGTCGCCGAGCGCCTCATGACCATCGCCTATGATCAGGGCGTAAACTTTTTCGACAACGCCGAAATCTACGCGCGCGGCGAAAGCGAGCGGGTCATGGGGCGCATTCTGAAAAAAATGAACTGGGAACGCAGTTCCTGGCTAGTTTCCTCAAAAGTATTTTTTGGCGACGGCGGAAAAAAACCCAACCAGACCGGCCTGAGCCGAAAACACATCTTCGAAGCCTGCCACGCCTCGCTTAAACGCCTGCAGGTCGATTATATCGATCTTTACTTTTGCCACCGCCCCGACAAACAAACGCCCATGGAAGAAACCGTCTGGGCTATGAACCACTTAATCGCTCAGGGCAAGATCCTGTACTGGGGCGTGTCGGAGTGGAGCGCGCAGGAGATTATGGAGGCGCACATGGCGGCCCGCGAAAACCGCCTGATTGGCCCGGTCATGGAGCAACCGCAATACAACATGTTTGTGCGGTCAAAGGTGGAGGTCGAGTACGCCAAGCTCTACGATACCGTAGGTTTAGGCACGACCATCTGGTCCCCCCTCTATTCAGGCGTGCTCACAAACAAGTATCTCGACGCCTTTCCGGAAGGCACGCGCATGAGTATAGAGGGGATGGAATGGCTGCGCGAGCGCCAGTTGACGCTTGACGTCATTGACAAAGTGCGCGCCCTCAACCGCCTCGCCCTCGAATTGGGCGTCAGTCTGCCGCAATTGGCCGTTGCCTGGTGCCTCCATAATCCGCGCGTCAGCACAGCCATACTCGGGGCCTCGCGCCCGGAGCAATTGACCGAGACTTTGGATGCATTCAAGGCTTTGGCGCTGCTCAACGCCGATGTAAAACAACGAATCGAAGAAATACTAAACAACAAACCGGAACGCCCAGCTTTCTGACTCAGAACCTTTGCGTAAAAAATCTGCGCCCTTTGCGTAAAAAATCTTTGCGGCCTTTGCGTGGTAAAAATTTCTCGCAAAGCACGCAAAGAGGCCGCGCAAAGCAAGCAAGAGCGGTATATTCTTCGCGCCTTTTGCGTAACCCTTTGTTTGCAAGGCATATGATAGAACGCTCAACATCTGAACCAGCGGCCGGCTTGCAGCATCTGGCCCCAAAACAGAAATTAAAGACGACTCCATATAGGTTCTCCGGGGCGCAAACCCGGATTTAAAGCGTTTGTTTGGGATCGACAACTTACCTTTGTGCACAGCGAAACGAAAAATGCTAACGCGTATCGCCTGAACGGCGGCGCGCGTTTCGAACCATCAAAAACGATTTGTCATGTTGTTTGCCATTCTCGCCGGTTTTGTATTCGCCAGCGTGCTGAGCGTGCTGGGATCGTGGGTGAAGGATAGCGGCGCGAAATGGGTGGCGCTATTGCCTGCAAGTTTGTTTGTTTACTTTGCAGGCTTCGTCCCTCAGGCCGCCTCGGGCGAGCCAGCGATGCAGGTATGGCGCTGGTCGTCGTCGTTTGGGGTAGATCTGGCTTTCAGAGCCGACGGCTTGGGCCTGCTTTTTGCGTTGATTATCACGGGTATAGGCGCTTTGGTTTTTTGGTATGCGTCGTACTATCTGGCAGGCCATCGGTATTTGGACCGATTTTACGCTTACCTGAGCATGTTCATGGGGGCCATGCTGGGACTGGTTTTGTCGGACAATCTGATCACGCTTTTTGTTTTTTGGGAGTTGACGAGTATCAGTTCGTTTTTTCTGATCGGCTTCGACAATGAGCAGGCTGAGTCGCGCAAATCGGCGCTAGTAGCCTTGGGCGTGACGGGCCTGGGAGGATTATTGCTACTGGGCGCGGCGGTGCTGCTGGGCGATTACTACGGCACTTACTCTTTACAAAAGATGTTGGCGTCGGAGTTGCGCATTCAGGATCACAGCCTGCTGTACCCGGCGGCGCTGTTCATGTTGTTTGGGGCGGCATTTACGAAATCGGCGCAATTTCCGGCGCATTTCTGGCTGCCGGGGGCAATGAAGGCGCCCACGCCGGTATCTACCTATCTGCACTCGGCCACGATGGTGAAAGCCGGGGTATATTTGCTGCTGCGCATGACGCCGTTGCTGGGCGGCCATACGTATTGGCAGGTCACGCTGCTGCTGACCGGCGGCGTCACGATGCTCTATGCGGCGGTCAATGTACTTTTGCGCAACGACATGAAATCGGTGCTGGCCTACACTACAATTTCGGCGCTGGGCGTACTGGTGTTTTTGATCGGGATCGGGACGCCGGAGTCGCTTTTGGCAGCGCTTGTTTTTGTGCTGGCGCATGCTTTGTACAAGGCGCCTTTGTTTTTGGTGACGGGCATTGTGGACCACGAAACAGGCACGCGCGATTTGTCGCGGCTATCGGGCCTAAGGCGGGTGATGCCCCTCGTTGCATTATCAGGGGCTTTGGCGGCGTTATCCAATTCGGGATTTCCGCCTTTTTGGGGTTTTGTGGGCAAAGACCTGATCTACGAAGCGGCTTTGCAAAGAGAAGGCCCCCAAGGTTTGTTGCTGATGGGGGCGGCATTGCTGACGTCGGCGTTGTTGTTTTGGGGTGGATTTGTGGTAGGCGTGCGCCCGTTTTGGGGTCGTATGCCCGAGTCGCTCTCCCATGCCCATGCCCCGCCCATCGTCCTCTGGCTCCCGCCTTTGCTGCTTGGCGTGTTGGGGCTGGCCCTGGGACTGGCCCCGGGGCTGGCTGAAGCGCCGATCATACGCCCGGCCATGCAGGCCCTCGGACTGGGCGATTATGTGTTTCATCTGAAGTTGTGGCACGGTTTCAATACCGTTCTGGGACTGAGCGCGCTGACGCTGGCCCTGGGCGGCGGATTATATTTGTTTTTGAAGCCTTCGGCCAAGGCGGAGTTGCGGGCCGAGCGTTATACCGTTTATTCGCCCAAAGGGGTCATGGAGCAGATTACGCTTGGTTTTGCGGGCCTCGCCCGAGAGATCACGCTCAGGCTACAAAGCGGATTGCTGCGCTATTATATCCTGATTATCCTCTCTTTTCTGATCGGACTGACCGGTTACCGGCTATTGACCGAGGTGCGCCTGTATATCGATTTTTCGAAGGTGTCCGAGTTGGTGGGATACGAGATTGCCATTTTGGCGATCATGTTGATTGCGATCGCGTTCACGGTGTTTACCGGCTCGCGCCTCACGGCGGTGGCGGCCTTGGGCGTGGTGGGGTATGCGTTGTGCTTATTGTTTGTGTTTTACAGCGCGCCTGATCTGGCCATGACGCAATTCACGATTGATACCTTGACGGTCATTTTGTTTGTCCTGATTCTGTACCGACTGCCCCGTTATCTGACTTTTTCGAACATATATACCCGGTCGCGGGATGCCGTGGTGTCGCTGTTGTTGGGGGCGCTGATCGCTACGCTGGCGCTGGAGGTGCTCAACGAGTCGGTCAGACAGGAGACTTCTGCTTTTTACGCTGAAAACGCTTACACTTTGGCCAAGGGGAAAAACGTGGTAAACGTCATCCTCGTTGACTTCAGAGGGGCGGATACTTTGGTGGAGGTCAGCGTGTTGACTATTGCGGCAATCGGGGTATTTAGCTTACTCAAACTCAAACCCACGCAGGATTGATATGCAGACCTTGATACTTCGCGTAGCCTCCCGGTATCTTTTACCGCTCTTGCTTTTGTTCTCGATATTTATCTTGCTGCGGGGGCATTATCTTCCCGGAGGCGGTTTTGTGGGTGGACTGGCAGCTTCGATCGCTTTTGTGCTGCACGCTTTTGCCAATGGCTTGGACAACACGCGCAACTTGCTACGCGTGCATCCGGCGATATTTATGCCCATCGGGTTGGCTCTGGGTTTTGTGAGCGGGATCGCGCCGCTGCTTGTCGGCCTGCCCTTCATGACGGCGCTGTGGTTCCCCAATCCGGCGCCGGTGGTGGGTATGGTCGGATCGCCTTTGTTTTTTGACATTGGGGTTTATCTGGTGGTCATTGGCGCTTCTTTGACAATCATTTTCACCATTAGCGAAACGGCGTAGATATGGAGATACTTTTGGCTCTGATGACAGGGGTGCTGTATGCGGCAGGGGTGTTTATGATCTTGCGCCGCAGTTTTGTCAAGCTGATCATCGGCTTGATCTTGTTGGGCAACGGCGCCAACTTATTGATTTTTCTCTTGGGCCGCATTGCCAAGGGCAAACCGCCGATTATCCCTTCGGAACTCAAATTCTTTGCTGACGCATATGCCGATCCTGTGCCACAGGCCCTGATCCTGACGGCGATTGTGATTAGCTTTGGGTTGCAGTCGTTTGCCATTGTGCTGATCAAACGGGCTTATGCCGTGACGCAAACCGACGACCTGGACCAAATTCACCTGACAGAAGACGAAGAAGAATGAACGAAACGCTGATTTTACTCCCGTTACTCTTTCAGCTTGCGCTGGCTGTCCTGATGCTTTTCTTTTGGTTTGGCATCCGCGCGCAGCGCAACATCAGCATTGTCGGCAATATCGTCAACACGCTCATCGCCGCTTTGCTGATGTATCGGGTGTGGGGCGAAGGCATCCTGACCGTGCAGGCGGGCGCCTGGCCGGCGCCGCACGGCATTACGTTTGTGGCGGATACTTTTGCGGCGCTGCTGACCTTGCTGACGGCCGTATCTGGACTGGCCGTGGCGACCTTCTCGGCAGGTTCGGTCACCACGGAGCGCCTGCGCTTTGGATACTTTTCTACCTTGCAGTTTTTGTTGCTGGGACTGACGGGCGCTTTTTTGGCCGGCGACGTGTTCAACCTGTACGTCTGGTTTGAGATCATCATCATCAGTTCGTTTGTACTAATTACCATCGGGGGCGAAAAAGCGCAAATTGAAGGCGCCATCAAGTACTTTGCCCTCAACATGCTGGCCTCTGTGATTTTCCTGACCGCGATCGCAGTGCTGTATGGGCTGACCGGCTCGCTCAACATGGCCGATCTGGCCCAGAAAATGCCGCTTATCCCCAACAAAGGCTTGGTAGGCGTGTGCGCGCTGTTGTTCTTTGTAGCTTTTGGCATCAAATCGGCGGTTTTTCCGCTGTATTTTTGGTTGCCTGATTCCTACCACACGCCGCCCGCCGCCGTATCGGCCATTTTCGGCGGGCTGCTCACCAAAGTGGGCGTTTACGCCTTGGTGCGCATGTTTAGCCTGATCTTCAGGGAGGATGCCTTCTGGGCCGACACCTTTGCCTGGGTTGCCGCACTCACCTTGGTGGCGGGCGGTATGGGCGCCTTGTCGCAGCGCAACCTGCGCAAGATTTTTTCGTACTTGATCATTTGCCATATCGGCTACATGATAGGCGGCCTGAGCATGTTTACGCGGGTGGGTTTCACGGGCTTGGTTTTTTATCTGACGCACGATATCGTGGTCAAGACCAACCTATTCATGGCCGCCGGGGTGATATACAAGATCAGGGGTCGCAACTTACTGAAGAATCTCGGCGGACTGTACGCGGATTATCCGCGGCTCTCTCTTCTGTTGGCCGTACCCTTATTTTCGCTGGTAGGCATCCCCCCGCTATCCGGCTTCTGGCCCAAAATCTCGCTCATTTCGGCAGGCGTCAATACCGGGCGCTATTGGTTGACGGGCTGTATTATTTTTGCCAGTTTCATCACCTTGTACGTCATCGCCAAAGTATGGGCTGAGGTTTTCTGGAAACCTCAACCGGAAGGTCGTAAGCGACCGGAGTTTGAGTTTTTTGAAGATTTCAAACCCTATCGAAAGCGCCTGGTGCTGGCGCCTATCGTTTTTCTGTCTCTGATTTCGCTATACATTGGCTTGGGCGCCGAACACATTCAGGCCATATCCTTGCGCATAGCCGAAGAATTGAGCAACCCCGAAACCTATATTCAGGCAGTCTTTAAAACGAAAACAACGCAATGAGAACGCAGTTTTTGATGAACCTCTTGCTCACCTTCGTGTGGGTGGCCCTGACCGGCGTATTTGAGTATCCCAACTTTGTGTTTGGGTTCGCGCTCAGCTTCGCTATCATGTGGATCATCAGCCGAAGCAACGGCGACGACCGCTATTTCACCATGGCCATCAAAATCATTGGATTTTTCCTCTTCTTCATGCGCGAACTCATCAAAGCCAACATTGAAGTAGCCTACGACGTCATCACGCCCAGATTCCACATGCAGCCGGGCATCGTCAGCCTACCCTTAGACGCCAAAACCGATCTCGAAATCACCCTGCTTGCCAACCTCATCTCGCTCACACCCGGCACCCTGAGCCTCGACGTATCTGACGACCGCACCGTGCTCTACGTGCACGCCATGTACATACGAGACCGGGAATCCTTTGTGCAAGGTATCAAAAAAGGCTTCGAAAGACGCCTGCTATCTATCATGCGATGATTCAATCCTTTCTTTACTACAGCATATTGCCCGTGTTGGCCGCATCGATTGTGCTGGTCTTCTGGCGGTTCCTCAAAGGCCCGGGCATCTCAGACCGCGTCGTGGCGCTGGATCTGCTCATTACCATTGGCATTGGCGTGATCGCCATATACAGCATCGTATCCAATCAGCCCACATTCCTGGACATCGCCATGATCCTGGCCCTGATTGCGTTTCTGGGCACGGTCGCATTTTCATATTATCTGGAAAAAAGGGAAAAAAATGACTGATCTTATCATCATGCTGCTCGCCGCGCTGGGAGCCTTGCTCATCTTTCTGGCGGCTTTGGGACTGGTACGCATGCCTGATCTATACCTGCGCATTTCGGTCACGACCAAGGCGGCTACCCTCGGCATCGGGCTGCTGCTGGCCTGTTGCGCCTTGTATTTCAACACGCTGGCCATCACCTCGCGGGTCATCGCCATCGTGTTTTTTATGGTTCTGACCGCGCCGGTAGGCGCGCACCTCATCGGACGCGCATCTTACTTCATCGGCGCCCCGCTTTGGAAAAAATCGGTCATGGACCAACTCAAGGGCCGTTACCAAACCGATACGCACACCCTTCGGAGCGATACTGACGCCGACGAATGATCGCCCGCGATCCACACCCGGGCGGGCTTTTTTTTAAAAAAAAAACACGCCTTCGCGCCCTTTGCGAGAATAAAACGCATCCTATATCCGCCCCCTTTTCCCGAAAAAAATCAAAACCTCAATGCACGACAAACTTGCGCGTGACCGCCCCCAACGAAGTTTGCGCGCGCAGGTAATACACTCCGGAGCGAAGGGGCTGATCCAACCGCGCTTCCGATACCGCCGACCACTCGCGCCGATAGACCAAAACGCCCCGCGCATCCCATATCTCGGCAGCCAACAAACGGGCGCCGCCCGCAACCGATAGCGTCACGCTGCCGTCAGAACTAGGATTGGGAGCCAGCGAAAGGGCAAGGGATGCAGGCGAAGGAACGGGAGCGCTTACCGGACTGACCGATACCTCAGCTTCAGCTTCGGCTACCAGCGTCGGCGACTGGTCGGCCTCATCCCACATGCTTTTGAATGACAGAATCTCCGGCGAGTTGAACGCAAACATGGGCGCAAGCCACTTGGGCGGCATACTCTGGTACCACACCCGGACCTTTATCGCCAATTTGCCCTTGTAGCCGTCGATCGGAACGTGCAGCCAAAGTATATCCGCGCCGCTGCCTTCCGCCCCGCTCTCCGATACGTTGAAATCCGGATCGTAGAGCGCGCCGCCGGCTATTCGGGTCGTGTCATACGCCGGATGCGACTTGCTGAAGCCCTGCGGCGGCAGGCGGTTGTCTTTGAGCGCTACGTGCGCGCGCTCCAGCACCGTTGTGAACTGTCCGTTCACGTCGCCGGTTACCAGTTCATAGATCTGCACCTTGTCCGGACGGTCGATCACCCGATGATGCGGTTCGAAATGCGGGTCCTCGTCCTTCAGCGTGTAATCGGCGTTCATATCACCGGAGTGCAACACCGTCTGACCGGCCTCGTTGCGCACGACGATCTCAACCCATGCGCGCCGGGCCGGATACCCGGAGGGAAATTTATGCCCCGCCTTGTTGAGCAGCCGGATGGCGACCTTGGCCGTGTCGCCCGTCGTCTGTCGCGGGTCGAGGCTGAGGTCGAGCGTTTTTTCGCGGAGCATGCGCAGCGTGGCGCTCAGGGTGCTGTCAAAGTGTTCGGGCAAGGCATTGATGCCCAGCGGCTGGATATTCGACCGCATCAGGCGCAGCATTGTGGCGTTGGCTCCCGCCATCTGGTGCAGACCTATGGGCGAACGCGGCACGAGCAACTGGTAACCGCTTGACAAAACCACGCCGTCGGGGATCTGCGGCAAATGACAACTTTGACAACTCAGGTTGTCGCGCGAAGTCTCGTAGCGCGAGTTTAGCCACTCGTGATAGGTGGCCTGCTCAACAAAAGTCGCGCCGGTGTACTGCCCGCTCAGATCAACCGATTGGGTCAGCAGCGTATGGCAGCCCGCGCACAAACCGGCGTCGAGGATATGGTCTCCGTACTTGGGCGTGATGCCCACAAACTGGTGCATCGGCGCCGCGAAAATATTCTCAAACGGGCCATAAGCCACGCGAATGTAGTTAAAATCGTAATTCAACTGCCCCGAATGCAGGCTGCCCAAATCGCCGGGAGCCATGGCATGGCAGGTCTGGCAGGTCACCCCGTCAAGCCCTTGCGGATCTTGATACAAATCTGTCAGGGTGTAATGCGCCTTTTTGCCCGTATGTTTGGACTGCACATGCCCGGCAGGCGCATGACAAGACGTACATTTGTCTTGCAAGGCCTCGCTGTGCGCCGGATTGACCAAAGACTCATGCGTCACTTTTGCGCGCCAAAACGGATCTTTGGCGCTATTGGCCATGATCGAACTCCGCCAGGCGTCGTAGAAATTGATATCCACATCCGAATTGGTGTGCATAGCCAGTCCAGTCGAATCATAACCATGGCAGCCGCCGCAAGTCTTAGCCACCGGGAATAAAATACTCGAATCGACCGGATTGCCGTTCAGCGCGTGAAAAGAGCCGTATTTGTTTGGAAAAAAAGCGTCCAAATGCGCCTTCAAAAAAGCCCGCTCAGCCTCGCCGTGAAAAGCCGAAACCCTGCCCTTGTTTTCAATGCCCAGCACGCCTAAGGCTCCGATCGAAAGCCAAACGGCCGCAACCGCCGTCGTTAATCTGTTCATATTGCGCTCAAAATTTTGCGCAAAGATAAGTCCCCATTCCCGTCCTACCGCCTCAAAATACGCGATTGACCAAAAGTGCATAATTTACAGCCCCGCGTCTTATTATTTTTCGAAAAAAGAAAATGCGCACAAGGAGTGGGTCGTTAATAAGCGCGCGATTTTTAAAAAAAAAATTGCCTTCGTTTTTTTTTCGCTAACTTTGTGCCGTCAAATTGTTTTCAATCCGCTGAAAAATTATCTCGGCATATTGCTTTTGTTGGTCTATGTCGGCTCGACGACGGAGTTTTACCAATTGTTCAAAACTCCGCTGTTGGTCGTCCACTACTGGGAGCACCGCGCTCAGGGCGAGTGCGTGGGTTTGTGGGACTATATGACCATGCACTACTTCAACGGGGACCTGAGAGACGAAGACTACGAGCGTGATATGCAGTTGCCCTTCAAAACCTTCCTTTCGCAGCCTGACATTGGTATATCGTTGCCCGTTCCGCCAATTACGCTTACGCTGAAGCTCCCCTGCATGGCTTCGCAAACTGCGCCGGTATTCGGCTACCTTTCTCCTACGCTGCAACTCCATGCGGCGTCCATCTGGCAACCTCCCAGACAGTCCTGAAGGCTTCCGTCTATTCCTCCATTTCTTTTTGACCCGCTTATCTGCGCAAAAAAGGCGTTCGCAGCGCCATGCAAGTGCCGGACTCGGCGCCTGCTGGATTATTGGCGCGCGGGCGGGTCGAGGATGGCCAACACGTGACGAAGGCCAGTCATTCTTTAGATTCGAAACAGAATGGTTTTTTCTTACGCCGCAGTCGACTTTATATTCCGGCGCCTGCGACGCAATTCAAATTTTTACAAATAGATGTATCACATCATCGCATTCTCGATACGCAACAAACTCATTGTAGCGCTCATGACGTTGGCGTTGATCGGAGCGGGGGTCTATGAGGCTACCCGACTGCCCATCGACGCCGTGCCCGACATTACCGACAATCAAGTTCAGGTCATCACCATTTCCCCCTCCTTGGGCGCGCCCGACGTAGAGCGCTTTATCACCATGCCCATCGAACAGACTTTGAGCAATATACCCGGTCTCAAGAAGCAGCGCAGTTTCTCGCGCTTCGGTTTATCGGTCATCACGGTCGTCTTTGAGGATTACATCGACGTTTATTGGGCGCGGCAGCAAGTGTCCGAGCGCCTGGCTACCGTCGCCGATATGATCCCGCCGGGTATGGGTCGGCCGGAGATGGCCCCAGTGACCACAGGTCTCGGCGAAATATATCAATACGTCCTGCGGTCGCTGCCGGGCTACGAAGACCGCTACACGCTCTCCGAACTGCGCAGCATCCAGGATTGGATCGTCCGGCGACAATTACTCGGCGTCAAAGGCGTGGCCGACGTGGCGAGTTTCGGCGGCTATCTCAAGCAGTACGAGGTAGCCGTCAATCCCGGTCGGCTTGCCGCCTACGACCTAAGCCTGCAGGATCTGATCGACGCGCTCAAAGCCAACAACCAAAATGCCGGAGGGGCCTACATCGAACAAGGTCCCGGCGTTTTGTTCATACGCACCGAGGGATTGACCGCCAACTTTGAAGATATTGGCCAGACCGTCGTCCGGCAAAACCGAGGCGCCCCGCCGCTGTTGCTGCGCCACGTAGCCGATATGCGCATTGGCAGCGCCGTGCGCTACGGCGCTATGACTTACAACGGACAACGCGAAACCGTGGGCGCCGTGGTGATGATGCTCAAAGGCGAGAACAGCGGCGCCGTCATCAAGCGGGTCAAAGAGCAAGTCGATCGCATCCAGGGGATGCTGCCCGAGGGCGTGGTCATCGAGCCATTTTTGGATCGTACCAAGATGGTCAACAATGCCATCCAAACGGTGACCACTAACCTAAGCGAAGGCGCGTTCATCGTAACGCTGGTTTTATTCCTGTTTTTAGGCAACCTACGGGCTGCGCTGATTGTCGCTTCGGTCATCCCCTTGGCGATGCTATTCGCCTTTACGCTGATGAATACGTTTGGCGTGAGCGGCAATCTGATGAGTCTCGGCGCGCTGGACTTTGGACTGATTGTGGACGGGGCGGTGATCGTTGTGGAGGCTACGCTGCACCAGTTGGCCTTGATTGGCGCGCCGATTGCCGCCGCCGCTACGCTGAGCCAGGCGCAGATGGATCGCGAAGTCGAACAAACGGCAACCCGCATGCTCAACAGCGCCGTGTTTGGTCAGATCATCATTCTGATCGTTTATGTGCCGGTACTGAGCCTTCAGGGCATCGAAGGGAAGATGTTCAAACCCATGGCCTTGACGGTCATATTTGCCTTGCTTGGCGCTTTTCTCTTGTCGCTGACGTATGTGCCCATGATGAACGCCTTGGCGCTATCGCGCCAAACGGGCCATTCAAACAATTTCGCCGATCGCATCATGCGTCGCCTCGAGCGTGTTTACCGGCGTTCGTTGGCTTATGTGCTGCGCAAAGGACGCTGGGCGGTTGGCAGCGCGGCGCTGCTCCTGCTCTCCGGCGGGTTTGTAGCGGCGAGGCTGGGCGGCGAGTTCATACCCGAACTACCTGAAGGCGATTTTGCGGTGGACACCCGAGTGCTGCCGGGCAGCAGCCTGCGCACCTCTGTGGAGGCCATACTTCAGAGCGAAAAACTCCTCCTGTCGCGATTTCCGGAGATCGAAAAGATCGTCGGCAAAACCGGCAGCAGCGAAATACCTACCGATCCCATGCCCATCGAAGCCAGCGACATGATGGTCATCCTCAAGCCCCGCCACACCTGGACCAGCGCCGACACTTACGACGAGCTGGCCCAAAAAATGTCCGAAGCGCTCGCTGAAATACCCGGCGTAACCTACTCCTTCCAATTTCCGGTAGCGATGCGGTTCAACGAACTGATGACCGGCGCGCGCCAGGATGTAGCTTGCAAGATTTTTGGCGAAAATCTCGATACCCTTGCCCGCTACGCTCAAATCCTGGGCAGCCTCTGCGCTTCGGTATCCGGCGCAAAAGACATCTACGTCGAACCCATCGGCGGCGTGTCGCAGATTGTGGTCAGATACGATCGGGCGCAACTGGCGCGGTACGGCGCACAGGTAGCCGACGCCAACCTCGCCGTCAATGCAGCGTTTGCGGGCGCTTCGGCGGGGCAGTTATTCGAAGGCGAAAAGCGTTACGATATCGTGGTGCGCCTCGACAGCGCTTACCGCAGCAGACCTGAAGATGTGGCCGGGTTGCTCATCCCCAGCTCCGGCGGCGCGCAGATTCCGCTGCGGCATCTGGCGCAAGTGAACATAGAGACCGGCGTCAACCAAATCCAACGCGAGAATGCGCAGCGGCGTATCACCGTCGGCTTCAACGTACGCGGCCGTGATGTGCAAAGCGCTGTGGAGGACCTCCAGAAGCGCGTCGAAGCCCAACTTCGCCTACCCGCGGGTTATCACATTGTCTATGGAGGGGTATTTGAGAACCTGCGCGAGGCCACCGAACGCCTTAGCATTGCCGTGCCAGTTGCGCTGCTCTTGATCTTTGTCCTCCTGTACTTCACCTTTCGCTCGCTGCGCTACGGGTTGCTCATTTTCAGCGCCATCCCGCCTGCCGCCGTCGGCGGCATATTTGCGCTCGCCCTGCGGGACATGCCCTTCAGCATATCGGCAGGGGTGGGTTTCATCGCCCTGTTTGGCGTGGCCGTGCTCAATGGCATCGTGCTGATCGCCGAGTTCAAGAGACTTCAACAGGCAGGCTTATCGAACCTGAGCAGGGTTGTGGTCCGCGGCGGCTCCACTCGGCTCCGACCGGTGCTGATGACGGCCTCGGTCGCTTCGCTTGGATTCCTGCCTATGGCGCTGAGTCACGGCGAGGGAGCCGAGGTACAACGCCCTCTGGCTACGGTCGTAATCGGCGGGCTGGCGCTGGCTACCCTGCTCACCCTGTACGTATTGCCGACGCTGTTTGTCATGGTCGAAAAAAGCCACGCGCCACGCCGGCGTCGGCGCCATGCCCTTTTGATCCTGCCCGCTCTCCTTACCCTCGCCCCCGCCCTCGAAGCGCAGACGCCCATCACGCTCAAAGAGGCCCTCGAAAGCGCAGTCGAGCGCAATCCGGTCGCCGCGCGCGGACAACTCGCCGCACTGCGCCAGCAACAGCGCATCAAAGCAGCCCGCGAATGGCCAACGCTGGAGATCGCCGTCGAATACGGACAGATCAACTCTGCTTATCGCGACCACCGCATCGGACTGGCCTACGACATCCCCTGGCCCGGACTTTTGCGCGCCCGCGAGGACGCCGCGCACGCCGAATGGGAACTCCAACTCAGCGACAACGCCTTGAATATCCTATCGCTCAAGCGCGAAACGGCGGCACAGTACGTCGAGCTACTGACCTTAAACGACAAGCTCAACATGCTTCAACGCGCCGACAGCCTATGGGCCGCCTACGAGCAAAGAGCCGCAATGCGTCTCCGAGCAGGCGAGACCAGCGCATTAGAATCGGCTCAAGCCGCTCTACAACGCTCCCTAAACGCTTCCCAACGCGTTGAAACGCAAAAAGCGCTCGAAGCCGCCAGACAGCGCTTTTGCGTATTGACCGGAGCCGAGCCGCCCTGCGCATTCGATCCGCAACCAATAGAGCTACCCGCTCCAGCGCTCCTCTCCCCCACCCTGCCCCCACACCCGATTGCGCAGCGCGCAGGCCAGGACTTGAAGTTGAGTGAAGCCCTGCTCAGGGTCGCCGATACCCGTCGCAAACCGCAACTCTTCATCGGCCTGAACGACCAGACCCTCTATGGCCTCGGCGCCGACGATCGGTTCTACGACTATGCCGCCCGCTTTCGCTCAGTTCAGGTAGGCATTCGCGCGCCAATTTCGTACGGCGCCCTGCAATCTGCAAGAGCGGCGGCGCAAACCGATATCCAGTTGGCGCAACTCCGCCTCGCTCACGAAACGAGCCTGCTCCAACGCCGCCTCGAAACGGCGGCCGGACAATATCGCGCAGCCTGGGAAGCGCTTGATTTTTTTGAAAAAAATACAACGCCCGCCCTCCAAACCCTACGGGCATCCGCAGAGCGCCAATTGCAAACAGGCGAGATAAACGCCGCAGAATGGAATCTGCTCGCCCTGCAATGGCTCGGCTTTGAGACGCGTCGCCTCGAGCTTAAGCAAGCGCTTTATCAACGTTATGTCGAAGCCCTTTTTTTCACCAATTTCACCATTCAACAGTAACCACCTTTCGAAATGCGACATTTTGTCTTCAGCTTTGGAATTCTCGGTCTTTTGGTCGCTTCCTGCGGTACAAACTCCAAAACAACGGCCGAAACGCCCACATCCTCCGCAGTTAGCGATACGCTCCTGATCCTTACCGCCGCTCAGGAGGCCCACATCGCCCCGGAGTTTACCAAAATCCAAAAACAGGAAATCAACACGCTGATTCGCCTGAGCGGCGTCGTAGAAGTCGCGCCGCAAGGCCTGTACGTCGTCAGCGCCCCATTGGGCGGCCGCCTGCGGCACACCCCGCTGACACACGGAATGCGGGTGCGAAAAGGCGAGGTCATCGCCACGCTGGAAGACCCAAGCTATGTGGATCTCCAACGCGACTACCTCCAGATCCGCGAAGAGTTGGCCCTTGCCGAGACCGAATACCGCCGACAGGCCGAACTCAATCCCACCAAGACCGCCAGCGACAAAGCCCTTCAGCAAGCCCAGAGCGCCGTCGAAACGCTCAAAATCAGGCTTCACGCCGCAGCCGAACAAGTCCGCCTGCTCGGCTACGATCCGGCATCGCTCAACGCTGCAAAAATTAGCGCGCAAGTGTCAATACGCGCGCCATTCGACGCATACGTATCGGAGATCAATGCCCGAATAGGCGCCTACGTAACGCCCGAAATGCCGCTTTTCACCCTGATCAATCCTCAAAACACCCACCTCGCGCTACAGGTTCTCGAAAAAGACCTGCCGCTCCTGCGCCCCGGACTTCGAGTAGATGCCTGGCCGGCTTACCAACCCGAACAACCCGCAACGGCCCGACTGAAGATCATCGGCAAAGATATCGGCCCGGATCGCATGGCGCATGCGCATGCAGAGTGGGACGCAGTCCGGAGCGATTTGCTTCATCCGGGCATGATCGTCAACGCAAGCGTGTCTTGCCCCTCGGCTTCAACGCCGGCCATCCCGTCTGAGGCGCTACTCAACTACGAAGGCAGACACTATATCTTTATCCATAAAGACAAGCAGCGATATGCTTTGATCCCCGTCAGTCCAACAGGACTGCGCAACGAACGCTGGGTTGGGTTGTCTGACCAAGACTATGAACGCCTCCGAGACGCCAACATCGCAGTCAAAGGCGCTTACACGCTGCTGATGGCCTTGAAAAATAAGGAGGAAGAATAAAGGCCAAAAAATAGAGCGCAGGGCGCGGGGCGGCGTGCGTCCTGCGCCTTATGCGCTCAGTCGCCCGCCAATCCACAAGCCGGCAGCGCAAAGCAGCAGGTTAGCCAGCACATTGAACGCCATCAGGTCGGTCCGGCCCGACGACCACAGCGATTGATTCTCGGCTGTGAATGTCGAAAAAGTGCTAAACCCACCACACAAACCGGTGGCTAAGAGCAGGCGCGTGCGCATCTCAAAGCCCGCCTGTAAAACAAATCCCAGCAGCAGACATGCCAGAAAGTTGGCCGCTAGCGTAGCCGCCGGAAAAGTCAACGGCCGAAGTTGCATCCATTGCGCGATGGCGTAGCGCAACACGCTGCCTATCCCGCCGCCCAGAAACACTAATATGGCTTCCTGAATTTTTCCCATAACAAAAAACCCCGACTGTTACAGTCGGGGCAACAACTAAAAAAATTAAGCTATGAAAACAAAAACGCGGCAAAGGTAAAAAAAAAATCACACCTGCGAGGCGCAGGTGTGATTTTTTCATGAAAAGCCTTAAAACGTTAAACTATTCCGAAAGATCGCGGCCGCCAATCAACATGTCTTGATATTCTTTCAATTCCTCCCAACGACCTTCGACGCAGAACTTGGCCTGAGCCGGCCAAGTGCTCGGGTTGTGAATTTGGTAACGCGGACCAGCCGCATCCAATATCTCCTGAAGACGCTCTACCGGCGTATCTGCCAACTTTGCCCACGTATCGATACCGGCATCCTTGAAAAGTTGCT
>JBKBLI010000029.1:25385-40564 GCA_046296435.1 Saprospiraceae bacterium | reverse complement strand
CGACCTTTTTTGTGAAAAAAAGTGACTTATTCGCAAAAAAGTGTCAAAATGTTGTACTGACATTCTACCTTTGCAACATAGTTAAAGCATTTCACCAAATCATAATTCTATGAAGTCACTGTACATCACCCTACTTTTGGTATTGACGCTGTCCGTGAGCGGCATTGCCCAATCCACCTCTAAACCCAAGCACGGATTTTCGTTCCGCTATTTGTGGTACAATTATGTTAATCCTTCGCCCGCCTGGGACAACTGGACCGACGTATATAGCGATTGGCAAGGCAACGGCGTTGAGTTGGCCTACAACCGACACCTCAATGACGGTTATTTCCTGGTCGTGCCGCTCAAAGCGGGCATCATCACTTACGCCCCGGGCGTAGCATTTGGCGACCAGCGCCGACTGACGGGGCATGCCGATGTCCTCATCCAAAAAAACATGTTCAAATACGGAAACTTCATCAATCCCGTCCTTCAACTCGGCTTGGGCACTACGCGGGATTTGGATGGCAAGCGCTGGGATTTCAACATACCCGCAGCTTTGGGCTTCAATATCCGTATCGGCGACGGATTTTACATCACCACCACCACGCAATACCGCTTTAGCATGGAAAATCGCCCGGGCTGGCATCACGGCCTCGGACTGCAATTCTACTTCGGCGGCGAACCTGAAGCGCCCAAAGTCACCGACCGCGACGGCGACGGCATCCCCGACGATATGGACAAGTGCCCCGATATGGCCGGTCCTGCAACCACCATGGGATGCCCCGACCGCGACGGCGACGGCATCGCCGATATGGACGACATGTGCCCCGACCAACCAGGCCCTGTCGCAACCAAGGGCTGCCCGGATACCGACGGCGACGGCATCCCCGATAAAGACGACGACTGCCCGCGCGAGGCAGGCCCTATAGCCCTTAAAGGATGCCCCGACCGCGACGGCGACGGCATCGCCGATAAAGATGATCGCTGTCCCGACCAGCCCGGCACAGCCGCCCTCAGAGGGTGCCCAGACCGCGATGGCGACGGTATCGCCGACATCGACGACCGCTGTCCCGACCAGCGCGGCACAGCCGCCCTCAAAGGATGCCCCGACCGCGACGGCGACGGTATTGCCGACATCGACGACCTGTGCCCGGATCAACCCGGTCCCGCCTCCAACAAAGGGTGTCCTGAAATGACCAAAGAGGACAAGGAGAAAGTTGACCTCGCCGTCCGGATGGTACAATTCGAAACCGGCAAAGCTACTTTGCTCAAAAGTTCTAACAAAGTGCTTGACGACGTAGCCGCCGTGCTGCTCAAATACGACTACTACAACCTCGCCATTGAAGGGCATACCGACGACGTAGGCGACGACCGACGCAATCAGGTTCTCTCCGAACAACGCGCCAAAACTTGCTTCGACTATCTGGTGAGCAAAGGCGTATCCGCCGCCCGCATGACCCACGCAGGCTTCGGCGAAACCCGCCCTGTGGCCGACAACAAAACAGCGCAAGGTCGCGCGCTCAACCGCCGTGTGGAGTTCAACCTCAAACTCAAGGAATAATTTGCGAGCGCCTGAGGCGCATCCTTTGTGCAAAAAGCCGTTCGGAGTCATCCGAACGGCTTTTTTGCAACCCGGCCATGGCTCGAGAGACCAGCGACTGGCCCGCACCATTATCGCATTTTTTGCAAAAAATAAGGGCAAAAGATCTGAGGCGCAAAGAACACGCCCGCGCCCTCAACCCGTGACTTTTTTTCCAAAAAAAAAGAAAATTGGGTTGAAAACATGCGCTTTGATCCGCACATCGCCAGTCCGGCCTGTAAGCCTGCACAGAAGCGCAACATTGCGTCCTGATCGCTGTTTAATAACGCCTTTGCTCCCGAGGAGAGATCGGGGCAAAATTGGCGGCATTTAAATTATCGGCAACAAGCATCACAAACATCGATACCTTTGCTTCATGAATGATCAATACGCGCTAAAGGCTCTGACAAAAGCCGCCCGCGAACGCATACTCATCATCGACGGCGCGATGGGCACCATGATTCAGCGCAGAGGCCTTGACGAAGCCGATTTTCGCGGCAATTTGCTGCGCGAACACCCCTCTGACCTCAAAGGCAACAACGATATGCTCTGCCTCACCCGCCCCAATGTGATCGCAGACATACACCGCGAATACCTCGAAGCGGGCGCCGATCTGATCGAGACCAACACCTTCAACGCCACATCCATCTCGCAGGCAGATTACGACACCTCGCACCTCGCCCGGCAGATCAATGTGGCCGCTGCGCGCATAGCCCGCAGCGCCGCCGACGCCTTCACCGCAAAAAATCCGGATAAGCCCCGTTTCGTATGCGGCGCCATAGGCCCCCTCAACAAAACGCTTTCTCTCTCGCCCGATGTGAACAATCCCGGTTACCGCGCCATTAGTTTCGACGACGTGAAAAACGCCTATATCGAACAGGTTGAAGGCCTCATCGAAGGCGGCGCGCACATCCTGCTGATCGAGACCGTGTTCGATACCCTCAACGCCAAGGCAGCCATATTCGCCATAGAAGAAGTATTCGAAACGCTTGGGCGCCGTCTTCCAATAATGATCTCGGGCACCATTACAGATGCCTCCGGACGTACGCTCAGCGGTCAGACCGCTGAAGCATTTTGGATCTCTGTTCGTCACGCGCGGCCTTTTTCGGTAGGTCTCAACTGCGCCCTTGGCGCCGAAGAAATGCGTCCACACCTCGAAGCCCTCTCCGCCATGGCCGACTGCTTCATCAGCGCTTATCCGAACGCAGGCCTGCCCAACGAATTCGGCGCCTACGACCAGACGCCTCACGAAATGTGCGCGTTCATCGAAGAGTTTGCCCGCGCCGGCATCGTCAATATCGTAGGCGGCTGCTGCGGTACCACACCCGAACACATCGCACACATCGCCTCCCACGTAGCCGACATCCGGCCGCGCACACCCGCTCCCCCGCCCGCACACACCATGCTGAGCGGACTGGAGCCTATGATCATCACGCCCGAAATCAACTTCGTCAACATCGGCGAACGCACCAACGTGACCGGCTCCCGCCGTTTCGCCGCCCTCATCCGACGCAACGCATACGACGAAGCCCTCAGCGTAGCCCTCCAGCAGGTCGAAAACGGCGCCCAAATCATCGACGTCAACATGGACGAAGGCTTGCTCGACTCCGAACAAGCCATGACTCAATTTCTCAACCTCATCGCTACCGAACCCGATATCGCCCGCGTGCCGGTAATGGTGGACTCATCCAAATTTAGCGTCATCGAAGCCGGTCTGCGTTGCCTCCAGGGCAAGAGCGTCGTCAACTCCATCTCCCTCAAAGAAGGCGAAGAGGCGTTCCTCCAGCAGGCCAAAATCTGTCAGCGTTACGGCGCCGCCGTGGTCGTCATGGCCTTCGACGAAGCGGGACAGGCGGACACCGTCCAGCGCAAAGTCGAAATATGCGCGCGCGCTTATGATTTGCTGACGCAAAAAGCGGGTTTCGATCCCCAAGATATCATCTTCGACCCCAACATATTTGCAGTAGCCACCGGCATCGAAGAACACAACGACTACGCCATCGCCTACATCGAAGCCACCCGTCTGATCAAGCAGCGCTGCCCCGGCGCTAAGGTGAGCGGCGGCGTAAGTAACCTCTCATTTGCTTTCAGGGGCAACGATCGGGTGCGCGAAGCCATGCACTCCGCCTTTCTGTACCACGCCATTCAGGCCGGCATGGATATGGGCATCGTCAACGCCGGCATGATTGAGGTCTATGAAGCCATCGAACCCGAACTACTGCGCCGTATCGAAGATGTGCTGTTCAACCGCCATCCTGGCGCCACTGAAGCCCTCACCGAGTGGGCCGAACGCTACCGCGGCGAAGCCGGCAAAACCTCGGAGCAAGACCTCAGTTGGCGACAAATGCCCGTGACTGAGCGCCTCAAACACGCCCTGATCAAAGGCATCGACCAGTACATCGAAGCCGATACGGAAGAGGCCCGACAAGCCTACTCCTCCCCCATTCAGGTCATCGAAGGTCCGCTCATGGATGGCATGAATGTAGTAGGCGACCTTTTTGGCGCCGGCAAAATGTTCCTCCCACAGGTGGTCAAAAGCGCCCGCGTCATGAAAAAATCGGTGGCCTATCTCACGCCTTTCATCGAACAGGCAAAAAACGCGGGCGAACGCGCAGGCAAAATTGTGCTGGCTACCGTCAAAGGCGACGTGCACGACATCGGCAAAAATATCGTAGGCGTGGTACTGGCCTGCAACAACTACGAAGTGATCGACCTGGGTGTCATGGTACCTGCCGACCGCATCCTCCGCGCAGCCGTTGAAACCCGCGCCGACGCCATCGGCCTATCCGGGCTGATCACCCCCTCGCTCGACGAAATGGTGCACGTAGCCCGCGAAATGAAACGCCTCCAACTCGACTTACCTCTGCTGATCGGCGGCGCCACCACCTCCAAAACCCACACCGCCGTCAAGATCGCTCCTGAATACGACCGGGCGCCCGTAATACACGTACTCGACGCCAGCCGCAGCGTAGCGGTAGTCAGCTCCCTGCTTACCCAAAACCAAACCGAACGAGAACGCTTCGCCGATGCCATAAAAATGGATTACGAGCGCATCCGAACCGAACGCGCTCAGCGCGAACGCCTCAAAACCCTTCTCCCGCTCTCCGAAGCCCGCGCCCGCGCACTGCAACTGGATTGGAGCGCATACGCTCCGCCCCGCCCAGCCCTGCTCGGCGTACATACCGAATATCCGGCAGTTGCTACCCTGGTCAACTACATCGACTGGACGCCCTTCTTCCAAAGCTGGCAATTGGCCGGCAGATACCCAGCCATCTTGCGCGACGAAGTAGTCGGCGAAGAAGCAACCCGACTCTACGCCGACGCACAAACCATGCTCGACCGCATGATCGCCGAAAAGTGGCTCGAACCCCGCGCCGTGTGGGGACTGTTCCCGGCCAACCGAACCGCTCCCGACGACGTGACGCTCTACGCCGACGAAACCCGACAAACGCCACTCGCCACACTCTTCTTCCAACGCCAGCAATTGGCCAAAGCGACCGGACTGCCCAACCTATGTCTGGCCGATTACATCGCTCCGGCCGGCATACCCGACTACATGGGCGCATTCGCCGTCACGGCAGGCATAGGCGTAGAAGAACGCGCGCGCGCCTTCGAAGCCGCGCACGACGACTACTCGGCCATCCTCCTCAAATCGCTGGCCGACCGACTGGCCGAGGCCTGCGCCGAATACCTGCACGAGCGCATCCGCCGCGAATACTGGGGCTACGTACCCGATGAACGCCTCGACAATGAGGCCCTGATCGCCGAGTCCTATCGCGGCATCCGCCCCGCCCCGGGATATCCGGCCTGTCCCGAACACAGCGAAAAAGCTACCCTCTGGCGGCTGCTGCAACCCGACAAACTGGGCATCACCCTCACCGAAAATTACGCCATGTATCCGGCGTCTTCCGTGAGTGGCTGGTATATGGCGCACCCCGAAGCCCGTTACTTCGGCCTCGGCGCCATCGCTCAGGATCAGATCGACGATTACGCGCAGCGACGGAATAGTGGTTAGTGGTTAGTGGTTAGTGGTTAGTGGTTAGTGGTTTCTCACGTCTTGTGTTCTTTTTGCTTATCCTGACTCTGCTGCGCCCTTTGAGCGAAAAAAACCTTTGCGCCCTACTCCCGCGCCCGTGCCAAGTCGCGCTCGGCCAGATCGTTTTTACCCATCTTTTGGTAGATTGCGGCTCGGGTTTGATAGGCCCTCGCATAGCCGGGATTGATGGACAGCGCCTGCTCCACATCCGACAGCGCCTCTGAGAGGCGGCTCGATTGCAGGCGGGCATTCGCCAGATTGACCAAGATCATAGGGCGCGCCTGATCGGGCGCTTTCTGCAAGCCAATTGCATAATCCGCCTCCGCTCCGGCATAATCCCCTTTGCGGTAGCGGATCAGACCGCGATTGACAGCCGCTTCCATGTAATCGGGCTGGATCTCAAGCGCCTTGCCGTAGTCGGCAGCAGCCTGGTCGGCGCGACCCGTCTTGTCGTAAGCCGCTCCGCGATAATACCAGGTCTCAGCCGAATTGGGCTCCAACTCTAAACTGCGGCTCAGATCCGGTATGGCCTCCTCAGGTCGGTTGAGTATCACGAGGCACTTGCCGCGGTTTAAAAACAGTTTGGGCGTCGAAATCCCGTTGCGGATGGCAGCCTCAAAATCGGCGAGCGCCTTGTCGAATTGCTGCAACTGCATATACGCCTGACCGCGACCATTGTAGGCTTCGACAGTGGCGGGATCATATTTCAAAGACTCTGTATAGTGCGCAATCGAACGCTCAAAATCAAGGCTAATCAAAGCGTTGTAGCCCAGATTGCACTGACACAGGGAAGATTCCGGCGTTTTGGCTACGCAATTCTCGAATAGCGCCACGCCATTACTCCACACGCGGGTTTGCAGGTTGGAGAGCGCAATAAGCAGGGCGAGCGCGCCGCCCAAGAGGGCGTACCGCAACGTCGGCTTTTTTATTTTTTCGAAAAAAATCGCGACAAGCAAAAAAATGCCAATGCTGGAAAAATATGCATAGCGATCGCTCCGCAACTCAAAACTGCCCACGGTGCGCAAAGGCAACATCACCGTCAGAGGCACGAGGTAAAGGGCAAGGGCGAGCCAAATCTCGCGGTTCCTGCGCCCCCAAAACCATGCCGCCCCCGCCGCGCCAAGCAACAATATGGGCGAAGCGTAATACGTCCAAGGCCAGACACCGCCTTCCTGCTTCACAAATGGATATGCAATTGAGTAGCCCGTCGGGACCAGGAGCTTGACAGGGTAAAAAAACAAGGCATGACAAGACATCAAAAAACGGTCTGTAACGCTGAAAACGGCTGAAGCGCTTTCAATATCGTGACCCTCCAAAGCCCGCGTCTGGAATGTGTTGAACCCAAACCAAAGGGCCAGCAAGACCATCACCCCCAGCGCCGCGCCATACCGGAACAACAAGTCAACGCGGTACAACAACAATATTGCGCCTATCAAAGCAGGAAGCGTCACCGCCGCCGACTTAGCCAACAAGGAGAGCGCAAACAAACCTACGACCGCCGCCAAAGCCGGCAGATCCGAACCGCCCGCCGATTTCTCGTGCGGCAGACCATACCGAGGCCAGGTCCACAACGCGGCAAGGTAAAACAAGGTAAACAAAACCGTACTCTGCGCAGCCGCCCAACACACCGCCTCGGCGTGCATCGGGTGCGCCGCAAATAACAAGGACACGAACAAGGCCGGCCACAAACGCGCCATCAGCCTGCGGATCAACAGAAAAACTAAGGCCGCGTTGATCATGTGCAGGATCAGGCTGATCAGGTGGTAACCCCAAGGCTCCTGCCCCGACAATCCCTGCCCGATCCAGTACGTCAACCAGGTCATGGGCGCATACATACCGAGGTTCTGAGCAGTCGAAAAAATCCTGGCGATATTGGCGTTGCGCAATGCCGGATTGTACAAAATAGCCTTGTCGTCGTCGAAAAAAACAAAACCATTGTCCAAACCTCCGCCAAAGGCCAATGCAGCGGCCGCTACAGGAAGCAACAGCGCAAAAGGCGTCAACCGATCTATCCAAGCCATTTCGCCTTCCCCCTGCACAGGCTCCGAGGCCTCCTCCCGGTGGGCAGAGCTTTGTGCGGGTTTTCGGGGCGCTTTGTCGTGTTTCTTTTTTGCCATAAAAAAATAAAAAGATCGGTGCGTTCGTCTCGCCGGCGACGACAGAGGCATCCGCCCCAGTTTGGCGCAGCCTGGCTCCGCAAAGGTATGCCTAATGTCCGAACAAACGCAGCCTAAATCAGCACGCCAAACCCAAAACAATCTACAGGGCGCGGCTTCAGCCTCAAATCTGTATCAACCCAGCGTTTTCCGAAAGCACGCAATCATCGTCTGGTCGCTGCGCAACCATTCGGGCGAGAGTCCGGGCAGCGAGCGGGCGCAGGCTACGGGCGCAGGCGCGCTTGCGCTCAGGTGATAAGCCGGCGCCTTAATCAAGGCATGCAATTCGGCTGCATGATCCAAACGCAGGCCGCCGCCGGGCATGACGTCGATGCGTCCTGCCGCCTGCCGGACCAGAGCTTGCAAGGCCTGACGGCCCGCCCATACGTCAGGCGCGCCCCCCGAGCTCAACACAGTATCCGCCCCGGCCTCGATCAGGTACTCGAGCGCCTCGGCAGGATCGGCGCACAAATCAATGGCCCGATGGAAGGTGACCGACAAGGGCCGCGCCTCTTCAATCAGCGCCGCGAGGGTGTGCGCATCGATGCGTCCATCGGGAAGAAGCGCGCCCACGACTACGCCCGCCACCCCCACGCGCTTGCAGTGACGAATATCGGACAACATTTGGCGAAGTTCGGCGGCAGCGTAACAAAAATCGCCCTCTCTGGGCCGGATCAACACACGTACAGGAATGTCGCACATACCGAGCGCCGCCTCGATCAAGCCCGGCCCCGGAGTCAGTCCGCCCGACCCAAGAGCTGCGCACAATTCAATACGGTCCGCCTTCGCCGCCACAGCGGCGGCCACAGAAGCGATATTGGCGGCACAAACCTCAAGGATTGGCATTTTTTTGCGGCAAAAATAAGAAAACCGCCTCCGACCGCTCAATTTGATCTACCTTCGTCGTGCAACAATGCGCTTGTTATGCGCGATATGCGTCCGACCATGAAGTACTTGCACGTCTTGCTCGCAAGCCTCGCCCTCTTGCCTGCGCCCATGCTGCGCGGTCAGGATCTGCACTATTCCCAATTTTATCACAATCCGATGCACCTGAGTCCGGCTGCAGCCGGTCAATTTGTAGGCGACATGCGCGCAGCCGTTCTAAACCGCAGCCAATGGAGCAGTGTGCCGGTGGACTACCGCAGCTTCAGCGGCGCCTTCGATCTCAAATTGAACGACGCCAAACTAATCCGTTATGTCCGCCAAAGCCCTAAAAACAACAATTCATACCGCGCACCACAAAGCGGCCGCACCTCCCTATCGGCGGGCGCGCTAATTCAACGCGATCAGGCAGGCGACGGCGGCTTGTCCTGGATACAGGCAACCCTGGCCATAGCCCTTGCCCAACAACTGGGCGAGAGCTACCTCTCGGCAGGCATAGGCGTAGGCGCCGTACAGCGCAGCGTTCATCCCGAACGCCTTACCTTCGGCAACCAATGGAGCGGCGAGATATTCGACCCCGGGCTACCCAGCAAAGAAAATATTGAACGCAGTTCGGGCCTCTCTCCCACCCTCTCGGCAGGCGTCCATTGGCGATACCAATCCCCGGATACGCGCACCCAAACCAATTTTGGCGCCGGCTTGACGCACCTCAACCGCCCCCGCATCAGCCTGATCGACGAGGCGCTGCCCGATCACCCCGACTCCCGGCTCCCGCGCCGCATGGCAGCCTATGCCAATGCACACCTCCAACTCTACACATCGCTCGACCTCGTAACATTCGGCGCCTGGCAACAAATGAGCGCAGCGCGCGAAATCGTAGCCGGCGGCGGACTCAGACAAATACTCAATTCCGCTCCCGGAGCGTACTTAGCCCTGCAAGCCACCGGCGCCCTGCGCCTCGGCGACGCCTTCATCCCGGCCCTGCAAGTAGAGTACAACAACTGGATATTCGGCCTGAGCTACGACTTAAACACCAGCGATTTCAACATCGCCACGCAACGACGGGGCGGCCTCGAACTTGCCGTCGTGTGGCGCAGCATCCCCGTACCCCCAAGCAAAACATACAAAGTCTGTCCCATTTTCTAATCCGTATGCAAAAACTGATTTTTCCCCTCCTTCTCATCCTCTTCGCATTATCCACCTTACAGGCCCAATCGCTTCGGGCCTACGAACGCGCCGGCGACGCCGCGCTGCGCCAAAAAGACTACGCCGCAGCCATCGCCAACTACCAGACCGTGCTTCAGCGCAAGCCGGACAATCCGGAAGTGCTCTGGAAATACGCCGAATGCGCCCTGCGCTTCAACGCCTATCCAGAAGCCGAGCGCGCCCTGCGCACAGTAGCCGACAGTAAAAAAGCGCCCAATTACCCCGATCTGCAACTGTTGCTGGGCGAGGTCATCCTCCGACAGGGCCGCTATGCCGAGGCTGAGCAGCAGTTGCTGGCTTTTTTAGAAAAAAATGGCGAGAGCCAAGAGCGCGACCGCGCCAAACGCCTGGCCGAAAGCGCAGCCTGGGCCAAGGCCAACGCGAAGCCCAGCGCCGAAGTGCAAACGGCCGGCAAAAACGTCAACAGCCCTTACAGCGACTTTGCGCCGAGCCTGCGCAACGACACACTCTACTTTTCGTCTTACCGCTTTGAGGCGATGGGCGATAAAAATCGACCGCGCCGCCGCCTCACCAAAATGATGCGATCCGTCGCCGGCGCCAAAGCGCGCGACATCAACCGCGTGATCACTATGCCCGACAGCGCGCACTTTGCCCATGCCGCATTTTCGCCCGACGGCAGTTTCCTTTTTTTCAATATCTGCCACAATCTCAACGCACACGACATACGCTGCGAGGCATGGTTTACGGTCCGCGCCCACAACGGACGCTGGATCAAGCCCATCCGCCTGCCCGAACCCATCAACCTCAGCGGCTACACCACCACCCACCTCCATGTGGATCAAGACCCCGCCGACGGGCGTTTCATCCTTTGGTTCGCTTCCGACCGGCCCGGGGGCAAGGGCGGTCTCGACCTCTGGTACGCGCCGCTAGATCCGGTATATTTTTGCCCATGCAACCGCCCTTTCGACAACCGCAAGATCACGCTGCCCAAAACTTACGCCCCGCCCGTCAATGCCGCCGCACTCAATACCGACGGTAACGATGCGACGCCTTTTATCGACAAAAACTCCGGCAGAATATATTTCAGTTCCGATGCGCGAGTGGGCTACGGAGGCTACGACATCTATTTCAGCGACCCGGAGGACGCCGGCTTCGGCGACCCGCAAAACGCCGGCGCAGGCTTCAACTCCTCTTACGACGACCTCTACCCCGCATTCGACGACAGCGGACTGAAAGGCTACCTAAGCAGTAATCGACCCGGCAGTATGTACCTCGACGAAATGAGCAAAGCCTGCTGCCACGACATCTTCAAATTTACCCTCATCCGCGACGAGCCGCCAGCGCAGCCCCTCGCCCAAGATCCCGCCCTCACGCCCCCCTTGCCTACGCCGCCGACGCCAAACGCTCCTGCGCCGCGCGAACCGACGTTTGCCGATTTCAAAGGACTGCCCCTGTACTTCGACAACGACGAACCCGACAAACGCACCCAACGCACCAGCACCCGAAAAAGCTATGATGAGACCATAGCGCCCTACCTCAGCCGACAGACCGAATACCGGGAGCGCTTTGCCGCGCCGCTGTCGGGCGATAAGAAAATTGAAGCCGAAGACGCCATCGACGATTTTTTCGAAAATGAAATCCGGGCCGGATTCGAACGCCTCTCCGCGCTGTGCGAGTTCCTGCAAAACCGCCTCGCCGGCGGCGAACAAATCGAAGTACAAGTCAAAGGCTACACCAGCCCCCGCGCCCGCAGCGATTACAACCTCAATCTCGGCAAGCGCCGCGTAAGCAGCGTGCGCAACTTTTTCGACCGATACGCCGACGGCGCCCTGAGGCCCTACATCGAAAGCGGCCAACTGCGTATCACCGAACTGAGTTTCGGCGAGACAATTGCCCGCAAAGGCGTCAGCGACGACCTGCGCGACGAACGCAACTCCATCTATCACCCCGAAGCGGCCCGCGAACGCCGCGTCGAAATCGTAGAAGTCAAAAACTGGCGATGACTGAAGAGGTGCAAAAAACGCGCATCGACAAATGGCTATGGAGCGTGCGCATCTTCAAAAGCCGCACCATCGCCTCCGAAGCCTGCCGCAACGGCCGCATCAAAATCGGAAACAACGTGGCCAAACCCTCTGCCATGGTATGTGTCGGCGATGTGGTTCAGGTCAAAAAAGAGGGCTTCAACTTGAGTTTTAAGGTCCTCAAAACCATCGAAAAACGGGTAGGCGCGCCCTTGGCTGTAGCCTGCTACCTCAACATCACCCCGGAGTCCGAACTGAATAAATACCAACTGTGGTTTGCAGCCTCGCCCGTGCTGCGCGACAGAGGCGCCGGACGCCCCACAAAAAAAGAACGCCGCGACATCGAGCGCTTCACCGACAACGCCGACGCCGAAGCGTTTGACTTCGACGAGTAAACAGAGCCCACCCGCAAGGAGAAGCGGGCGGAATGCAGGGATGCGCGGATACGTGTAGCGTGAACGGATACGCCCGCACCCGCCGCACGCGCTTTTTCTTCAAAAAAAACAGCCTGTAGCGGCGGAAAGCGGCGAGCGGAACAAACGCCCCCTGCGTTTTCGCCCTATTCCCTTGTCTGCTATGCATGAGAAAAAATCCCCGCGCCCATTGCCTGATGAAAGCGCGGCAATCCAGGCCCCTGCCGCAACCTTTTCAGCCGACGCGGGTTTTTTATGTCCGCGCGATTGCAAGCATTCTCCTCATTTTATGGCCAACTCCAATATCCGCGTATTTCCGCTGTCGATGATGCGGATAAGCGCAGCCCCCAAGTCGGCGTTGCTCCCGCGCCTGCCCGACTATGCGGCGCAATTGGCGCTGCGCCGAAAAGCCGAAAAAACATTGGCGACTGCGCGCGCCAAATTACTGCGCGCATTCGACCAATCCCTTGACGAAACGCCTGCCGGAGCGATGCGCACACGATTGTACAATGCGCGCAAAGATTTTTTCAGCAAATCTAAGATGCCGCCGCGCGACCTGGCGAATGATACGGGACGAAGGGATTTGGGCAAAGCAATTAAAGCGTTCAGGTTGGCGCTGGACAAGCGCAACGCCCTGATAGACATGTCGGATCAATTAGTGCAGGAGGGAATGGTAGCCGCCGTTCGCGCTATGCAAGCCTTCGCGCAAGACGCGACGCTGAGGGCCTCCCTGCCCTATTTCAGCCGGAATTTGCTGGCTGCTTTGCCCGAGTTTGTTCAAGCCGACCCGAGTATTCTGAACAAGAAGACACGCCATACCGCTTTGGCCGTGTGGCAGTTGGCGGCGCGTATGTGCGCCCGCAACACGCCGCTGGCTCATTTCGCCGGCGTTCGCCTCGTTGATTTGGAAGCGGATCCGGTTGCCGACGCCGAGGGGCCGGCTCTCAACAAAGTCAGCGTGTCGCCCAATGCGGCCATTCTCGAATTGCTGTACGAAATGCTGAACTGGCGTTTAGATTATATACGTCGCCTGAAAATGCAACTGAACCCGACGGCGTACAAGTCGCCGCCGATTTGGCTGGGTGTTTTCGATGGGGTAGAATACCTGGCAGAGGCGCAGGCGGGCGACGAGTATTCCGTCGCCGCCGGGCTGCTCGATTCGTCGCCGGCGCAGTTCGACGCTTTGTGCGCAGATCTCCCTACGGCCGCCGCCGATAGGGAATATTTTACAGAATTGCTCTGGAAGATGACATTTTGCCAGTTGGCCGAATGGCAATGGCCGGTAAGCGGTCTTACCCCCGACTGGGCGTACCGCCTATACAAATTCATCGGCGAAGGCCCCGCCGACGATTACCTGATTGCGCTGGCGCAATGGCTGCAATGGCTGCATCAGGCAGCCCGCACGCTACCCTACCGCTCGCCCGAAGAGGTTTGCCGCATTCAAGACGAGGCAATCGCCGGTCTCCGCACGCTCTTAGCGCAAAACGAAGATGCCGAAAAACCTCTGGAAATGCCGTCTATACCACCCGAACATTTTTTTTATACCGACACCTGCGCAGAGCAGAACGCCCCTATGCCTGACCGCCGGGCCATCCGCGAGGCGGCGGCTAATTTGTACGCGCGCTACATGAGCCGGCCCGACAAGCCCGCAAGCGACCTGCGCCAAAAACTATTGGCATATTGGCGCCGTCGCTTCAAATCGCGCGAACAAGCGCTGCCGTACATGGAGTTTTTGCAGGGCTATCTGAGTAACCGAAGCGTCAAGCCAAAATGGCTGCCCATACCGCCGGACGACAGACTGGGGCGCAATCGCAACCTGGTTGGCGCGTTGATCACGCCATTTACAGATTCTGCGGGCCGCCAACGCTATGTGGTGGAAGCTATGCACCCGGGCGGCGGGCGGCTGTTCGCGCGCTGGCTGCACCTCTTCAATCCCCAAGACACCGAAAAGGTGAGGGATTGGATCCGGTCGAACGGCGACTGGCACGCTCTGTCCGCGCAATCCTGGACCAACGCCAATTACCAGCCGCAACTCTGCGACAAAATTCTGGGCGTGCACGGCGGTAGGATGTTCGACAACGGCGACCCCGGCCGTTACGTCAGGCTGAGCGCCCTGGCAGTCTATCGACGCCACGGGGAACTGGGATTTTTTGACATGACGACCATGCGCGCGGTACATGTGCTCGATTTAGGATTAGAAGCCGTCGCAGAGCGGCCGGCATCCGTCAAAGTTACATTAGCCATCGGAGCGCCTTACGTAAGCCGGGGGCAGATGTACCCCTCAGAGGCAAAAACCGCGGCCGTGCGCAAACCCCGCGTTGAAGCGGGTGAATTTATCTTCAGACGCGCGTCCTGGACGCTCAGGCCCGCTCAGTACACAGCGTGGGCGGCAGACAAATCGACGAATGCAACGCGCTTTTACAAGCTTTTAGAAGCGCTTAAAAAATTGTCGATCCCGCGATTTGCAGAGGCGCATTGGGAAAACAAACCTGACGAGACCCTTTTTTTCGACTTTCACAACCCGCTATCGGCGCTCGGTTTTCTCGGCGAACTGCGAAAGGGCAAGGGGCGCGCCATCACGCTTGTAGAACATCCGGCATTTGAAGCGCTGGACGAGCGCCAGCGCCTCTACAGCATGGCCGTCGAAATGAGCGACGGCCCTTAAGCCCGGTATCCTGCGCTGAGGATCGCCGGGCCTGAGAGATTATCCGTAGGCTGCGTAATCACTCTACCACGATGCGCACGCCCTTCGAATGACTGCTAAACTCCGGCGCGTACATGCACTGAAGCGTGGCAATACCATTCGAGAAGTCGCCGCGGTGCGAAACGACCAGGCCGTACTCGAGCACATGCAAGCCGCGAGGCAGGTAATCCATGAAAAAATGCGTCGCCAGATCGCGCGTGCTCTGATAGTAGCCAAGGCGGCCCTGCCAGTGGTAGCGG
>JBKBLI010000029.1:7826-25287 GCA_046296435.1 Saprospiraceae bacterium | reverse complement strand
GCTCAGCACATCCAAAGGCTCAAGGCCGGCGGCGCGCTGATCCTTAAAGTGCACAAACTCCATAGCGCGGTCGGTCTCGATCTCAATGCGTACTACGATTTGGTCGCCGGGTTTGAGCCGCATGCGGTCATCCAGAGGCGTGAGTTTGGGGCCGGAGGGCGTATTGTCTTTCCGGAAAAGGCGTTTGTTGATCTGCAGCGGCGTATCTTTGAAATCGGTGATCTTGTCTAAGTCTTCGAAGTACTGCCAGTAAAGCGCGCCCCAGGCGATTTGCGGATTCGGGTTGACAACCTTCACCTTTTGCCAATCGCGCTTGAGATCTGTCCATTTTTCTTTGAAATATCCCGTTCCGGCCTCCATCTCGCGGGGCTTGACGGAGGTGGCGCCGAGGCTGATCTGTACAGGCTGCGTATGCTCCAACCACGACTCGCCGCTCAGCAGCAAGGCATAAACAGCCTGTGCGGTAGCTTTTGTGTTGCTCCAGCGATTGGTTTGTTTGTTTTTGAGCAGCCAGATGCGCAACTCCTCTACGGCGCGCTTATCGGCGGCCACCTCGTCGAACACTTCAATCATCAGCGCCTGGGTCTCCACCGGTTGCTGGTACCAAAACATTCCTTGCTCATTGGCCCAGTACATACCCAATTCGTCCTTCATTTGGGCGCGTTCGCGCAGGCTATTGACGATGCGCTGCGCGGCTTCGGGGCGCGAAAAGCGGTGCAGGGCCAGGGCGAGAAGGCCCTGTTCGTGCAGGCTTTTGCGAAGCCAGTGTTTAGCCCCTTGATCGAGCAAAAAGGCGGTAACCTTGTCCGGGCGATCGGCAGGGCTAAACGAAACCGCATACAGGTAATGAATGAGCATAGACGACAGGTGGTCGTCCTCCCATTTAGCGCGGTCGTTTTGCACCGCGCGTTCGATATCCTGATATGCTTTGAGCGCCATCGCATTGCAGTAGCCTATCGCATTGTCGGCCATGTTTCCATAGCTATTGTCCTGACTCAGATTCAAAGCGCCGAGTTTTTCCAAATGCCGGAAGCCAATGGCGATGTGCTGGGTGATGTACCAGTTGTCCTGCCCGCCCTCGAACCAGGGCCAAGCGCCGGAGGGGTATTGATTTTGTTTGAGTTGAGCAAGCGCTTTTTCGCGCTCGGCGGCCATGCGGTTAAGATCGAACAGCAGGGCGATTTGCTGCTTTTGGAGTTCCTCGTCCTGCGCTTGGAGCACCCAGGGCGTTTCCTCGAGCAAAGCAGACTTGAGTTCGGGATTTTGACGCAGTTTGGCGGCTAACGCGCCTCCGTCCCCTTGCCCTTTCCAACGCTCATAGACGCGGCGAATGGCCGGCTGGCGCTGTACGACCGTATGCGCGAGGGTGTTGGCGTATAGCCTGCTGAATATTTGCTCGCTGCATTGGTACGGATATTCCATCAGGTATGGAAGCGCTTGCACGGCATACCAGACCGGATTGCCCGTGAATTCGAGGGTCAGACTCTGGGTCTTGAGTGTAGGACTATGGCGCGCCATGTCGAGACGATCGAAGCGAAACTCACGAGTCTGACCGCCACGCAGCGTCATTGGCATGGTCTCGGTCACCAGCATGCGGTTGCTTACTACAGGCAGCATGCTCTCCTCGCCGTCGCTGAATGCGCCCGCCTCGGCGACCACGCGCCAAATCACGGCGCCCGAACCGCCCTGCGGCACGCGCAACTTCCAGGATAGCGCCGCTGAACCCGCAGCCTCTAGGCTGAATGCCTGTGCGCCCTCAAGCGCAAAATCTTTGTCCAAAGGTTGCATGGTAACGGCGTCGAATAGCATCAAATTTGCCTTCCCCTCGAGCGCCTGAGCGCTTAGGCTGCTCACCTTGGCGCTAAAATTGACCACGTCGCCCTCGCGCAGAAAACGCGGCGGATTGGGGATGACCATCAGATCCTTCTGCGTGATCACCTCGCGGGTTTGCAGCGCTTGCTGTAGCGTCTTGGTGTGCGCAAAGGCGAGAAACTTCCAGCGGGTAAGCGCCTCGTTCATCGTGAAACTTAGGACGACGTTACCTTCTTGATCGGTGGACAAACCCGGAAAAAAGAAAACAGTTTCGTTGAGATTACTCCTGATTTGAGGCGTCGGGGGCGCGCCGGCATCCGGAGCATCCGCCTGATCAGCGGATGCATATTCTTGCAATGCTGCGCCATCGGCATCGACCGACGATGGCGCGTCCATATCCGCGCCGTCAGCAGCCATCTTCCGATCTCTGGATAATTGACCGGGAGGGGCAGGTGCGCCTGCCCTCATCTCAGCCAATCCGTAAATCATGTTTTGCCGCCCTGATCCCAGCGACTCTACATAACGCAGAGCGGGATACGGAACATAAGGCGGCGAGGAAAATCTGCCGACCTCCTGCGCGTATAGCGAAGCGGTTTGGAATGGCGTACCCTGCAAGTTGAAATAAGCAGACCTGTACGGAAATGCAATGCGCTGCCAGTCAAAAGGCTTAAACTGATCAAGCGAAGCGTCGTACATAGCGGCTGCCATCTCGGCGCTGACGCGGTCCTTATCCGGACCGCTGACTTTCAGCCGCCAAACCTCTTGCTGCCCGGGCAACAAACGGTCGCGGAAAGTCTCGAAACGTATATCGAGTTCTTTGTTGCTCCAGGGGACAGCGATGGTCTGTACCCCCCCGTAGAATCGGTTGTTGCTTACGCAAAACCATGCGTACGACAGCCCCCCTCGGTCGGCTTCCGTCACAGCGCGTCTTCGCTCTACCCCCTTGTCTCCCGTCGATATCCACTCCATATTCGTCTCGCCTTTTTCGCCCAGCCAGGTAAATCCAAAACGCAGCCGAGAATCGGCGGCGCCCAAGAAGACCCGCGCCTCTTGCCCCGGCTCGTACTTCGACTCAAGGGCCATCGCCGCAGGCAGCTCAAAGGCGGTGTTGGGATGGGCCGGATCCCATATTTTCACTATTTTTTCGATTCGAACCGGCTCGCCAAAGGGATCGCGGGTCTCCAGCGCCACGAAATAACGCCCGGGCGCGGGAAACAGCGCGCTGAGATCCATGTCGCCGCCCCCCTCGAATGACCGCTCACGCGTGAAGTCCTCCCGATCCCAATTGGCCGGATCGTCTTCATCTTTCCAGGCGAATTGCGGCGCCAGCGTGCGCCACGCTTTTTCGTCGTAAATTGGGCGATCCGGATTGGCCCAGCGTCGGGGTAAAAACAGGACCGCAGGCGCAACTAACTTTTGCGAAGAAATTTTTCCGGAGGCCGCCTGCGCTTCTCCGGCGAGATTGCGGACGGACAAGGCTATTTTTTTCAGTTCAGATAACGATACCATCTCGGACATATCCAGGCTCACGTCCAGAGCGGCATAGCCGGCCTGTAGGGACATCGAAGCGCTGCGGGTCTCGCCGTTGGGATCGGTCACGTCGGCATATACCGTGTATTGGAAGCGCGGCTGGCGTTTCTTAGGCGTGCGGGAATCGGGCAAGAGCGCAAAAGGAATGCGAAACGCGCCCTGCGCATCGGTACGCGTCACGCCGTTGGCAATTTCGCGCTCATTGCCAGAAACGGGCGGGAACCCATAGCCGCGTCGCCAAATCGGGTATGGGAAATAGGTCCTGCGCACGACCCGGTATCGCACTTCGCCCTCCTGTACCGGCACGCCGGCGTAGTTGAGGGCCGAGCCGGTCAAAGCGATCTCTTCGCCGAGGCGGTACGCGCCGCCCGGTTTATTCAGTTGGGTCTCAAAGCGGGGGCGTTTATACTCCTCCACGGAGACCGTAGCCGCGCCGCTCGCCTTGTCCGCCTGTATGCGCATGGCGCCCGCCAAACCGCCCAGCGGCGCCGTGAATACCCCATTGATGCTCCCGTACTCATTGGAGGTCAGTTCCATCGCGCCTTTGATCTGGCCGTTGGCATCAAAAAACTTGACATTGACGCGTTCGCGCGGGGCGATCACCGGGACGTTGCGCGCATCCTTCCGATACAGCACAGCTTTGAAGTAAATCATTTGACCCGGGCGGTAAAGCGCCCGATCCGTGAAAAAGTGCGCGAAAAGTATATCGGAGGCATTGTCGCGGTAGCGGTCGTAACTGTAAAAATCGCCGATATATACGCTATCGGCTCCGCGCGTAGCCAAGACGCGAAAGTTGCCATTCCGGGGCAAGGAAGCGCTTGACTCACCCTTGCTGTCGGTTGTTTGGGTTGCCGCAACTTCCTGCTTGCCGGTCCGATAGTTGAACTGTTCGTATGTGAGGCGCACGCCTGATATCGGCGCGCCCGTCTCGCGGTGTGCGATGGCGACGTGGTGCTGTATGCCGCGCGAATGTGTTATTCCGGCCATTTCAGTGCATTGAAAAAAGGCCATCTGCTGCGCGCCCATGTAGGTAAAATCGGCGCTCAGCGATCCAATTACTGCGTAGTGGCCAAGGGGCAGGCCATCCATAACCACGTCGCTGCGGTGTTCCTGATAATCGCTGTCCAAGGGAAGCGAAACGACTTGTTCCGTCAAAGGTTTTTTGGACATTAATTTGGCCCAACGCTTATCGCTCCCAACACGGTTTAATTCTTCAAGTTCTTTCAGGCTCGTCCGGACCACCCGGATCCATATCTTGTCGATATTGCGCCAGCGGATACCGGCAAGCCAGGGCTTATCAGGCATCACCGCCTGCTCCAAGGTCAGAAAAAACTCTTTGCGACGAATACCCTCGGCCAGATTGGCGCACTGAATAGCGCCTGAGCTGCCCGGGTGGGCCGCCATAGCCTCTTCGCAAATGCGAAGCGCCTGACGCGCGCGGTTAGCGGCGGCGTTTTCTGCCTCCTCGGCGCCATCCGCCAGATCGGCTTCATAGACCGATTGAGCGAGCCTGAACGCGGCTTCGGCGGCGGCAGGGTGCGACTTGTGCGCGTCAAGCAAGTTCCTGAGCGCGCTTTCATAAAGCGCTTTGCGATCGTCGGCGCGATAATTTTCATTTACAAAGCTGAGGCGCAGCAAATCGGCGTCGATTAGCGCCGTCGGATCTTGGGTCTGCGCGTGCCGCGACCGAGCAAACTCTAACACCTGACGGTACAAACCAAGAGCGCGCCATTTGGCGGAAGCGGAATCTGAGGTCTCAAATCGCGCCTTCACAAACTCGGCTACCGGCGCAAAGGCGCGGGGATCCTTTAGTTCGTAAAAATAGATCGGCTCGCTCGCAAACAGGTTATCTGCCGCGTAAAACGCCAGCGCCCGAAAAGCCAACAACTCGTACAACGTGCTGCGGCGGGCTTTGCCGCTTTTCAGTTCGTTGGCGTCAAAGCTGACTACCGCTTCAAAATCGACAAGGGGCAGATCTTTGAGGAAATCGCCATCGGCCAAAGAGGCTTCATAGTGCCCGGCAGCCGCACGCAACCACGCATTGCTCGACCAGGTCTTTGGATCTTCGCTTTCGGCAACGCCCGCATCCGTGCGATTAGACAAACGCCACGCGTTTTCCTGCAAAAAAGTCACGCACATCTGACCCAAAACGCTGTGCAAAATCGCCTGCTCCGTGCGAGAGGCTCCAGACAATCCGGCGCGCAGGCGTAGCAATGCAGCAAAAGCGTTGTCCTCGTCGAGAAGTTGCGCGTTCTTGCCTATGTACAACAGCGCCTTGACGCTTTGGACCTCATTTTTGTCGTTACGGGCCAAAATAAATATGCGCTCACATTGCTCGAGCGCCGAGCGATATAGCCCCAGCGACTCGAGGCTATCCACCTGTCTCCAGGCGCTGGCGTAATCGTCTGCCAAAGGTAGCGGCGGCGTGGGCATGATTTTGTCGGGTTTTGTATTTTTGGAAAAAAAGGCTCGATCCCGGGATTTAGAAGGAGCGCCCATTTTGCAGAGCGAAAAAAAAAGGGCGCAAGCAAGGAGCGCCGGAAAAAAGCGAATAGACATATCGATCAGTCAATGATGGTATAATATAAAGCCAATCCGCGAACCGAAAACGACCAATCCATCCCCAAAGATCATTTTTACCTCCTCAGATGCAAAAAATGACCTCTCCGCCACACCCGAGCCAATACATCAAGGCGCAAACTCAGACTTGATGGATTCGGCTGAAAAAAGTCCGCGTAATCAGCGTTATGCTTTAGATGCAAAAGAAGGTAAATTTACACATAACGCTGGATCAGAAAAAAAAATTGGCCGCATCCGGACAAGCGCCTATATTTGCACCCGCATTCATCTTCTTAAAAACACAACTTCGCCATGAAAAAAAATATGGGCAAATTGGATCGCATCCTTCGTATCGCCATTGCGGCAATCGTCGCTCTTCTGGTGTTCAACGGCACGTTAAGCGGTCTCACGGGTATTGTCGCTTCTGTTATGGCCGTTGTCTTCGTACTGACCAGCTTTGTCAGCTTCTGCCCGATATACGCCGTGCTGGGCATGAATACCTGTCCGCGCACATAGCGCAATGCAAGCTGCCCAAAAGTCGCCGAACGGAAACTGCGACCGGCAAGGCAGCCGCCCCCAGCCGGGCAAGAGTCCGTTCGCAAAGCCGGTTAATTAAGTTTTTTTCAAATATCTTTCCGAAAAAAGCGCGGCAAGACCTGTGCGCTAGGCTTATTCCTGTCCGACATTCAGGTCTTGCGCAGGCTGCCATAATCCAGATTGCGCAAAGCCGGAGCGCGCAACCAGGCGATCAGGACTACCACAAGGGTCATCGCGCCGCCAAACACCACTGAGGGAACCGTGCCCATCAGGCGGGCAGCCAATCCGCTTTCAAAAGCGCCGATCTCATTGGAGGAAGTGATGAACATCGAATTGACCGACGAAACCCGTCCCTTCATGTGTTCGGGCGTGAGGTACTGGATCAGCGATGAGCGGATAAACACGCTCACTTCGTCAAACACGCCCGCCAAAAACAAAAACGCAAAAGACAACCAAAACCATGTGGACAGCCCAAAACCGATGATGCACAGTCCAAATCCCGCCACACACCCCAGCATCAGGCGACCGGCATATCGACCAGGCTGCCGGTGCGCCAGCACAAATGCCATCAGGATAGCCCCCAACGACATGGCCGCGCGCAACACCCCCAACCCCTCCGGACCGACGTGCAGGATATCCTTGGCATACACAGGCAGCAGCGCTACCGCTCCGCCAAACAACACCGCAAACAGATCGAGGGCTATGGCGCCCAGCACCAACGGATTGTCAAACACAAAACGCAAGCCCTCCCGAATACGGGCCAGGGGGCCCTCCATCATGGCCACAGGCGGAACAGGGCGCGCCGGTATGGCCAGCAAACAAAGCAATGCAGACACACACAACAAAGTCATGGCCATAAATGTAGCATGCGCCCCGGCAAATCCGTACAACAAGCCGCCTATTCCCAGCCCCGACACGCTCGACACCTGCCATGCGCTACTGTTCCAGGTAATGGCGTTGGGCAGCGCCTCGCGGCTCACCAATTGCGGCATGAACGAAAAATTGGTCGGACTAAAAAAACCGCGGCCGATGCCCGTCAGAAAAATGACGCCGTAAATACCCCCAATCAGGGTTGCGCGATCCATCGCCTCTGCGCGCCAGACCAAAAGCGTCAGCGCTACCGAACAACTCGTCAGCAAGGTCAGGCAAGCGATCAGGATAAATTTGCGATTCAGCTTATCAGCCAAATGGCCCGCGTACAAGCTCACCCCAATGGCGGGCAGCGCCTCGCTCAACCCAATGAAGCCCAGCATCAGCGGATCGCCCGTCAGATCGTACACAAAATACCCCACCGACACCGACATGATCTGGATGCTGAGGGTGGTGAATAAGCGCATGGCCAGAAATAGCCGGAAATCGCGGATCTTCAGCGCCGCATAAGCTGTTGACGACATATAGGCAGCAGGCTTAGATCAACGCAGCGAATCGAGCAGTTTCTGGGTTCCAGAGCAATCTTCGCCGATTTCTTTACCCAGTTGGATAGCGCGCAGCGCGTATTTGCGGGCTTTTTTCTTGTTGCCTACCTTGGCGTGCAGCGCGGCCAGCGTATCGGTGTTGTAAAAAGAAGCTTTGATCGATACCGACTTATCGGCCCATTCAATGGCTTTTTCGAGCAAGGAGCGCTCATCGAAGTTTTTGTAAAAAATCCAGGCGATCTCGTTGAGTTCCTCCGGATCAGCGCTGGGGTAACGGGCGTAGTGATCTATGGCCGCGTGCGCAAAAGCCTGCGCTTCGCCGCGCTCCATAAAGTAACTGATTCGATAAGCCGAAGCCACGCGCGGCGCCAGATCTTCCGGATAAGCGGCGCCGATCAGGCGTTGGATATCGCCAAGAAGCATATCCGGCTCAGCCTCCAGGCGCTCGGCCATCACGTGGTCGCACTTGGCGCGCACCGCCTCGCGGCTGTATTGTTCGGCAAACAAGTCGGCATTTTTTTTAAAAAAAGCAAAGTGCGGACTGTAAGGGTCGCTCACGTAGAGCATAATGAGGTCCATATTGGCCGGCTCAAGCCAGCGGCCCTTGCGCAGATCGAGCAGTTGGGCGGCCAACTGATCCGTCTGAGGATGCAGCGCCGCGGCGCGCGCTTGCAAAAGGCGCTCGAGCAGCGTGTCGCTTCGCTCGCCGGCGGCGTAGTCGCTTTCGAGGACTGCAAGCCTGAGCGAGGGCGTAAGCGCGCGACGGCCCAACTCGATCAGTTCATCCGGACTATGATACCCCACTGCATAATGCGCCATTTGCCCCTGCGCATCGATGAACAGCAGCGTAGGGTACAAGTTCACTTCAAAAGCGGCTGCCAACTCCGGGCCCTCGCCCTTTTCCATGTCGATCTTAGCGTTGACAAACCGAGAATTGAAAAACGCGCCAACGTCTTCGCGCGAAAACACTTCCCGATCCATGCGTTTACACGGCCCGCACCAGGCGGCGTAGGCATCCACGAAGATAAGTTGGTCGCGTCGGGCCGCCTCGGCCATCAAATCGGCCCAAGCGCCCTTTTCGAACGCAATGCCTTGCGCGGCAGGTCGCTGAGGGAAAACCGCTGCGATGCAGATCGCCGCGGCAAATAGCTTTCTCATGGTAAGCATGAAGGTGTTAAGACGGCTCATTCAATGCCGCGAAGAAACATTTCAATACGGCTTTTGACGTTTTTATCTTTGTCGCCGTTGAGTTCGAGCGCGCGTTGCGCGGCTTTTCGGGCATCCTCTTTTTTGCCCTTTGTCTTGTAGATATTGGCCAAGGTCATGTAGTACTCCGGCAGACCGCCTGTTTCGGCGGCTTGTTTGACCCATTTTTCGGCTTGGTTCATCACCTTTTCGTCTTTGGGGAATGCGCGCAGCATGGTCACGCTCAATTCATGCAACTGAGCTGAGTTGTTTTTGATCTCCGACTTCTGCTTGGCCTGTGCCGCCTTAAGATACTGAGCCGCATTTTTTTGCTCCTGATAAAAGCGCATATCGGCATCCAGGGCGAACGCTTTGGCTTTGGCGGGCAGTCCTTTTTTCATATTTGCCTTGGCTTCGGCCAAAAGCTCTTTGCTGTTGAACTTTACGGCTTTTTCCAAGGTTGCATTGCAGGCGCTTTCGATGCGGTTGTCCACAGCTTCGGCGCCTTCGAGCGCTGCAATAGCGTTGCGATGGGCCAATAACAAACCAAATACGCGGCTGTCGCTCTCCGTAGCGCCCTCGAGAATGAAGCGCAGGTTGAGGGGCGTCGTCAGGTCTTTTTGTGTGTTGAGATATTCGTTCGTAATGGACAGAGAGGGTTTGCCGCTCTGATTCAGGGCCTTTACGTAATTGAAAAGGAATTCGGGATCGCGCTTGCCATCCTTGTACTCCTGCTCGTAATCGCCCGATTTGTCGATCTTACCAAGGGCTTTGCGGCCCATCTCTATAAAGGCGTCCACGTCGCGTCCGCCAATTTCTTTGGCCACGATCTTGCCCTCATGATCGATGAACATAAACGTCGGATACGACCTGACGGGATACTTGCCGGCGAACTCGCGGTTCTCCGGCTTTTCCATGTCGATCTTTAGATTAATGAAATTGGCATTGTAAAAAGCGCCGGCTTTCGGATCGGGAAAAACATTTTTGGCCATGGCCTTGCAAGGGCCGCACCAAGCCGCATAGGCGTCCACAAAGATCAGTCTATTTTCTTTCTTGGCTTTTGCCAGGGCGTCGCTCCAGGGACCTTCAAAAAAAATCATACCCTGCGCTCTAACGCCGGAGAGGGCGAAAAAGAGAGCGGTCGCTATCGATATTGCACGAATTAACATGTTACTCTGTCTGTTTTTTTTGCACAAACAGACGCAAAAATACGCATTTTGTTGCGCGCCAAGCCAACATCTGTATTTTACGATCAGATCTTACGGCATTTGCGGCCCGTTTTCGAAAATACCGACCGCGAGCTAAGAGATTCGCGCTATCTTTGGCCTTGTTTTTTTTTGAAAAAAATTGCGCCGCTTCTATCCATGCAACAAACTAACGTTCTGCTCTGGATCCTCTGCTTCATGCTGGCCGCCTGCCAACAAATCACTGAAAAGCCTACCCGAATCGCCGTGCCCGGCAGCGGAAAAACCGAAAACCGCGCCGCACGCCGCGAATGGGAGCGCCAGATGCTGGCTGACCCGGCCACCGGACGCATCCCCGACGGCATACGATTTCTGGAGCGTCGATTCGTGGCCGGACTGCCCGTCCAGGCTTCGCCGAGGTCGGGCGATGGAGCGTGGGAGGCGCGCGGCCCCTGGAATTACGGAGGGCGCACCCGTGCGTTGGCCTTCGATGTCAACGACGAAAACCGCATCTTCGCCGGAGGCGTGTCCGGCGGACTATGGCTTAGCGAAGACGGCGGACAAAGCTGGACGCGGCGCACGCCCATGAACGCACATCCGGGTTGCGTCAGCATCGCCCAACACACCCAAGCCGGCAAAACCCATGTCTGGTACTACCTCTCCGGCGAAATTTACGGAACCTCGGCCAGCGGCGGCAGCGCCTTTTATCTGGGCGACGGCATGTTCAAAAGTACCGACAACGGCCTCACGTGGGCGCCTCTGTCCTCCACAGACGGAGGCAATCCGCAGTCGTTCACCAACATCTGGCAAGGCGGCTGGCGCGTAGCGACCGATCCCTCGGCCGACTCTACGCAGGAGATCGTCTATGCAGCCACCTACGGCGCTATCTGGCGCAGCGCCAACGGCGGCCAAAGCTGGACGGCCGTACGCGGCGGCGGCGCGCAGAATGCAGCCTCTTACTTCACCGATGTAGCCCTCACCTCGCAGGGCGTGGTTTATGCCACTTTGAGCAGCGAAGGCTTTCAGGGCGGCATCTGGCGCAGCCCCAACGGCGCCCAGTGGACCCGACTCAATCCGCCCGGATTCCCTACTAACTACCAGCGCTTCGTCATCGGCATCAACCCCGACAACGAAAACGAAGTTTATTTCCTCGGATATACCCCCAATGCCGGACTTTACTCCAGATTTATCGACAGCGATGAGTGGAACAGCCTCTGGAAATACACTTACCTCAGCGGCGACGGATCTGGCGACGGCGGCCAATGGGTCAATCTATCGGCCAATCTGCCCGCTACCGGAACCGATTTCGACCGCTTTGCCAGTCAGGGCGGCTACGACCTGACCGTCAAGGTGCAGCCCGGCACGGGTCATGTGTTCATTGGCGGAACCAGCCTGTGGCGCTCGACCGACGGCTTCACGACGCCCGACAACACCGCCATGATCGGCGGCTACATGCCCGGGACCAAACTACCCTACTTCGAGATATATCCCAACCACCACCCCGACGTGCACGAATTGCTGTTTTTGCCCTCCAACCCTAAGGTCTTGTTCACGGCCAGCGACGGCGGAGTACACCGCAGCGACGACCCGCTGGCCCCCAACGTCGTCTGGACTTCTCTCAACAACGGATACCTGACCACCCAGTTCTACACCGCGCTCTTCGACCGCAACACACCGGGCGACCAGACCATCATCGGCGGATTTCAGGACAATGGCAACCTGTTTGTCAACTCCGACAATCCACAAGCCAGTTGGGTACAGACCATCAACGGAGACGGCGCCTATGGGGCCGTGCGCACCGGCAAAGACTTCTACATCCTCTCCATCCAGCAGGGCCGTATAGCCAAGGCCACTCTCGATAATCAGGGCGTCGTGACCGCTTTTCAGCGCTTCGACCCCGCCGATCGTCGCAAAAACGACTATCTTTTCATCAACCCCCTCGCAATCGACCCCCTCGACGAAAACCTGCTCTACCTGCCCGCAGGGCGACACCTGTACCGGCACAACAACCTATCGGCCATACCCTTGCTCAACCAATGGGACAGCACCATGGTCGGCTGGACCAAATTCCCCGATACCTTGGTCGCACAAGGCGGCCAGTTTACAGCCATCGGCGTATCTCGGGGTGGAACCCCACACCGCCTGTACGTAGGTACAAGCCAAAACCGCATCTATCGCATCGACAATGCGCATACAGGCGCGCCCAACTGGACCCAGTTGCCCGCCCCGCTGACCAACAATGGCGCCTACGTCAGTTGTATAGCCGTCGATCCCAACGATGCTGACCGGGTCATTCTCTGCTACTCGAACTACTCGATCTACAGCATCTTCCTCACCGAAAACGGCGGGCAAAGCTGGATAAGGGTAGCCGGCAACTTGGAGCAATTGTTCAATGGCGCCGGCGCCGGCCCCTCCATACGCTGGATAAGCATATTGCCCCTGCCCAACGGCCAAAGGCGTTACTACTGCGGTACCAGCGCGGGACTGTTTGCAGCCGATACGCTTATACAGCATACGGTCAGCCAGCCCGGCACACAGTGGGTTCTGCAAGCGCCGGAGACCATCGGCGCGGCCGTAGTACCTTACGTCGATGTGCGTCCCTCCGACGGCCTGGTATTGGCCGCCACCCACGGCAACGGGCTGTTCACGACATACGCAGACGTCAGCATCGCCACCCACGACAAGCCCAGCGCCTCCGCCCCCACGCTCCGCCTCGCGCCCAATCCCGCCACGCACTTCGCCCTACTGCAATGGGACAACCCGGGTCCGGCGCGCCTGCGTGTCTTCGACGCGCAGGGACGCTCTGTTTTCGAAAAAAATGTATGGGGCGGCGGCGAAACGCTTGATCTGAACGACTTGAAGGCCGGCATTTACTTCTGCGAGTTGTCAGGCATCGGCTGGCGCTTGACGACCCGATTGATCAAGGCCGGTCGGTAGTGTAGCGCAACAAAAGACTGGCATCACAACCCAATACCCCGCTTTCGATGTACGAGTACAAAACCCTCAAATCCCTCACCAGTTACCTACAAGTGCTGGTAGAAGGCCGCCTCTGGCTCAAAGTCATCATCGCGCTTTTTATCGGCGTTGGCGCCGGTTTGTTGCTCAGCCCCGCAAACGGCATTTTCTCAGAAAAAACAGCCGGCGTGGCAGGCAATTGGCTCTCCCTGCCCGGCGTCCTGTTCATGAAGTTGGTCCAGATGATCATGGTCCCCCTGATCGTAGCCTCCATCGTGAGCGGTATCATGTCCAACAACGTCGAGGGCCTGCGCAGAATGGGGCCGGCCGCTTTGCTTTATTTCGTATTCACCACCTTCCTGTCGGTGGCCCTGGGCATCGTGCTCAGTTTGGCATTCCAGCCAGGCAAAAGCTTACACAAGGCGCAAGGGGCCGCGGCAACGGGCGGGGATATGGGGGCAGAGGCCAGATGGAATTTCGACGCCTTGCCCAACTACATCGGCGCTATCCTGCCGGACAACCCTCTGGCCTCCATGGTCTCAGGCGAAATGTTGCGGGTGGTGATCTTCGCCATCCTGATCGGGATAGCCGCCCTCAGCCTCAATGAAAAACACCGCCGCCCTATTGAGACCCTCCTCGGGGCCATTCAAGAGATTTGTATGGCCGTGGTCAAATGGGCCATGAAGATCGTGCCCCTGGCTGTATTTGGCATCTTTGCGCAACTCACCGCCAAAATAGGCTTAGAGTCGCTCACCGGCGTAGGGTACTACGTGCTGGTCGTGTTATTGGGTCTGGCCATCCTCCTGCTGTTCTATGCGGCAGTAGTTCGCTTTAGCGGCGGAGGCCGGGTATGGCATTTTTTCAGCAGCGTACGCGATGTGCAATTGCTGGCATTCTCGACTACAAGCTCCGCCGCAGTAATGCCCCTATCGCTCAAAACTGCCGAAGAAAAACTCGGCGTACGGCCGGCCATCAGCAATTTTATTATCCCGGTAGGCGCGACCGTCAATATGGACGGAACAGCCATATATCAATGCATCTCCACGTTGTTCATCGCGCAAGCTTACGGGATCGAACTCGGCATACCCAGCCTGATTCTGATCACCTTTACCCTGATTGCAGCTTCCATCGGTACGCCCTCTGTACCGGGCGGCGGCGTCATCGTGCTGGCTTCGGTGCTCAATAGCTCTGGCATCCCCTCCGAGGGCATTGTATTGATTATTGGCATTGAGCGCTTGCTCGGCATGTTCCGCGCGGCGGTCAACGTCACGGGCGATCTGGCAGCCTGTATGTTTTTGAATAACTGGTTCGCAAATCGGGATCTGGCGACCTCGCCCACGACACATGCCGGATCATAGTACTTAGCGGGGTGCATACAGGCGCGTGCCCCACGCGCACCCTACGCTCATGCCCTCCCTTCTTTTCGAAAAAACAAGGCCCGGGAAAAAAGGCCGTCGGGGCCGAACCCGTCAGCGAAAAGGCCGCCAGGTAAAGGCCGCCAGAATCACCCCCTATTTTTTCGACGCATGATATCCTTCTTGAATGTTTTTTGTAAAAAAGCGACAAAACTGCATCTTTTTGAAAAAAATAATTTCGAAAGCCGTATGTTTGCACAAATTAATTAGTCACCTAAAAAAGGTATAAGACATGAAACATTTTCTATACTTATCGTTAACGCTGGCCACCCTGACGTTGAACGCCCAAACCAAAACCCTGAAAGTGTCCGTCAACACGCCCACGGGTTTTGGCATCTACGAAACCAAAGTCAGCCTTCTGGTCAATGGCGTCCAGATAGCCGAGGAGATGACCGATGCCGCAGGCTTTTGCGCATTTACGGTCGGCAACCCCAGTCCGCAGGATGTATATCTCGTCCGGTTCGACAAATCAGACGACCCGCTCATAGGCGTGAATGTCAGGGACATCATGGCCGTCAGGCGTCACCTCATCGCAGGCAATTCCCCCATTTCGCCCTATGCGCTGCTGGCAGGCGACGTCAACGGCTCCGGCGGCGTCACAACACCCGACCTGAATCAGATGCGGCAGGTCATTATCGGTGAGAAAGCCACTTTTGACAAGCAGATTTGGACATTCCTGCCGGCCGATCTGGCGTTTGCTAATCCGCTTTCGCCTTGGGACATTGATCCCGAGTCGATCTCCTTCGAAATTGACATGCAGGCCGACGAGCCTCAGTTCAACGCCCTCGGTATCAAGGCGGGCGACGTGAACCAAAGCGCCAGGGTCAATCCAACGATGTCCGACCAGGACGATCCGTCCACGATAGGCGATTATCAGATTGCGTACAGCGCCGGCGGCGCCGATCTGATCAAAAAAGGTCAGGTAGCGACCTTTACATTTAGCGCCACCGAGCCTGCGTTTTATGGCCAGTGGGCCATCGACTTCAGCGATTGGGAGGTGCTGGATGTAAATCTGGCGCAAGCCGTATCAGCCGGATTTGAGATCGGTTCGCACGCCGATACCAACGGCAAGCTGAGGATGCTATTCGCCGGCTCTGCGAGCGATCAGCCGCTTCAGTTTAGCGTCACAGCCCGCGCGCTGAAAACTCAAGGCCTCAAAAATCTGCACCTCAGCGACGCCATTCCCGCTATGGCCGGCAACATGGCCAATCAACATTTCGTCGTAAAACTGGTCGGCAACTAAAGTCGGTCAGCGCCCTCGATCGGTTTTGTGTAGCGCAAGTACGTATCGGTCGGCGAAACGCGCTTGAGCGCTTGCAAGCAGACAAAATGCGGGAGTTGAGCGCTGGGCGTCCCCTCTCCCAGCGGGCGGTCGCTGCTCAGCACCCGGATCTCGTTCCAGAGTCCGGAGGCCAACCATTGGCGATGAACGTCGGCGCCGCCCTCGACCAAGAGGATTGCCTTGCCGGCCTGCGCCAGGTCGTCAAGCAATCTATGCCATTCTAAGCGCCCAGTTTCGAGCGGGATGAAGCGCGTCTGACGCCAGTCGCCCTCGCGCTGCGGGCCATAGATCCACGTTGGAGCGGTATCGTCCAGCAGACGGGCGGCGCGCGGGAGCGCCGCGCGCGGGTCAAGGGAGAGGCGCAAGGGATTTTTTCCGGGGAAAAAGCGGGTCGTGAGGGACGGGTCGTCGAGCAAGGCCGTCCGGGCGCCGACCAGAATGGCGTCAGCCTCGGCGCGCCAGCGGTGTGTCAGACGCAGAGCCAGCGAATGGCTGATGGGCGTGCGCTCGCCCGTCCGGGCGATAAAGCCGTCGGCGCTCTCAGCCCATTTCAGAATCACATAAGGTCTGCGATGCGCAATCCAATGAAAAAATGCACTATTCAGGTCTCGCGCCTCCCGGGCCAATACGCCTTCAGTCACCGCTACGCCGCTGGCCCGCAGACGCGCGATTCCTTTGCCTGCCACCTCCGGATTGGGATCGGCGCAGCCCACCACAACACGCCGCACGCCCATGCGCAAGATCAGATCGGCGCAGGGCGGCGTCTTGCCATGGTGCGAACAAGGTTCGAGATTGCAGTACAGGGTAGTCTGCGGAATAAGCGGCCGGTCGGCGTCAGACACCGCGTCGAAGCAGCGCACTTCGGCGTGAGGGCCGCCGTATGCGCGGTGCCACCCCTCGCCCAAAACCCGCTCGCCGAGCGCCAGCACCGCGCCCACCATGGGGTTGGGCGAGACCGCGCCGCTGCCCCGCAGCGCGAGTTCGAGGCAGCGGCGCATCATGCGTTCGTCCAGAGCGTTCATAGGGCGTAACGCTCTAGCATTTGGGCCATCTGACGCTGCAAGTCGGCGGCGGCGGCGCGCGCTTTTTCAGCAAAATCCGCACCCGAACCCGCGTAAATGACGCTGCGCGAAGCGTTGACCAACAGGCCGCAATCGCGCAGCATGCCCGCACGACAGACCCCCTCCAGGTCGCCGCCCTGCGCTCCGATACCGGGTACGAGCAAGAAGTACTCCGGCGCGTGACGCCGCACGGCCTCAAAAGCTGAGGGGTGCGTCGCTCCTACCACAAACATCAGGCGCTCGGGATCGCCCCAGTCGGCCGCCTTACGCAGCACCTTTTCAAAAAGGCGTAAGTCGCCGCCGTCTTGTTGCGCCATCTGAAAGTCGGCGCTTCCCGGATTGGACGTGAGCGCCAGAAGCACCGTCCACTTGTCCGGATATTCCAGAAAGGGGCGCACGCTGTCTTCGCCCATGTATGGGGCCGCCGTGACGGCGTCGCACTGCGCGGCGCCAAAGAAAGCCTCAGCATATGCCCGGCCGGTATTGCCGATATCGCCGCGCTTGGCGTCGGCTATGCGGAGGTGTT
>JBKBLI010000029.1:0-7728 GCA_046296435.1 Saprospiraceae bacterium | reverse complement strand
TCGGGGCCGATGTGGGCGATGGTTTTTTCGAAAACCGCCCAACCGCGCGCGCCGTATTTTTCATAAAAAGCCAAATTGGGCTTGTAGGCAACGCACAGGTCGCGCGTGGCGTCGATGATCCGGCGATTGAAGTCCAGCAATCCGTCGGGATCGCGCTTGAGGCCTTCCGGCAGGCGTTCGATCTCGGCGTCGAGACCGATGCAAAGGAATGATTTTTTTTCGAAAATCTGCTCGACGAGTTGCGTGCGGGTCATGTCTGAAGATGCGGGGTGAAAACAGGATGCGGGCGACGGGCGCGTTCGGCGCAAAAGTAGGGCAAAAGCGTTTACTGCCGTCCGCTTTTTCGATTACTGATGTCAATGGATTCCAAACGTGACAATCGTTACAATCTTTGTAGGCGAAAAGCGTTACCTTTGCGTCGTTTTTCACCCGAAAATCGCCGTTACCATATCGCCAACAAAAAAAATATGCGCAATTTGACATCAATCGCGGTTCGTCGCTTTGCCGCGGCGTTCGTATTTAGTCTATGGTCAGTCTTTTTGCTTGCCCAACCACAAGTTGTCTCCTGGACCTTCGAAGCCAAAAAAGTGGACGATTGTAAGGCGGATCTCGTCTTCAAAGGTCAGATCAAAGCGGGCTGGTACACCTATTCGCAATTTATCGAAGGCGACGACGGCCCGCTGCCCACTACCATCGAATACGACGAGTCGGTCAAAAGTTTTGCCAAAATCGGCAAGGCGCAGGAGAGCGGCGGCGTCATGAAGGTATTCGATAAGGTGTTCAACATGGAGTTGACGAAATTCAAGGGAACGGCTGTCATCACGCAACGCATCGAAGTGAAAGACCCCACCAAACCCATCGTCGGCTACTTGACCTTTATGTCATGCGACGACGAGCAGTGCCTGCCGCCCCGCGATGTTGACTTCAGGTTTGATCTCAGCGGCTTGGGCCTGAAGCCCTGCAACACCCCCAAGAGCGACGAGCCCGGCAAAGGGGCGACGCCGGCGGAAAGCGGCGGCAAACAACCCGACGCGCCGGCTCCCGACGCGCCCGCCCCCGATGCGCCGGCGCCCAAAGCGCCCGACTCCCCTGACTCCGACGCTTTGGGCGCCGCTTCGGCGGGCTTGCAACGCCCGGACGATCCCAACTTTGTGGATTTTTTTTTCAGTAAACGCGAGAGCATCAATTCGGCCCGCTTTGTGAGCAATTGCGGGATCGAAAGCGAAGCGGGGGATTTGTCTTTTTTTGGGATTTTTTTCGGCGGCTTTATCGGCGGCTTGTTGGCCTTGCTGACGCCTTGCGTGTTTCCGATGGTGCCGATGACGGTGGCCTTTTTCGTCAAAAGATCGGGCAACCGGAAGAAAGGCATCCGCAACGCCATCATTTATGGTCTGAGCATCATTTTGATCTACGTGGCATTGGGCATCGGCATAACGGCGGCCTTCGGGCCGAACTTCCTGAATCAGATGAGCACCGACATGTACTTCAACCTGTTGTTCTTTGCGGTGTTTGTGATCTTTGCACTCTCCTTTTTCGGTCTTTTCGAGATTACGCTGCCCTCTTCCTGGATTGACAGCAGCGACAAGATGGCCGATCGCGGCGGGCTTGTGGGGATTTTTTTTATGGCATTTACGCTGGCTTTGGTCTCTTTTTCGTGCACCGGACCTATTGTGGGCACGCTGCTGGTCGAAGCCTCGCGCATCAATGCCGGCGCGGCCTGGTTGGGCTTCATACCGCCCAAGCCGGCAGTCGGCATGTTTGGTTTTGGTTTGGCGCTGGCCCTGCCCTTCACGCTCTTTGCGCTGTTTCCGGGCTGGTTGCAGTCGCTGCCCAAGTCGGGCGGCTGGATGGACAACGTCAAAATCACGCTGGGTATCCTCGAATTGGCCTTAGCCCTCAAGTTTCTGAGCACAGCCGATATGGTGCGGCATTGGGGCATCCTGAAGTTTGAGACCTTCCTCGTCTTATGGATCTTGCTGGCGTTGGCGCTGGGGCTATACCAATTGGGCGTGTTTGGCTGGAAGGGCGCTAAAGGCAAGCCGGGCTTTGGACGTATGGGGCTGGGTTTGGCCTCTGTAGCGTTTGCAGCCTACATGGGTTGGGGATTGGTCAACTACCGCCCTCTGTCGCTGTTGAGCGGCCTGGCGCCGCCCGTGCATTATAGCTACAAGTACGACAAAAAAGCGGATAGCTCGCCGCACAAGGGTTGCCCGCACGAGTTGGAGTGTTACCACGACTTCGACGAGGCCGTTGTCGCTGCGCAGCGTGAGCAAAAGCCCCTGTTTGTGGATTTCACGGGTTACGGATGCGTCAATTGCCGTAAGATGGAAGAAAACGTGTGGATCTATCCGGAAATCCTCGACCGCCTGCGCAACGACTACATCGTGGTGTCGCTGTATGTGGATGATCAGGCCCGCCTCTTTCCGGACAACAAATTCAGCTACCTGCTCGACCCGCTCAGCGGCGAAAAAATCCGCACCGTAGGCGGCAAGTGGAGCAGCTTCCAGATCAACAACTTTGGGGCCAGTTCGCAGCCCTATTACGTACTGATGCACTACGACGGCGCTACGGTGCTCAACAAGCCGGTGGCCTACACGCCTGAGGTGCGCCAGTACCGCGCTTTTTTAGATTGCGGCCTCGAAGCTTTCAAGCGCGTGCGCAAGGAAGCTCCGGAGTCCCGAATTGGCCATAACGCCGAGTAAGCCCAACCGAACAATTGCCGGATAGATCTACGGTCTTTTGCGGCCACAAATCTTGTAGCCAAACGCCTTTAATTTTTTTCAAAAAAAAGGTTGCGCAGGGGCTGGGAATATGCATATTCCTCACACCTTGCTCTAGCGCCAAGCTTATCTGTTAGCTGCCCTTCTTAGGCGCCTGAGTTGACCGCTTTGGCGGCTTGATCAACGCGATAGCGTCTGGCGCATAGCGCCCAGTAGTTGCAGACCTTCGGGGGAGAGTCTGGCGATTTTATCAGGGGCTTCGATGCTGAGCATGAGCAGCGAAAAGTTGTCGGCCAGCACTTCGTCGGGGTGGATGATGTAATTGGTGTTGTCGCGTATTTGGCGGAAAAAATCGTCCATATCGTCGCTGGGATGCAAGGTGCTCACCCCGTCCTCGCGGGTCAGCAAGCGCCACGCCCCGGCGGGTGTGGACTCAATGTAGTACAGATCGAACTTCAGGTAACTGAAAAAAGCGCTGCGGCCTTTCTTGTAGCCGTAATGGTCGGCCCTGATGACCGGAACCACATCCCGATTGGCGCCCTCTCTGAGCCGCAGGTTCATTTTCTGTGCGAAATTAACGCCGTCCGGATTGTGAAGGAGCAGGCGGCGCAGGGTGTCTGGCATCAGCAAGCGATCGTAAGGAAGCGTTTCGAAGCCGATGAGGCGGTACAACTCGCCGCGCCGCTCGGGATTGTATCGCGACCACACATGAAACAACTCGTGAAACATCGTGGCGACGAAGTCGTGATGATTCCAGTCCTTACCCAGCACATTGGCCGGAATGGCGATACAATTTTCGCGGGTGTAATACGTGGACGATCCGTAGGATACGCCGGCCAACTTGATAAGCCGAAGTTTCGACGGAAAAATATCTGGGTTCACGCTGTCGCAAATGCGGCTAACGTAGTTGAAGACTTCCACGATTTTAGCGGCTTCTTCGGTACTGAAGGCGCTTACGTCTGATTGAAGGAGCGCTTTGTAGTCCCGCAACAACTGGTCGCGGTCGGGCAAGGAGCCAAGCGGTCGTTTGAGTAGAATCGACATCTCGGCCGTGCTGACTTTTTCGAAATAGCCATCGGTCGTGTCGGTTATGATGGCCTCTATTGCTTCTGCCTCGCTCAACAATGTGACCGTCTGCCCCTGTCGCGGCGCAAACGATAGCGACTCGGTCAGCGGCGGCGACTGACTACAGGCTACGCCGCACATCAACAATGGCCAAATACAGTGCCAGCATCTGTGGCTGTTCAGCATCAGGCGTTGAATATTTTGCGCACCATGGCGCCAATTTGGGCCGGAGAGTCCACGACGTGAATACCATTTTCGGCCATCACGCGCATTTTGGCTTCGGCGGTATCGTCGGCGCCGCCCACGATGGCGCCGGCGTGACCCATCTTGCGGCCTTTGGGGGCCGTTTGTCCGGCGATGAATCCGACTACGGGTTTTTTATTGCCGTTTGCCCGGATCCAACGGGCGGCATCGGCCTCGAGACTTCCGCCGATTTCACCGATCATCACGATCGCTTCGGTCTCGGGGTCGCTCATAAACAGTTCGATGGCTTCGCGGGTAGTAGTACCGATAATGGGGTCGCCGCCGATACCGATGGCCGTACTCACTCCCAGACCTACCTTAGCAATCTGATCGGCGGCCTCATAGGTGAGGGTACCCGATTTGGAGACCAAGCCCACCGGGCCGCGCTTGAATACGAAGCCCGGCATGATGCCGACTTTCGCTTCGTCGGGCGTGATTACTCCGGGGCAGTTGGGGCCGATCAGGCGGACGCCGCGCATATCGACATAGGCCTTGGCGCGCACCATATCTTGCACCGGAATGCCCTCGGTGATGGCGACAATCACCTTGATGCCCGAAGCGGCGGCTTCGATGATGGCGTCTGCGGCAAAAGCTGGCGGAACAAATATAATAGAGGTATCGGCGCCGGCGCCTTTCACCGCATCTTCAACGGTGTTGAATACCGGACGGTCGAGATGTGTTTGGCCGCCTTTTCCGGGAGTTACGCCGCCTACTACGTTGGTTCCGTAAGCGATCATTTGTTCAGCGTGAAACGTACCTTCTTTACCGGTAAAACCTTGTACGATGATGCGGGAGTGTTTGTGTACCAGGACAGCCATGCCTTGTCGTTTTGTGCGATTTTGTTAAGAATGTATTGTTTTTACGGTGCAAAAAAACGGACTTTTTTTGAGACCGGGCCGACAAGTCGGTTTTTTCTCAAATTCGCGCGTCAATCCAGTTTTTCACGCTAAGCATGAGGCGTTCGGGGTTGTCGTCGCGCATGGGCGGCCCGAAACTCACGGAGGCTTCGATCCTTTTTTTCCCAAACATGCGCATGAAGTGCCCGACGAAAGTATCGTCGCCAAGCCAGTAGTCTGCGGGATCGGCGTAGCGTATGGCTGCCGGCACGATCGGATAGCCGGTTTGCGCCGCTAAGCGAAAGGATCCCATTTTGAACGGTCCGGTTTTGGGGAGGCTGGTCGTAGTGCCTTCCGGAAACAAGACGACGGGCCAACCCTCGCGCAGTTTGGCTTCGATGGCGTCGAGGGTATATTTCCGGCTTCCGGCGCTCTCGCGCTGAAGATACAATGTGCCCGTGACCCGCGTCCCGTAGCCAATGATAGGCCAGTGCGCCACTTCGGCTTTTGACACCGCAAAGGCCTTGGCCTCGTGACAAATGAACGCCGGATCCAGATAAGACCGGTGATTGCCTACGATGAGGCAGGGGTAATCGGGGGCGATGCCCTCGATATGAAGCCTGACGCCGATGCGGGGCAGTAAAAAGCGCACAAAAGAGCGTCTCACGCGCAGGGATCTGTCCCAATCGATACCCCATATCTTTGAGGCAATGACAACCTCGGCTGTCCGGACAATGGTGTAGAGCGCAAAAAACAACAAGCGGCTGAGTGCGCGGATGGATTTCATTTTGCTAAAATTGAATATCAAAAAGCAGCGATGGCAATGTGTGCAACCCGCAAAAGTAAAAAATACCGCTAACGAATGGTTCGATGGTTTAATTTTCGGGGAAAAGACTTTTTAGACGGGCGACGGGGCATGTGCGCTCGGGCATGGGGAATGGGAGATATGAAGCGGGCTATGCGCGCACCCTCCGCCGCACACCCTCCCGAACCCAATTCTTTTCCGAAAAATTTAAGAATCCCGGCGCGACGCATCCGCTTTTCTTCAAAAAAAGCATGTAGGCCTTGACTCGGACAGGCGTTCACCCTATCGCCCATGTTTGCGCTACAGCCCGGTACAGCCGCCATGGGCGCCATCGCAAACCCGATGCGCAACGCAACAAAAGTCGCCCACCCTTGGGCAGAAGGAGAAACTTGTCGGAAAGCGCCTAAGAAGCCATGCGCTCCGAACGCTCCGAGAAGGATTTGGGGGACGACACGAACAACTTGATTTGTTCTAAAGAAACCTTCCTGCGTACCAATTGCAGGGCGTTCATGGCCTGATCGCGTGTGATGGAAGGGAACTCGTTCAAAAATTCGTTGACGCTCACGCCAATGCGCATGTAGTCAAAAAAAGTTTCAAGCCTGATACGGGTTCCGCTGAAGACAGGTTCGCCATCCTGAACGTCAGGGTGAATACAGATAAAATCAAAATTTTGCATCCGGCGCTGTTTTATTGTTCAGACCGGGAATCATACAACAGATGAGTCCGGGATTAAAATAGAAACGATTTCGGGCGCTAAGTTACGGCAAGACGCTCAAATGGCAACACTCTCTGATTGTTTTTTTTCTCCCCAGAAGTGCGGAGGATGACGCATTAAGCGTTGAATACCTGCGCTAATCAGAATAAAATTTGGTTTGACCGCCCAAAAAATCGTGTTAAAAAAACAAACCAAAAGAATAGATGCGCAAATCCAATAATTATGCTGATTTCGGTTTTGCGGCGCGGAAACGATTTTTTTTCGATATTTGCATTTTTTTTTGCCAAATCCAACCTGAATTATGCTGGTTCTCGGCGCATTTATCAAAAAAGCGGCACAGGTGGGCGCACTAATTGATCGGGTTAAATATGACGCGCCCCGCTTACAAAAAAAACAATTGATCAAGTTGCTCACGCGAGCGGAACACACCGAGTTCGGGCGAAGATATCACTTTTCGCAAATACTGCGTTCAGCCAATCCTGAACAAGCCTTCAAGGACAATACTCCCGCATTTGACTACAATCAATTGTTCGAGAAGTGGTGGTCAAAGTCTCTCGAGGATTATCCGGATATATGCTGGCCGGGGGTAATCCCCTACTATGCGCTTTCGAGCGGCACCAGTCAGGCGACCAGCAAATATATTCCGGTAACCCACGACATGCTGCGAGACATGGGGCGCGGGTCGCGGCGCATGTTTTGCGGCATTACCAAATTCCAGCTACCTGCCAAACAATTCTCCCGACAAATGCTGATGATTGGCTCTTGCACAGCGCCCAATGTGCAGGGGCGGCATTACGTAGGCGACCTTTCGGGGATTATTGGTCTGAACCGCCCGCTGTGGTTGGAAGCGTACTACCGCCCCGGAAGGCATATCAGCGACCTGCCGGAATGGAACGACCGGATCGAACGCATTGCGCAAGAAGCGCCCCAATGGAATATCGGATTCTCTGTGGCCAATCCGATGTGGCTTCAATTGGTGCTCGAACGCATTATTGAGACGCACCAACTGAAGTCTATTCACGAAATATGGCCCGACTTCTCTGTGTTTGTACACGGCGGCGTATTTGCCGAACCTTACAAACCGGGCCTCAAAGCCATGTTCAGCAAACCAGTACAATTTGTGGATAGCTATATGGCTTCAGAAGGTTTTTTCTCCTACCAGACCAGGCCGGACTCGCAGGGCATGCGCCTGTTACCCGATTGTGGCGTGTACTTCGAACTCGTACCCTTCAACGAAACCAACTTCGACGACAATGGCGACCTGCGCTCCGACTCTCCGCAAACGCTCAGTATCGAACAGGCTGAAGAAGGCGTACATTACGCCATCCTGATCAGCACCAGTTC
>JBKBLI010000028.1:38745-40939 GCA_046296435.1 Saprospiraceae bacterium | reverse complement strand
CAACTAACAACTAACAACTAACAACTAACAACTAACAACTAACAACTAACAACTAACAACTAACAACTAACAACTCACCAGTTCCCGCCAGCGCCGCCGCCGCCAAAAGAGCCGCCGCCAAAAGAGCCGCCGCCCCATGAGCCGCCGCCAAAAGAGCCGCCGCCCCATGAGCCGCCCCGCGAGTAGCCGCCGCCCCACCAGTCGTCGTGTCGGCGACGGGTGGTATGCGGACCGGTTCGGTCGTACATGGCGCCCCGCTTGGCCATATGGCGACTCAGGCTCGCAAAAATGATGAACAATATGATCACCATGATGATGAAGGGCCAAATAGGTGTCGCATCGCCTTCCTGCGGCGTATTGACAAATTCGCCGGCGAGGGCTGCCATGATGGCGTTGAGACCGGCGTCTATGCCCTCGTAGTATTCATTGCGCCGGAAGTGCGGAATCATCACTTGCCGCACGATACGCCCGGCCAACACATCAGGCAGAGCGCCCTCGGTTCCGTATCCGGTAGCGATAAACACGCCGCGGTCAGACCCTTCGGTTTTGATGAGGACTACGATTCCGTTGTTTTTCTTCTTTTGGCCGATTCCCCAGCGGTTGCCCAATTCGAAACTGTAGGTCGCTTTGTCGTAGTCGCCGATATCGGGGCGGATCATCAGCACAATCTGGGTGGAGGTACTATCGTCATACATGGCCAATTTGCGCTCCAGCGCAGCGCGCTGGCCGGGCGACAGCCATGCGCTGTAATCATGCACATAGACCGCCGGTTGAGGTTTGGGCGGAAACAAATCGCCTTGGGCCGTCAGCCAACCGAAAGGCCATGCGGAGACGCACAGGAGAAGTAGGCAATACGCCCGCCGTTTAGCCATAAATGATCTCATCGGGCAATTCGTTTCGGTTGTTGTTTTGATCGGCCGGGAAGTGCCGGCTCAACTGTTCGCCAATTTGCAAAATCACTTCGCACAGACCCAAGACCGTTTCGCCCCGTTGGAGTCGCTCGCGCAACAGTCGCTTCTCTGCGTTCCAAAAATCGAATCCTACCCGCTCGTGAATCCCCTCATCGCCCCAGATGGCGAAGTGCTTGGATTCGTACGCGAGATAGAGCAGCACGCCGTTGCGGGCCTGCGTCTGGGTCATGCCGAGCAGTTCGAACAACTCGGCCGCCTTTTGTACGGGATCGTCGCTCATGCAAAAGGGTTCGACGAAGAGTCGAATTTCGCCGCTTGTGCGCGACTCAGCTTCCCGAATGGCCGCCACGATGCGCTGTTCTTCCGATTTGGAAAAAAACATAGGGATCAGTTGAAATTCACTTCAGGAGCCTTATCCGAACCGGGAGCGGAACTAAAATTACCCTTTGGCGAAAAACCAAATATGCCCATGAATATATTGTTTGGGAAGCGGCGGACGAGGATATTGTAATCGGCAACGGCGTTGTTGTAATTGCGTCGTTCCTGAGCGATGCGGTTTTCGGTGCCCTCCAACTGCGCTTGAAGATCCAGAAAGTTTTGGTTGGCTTTCAGGTCGGGGTAATTCTCGGCTACAGCCAGCAGACGGCTTAGGGCGCTTTGCAGACCCTGCTGGGCTTGTTCATAGCGCTGGATATTTTCGGGAGTTAGCTCGTCCACGTTGATTTGCACCCGCGTGGCATTTGCCCGCGCGTTGGTAACGGCCTCCAGAGTGCTTTTTTCGAAATTGGCGTAACCTTTCACGGTATTGACAATGTTGGGGATGAGGTCAGCCCTGCGTTGGTACTGATTTTCGACGTCGGCCCACGCTTTTTTGACTTTCTCGTCCATGGGGACGGCGGAATTGTAGGCGTTGCACATGCTAAAACCTGTCAGGACGAACAGCCCCAGAACAATGATGGTAAGAATGCGGCTAAAAGACATAGTATTGCGGTTTGTTTTGTGAACGTTAATCAGGTGCGAATGTATGGACAATCCCTTGGATGCGAGGTAAAAAGCCGACGCAGCGGCCTGATTTTTCGATATAAAACCTTTTTTTCGGCGCACTAACTACCTTTGCAGCAGCATTTAAGTCGCTTGCGGCATCTATGCTAGAGTTTTATTTAAATCCGCTCAATCGTTATGCGCAAAAAACTTACTTTTCTGATCCTCGCCCTGACGCTATCTTCCGTTGCGCTGGTGGCGCAATACACCGGCCCCCGACTTTTTCTGGACGTCCCTGCATT
>JBKBLI010000028.1:26349-38645 GCA_046296435.1 Saprospiraceae bacterium | reverse complement strand
TATGCGGCGGCGCCCAATGTGCAAGAGATTAACAACCGCGTAGGCGCCGGCGCCGAGATTGCGATGAACGTGGCCACGCACTGGTCCACGCTCCGCGCCGGAGGCGGCGCGACGCTCACCCTCAATCCGCAAGCTGAAGCCATCCAAAAGTCGTTTGTCACGACGCCTTACTTTATCCTTCAGGCCGGAGTCGGCTTGTACCGCAGCAATGGCAACCAGTGCGCTAAGACCAAACAAAGCGCTTTCACGGCCATGGGAAAAGCAGGGCTACGGTACGATATCAATACAAAAAATTTGCGCCCGGCCGATGAGAAATCCGGCAAATTAGACTACTCGCTCGGCGCCGAGTTCGGCTACTTTTTCATCTCGGATATATTTCGCAACAACGAGTTTTTCATTGCTGCCGATTATTTGACGCAGAGCAAAATCATCAGCGCCAATCTTGGGTTTAAGTTTTTCCTGAATCTGCGCGCCATCGGCGATCGTTAGATGAAAGTTGCCGGCTTTACGTTTGTGCGCAACGCCCTGCGCTACGATTATCCGGTAGTCGAAGCCATCCGTTCTATCCTGCCCTTGTGCGACGCGGTGTTTGTGGCCGTAGGACGTTCAGACGACGACACCCTCCAGTTGGTTCAAAGCATAGCAGACCCGCGCATACAGATCATACAGACCGTGTGGGACGACGCGCTGCGCAAAGACGGGCGCGTGCTGGCCGTCGAGACGAACAAGGCGCTGGACGCCATACCTCCCGAGTATGACTGGGCTTGCTACATACAGGCCGACGAGTGTATCCACGAAGACGACTTGCCGCAGATCCGCAAAGCCATGCGCCGATATCTCGACGATCCGCTCACGGAAGGCCTCTTGTTCAATTACCGGCATTTTTATGGATCATACGATTATGTGGGCGATTCGCGGCGTTGGTACCGCCGCGAAGTGCGCGTGATCCGCAACGACAAGCGCATCCGATCCTGGCGCGATGCGCAGGGCTTCCGGCTGCTGGAGCATGGTCGGTACCGCAAGTTGCGCGTCCGGCACATTCCCGCTTATATTCATCACTACGGATGGGTGCGACCGCCCGAAGCGCTGCGCCGCAAGATTGCGCACTTCGAGAGTCTGTACAGGCCCTCGGCGCCCGAGGAGGAAAGACCCGTGTTTGCGTACGACGAAAAAGAGCCGCTGGCCCGCTTCGCCGGCTCGCACCCCGCGGTGATGCAGGAACGGATTGCACGGCTCAATTGGCAGTTCAGCGGCGATCCGACGCGGATGCGCCGGCCGCTCAAGGACAGGCTCTCGCGCTTTGTCGAAAAACTGACAGGCTGGAGGCCGGGAGAGTATCGCAACTACAAATTGCTGCGTTGAAAAGGCGGCCGAGTCAGGGCTGAGACTCAGTTCCTCGGCCTCCAGGCAACTTCTTCGGCGTTGTTTTTGCGGGCGATGTAGCGCGCCAAAGTAAAGAAGTAATCGGACAGTCGGTTAAGATAGCGCAAGGCCAGTTCGTCCAAAGGTTGTAATTCGTGCAATGCCGTGCAGCGTCGTTCCGCGCGGCGGCACACGGTGCGGCACACGTGCGCCTGAGCTACGGCAAGACAACCTCCGGGTATGATAAAGTTGCGCAGAGGCTCCAATTCTGTGTCCATGGCGTCAATCGCCTGTTCGAGCCATTCGACGTCGGAGTCGCGCAGGTCCATGGGCGGTCCTTTCTTGTCCGGGTCGGAAGCCAGGTAGGCGCCGAGGCTAAAGAGTCGGGCCTGAATTTCGCGAAGTTGGACGACAGACTCGGCAGGTACGCCCACCGAATCGGCCAGCACGCCGATGAAAGCGTTGAGTTCGTCGGCGGCGCCATAGGCTTCGACGCGCAAATCGTGCTTGGGTATGCGTCTGCCCCCGAAAAGAGCCGTTTCGCCGGTATCGCCGGTTTTGGTGTATATTTTGAACATGCGTGGTTTTTATGATTTTGCAAAAATCCGGCTTCGCTCCTTCTCAAGACCAGTCGGTTTTCCGGCGAGATGCCGCCCCTTTTTTTGCGTGAACATATCTGAATTGGCGCAAGTCCGTTTTGCAGCCGCCCATTTTGGGCGTCAGACTATTCGTCGCCCGTTGGCGGCCCCCGCTTGATCAGGTCGAGGGCCTTTAACATCACGGGGTCGGCCTCGTTCAGCGTTCGGTAATAGGCTGTTTGGTCTGAGGCGGTTCTGTATGCCAACGCCAGCAACAAACGCCTCAACTCTTCTTTGCAATCGCGGTATTCGCTATCCTCAAAATCGACGCCTTCGCTGCGCAAATAAGACAGAAAATCGGCCAGTTGGACGTCGTTTACTGTCAGCGATTTTTGCGACGAACGCGGGTCGGGTAAATTTGCCTTGAAGATCTCCGCGTACTGGGGCGCGTACTGTCGGGCTTCGTAGTAGAAATCATTAAAGCGCACTGTATCGATGGGAATAACTGCGTCGGGGTAAATGCCGCCGCCGGCATAAACCTCGCGCCCCAGTCCGGTATAAAATACCGCGCTATCGGGGAGCGCGACCGGGGGGCGCTCGCTCAACCCGCCGTTCATGCGTCGGTAAGCCGCCTCCGCCTCGTAAGCAACGCGATCCCGATAATCGCGCTGAATGCAGCGTCCGCTGGGCGTATAGTAGCGGGCCACCGTCAGCCTCAAAGCGCCGCCGTTGGCCAAGGGGTATTGCTCTTGCACCAATCCCTTGCCGAAGGTGCGACGTCCCACGATCCACCCGCGGTCGTGGTCTTGCACGGCGCCGGCCACAATTTCGGAAGCCGACGCGGATCCTTCGTCCACCAGAACGACCACATTGTTGATTCGAGCGTGGGCGCGGCCGTTGCTTTTGTACTCGCGTTTTTCGCCATTGCGACTCTTCGTGTAGAGCAGTAGTTTGCCGCCTACGAACAACTGATTGAGCACCGTAATGGCCGATTCGACCAATCCGCCCGGGTTGCCGCGCAGGTCGAGGATCAGATTGGCAGGTTGGCCCTGCGGGATCAAATCGTGCAAGGCGCCGATGAACTCGCTGCCTGTCTGAGCGGCAAATTTGTTGATTTTAACATAAATCGTTCCCGCGTCCAAGGCGTAAGCGGTCTCGACGCTTTTGAGCGGGATGTGTTCGCAAACCACCTGAAAGTGCCGCAACTGCCGTTCGCCGCGGCGCAGGAGGCTGATTCCCACTTTTTCGCCGCGCTGCTTGCGCAGCATGCGGGCAATGGCAACCCAATCCATCTGGACGCCGGCAACCAACGAATCAGCGATACGGATAATCCTGTCGCCCGACAAGATACCGGCGCGCTCCGCCGGGCCTCCGTGAATAGGCGTCACGACATGTATGGTATCGTTGATCAGGATAAATTCGATGCCAATTCCGACAAAGCCGCCTTCCATCTCCTCCTCGAACAATTCGCGGGAGCCAGGCGGTAAATAAGCCGAATGGGGGTCTAACCCGGCCAACAAACGTTCAATAGCGCCCTTATTGAGCGAATCGGTATTGACCTCGTCAACGTACAACCACGAAATATACTGAATAACTTCTTGCAGCGCGCGCGCCTCGGTTTGCGCTTTACCCGACAAAAACAGGGGAGGTCTCAGGCCCGAGCCGTTCATTTGACGCCCGATGAACATACCGGCAGCCATGGCTAAACTCAATAAAAGCGGCGCCCTGATCTGGAAACGACTTGGAAATTCCGACATTTTTACTTCGTTTTACAGGATTTGGATCGGCGGCGCGCATCATCCAGCAGGTTTTGTGTCTTGAGCCGAAAACCCAACCATCCGGACGAGCATTTTTTTTAGAAAAAAAACAACTTCTCCAAAATCTTTGGCAAAGGTATGAAAAACCTATGTGCTTAGACGAAAAACGCCTATTTTTGCGCCGCATTTTTCAAAAGTAAAAAAACGAATCTATGGGACGCGCGTTTGAATTCAGAAAAGAACGCAAATTTAAGCGGTGGGCCGGAATGGCCAAGACTTTTACGCGAATCGGTCGCGAAATTGCTTTGGCGGTCAAATCTGCAGGCCCCAACCCCGACTACAACCCCCGCCTCCGCGTAGCAATACAAAACGCCCGGGCAGCCAACATGCCCAAAGCCAACATCGAAAGCGCGATCAAAAAAGCTTCCGGCAAAGACGCCGAAAACTATCAGGAAGTCATCTATGAGGGCTACGGCGCGCATGGCGTGGCCGTATTGGTCGAAACAGCCACCGACAACCCCACCCGCACCGTCGCCAACGTGCGTATGTATTTTGACCGCTGCGGTGGCGCGCTGGGCACCTCCGGCAGCGTGAGCTACATGTTCAGCCGCAAAGGCGTATTCAAAATCAAAGGGGGCGACCACAACTGGGAGGAACTCGAACTCGAACTGATTGACGCCGGATTAGAGGATATGCGGCAAGAGGACGACGAAATGGCGCTTTATACAGACTTCAAAGATTTCGGAGCCATGCAAGCCGCCTTGGAAAAACTTGGAATAGAAGCGACAAGCTCGCAGTTGGAGTGGATCCCCAACATGACCAAAAAGCTCAGCGATAACGAAGTGGAGCAGGTCATCAAGCTGATTGACAAGTTAGAAGAGGACGACGACGTGCTCAACGTGTTCCACACGATGGACATGTCGGAATAAGGTATGTTTTCGGCGCTCAAGCCAATAAATACTCATGCGCGCACGCCAAGGCCCAAGCGGCCTTTTTGAAAAAAATGTGCACGCCAATCAAGATGCCTCGCCGGCTTACGGCGCCGGCGCGCAAACCACAGGCAGAAGCCGACGCCTGAATAGCGCGACCAGCTCCACGCTATCCTTCCGGCATTTCACCGGATGCTGCGTCGTCGCTTAGCCCTATGTCTTCCTCTTGCGGCGATTCGCCGACCGAAAGTGCCAGTACGTTAGGATCGTACACCCATTTGCCGGCGAGGTACTCCTCGGTCATGAAGGCTACGTTCTGCCGGTGCAACTCCTTGAGTTCCATCTGGAAGTTGTAGCGATACCACAGCGAGTCTTCGTCAAATGGAATGCCGGTAGCTATGCTTTCGCGCAATGCATAGATATAGGCCAGGTGTTCGTTGCGCCTTCGCAGCCATTCGCCCATCTCCGATATGACGCGTCCGTGTCCGGGTACGATCCGGGTGAACCAGTTGCGATCGTGAATAGCTTGAAGTTTTTCCAAGGTTTGGATATACGCTTCGCTGCTGTAATGGATCAAAGGGAACTCCAGATTGGACAAATAATCGCCTACAATGCACAGGCCTAACTGCCAGACCACGATAAACAATCCGTCAGAGGTGTGACCCGGCGCCAGATAAAATGCCATGCGGGTGCCCCCGCAGCGGTAGTAAGCTTCGTCATGATATACCTTAAACGTAGCCTCCGGATACTCGAGCGGATACGAACGACGGATGTAAAAGCGTTGATCAAAGCGTTCGGCTTCATGCAGTATGGCTTGCTTATTCGAATTGGTATCCATATAGACGCTGGTGATTACCTTATCCGGATTGAAAGCCCTGTAGCCGATAATATGATCGAAATCCGAGTGCGTGAAGACCAGAATTAGCGGGCGGCCGCGCTGAATTCGCTCGACAAACTGCTTGATTTCGGTTACTTCGCCTGGTAGCAAACTGGGGTCAACCACCATGACCAAATCCTTCGTATGAACGACTACCGAATTGGTCTGATAAAGAGCGCTCTGGAATACGCTGAAGTTGTGGTCGCGATAGATGATCTTACTCACGGGCTAATTTGATTACCTTTGCGGCTAATTAGGAGATAATGGCAGCAAAAATAGTTGTTTTGCCATAATCCGCAACATACAAACAGATAAATGAGCAATATCGTAGCTATTGTTGGTCGTCCTAACGTTGGAAAGTCAACGCTGTACAACCGCTTAGTCGGAATGCGCGATGCCATTACAGACGACTTTTCGGGAGTCACCCGCGATCGAAAGTACGGATTCTGCGAATGGAACGGCAAACGCTTCACGGTTGTGGACACCGGCGGATTCGTACACGGATCTACCGACATTTTCGAAGCGGCCATCCGCCAGCAGGTGGCCGTCGCATTGGAAGAGGCGAGCGTCATCCTGCTGATGGTAGATGCGCAGACCGGCATCACCGATCTGGACGAAGTCATGGCCAAAATCCTCCGCAGAGCCAAAAAGCCGGTCTATCTCGTGGTCAACAAAGTGGATAATTATCACAACTTGCTCGATGCCAACGAGTTTTGGGGCTTGGGTTTCGAGCACGTGTTCTTTGTCGCTTCAATTAGCGGCAGCGGCACCGGCGACCTGCTCGATGCAGTGGTCGAGCACATTCAGGAGGAAGCGCCCTTAGAGACCGAACTACCCAAATTCGCCATCGTAGGTCGGCCCAATGTCGGCAAATCGTCCCTGACTAATGCCCTTCTTGGCGAGGAGCGCAACATCGTCACACCCATCGCCGGCACCACCCGCGACCCGATACACACCCATTACAACAAATTCGGCAAAGAATTCATCCTGATAGATACGGCAGGGATCCGCAAAAAAGGGAAGGTAGAGGAAGATCTCGAGTTCTACGCCGTCATGCGGGCCATACGGGCCGTCGAGGACGCCGACGTTTGCATTCTGGTGCTCGACGCGGTCCAGGGCCTCGAACAACAAGACATGAACATCCTGAGATTGGCCCAAAAACGCCACAAAGGCGTGGTGATCCTCGTGAACAAATGGGACCTGATCCAAAACAAAGAGGCCAATACGGCGCGCGACTATGAAGCCGCGATCAAACGCAAACTTGCGCCTTTCGACGACGTGCCTATACTCTTTATCTCCGCTTTGGAAAAACAACGCATCTTTCAGGCGGTCGAAACGGCGCTTGAGGTGTACGAACGCCGCAGCAAACGCATCAAAACCTCCGAACTGAACGATACGCTGCTCCCCTTGATCGAAAGCACGCCCCCGCCTTCCGTCAAAGGGCGCTACCCCAAATTCAAATACATCGCCCAACTACCTACGCCCTACCCCTCTTTCGCGTTTTTCGTCAACAATCCTAATTACGTACGCGACACCTACAAGCAGTTCCTCGAAAACCAACTGCGCAAGCATTTCAATTTCACGGGAGTACCCATCGAAGTCTATATGCGCGCCAAATAAACCCCGCCGCTCACCAATGATTGTCGATCCCCAAAAGAACAAGAGATCAAGGGCACGGGCCGGAGGCCACCCAATCTCGTCGCCTCACGCTCTCGCGACCCGCTCGCTGACCCAACGCCCATATTCACACGCCGACAAAAACAAAAATGCTATGACGGTCTGCAAAAACATCTACCTGACGCTCCTCGCAGGACTCCTCTGGGGCGCTTGCGCCAACCTCGAAGCGCCCCAACCCACTTACGTCGAAATCGCCCCCTTCGAAGTAAACGCGCCCGGCGGCGCAAAACGACACAAAATCACCGAGGGTTGGCTATACGTCAACAATGAACTGCTGGGCGGATATACCCTGCCCGCCCGCGTGCCCGTGCTGGCCTCCGGCAATCAATCGGCGCTGGTTTTCCCGGGCGTCAAGGTCAACGGCATCAGCAATACGCCGGGCATTTATCCATTCTTAGAGCGCTACGAAACCACCCTGAACTTCAGCGGCGACAACATCATACCCATACAGCCCGCCACGCGCTATGTGACCAACGCCAACGCCCCTTGGGCCGAGCGGGGCACCTTTGACCTCGGTTCGGGCATCGGGCTGAACAACCGCGACAGCGACCCCGGCAACAGCTTCATCATCAGTTCAGAAAATGCTTTCGAAGGCAAACACCTCTTGCTTCGCGTCACTGAAGATCACCCGCTAATGGAGGTAGCCACCGAATTCCTGACCCTGCCCACCGACGGCGGCCGACAGATATGGCTCGAGCTACACTACGCCAACAACGCGCCCTTCCAACTGTGGCTCATTGGTCAGCGTTCAGGCGTAGAAACCACGCGACTGATGTACACCTTCAATGTCTCTGAAGAATGGAACAAAATATACCTCAACATTACAGACTTTGCTGCCGTGCTCCAACAAAACAGCTACGCCCTTTTGTTTCGCGCCCTACTCCCGCGCAACGAGCAAGGGGCATACGCGCAACCCAATGCCGACATACGCATCGACAACGTCTCCATCGTTCATTTTTAATTTTCTGACTTGGGTCTGACGCAGCAACACCGTATCAGAGACACGCGCTATTACGCCATAGCGGACTGGTGCATGGCCATGATCGCCTGGGCCATATTTTTTTACTTTCGAAAAAAAATGGAAAGCCCGGCGCCGCTCGATGCGCTGCTAGCCGATCACAACTTCTATTTCGGGGTCTTGCTGATTCCCACGGGTTGGGTCTTGCTATACAGCCTCTTCGACGCATACATCGATATTTACCGCCAGTCCCGCCTATCTACGCTCGGCAACACCCTGTTTTTGAGCTTCACCGGCGTCGTGTTTTTGTTTTTTTCATTGATTCTCGACGATATCGTCAGCGATTATCGCACGTATTACCGTTCGTTCATGACGCTTTTTGGCCTGCATTTCCTGCTCACGGCCACGTCGCGAATGATCCTGCTCACCCGCGCCAGCCGCCGCCTGAAAGCTGGCCGCATCACCTTCAACACCCTGCTGATCGGCGCCAACCAGAACGCTCTGGATCTTTATCAGGACTTAGCAAACCGACAAAAAGGCCTCGGCAAAAAACTGATCGGCTATCTGAAAACCGACTCCGGAAGCCCCGACCTCATGTACGGACTGCTACCTTGCCTCGGCACGCCCAATGAACTGCCCGATATCATCCCGGCCCACAACGTAGAAGAAGCGATCATAGCGATCGAAACCTCCGAACACGAGACGCTGCGCGAGTTGCTCAACACCCTGTTCGATTACGACAAGCAAGTGCTGGTGCAGATCATCCCCGATATGTATGACATTCTGCTGGGCGTCGTCAAGATGAACCACGTCTATGGCGCGGTGCTGATCGAGGTGCGTCGCGAACTGATGCCCCGCTGGCAGCGGATCGTCAAGCGCTTGATAGACATCGGCGTATCGCTCGCGGCCCTGCTGCTGTTATCGCCCCTGATCACATTTATCATGCTGCGGGTGCGGATGTCGTCGCCGGGACCTGTTTTCTACAAGCAGGAGCGCCTCGGCGTAGGCGGACGCCCGTTTACCATATTCAAGTTCCGCTCCATGTACGTGGATGCCGAAAAAAACGGACCGCAACTCTCCTCGGGCAGCGATCCGCGTTGCACCCCCTGGGGCGCCGTCATGCGCAAATGGCGCTTGGACGAAATACCCAACTTCTGGAATGTACTGCGCGGCGATATGTCGCTGGTAGGGCCCCGCCCCGAACGCCGCCACTACATCGATCAAATCCTCAAACACAACCCCCACTACAAACACTTGCTCAAAGTACGGCCGGGCATCACCTCCTGGGGACAGGTCAAATACGGCTACGCTTCGAACCTCGACGAGATGCTCCAGCGACTGCGTTTCGACCTGCTTTATATCGAAAACATGTCGCTCGCCCTCGATTTTAAGATCATGTTCTATACAATATTGGTACTTTTGCAAGGGCGCGGCAAATGAGCGCCTACAGCGCTTACGCCACGCCGAGCGGCTGTCGCTCCCCTATCTCACACCCATGCCCGCAACCTTTTTTTTCTAAAAGAACGCTACATGGCACACCTTTGGACACTCATCGGCATCATCGCCGGAACCGGGCTTTTGGGCGGCATAGCCAATTACCTGATGAATCGTCCGGAAGGGTCGCGTCGTTGGGATTGGTTCGAATACTTCAAAAGCATGGCTTTGGGACTAAGCGCCGCCGCCACGGCGCCGCTCTTTCTCAACATACTTTCCAGCAACCTGATGGCCGAAAGCGAAAAAAATCCGCTGCTGTACTTTGTATTTGCGGGATTCTGCCTCGTGGCAGCCATCTTTTCGAGCCGATTTCTGACCAGCATCGGCGACCGGGTGCTGCGTGAGCTGGAACACGTCAAGCGCGAAAACGAAGCGCTGGCAGAGACTGCCGAAATGATCGTGATGCAACAATCCGACGATCGGCAGACGCCAATGCCGGGCTTTGAGTCCGCCTCCCGTCATACACGCGCGCCAAACTCCGACGATGCCGACGTATTCGAGTCCGTCGCGCAAAAACCGAACGAACGCGACAGGCTGCTCGCCGCATTCGGCCGCGCGCCTCACATGTTCCGGACAGTAGCCAAGCTCGCCGAGGAAACCGGCCTGAGCGAACACATCGTGCGCGACCTGCTGCGCCAACTCGCCGACGAAGGCCTACTCCGAAGCATCATTCGGCGCACCGACGGCGTCGAATGTTGGATGTTGGCTTGACCGGCCCGGACCTGCGCAGCGCTCCTCGGGGAATCGCCATTTATTTTTGTGAGAAGCGCTCGCAAAAAGAAAAACAACCGCCCCCCAAATGTGCCGGGATAAGCAGCGCAGATGGACGGCGACCCATGCCCACACCCTACGCTTAGGCCCTTTTGTCCGTCGCCGGGCCGGCGCTTCTTTGCAGAAGCCCCCGGCTCGCCGCTTTTTCCTGCAAAAAGATGAAGCCTGCGCGATATTTCGCAAATTTTTCTAAAAAAAATGGAGTTCTTTCAGAAAAGCGCCGTACCTTTGCGTCCGTTTTTCAAAAAGTGACACATTTTCAACACAATTCAATGGAAATCATTGCAATTAAAGCACACCCAAAAGAAGGCGTCGGCAAAGAAGCCGCCAAGCGCACGCGGCGCACGGGGCTTGTGCCGGCAGTCATCTATAGCGCCGGCGGCGGCGGCGACTCAGTCCCGGTAGCGCTGGACCCCAAAGACTTTCGCCACCTGATTTACACGTCCAACTTCAAGCTGGCCGAAATCACTGTGGGTTCAGACAAGTACCGTTGCATCGTCAAAGACATCCAGTTTCATCCGGTGACCGATGCGGTGATTCACCTGGACTTCCTGGCGCTCGTGCCAGGGGTGAAATTCAAGGTGACGGTGCCTATCGAGTTCATTGGGCAAGCGCCCGGCGTGAAAGCCGGCGGCAAGTTTATCGCTAACATGCGCAACGTCAAAATACTGACTACGCCAGAGCACCTTGTGGACAAAGTCGTAGCCAACATATCGGGCATGGACTTAGGCTCTACCCTGCGCGTGCGCGACATCACCACCAACGAAGGCGTTGAAATACTGAACAGCCCGGCAGTACCCATCGCCGCCATCGAAATCCCCCGCGCGCTTCGTCAGCAGCAGCAACAAGCGCAAAAAGGACGCTAATTTTTTTTTAAGAAAAGCCTGTTTTTGCTTCGCGAAAGCAATCGGGCGAGATTTTATCTCAAACACAAAATTTTCGGACAACATGGCAGTTAAACTCCGCTTACAACGCAAAGGACGCCGCAAATCGCCTTTTTACCACATCGTAGCCGCCGATAGCCGCTCGCCCCGCGATGGTCGCTTTATTGAAAAACTCGGCACCTACAATCCGCTGACCGTACCGGCCAGCATCGAACTGAATAACGAACGCGCATACTACTGGATCAACGTAGGCGCTCAACCCACCGATACTGTGCGCGCCATTCTGCGCCACAAAGGCGTACTCTATCAAAAGCACCTGCTGGAAGGCGTCAAAAAAGGCGCTCTGACGCAAGAAGAGGCCGACGCTAAACTGCAGGCCTGGATCGAGCAAAAAGAAGGCCGCCTTGCGCGTCGCCGCGAAGAAACAGCGCGCAAAAAAGTTGAAGCCGCAGCCAAAATGGATGGCACACCCAAACCGCGCGCAGTCAAATTGCCCGAACCCGTAGCCGCCGAAACGCCGGAAGAAGAAACAAGCCCGGCCGCCGACGAAAACGCTGCCGCAAGCGACGAAGCGCAGGCTTGATTGGCGCCGATAGCGCAGAAAAAACAAGAAAAATTGGCGCGGGCATTGACAAACAGTTATTTGTCTTTACCTTTGCACCGTGAAGTATTTTTATTTGACCTGGTAAAACGCCTTGTGCATTTTACCAGGGTTTTTTTTAAAATAAGCGTCTTTTTGGACCATGCAAAACTTAGATGAAGTCTATTTGGAGCAACTCAGCGCCATAGCCGGAGCCATACAAAACTCGCCACTGTTGGCCGAATACCTCGAAAACGAAGAGGAAGAATACTACAACGCGCTGCGTCAGGAATTTGAACAAATGATCGGCGAGTTGTACCATCAGGTGGCTATCGATGCGCCCCTCCAACTCACCATATTCGAACGGTATCTGCTCAACGAAGCGTTTGAGGGGCTTTACATGCCTCGCATACTTGGATTCGCCGTACT
>JBKBLI010000028.1:17762-26250 GCA_046296435.1 Saprospiraceae bacterium | reverse complement strand
ACGCGGCGAGATCAACGACCAATATCGATATGTTCGCCCCAACGAACACTTCAAAGAGATCCTTTTGGCCATCTGCCACAGCCCCCACTTCGAGTTGCTCAAAAAACGAATCGGACAAACCATCCAGGTGGGATTCGCCCTGAGCAGCGATATTTGGATCAGCAACCTGTTGTCGCTCATAGAAAACCGACGCGTCAGATACTTCCTCCAGCAGCAACACTCAGACAAGTACCACGACCTCAAGGCCCGGGAAGCCCTGTACAAGCGCTACGCCAACCAGTTCAAGGGCAACCTCTTTATCTCCGCCGATTTCCCCGAAACACCCGGAGAAATGAAAGCCGGATTCTCCGCGCTGCGGCAGTTCCTGCTCCAGCGGTTCGCCGCCGGCGTGGACAATACCAGCCTGAAACCTCAATTATTTAACTTCCTGGACAATCCGGAGTTTTCCGGCCATGAAGAGTACGTCCAGATGCTGGCGCTCTGCGGTCAATTTATCGAATTGGACAATGCCGAGCAGGCCCGTTACAAAGCGCACTTCGAACGCGAACGCAAAACCTATCCCCAGTTCGACCGGGTCTTCCTGCAATACCTGCTGACGATCAACGAATCCTTTCCGATCAAACCGGAGCATGACCTGCGCATGAGCCGCCTGGTTGACAAGACAGTGGCCGACAAGATCAGCGACTACTACAAAATAGCCGACAAGATACACACCCTCGGTTATGTGCATCCGGAAGCCATTGAAGCCGTTCGTGAGTTCTACAACTCACACAAAGCGCTCTCGGTAGAAAGCGCCTGTCTGCGCGCCTTGGTTTACAACTACTTCCACCAATTGATCAAAGGACTGCAAATCAGCGAATACCCGGCTTTCATCGAACTGAGCCAGATTTTCAACTTATACATCAAGATCTTTGGCAATCAGGAGTTCAACCAGGCCGTCGAAGATTTGTCTCTGGAATACACCGACAGTTTGCTGCAACATTTTACGGACAAACGCGGTCGCGATTATCAAGACATCAAAAAATTTATGTTCAACCAATTTGTCGAGATGGGTTTCTTGAGCGAGAAGGAGCTGAGCGAAAAGTTCAAAACCAAGCGAAAAGTAAAAAAGGAAGCCTGAGGCAAACCGGTTGATCTGCGTTGTTGGCGCTTATGTCGATTTTATGCAACGCTTCGCACAGGCTTGTCTAATTTTGCCAACAAATTGGACAAGGCCGGCCAAGCCCACCAAAATCCAATCGCCGCCAAACGCTTAGGGGCACAATCCCGGATCTGCATGTTTCAGGCTTTTAAACGAACAGATTAACGCTTCGCTTGGCCCACTTTTTTTTAAAAAAAACCGGCGTCGCCTCACAAGCGCGCCAAAGTGCAAGATAGCCTGACCCGTAACAGACCGCTTTTTTGGACGCAAAAACACAAGTCCATGTCTTTACAAAAAATAAACTAACATGTCGGTACTGATATTTCTGATCGTGCTATATATCCTCCTTGGGTTGAGCATGATGAAACTCTTCGAAAAGGCAGGCATCCCCTCCTGGAAGGCGCTCGTGCCCGGATTGGCAGCCATCGAGTGGTGCAAAATGGTGGGGCGAAAGCCCGCCTACGCCCTGTGGTTCCTCTTCCCCATCGTCAACATATTTATTTACGCCGGTCTTTGCATCGACCTGGCCCGCAGTTTTGGTCGAAATTCGTTCTTAGCCTCCGTCGTCGCAGTGGTGTATCCGCCCATACTCTTTTACCTCATCGGCGCCAATAAGGACGACAAATACCTTGGCCCCGTACTGACCAAAGAGCGGGAATATCACCAACTGCTCAACCAAGCCGTCAAAGCCAAAGATACCAACGCCGAACGCAAGTTGCGCGCCAATTATCCGCAATTCCAGAAGTCGGGACTGCGCGAATGGGTAGAAGCCATCATCTTTGCCGTATTTGCCGCGGCTTTCATCCGTATGTTTCTGATCGAGGCATACGTGATCCCCACCTCGTCCATGGAGGGATCGCTCAAAGTAGGCGACTTCCTGTTCGTCAGCAAAGCCCACTACGGCATCCGCACGCCCATGACCGTGCTTCAGGCTCCGCTCCTGCACAACCGCATGCCCTTTGGCAATGCCGAGTCCTATCTCAAAAAACCCTCCCTACCCTACTACCGACTGCCCGCCCTCCAAAGCGTCAAACGCAACGAACCCGTGGTGTTCAACCTTCCGGTAGGCGACAGCATTGTCATCAAGCCCGACCGCACCTACGACATCTATCAGGAGCGCCGCCGCAACGGAGGCTTTGTATCGCCCTACTCCAAGATCATCACCCGCCCCTTAGATAAGCGCGACCACTACATCAAACGCTGCGTAGGCATAGCAGGCGATACCCTGCAAGTGCGCAACGGCGACGTGTATATCAATGGTAAAAAGTCGCCTGTACCCGAACACCGTCAGTTCCTCTACCAGATAAAAGGCAATTTTAACCTCAAAAAGCTAGAAGAATTCGGCGTAAGCATCTTCGATGCAGGCCCAGGAGCGCCCAACCAGGGCTTCTTCTTCCTCGACGACCGCCAGGTCGAAAAAATCCAAAGCCTTAGCCCGGACCTCAAAATCGAACGCATTAACTACGGCAAAGACGCCGCCCCATCAGACTACCTCTTCCCCAACGACGCCCAACGCTACGGACGCTGGACCGTGGACGAGTACGGCCCAATCTGGATCCCCGCCAAAGGAGCCACTACCCCGCTCAACTTAGACAATCTGCCCTTCTACGAACGCATCATCCGCGTCTATGAAGGCAACAAGCTGGAAGTGAAAGACGGCAAAATCTACATCAACGGCGCCGAAGCCAATACCTACACCTTCAAGCAAAACTACTACTGGATGATGGGCGACAATCGCCACAACTCAGAAGACAGCCGAATATGGGGATACGTACCCGAAGATCATATCGTCGGAAAACCCCTGTTCATTTGGTTTTCTACCAAAAACGGCTCCATGCGAAAGGGTATCAACTGGGACCGCATCTTCCGCTCGGCATCTAAGTAAGCCGTCGGGCCGGTTGTTCGACAAGTACAGCCGGCCCGATTTCTTCTCACCAACTTACGGCGCCATGCGCGTTTTCAAAGACCTCCAACACATACCCGGATTCAACAACGCCGTAGCGACCATCGGCTCCTTTGACGGCGTACATCTCGGACACGTCGAAATCCTCCGCCAAATCCAAAGACAGGCCCATCTATGCGGCGGCGAAAGCGTGGTCGTCACCTTCAACCCGCACCCACGTCTCTTACTCGAACCTCAAGATCCCCGCTTCCGCCTCATCAACACCCTCGACGAAAAACTCGACCTCCTCCGCTGTCAAGGCGTTGACAACGCAGTAGTCGTTCCCTTCGACCAGCGTTTTGCAGCTCTCAGCGCCCAAGAATACGTCGAGGATTTTTTAATAAAAAAAATTCACCCGCGCTATGTCGTTATCGGATACGACCACCGCTTTGGCGCCAATCGCGAAGGCGACATCGCTTTTTTGAAAAAATACGAACGCAACGGCGGCTTCCAAACCCTCGAAATCCCTGCGCAACAAATCGAAGCCATCAACGTCAGCTCCACCCAAATACGCCGCGCCCTCGAGCAGGCCGACATCCCCCGCGCCAACCGCCTGCTCGGCCGCCCATTCCCCATCAGCGGCCGCGTCGTGACCGGACGCCAAATCGGACGCAGCATCGGGTTCCCGACCGCTAACATACAACCGCCCGATCCGTACAAATTCATACCCCCCAACGGAATATACGCCGCGCAGACCACCTTCGACGGCCAGACATGGCCCGTTTTGCTCTACATCGGCGAACGACCCAGCGTCGAGTCCGCCAACGCCTGCCGCACCATCGAGGCGCACCTCGTAGGCTTCGAGGGCGACCTCTACGGCCAAAACCTGAGTATCGATGTGATTGACTACGTCCGCCCCGACCGCAAACTCGATTCTCTCGACGCCCTACAAGCCCAGATCCGCGACGATCAGAACGCCATCCTCGCTCGCTTGCGGGAAATGAATCGCATGGATCCGAAAAAATCGCCCGCGCGCGCGGATGAGACAATAGCGGCGCGCACAGCGCCCCATGCGGAGGGCTCGCCACTCCCGCTCTCGGATGTCGCCATCGTCATCCTCAACTTCAATACCCGCCCGCACTTAGAGACCTTCCTGCCCTCCGTCGTAGCCCATACTGACGGAGCGCGCATCATCGTCGCCGACAACGCATCGCCCGACGACTCAGTCGCCTGGCTCGCCGCCCAATACCCTGATGTAGCGGTCATCCGATTGCCCCGCAACTACGGTTTTGCGCAGGGCTACAACGAAGCGCTCGACCAAGTCCAGGCCCGCTACTACATCCTGCTCAATTCAGACGTACAAGTTAGCCCCGGGTGGCTCCCCCCGCTGATTGCAGCCATGGAGGCCGATCCCCTGCTCGCCGCCGCGCAGCCCAAGATACGCGCATACCGGCAGCCTGAACAATTCGAGTACGCCGGCGGAGCCGGCGGATGGATCGACACGCTGGGCTACCCCTTTTGCAGAGGGCGCATCTTCAACAGCCTGGAACGCGACCTGGGACAGTACGACGATCCGATCTCCTGCGCGTGGGCCTCGGGCGCGGCCATGTGCGTCCGCGCCGATCTGTATCGCCAATTTGGCGGTTTTGACAGCGACTACTTTGCCCACAACGAAGAGATAGACCTCTGTCTGCGCTTCAAACGCGCGGGCTATCGCGTGGGTTACGTCCCTACTTCGCTGGTATTTCACCTCGGCGGCGGCTCGCTGGCCTATTCCAGCCCCCGTAAGGTATTTTTCAACTTCCGCAACAGCCTGCTCACCCTGCTCAAAAACGAACCTCGTCCCCTGCTCGCGCCCAAAATCTTTGCCCGCCTTTGCCTGGACGGCGTCGCGGGCATTCGCTTCCTCCTCAAAGGTGAATTTAGGGCCATTCTGGCCGTAATACGCGCCCATTTTTCCTTCTATGGCATGCTCGGCGCCGCCTGGCGCAAGCGCCAACAAGTCGCCCGAATCATCGAAGACGCCCGCGTCGGACCGCCTGACCGGGCCGGCATTTATCCGGGCAGCATCGTCTTTGCACATTACATCCGGCGCATCAAAAAATTTAGCGATCTCATGCCAGTCCGCCGGTAGCGCCGCACAAATGCCCAAGCGTCCATCTCTGCGAATGGACGCAAGACGGTCTTCAGACCACAAAATCCAATCTTCAGCGCGCATAGTCTGAGCCTTTTACTACCTTTGCGCCGATCATTCAACAAAACGAAGCCGCTTCCGGGCGGTTCTTTTTTCATGGCAACACCTGATTCTCTGCAAACCCTGTGCGCCCAAGTCCGCCGCGACATTGTGCGCATGGTGCACGCCGTCCAGAGCGGCCACCCCGGCGGCTCGCTGGGCTGCGTCGAGTACTTCGTCGCGCTTTACGGCGCCGTGATGAAACACAGCCCCCGCCCCTTCCGCATGCAAGGCAAAAACCAAGACCTGTTTTTCCTGTCCAACGGCCATATCTCGCCGGTTTGGTACAGCGTGCTGGCCCGAAGCGGATATTTCGAGACGTCAGAACTGGCCACCTTCCGCAAACTCAACTCACGCCTGCAAGGCCACCCCGCCACGCACGAAGGCCTGCCCGGCGTCCGTGTCGCCTCCGGTTCGCTCGGTCAGGGTATCTCGGTAGCTATCGGCGCCGCCCTCGCCAAGCGCCTCGACGGCGATACCCGCCAGGTGTTCTGCCTCACCGGCGACGGCGAGTTGCAAGAAGGACAATGCTGGGAAGCCATCCTCTTCGCCGCCCACCACAAAGTAGATAACCTGATCGTAACCGTGGACTGGAACGGTCAACAAATCGACGGCCCCAACGACGCCGTCATCTCTCTGGGCGATCTGCCCGCCAAGTGGAAAGCCTTCGGGTGGGACGTACTCCAACTGCCCAATGGCAACGACCTGAACGCCGTAGTCGCTACGCTGAGGCGCGCGCGTCGCCGCTGCGGCAAAGGCAAGCCCATCGTCATCCTCATGCGCACCGCCATGGGCAAGGGTGTGGACTTCATGGAGGGAACCCACAAATGGCACGGAAAAGCGCCCAATGACGAACAACTGCAACAAGCCCTGGCCCAACTCCCCCCCACCCCGCTGGGCGACTACTAAGCCCCTGTCCGGCAAACGCATAACCAAGCAAAGCAACACGCATGAACATCCACGACATACAAAACTCAGGCTCGAAAGCCACCCGCGAAGGATTCGGCGCCGGATTGCTCGAACTGGGTCGCTCCAACCCCAAAGTGGTGGGACTCACCGCCGACCTCATGGAGTCGCTCCAAATGCATCACTTCCAAAAAGAATTCCCCGAACGCTTCTTCCAGTGCGGTATTTCGGAAGCCAACATGATGGGCGTCGCCGCAGGACTGGCCACAGGCGGATACATCCCGTTCACCGGCACCTTTGCCAATTTCAGCACAGGCAGGGTGTATGACCAAATACGCCAGAGCATCGCCTACTCCCACAAAAATGTCAAAATCTGCGCCTCGCACGCCGGACTAACCCTGGGCGAAGACGGCGCCACACATCAAATATTGGAAGACATCGGGATGATGCGCATGCTGCCCGGCATGACGGTCGTCTGCCCCTGCGACTACAACCAAACCAAGGCCGCCACGCTGGCCATCGCCGCCCACCACGGCCCCGTCTATCTCCGTTTCGGACGACCCGCTTGGCCCGTGTTCACGCCTGCCGATGCCCCATTTGTCATCGGCAAAGCGCAAGTATTGGCCGAAGGCGGCGACTTGAGCATCGTCGCCACCGGACACATGGTGTGGCAAGCCGTCGAAGCAGCTAAGGCGCTCGACCGGCAGGGCATCCGCTGCGACGTGATCAACATCCACACCATCAAACCCTTAGACGAAGAGGCTATCCTGTTCTCCGCCGGCAAAACCCGCTGCGTACTCGTAGCTGAAGAGCACCAAATCAACGGCGGATTGGGCGACGCCGTAGCCGCTCTGTTGGCCCGCCGAATGCCCACACGCATGGGATTCGTAGCCGTACAGGATACGTTCGGCGAAAGCGGAAAACCTGCCCAATTACTCGAAAAATACGGATTGGGCGTCGATCACATCGTCAAAAAAGCCTTGCAACTACTGGATACAGGCGCCGACGATCGGGATTAAGCCCACTCAAGCGCCCGCGATTTTCGGAAATGTGCGTAATTTTGCGCTGCGCAAATCCAAATACCTGCGCTTCTGAACAAGCCCGCATCGCCATGCACGATATCGAACCGCACTACCGCTGGCGCGATCTGTACATCGCCTCTGAAGACGAACTGTCGCCCTTCTTCGGACGCAGCTATAGCGAATTTGAGTACTCGCTCAAATTGTACAATTTCTATTTGCATCCCCAATGGGATGAGTTCGGTTCGACAACCCTCTATTGCAAAGCGCTTTTTGTGGACTACGACGAAGGCTACGCCATCATCGAACTCATCGGCGAATGGAACGACACCCTCCACGACGACGTAATGTACCTCAAACGCTACGTAGCAGAACCCATGCTCGAAGAGGGCATCAACAAATTTGTCTTCCTGTGCGACAACCTCCTCAACTTTCACTCCGGCGACGACGACTACTACGCCGAATGGATGGAAGAATGCGCCGAACAGGACGGCTGGATCGCCCTGCTGAATACCCGCCCACACGTCCAGGAAGAAATAAGCGCCGCGCGGCTGCAGCGATATGTTCATGTAGGCGACCGCTACAACGAGGTGCGCTGGCGTATCGCACGCCCCCAAGCCCTCTTTGCCGCCGTGAAAACCCTCATCCAAAACAGAATGCCCGGCATCGAATACTAACCCCGCCCCCGACGACATATGTATAGACACGAAACCCAGATCCGCGTGCGCTACGGCGAAACCGACCAAATGGGATATCTTTACTACGGACACTACGCGCAGTACTACGAGGTCGGTCGTGTAGAAACCATCCGCTCGCTGGGCATTACTTACAAAGAACTGGAAGAAACACACGGCATCTGGCTGCCAGTCGTAAGCTTGGAGATCCGATACCTGCGCCCCGCTTTCTACGACGACCTGCTCAGCGTGCGCTGCGAAATCCGCGAACTGCCGGAAACCCACATCCGATTCTACACCGAAATCTACAACGAACAGGACGTCCTCATCAATTCCGGGGTGGTGCGCTTGCGTTTTTTTGACGGAAAAAACAAAAAAGTGACGACAGCCCCCGAATTCCTGCTCGCGACCCTTAGACCCTACTTCCACGCCTCATGATCGCCACAGGCTTTGATCTATCCGCATTCATCCGCGAAAAAGTGACCGGACGCGCCCAGCCGCTCACCGCCGCCGACATGACCCGCCATGGCGAGACGCTCAGACAACGCATCGAACACAAGTCCGCGCTCGTTCTCGGCGGCGCCGGCACCATTGGATCCCACTTCATCAAGACCCTGCTCAAATTTAACCCTG
>JBKBLI010000028.1:16309-17664 GCA_046296435.1 Saprospiraceae bacterium | reverse complement strand
CACAAGTCCGCGCTCGTTCTCGGCGGCGCCGGCACCATTGGATCCCACTTCATCAAGACCCTGCTCAAATTTAACCCCGCCCGGCTATACGTGGTAGATACCAACGAAAACGCGCTGACCGAACTGGTGCGCGACCTGCGTAGCGCGGCCAACTTAACATTGCCGGCCGAGTTGATCACCTACCCCTTCGATTTCGGCCAGCCCGTTTTCGAAAAAATGCTGCGCAGCAAAGGGCCCTTCGATATCGTCGCCAATTTTGCAGCGCACAAGCACGTGCGCAGCGAAAAAGACGCTTTCGCCATCGAGGCCATGCTCGAAAACAACGTATTCAAAACCCGCAACCTGCTTCAGCAACTTAGCGCCCGGCCGCCTGAGCGCTTTTTTTGCGTCTCGACCGACAAGGCCGCCGAGCCGGTCAACGTCATGGGAGCCAGCAAGCGCCTCATGGAACAAATCCTCATGGCCTATGCCGAGCGCATACCCGTGGTCACCGCCCGATTTGCCAACGTGGCCTTCTCCAACGGCAGCCTCCCGGCCGGTTTTCTGGCCCGACTCAGCAAAGGACAGCCCCTTTCGGCCCCCCTCGACGTGCGTCGCTATTTCGTATCGCCGGAAGAAGCCGGCCAAATCTGCCTCTTGGCCTGCATGCTGGGCGAGTCGGGCGATATCCTCTTTCCGAAACTCGACGTCCTGAGCGACCAACGCAGCTTTACGGACATAGCCTGCGACCTGTTGCGTGCAATAGGCCTGGAGGCCAGGGTGTGCGGGAGCGAACAAGAAGCCAGAGAGCGGGCCGCCAATCCCGAACCCGGCCAATATCCCGTTTATTTCTTCCGCAGCGATACCGACGGCGAAAAAATGGAAGAACAATTCTGGAGCGCCCCCGAAACGCCCGATTGGAGCCGCTTCGAAGCGCTCGGCGTGGTGCGCTACGCCCAAAAACCCTCCGCCGGCGACATCGAAAACTGCCTCGCCGAATTGCAGGGCCTTTTCCGCCAAGACTATCCGGACAAAGCCCGAATCATCGCGTTATTGGAACGCCACGTAAGCGGGTTCAAACACCGCGCCTCAGGGCTGAACCTCGACGCCAAAATGTAGCATGCTTACAGCGTTTGCGCTGCCACACGCACCGCCCTAAGTCCTTTTTTTCTCAAAAAAATACCGCTGCGCAAATAAAGTGTAGGAGAAGGGCGCGAAGGCGCAGGTACAGGTCCTGAAGCGTGCCGCTTGCGCCCCGCTCCTCTTTTCCCGAAAAAAAGCTATCTGCCCGGAGGCACAAAATCAAGGACCGCCCAGAGCAGATTTATACGCCTCCAGACAACGTTGACGCGCAAAAGCGTGATCGACGATGGGCC
>JBKBLI010000028.1:0-16211 GCA_046296435.1 Saprospiraceae bacterium | reverse complement strand
TGGGAAATTGCGGGTATTTTCATAACCTCTGATCAAGCTCTGGGCCACTTGGGCCTCCGGGAAGGGGATGCCCGCCGGCTCGAAACCCAGATCGGCAAGCGCGGGCATGGGCAGCGGGGGCGTCTGCCACATGTTCGCGAGATACTTCTCAACCGGATAGGATTTGAGATAAAAAGAAACGCCGTCCGGCTCGAGGCGCGACTGTAGGCGGGCGCGCCACTTCGCGCTGTAAGGCGTGAACACCACGTAGGGCTGACCGTCGTCTTTGAGGACTTCGTTTTTTTCGAAGATAACGTGATCTTTGAACGTCTCGAAACCGACTCCTTTTTGAGCCAGTAGCCGCGCCACAGCGTCGTCGCGCCGAAGGGCGTAGGGTTCGTAGTCGCGGTTGGTATAGACGGTTCCGATTTCGTATGCTTCGGCCAGTTGCGCCCACACTTCGGCCGGCTTGCCCACCCGGACTACCAGATCGCTGCCCCTGGCGCGCAACCCGGCGCTAATGGCCCCGAGCGCCTGATGGATGAACTCCACGCGCGCATCGCGTCGCGGTAAGCAATCGAGGATATCCGTATCGAAAATAAACAGCGGGACGAGCGGCCTGTCACCCTGCAAGGCATGGTACAGGCCGGCGTTGTCATGCAGGCGCAGGTCGCGCCGAAACCAGAAAAAGTTGACTTTTTGTTTCAAAATCCAGTTTGTTTTTACTGGCCCATGAAACGCGCGCTGAGGCCTTTTGGTTGTAAAAACGGCGGTTCAAGGGCTTAAATCTACGCTTGAGCAGAATGCGTTTGGCGGGTAAGCGGGTTCGGCGTTCCTTTGCAATAAAATACTTAAAGCAGCGCAGTAGTATGCAAATTGTTGATTTTTCCGTCAAAAACAGTCAATTCACTTTTATCGTATTTCTGGGCGTGATGGCGCTTGGGCTGAACTCGCTGCTCAACATGCCACGCTCAGAGGATCCACGCTTTGCGCCTCCGGGTTTTAGCATCGTTATCCCTTACCCGGGAGCGGGTCCTGCCGAGGTGGAGGAAAAAATCACCAACACTGTCGAAGAAAGGCTCGCCGCGCTGGAGAATGTCGATCGCCTGAACTCCTCGTCGTTCGACGGGGTCAGTCTGGTTGTGCTTGAGTTCAAACACGGCTCAGACCCAGACAAAAAATACGACGAAGTCATCCGGGAGATGAACGCGCTGCGCGCCGAACTGCCCGACGAGACTGGGGCCGTGACAGTCAAGCGCTTTTCAGCTTCCGATGTAGCCATCCTACAAGCGGCCATCCTCAGCGAAAACGCTTCGTGGGACGACCTGCGCTGCGAAGCCGAACGCTTAGAAAACCTCCTTGAGCGCATACCCGGCATCAAAGGAGCGGACACTTGGGGGTATCCGCTCAAGGAGGTGCACATTGCGCTCAAACTGCCCCAAATGAATGCGCTGGGCATCCCTGTCAGCCGCGTGTTGCAAGCCATCAACGGCGAGAACGTTTCGATCCCAGGCGGCGTGGTTCATGCAGGCGAACGCATGTTTTTTGTACAAACCTCGGGCGATTACGATAACATTGAGCAGGTGCGCAATACGCTCATTTGGACTGCCGGCGGCCAACTGGTCTATCTGCGCGATCTGGCAGATGTCGCCTACGCCTATGCCGAGCCCGGCCATCTGGCGCGGCTCAACGGCGTACGGGCCGTGTGGGTTACCGCGCGCATGCAGGATGGGCAGAATATCGCCGAAGTAGGGCGAAGGGTGAAAGAACGCGTCGCCCAATTCCGCGCTTCCCTCCCGGCTTCGATGGCCATCAAAGAAGTGTTCGATCAAAGCGACTCGGTGCGCAAGCGCCTGAGTCGCTTTATCAAAGACTTCGGTATCGCTATTTTTCTCGTGCTCCTCACCCTGCTTCCGCTGGGCTGGCGCGCCTCCTTGGTGGTGATGATTTCCATCCCGCTGAGCATCGCTATAGGAGTGTTTGCGCTGGATCAGTTGGGTTATTCGCTCAACCAATTGAGTATTGTAGGGCTGATCATCGCGCTGGGCATTCTGGTGGACGACTCGATCGTGGTGGTCGAAAACATCGAGCGCTGGTTGCGCGAAGGGCATTCGCGGCGCGAAGCGGCCATACTGGCTACCCGACAGATTGCGCTGGCGGTGATCGGATGCACCGCCACCCTGATTCTGGCCTTTTTGCCTTTGGTATTCCTACCGGAGGCTTCGGGCGACTTCATCCGAAGCCTTCCGCTGGCCGTAGTGACCACAGTGCTGGCTTCGCTGTTCGTCTCGCTCACCATCGTGCCCTTCCTCAGCAGCCGCATGCTCTCGTCCAAACATCATCCGGAAGGCAACCTTTTCCTACGCGGCATGAAATGGGGTATCGCCAAAACCTACGCCCCCCTGCTGCACCGCGCGCTGAAGCATCCCTGGCGGACGCTTTTGGCGGCTGCGCTGATCTTCGGCGGATCGCTCGCACTGGCGCCCCGCGCCGGCTTTGCGCTGTTTCCGGCCAGCGAACGCCCCATGTTTTATATTGACGTGGATATGGCGCCAGGCGCCAGCTTTGAGCAGACCGACGCCATGACCCGCAAGGTTGAACAAGTCCTCCGGGCCTTCGCCGCTCCCGGCTTCGCGTCTAAGCACCTGTATGGCGAGGAGGCCGGCGCGCCCGCTTACAAAAGCCTCGACCCCGCCGCACGCGACTCGCTGCGCCTGATCACGTGGTACGCATCCAACGTGGGCCGAGGCAATCCTCGCGTCTATTACAACGTGATACGCGAGATCGAAAACCCGGGATACGCCCAAATCTTCGTACAAATTTGCCCCGGAACGCCTCCAGAGGCCAAAGTGCGGCTCATCGAACGGCTGCGCGACCAACTCGGCGAAACGCCGGGCGCCAGCATCAACGTCAAAAACTTCGAGCAAGGCCCGCCCGTAGAAGCGCCCATAGCCATCCGGGTAATCGGCGAAAATCTGGACACCCTGCGCGTCCTGTCGGAACAAGTAGAGCGCCTGATCCAGGCGCAACCCGGAGTGATCTATGTCAACAACCCCATCTCACGCATCAAAACCGACCTGCACGTCCGCGTCAACAAGGAAAAAGCCGCCATGCTCGGCATCCCAGCCATCGAATGCGACCGTATGGTTCGTCTGACAGTCGCCGGACTGGACGCCGGCGCGTACACCGACGCCGCCCAAAACCAAGAATACAACCTGAATGTGACAACGCCCCGGGAGCGTACATTTGCCGATATCGAAACGATCAAAGACCTGTACGTCAGCGGCCCCACCGGACAGGCCGTTCCCCTCAACCAGATCGCCGAGTTGCAATTCAAACCCGCGCCCGATGTCATCACCCACTTCAAAAGGGAACGCTACGCTTCGGTCAGCGCCTATGTCCGCAGCGGCTATTTCCCCGCCGCTATCAACCAAAGTCTGTACGAGAGTTTGGCCCAACTAAGTCGCCCTGCGGGATACCGATTCGTCGTAGCCGGCGAAGCTGAGAGCGCCGAGCGCTCATTCAGCGGCATCGGCGCGATCGTCCTCGCCGCTATATTCGGCCTGCTGGCCGTCCTGGTACTTGAGTTTAAGACCTTCCGCAGCACCCTGGTTGTGCTGTCGGTCATTCCGCTGGGCATCATCGGCGCGGTACTGATCCTACTGATCACCGGATATCCGTTTTCGTTTACCGTAGTGGTGGGCCTCATCGCACTGATGGGCATCGAGATCAAAAACTCCATCCTACTCGTGGACTTTACCAACGCCTTGCGCGAACAGGGCCTGCACTTGGACGACGCGATCCAACAAGCGGGCGAAATCCGGTTCGTGCCCATCCTGCTCACCTCGCTCACGGCCATCGGCGGTCTGACGCCGCTCGCCATCGAAGAAAATCCGCTTTACTCGCCCCTCGCCTACGTACTGATCGGCGGCCTGATCTCTTCTACCCTACTGTCGCGCATCGTGACGCCTGTGCTGTACAAATTGCTAGCGCCCCGCGTAGCGATCGACAATTGAGCAAAAAGAAAAACTGATAACCGGGCCGGAGCATGGGCCTGCCCCCAGCCCTTTGTCTTCACGCCGTCCACATGCTTTTTTTCGAAAAAAACTACGTCTTAGGACGGAGTATTCGCACCTCGGCACGCGACGCGCAAAAGCCCCTGACAAAACCAATATATGCGGTCCGCATTGCGCGGTTACTTGATCAGATACAGCAGGTGTTTCAGTTCGGGATAATCGGTCTGAAAGGTATCCACGCACGTACCGGGGAAATCGGGATAGACCACGGGGTTGACCAACCAGATTGTGCCTTGCTGCGACAAGTTGGTATCGCGCCGTACAATGTAACCCAATCTTTGGGTCAGATAAAACGAAGCAGGTTCGCGGATATAGGCGTCGCCATACACCTTCCACTCGTACCCGGAGTACTTGTCCGCCAGACGCCTGATGTCAGTTCGGGCGCGGGTCACAATACTCTCGTCCCGACGCACCGGAATAACCACGAGGTCAAAACCTATTCGCACCGCCAACAATGCCGTGACAAATATCCAAAGGCGGTCTTTTCCGACCCGAAAATACCGATAAGCCAACCAGCCCAGACCTGCGCACAAACCCGCCGATATCCAGCCTATGCCCTGCAAATAAGCCACTTGCGGAATCCAGGACAATGCCGAAGCCGCCACAACAGCCACAACCAGCAGCGCGCCCAAAGCCCCGTAAAACAAACGGCTGCGCCAACCCGCATCGGCCGCCAAAAGCGCCAGCCCTACGGTGTTGAACAATGGCACAAACATCAACAAGTAACGCGCCTCGACATGCACCGAAGTCCAGTAAACGGGCAGATTGACCGCCAGCATCAGAGCGCTGAATGCCGCCAAAGGACGCTCCTGCAACTTAGCCGGCAAACGCCAGTCGAAAAGAAAAACGGCAAACAATGACCAAGGCAAAAAATGATAAACTGACTCAAACGGAAACGACAACAAATGCTCCCAAAAGCGCCCCCACCCGTGCGCCGCTACCGTCCGCTTTGACGACTCTACAAACAAGTTGCCCACAAAAGTCCCCAGGTCCCGGTAATGGCTCAAAGCCCACAAGTAAGCGCCGACCACGGCGACAAAGACCGTGCCGCCCGCCGCATGTCGCCATGAGAACAGCAAGCGCCAGCGGCCGAAAAATACCAACGCCGCCGTCAACGACAAACCCTGGAACACCACCGCCGGGAATCCTTTGAACAAAAAACCCACGGCGCAAAACAGATAGCTCAAGGCAAAGAACACACCCCAACGTTCTTTTTTGCCGGCAAACCACAGACTCGCCCACAAGGCATACACGCTCAACGAAAATGCAGTATCAATCAGCCCCAACATGGAATCGTAAAACAGCCAGCGCCCAGACGTAATCAACAGAAAAGCTCCAATCCACCCTGCGCCGACGCCCCATTCGGCGCGTAAGACCCGATGGTGCAGCCACGCAAACCCACTCAAAAAGCCAACCGTTGTCAAGCGCGAGGGCCACTCGCCAAAATCGCCCCAAAGCCGCGACACAGCCCAAATAAACCAATTAAACAGCGGCGGCTTGTTGATGTAGTCGGCGCCGTGCATGGTCGTAGCGACCCAGTTGCCCGACAGGTCCATTTCGAGCGCAACCAAAGCACGAATGGCTTCGTCGCCCGTAAACGCAACAGCGCCGAGATGGATCAATAGCGCCGGAACACACAACAGCAGCGCAGTAAGGCGCCAACCCGGCGGGGCATTCAGTCTTTCCACACGAAAGGAAATAATAAAAAGGTGAGGGACAACAAAATGGCGTCAATAGCCAGAAGATTGATCACATCCTGACGCCAGGCGGTGTCCTGCATCAGACGCAAGGCGATGGCCGAAAGCCGCATCAATAGCATAAGCATGGGCAACACCACCGGAAAACTCAGCACCGCCATCAGGGTCGCGCTATTATTGGCCCGCGCCGAAATAGCCGACAAAAGAGTAAACGCCACCGCAAAACCCGCGCTGCCCAAAACCAATACGCCCATAAAAAGAGGCATGTCGCGCACCGGATTGCCCGCGACAAGGACGTAAGCCGCAAAGGCCATGAAACTCAGAACCAACAAGAGCGCAAAGTGATAGATCACCTTAGCCAGCAAAATCATCGATGGCGCCGCCAACTGGTAGTAATACAGATGCCTGGCCCCGCTCTCCTGCATAAAGCCCTTGACCAGGGCGTTGATAGAAGCAAACAACACAATGATCCAGAACAAAATATTCCAAACGCTCGTGGCTACCTGAATCGAAGCCAGGTAAACCACAAAAATCATGCTCAGAACATACAAAACAATGCCCCCCAAAGCGTACCAACGCCTGAATTCAAGCAAAAACTCTTTACGAATCAGGATGCCCAGCGTGCGAAAAAAAACCATCGCGTATTTCTATGGCGCAAAGTTACGCCGAGTTTGCCGGCATGCCGCATCAGGAGCCGCATATTTGGGATATTTTTGCCTTTTCTGAAGACAAAATCAAAAAACTTTGCGCCGCACTCGCAGCCATTACATTACCTTTGCATGGCAGAGCGAATAGCCTGCGGTCGTACTTGTAAAAAGAACCGGCCCCCTTCCGGACAAAAGCGGTCGATCTCAGCGCAAAGCGCCCCCAGACTTGATAAAAACCAATGATTTATCGACTCCTTTAAAGAGAAAAGGAGCGCATTTTGCCCATGCGCGCCAAAATCTTTGACCCTCTGACGAACGCCGCGGCCCTTCAGCCGGGACGTGTTCAAGACATAAAATGCGCAGGCAGATTTTTTACTTCAAATCAGGAAATAATCATGAGTTGGTTTAAACGTTTGCAGGAAGGCATCACCACAGCCACCAAATCCAAAAAAGACGTGCCGGAGGGCGTGTGGTATCAATGCAAAAAATGTAGGGAAACTTCGACCACCAAATCCCTGCGCGAAAACTTCTACAAATGTCCAAAGTGCGATTACCACACCGCCATTGGTTCCAAAGAGTATTTCGAAATCATTTACGGAGAAGATCAATACCAGCGGCTCTTCGACGAACTGATCGCCGTGGACGTCTTGGAGTTCAAAGATCTCAAACCCTACGCTCAACGCCTCCAGGAAACGCATGCCAAAAGCGGACTTCGCGACGCCCTGTCCGTAGCGGAGGGCAAGCTGGGCAAATACCCTTTGGTAACGGCTTGTATGGATTTCAAATTCATCGGCGGATCCATGGGCGTCGTGGTGGGTGAAAAGATATCCCGCGCCATCGACCGCGCCATCGAAACCCGCTCAGCGCTGCTCATCATTTCCAAATCGGGCGGCGCCCGCATGATGGAAAGCGCCTTCTCCCTCATGCAAATGGCCAAAACCAGCGCTAAGCTCACCCTGCTCGCCGAAGCCCGTCTGCCATACTTTTCGCTGATGACCGACCCTACCACGGGCGGCGTCACCGCCTCGTACGCCATGCTGGGCGATATCCACCTCGGCGAACCCGGCGCCCTGATCGGCTTTGCTGGACCGCGCGTCATTCGCGAAACCATCAAGCGAGATCTGCCCGAAGGCTTCCAAACGGCTGAATACCTGCTCGAGAGCGGTTTTTTGGACATGATCGTCAACCGAGCCGACCTGCGCAACACCCTTGAGCAATTGCTCGAACTCTTCGGACAAAACAAACGGGCGGCAGTCGGCGCCTAAGCGCCGCGGCGTCCGCCGGGCGCCCTCACTTGTCTGAGAGCTCCAACCAGCGCATCTCCTTCTCGTCCAATTCGCTTTGCACCCGGGCGAGGTCCTGCGACATGCGCGTAGCATCCTCGGGGCTAAGATCGGCGGCGTCGAAACGGGCAAGCAGCGACTTTTTTTCGTCCTCCAGTTTTTTTAGATCCTTCTCTAAGCGTTTGAGTTCGTTGCGCTCGGCACTGCTGAGACCCTCGCCGGTTTTGACGGCGGGCGAAGGTACGGGGGCGGAGAGTGGGACGGGTTTGGGGCGTTGGGCTTCCTGGCGGCGTGCAAGCCGGTATTCGGCATGGGTACCGTTGAAGTCGCGAATCAAGCCCTCGCCCTCAAAGGCAAACAGGTGATCCACCAAGCGATCCATGAAATAACGGTCGTGCGTCACCACCACCAGACAACCCGGATAATCCTGCAAAAAATCTTCCAACACCTGCAGCGTAAGCACGTCTAAGTCGTTGGTCGGCTCATCGAGAATCAGAAAATTAGGATTGTCCATCAGCACGGTGAGCAGGTACAGACGGCGGCGCTCGCCGCCGGACAACTGGCTCACATAGACCTGCTGCTGGGCGCGGCTGAACAAAAAGCGCTCAAGCAATTGGGCGGCAGTCAGTTCTCGTCCCTTTTCGAGGGGTATAACCTCTGCGATGTCGCGCACTGCGTCGATCACGCGTTTGTCGGCGGCCAACTGAATACCCTCCTGACGATAATACCCGAAGCGTATCGTGTCGCCGATCACTACTTTGCCCGTATCCGGGGGCAAGGCCCCTGTCAACAGTTGTAGAAAGGTGGATTTGCCGGCGCCGTTAGGGCCTACAATTCCCACTTTCTCGCCGCGCTTGAACTTGTATGAAAAGGGTTGCAAGACCGTTTTTTCGCCGAAGCGCTTACTCACTCCGTGGAGTTCGACCACCTTACTACCCAACCAGGTCTCTTTGATTCGGATGGACATTTCATCGCTCTTGGGCTTGAGGCGATCATTCGCCTCCTTGCGCTCGTGGTATGCGTCCACCCGCGCCTTGGCCTTGGTAGTGCGGGCGGCGGGGCTGCGGCGCACCCATTCCAATTCGTTTTTGAGCAGTTTTTTTTGCCGCTCATAAGTTGTGCTCTCGACTTCTTCGCGCAGCGCTTTTTTCTCCAGATAGTCTGAGTAGCTCCCTTTGTAGCGATACAGTTGCCCCCCCTCCAGTTCGATAATGCTGTCGCAGACGTTTTCGAGAAAATATCGATCGTGCGTCACCATAAAGATGGTCAGTCCGGGCTGCTGGAGATAATCCTCCAGCCATTCGATCATATCCACGTCCAAGTGGTTGGTCGGTTCGTCGAGAATCAAAAATTCGGGCTCCTCGAGCAAAATCTTGACCAGGGCCAGGCGCTTTTGCTGCCCGCCGGACAAGCGTCCTACCTTTTGCGTAAAGTCCGCAAAACCAAATCGGCCCAACATCTCCTTGACCCGCGCCTCAAAGTCCCAGGCCTCCAAGCGGTCCATCAGACTCATAGCCTCCTGAAGGCGTTCGGGCAAAGCGTTATCGCGCAAGGCGCGTTCGTACTGGATCATGGCATCGACCTTGGGGTTGGCGGCGTCGAGTACGGCGTCGAGCACCTGACTTTCAGGCGCAAACCGGGGTTCCTGATCCAGCCAACCAATACGCAAGTCTTTGCGCAGGACGATGCGGGCGTTTTCACCTTCGCTACCTTCCTTTCCGGCTATGACGCGCATCAGCGTACTTTTCCCTGTTCCGTTCTTTGCAATCAGCCCGATTTTCTGCCCTTTGTCGATATGCAGGCTGATATTACGAAACAACACTTTTTCGCCGTAGCTTTTAGAGACGTTCTCTAATGTCAAAAAATTCATTCGCGTAAGCCCCTTTATGGCCCGCAAAGATAGGATAAATCGGCAAACCGCACATGGAGATCTCGCCAACAGCAAGCCTGCGCCCACCCCCGCGCTCCGCCCCGACATCCCCTGCCGCAGACCGGCGTATCATCGAACGCGGGACTATACTAAACAAAAAAAAACAACGTTTGGTACAACGATCAGGAAATCATCAGACGTATTGGATAGAAACAAGCGCGCCCAACGTTGAACATTTTGCCAAACAACGAGAAATTTCAGGCAAAACGCGTTAAATTCGAAAAAAAAAAGTTAAAGTTAGGTTTTTGCGGCCGCATGTCCATCAGGTCGCGCTATCTTCGCGCATCGATTTTAAATAAGAGCGCCGTAATTGCTCCCACGTTTGTCACTGTATGCTGTTTTCAAACCAAACAACTCGGTTAGTCTGTTTTATGAAAAAGACTTTTTTACGTTTTCTGGCGCCGATCGTCCTCTCGGCTTTCGCCCTAACCATTTCGGCTCAGGATATCCACTTTTCGCAGTTCTACATGAGCCCCCTCAACCTCAACCCCGCCATGACCGGCGTAATGAACTGCAACCACCGGGTAGCGATCAATTATCGAAACCAGTGGGCTTCGATCCTCAATCAGAACGCCTTCAACACCTTCTCCGCTTCCTACGACCAGCGTATCGCCGTAGGCCGCTATGATTATTTTGGTTTGGGCGGCACCGTATGGGCCGACAAAGCGGGTTCTTTAGGATTTTCGACCGTGCAGCCCCGCCTCTCCGGCTCTTACGCCAAGAAGATGGGCGGATATCGCCGCAAAGCGCACTACCTGTCGTTCGGCGCCGATCTGGGCTTCAGCAACCGCAACCTCAACGTGCTCAACGCCCAATGGGGCAGTCAACACGACGGCGCAGGCGGATTCAATCCCAATTTGCCGCAAGAAATCGTTGACAATCCCAATTTCTGGTTTGCAGACATGTCTGCCGGCTTGCTCTGGTTCAGCGTATTTGACGAGTACAACAACTTCTACATCGGCGGCGCATTCAGCCACTTGAACCGCGCCAACGTATCTTTCCTTCGTGAAAACGTGCCGCTTTACAACAAAATCACCCTGCATGCCGGCGGCGAATTCACCATCGCCGACCGCACCAGCCTCCTGCCCGGCGTCGTAACGTTCATCCAAGGGCCATCCTTCCAGGTCAACGCGGGAACTTCGTTCAAATTCCTGCTTGGCAATAGCCGCCGCTACAGCCAAGCGTTTCAACTGGGCATCTGGGGGCGTCTGGCCAATCGCTTAGACTCAAAGCATCTGGACGCCATCATCCTGAGCACCCGCTTCGATTACGAACAATTCACCATCGGATTTAGCTACGACGTCAACACCTCCAACCTGCGCGCCGCAACCAACGGCAACGGCGCGTTCGAATTTTCGCTCTTGTACAAACTCTGCGGACCCGAACGCCGTGGCGTTTATTGCCCGAACTTCTGATTTTTTAAAAAAAATCGCCGGACTCGAAAAGATCCTTGTAACTTTGAGCGTTACAAGGGTCTTTTTGCATTACAGGGAAGCAAGTAAAAACAACTTGCAGGCTTGCGCAACCACATCTTACGGATCCTCGCTTGCGCAATTCCCAGCGAGCACCAAACCGATAATGACTTATGTTCGGAAGTAACAAGAACTCAGACGACAAAAAAAACTCAGGGGCAACCGGCGCTTCGACGTCCACCAGCCTGAATGCCCTCGCCAAGGGCGCCATCCTCGAGGGTAATTTGCGGTGCGACAGCGATATCCGCGTGGACGGTTCGATCAAGGGCAACGTAAATTGCGCCGCCAAAATCATCATCGGCCCATCGGGCGCCATCGAAGGCGAAGTGCGCTGCCAAAATGCCGTCATCGAGGGTGCTTTCAAAGGCAAACTCGAGGTCAGGGAACTGCTCAACGTGCGCGAAACCGCTTCGGTTGACGGCGAAATCCGCACCGGTAAACTGCTCGTCCAGAGCGGCGCAAAATTCAACGTCAACTGCAATATGCAGACCGGCGCGACAGACAACGGGGCAGTAAACAAAAACACAACTGCTAATGCCGCCGCGAATGCCGCTGCCGCCCCCGGAGGAAAGGCGTAAGGCAGCCATCCGCAGCACCGCCAAGTACGGCGGCATGGTTTTCCAATTGCTGGGCTCTTGCTTGGCCGGCGTGTTCATAGGCCGCTGGATCGACGCGCGTATGGGCTTCGAAAGCCCCGTATGGGCCGTATTCCTGACCGTCTTTTTTATGGTCGCCGCGCTCTACAGCCTGTACAGGCAGTTGCTCAAAGGATGAGGCCGCGCCGCCGCAAGTTTTGCCCTAAGCGCACCGCGCCAAACGCCCCGCCTTTCTCCTATACATAGAGCGCCGAAAACGCCTTGCCCCCCTATCCGCAACCCCTGCATGGCCAGCCGCTCCGGTCACGAACGTCCGCGCCCGGGCGAGGCTTTGCCTGTTTTGGCTGAGGCGCGGGGCGCCTTATCAGAGGGTTCTTTCGTCACGGCGCGGACGCGCTCCGCATCCTCAAACCGGATAGGATCGCCCGATCCTTTGTCGCCCCATTTATAGACAGAGTATATGCCGGCGGCAAAAAGCAAGAGCGCGAGCAAAGAGAACACGAGCGATATTTTTTCCCCCACATAAAACGATCTCGGCTCAAACCGCATACTCAGGCGCATATCCTTACCGGCGGGCAGGCGCATCCCGCGCAACAGATAGTTGATTTTGAAAAAATCCGGCGCCGGCTGGTCATTAATAAAGCACCTCCAACCCTTAGCCGGCGGATAATAAATCTCCGAAAAAACAGCTACCTGATCCGTCGCCGCCGAATACACATAATCCATGCGATCCGGATGGTATTTCTCCAAACGTATGCTGGCTGCGCTATCCGGGCGATAAGTCCAGCCGCTCAGTTGAGCGCCTGCATAAGCCTCCTGCGCCACCGCTGAGTCGCGCGGATTGAGCGTGCGGAGCGCCGCCATTTCCGCATCCGCATTCGGAACCAAATCTACATGGCTGACAAACCACGCATTGCCGCAGGCCTCAGGATTGCGAATCGCCTGTCCGTTTTGGTTGACGATGTACTTGCCGTTCATCATACCCACAATGTGCAGATTAGACCCAATGTCCGACGTCAGGAAAGAATCCACCACCTCCTGAAAACGCTGCAACTTGGCCGCGTGATAACCGCTCAAGCTCTTGTGAAAATACGAAGTATAAGCGTTGCCGGTGATCCCGCCCCGTTTCAAGTCCAGCACGCGGTAATGCAAATCGGGGTCGCGCTTGATCTCGGCGTCGTAAGGCTCCTGCGCCGGCGGCGCCATCGCCTTGGCATAAGGCTCAAACTTGTCGTTGGTCAGCGTACGGCGCGCCACCGACCAATGGTCGCCCAACGAAATGGCCGCCAATAGCAACACCGTCCAAGCCGCTTTCAAGCGACCCGCAAGCCCCAACCACAACAACCCAAACGCCACGGCAATCAGTCCCAGCGAACGCAAAGCGTCGGCTCGCGCAAGATCGGCCCTATCCTGCGCCAATATACGCGCAAGCTCATCGGCCGACATCTGCAACTGAGAAGCGATCATCGCATCGTTCGGCCCCTCGCCTCCTCCCCCAAACGCAATGATCAGGCAGAGCATGCCCGTAAGCCCGCCCGAAATGTACAAAGCCCGCCGCTTGCGCTCCGGCGCAATATCCGGGTTGAACCAATACTGCAATCCCAGCGCGGCCAGAGCCGCGAAACACAACTGCCCAAGCCCCAGCGCCATAGAAACAGCCCGAAACTTGTTGAACATCGGCAGGATGTCGTAAAAAATATCGTTCAGAAAAAAGTTCTTACCCCAGGCCAGCATGATCGCAAACAAACCGCCCGATATGAGCCACCACTTGGGCGCTCCGGGAACCAACAAAGCCCCCAGCAAAAACAAAAAGCACACAATCGCGCCGAAGTAAATAGCCGTGCCCACAAACGGCTGACTACCCCAGTAATACACCGAAGCCACCTGACGCGCTACCTGACGCCGCTCCGCCGCGCTTCCGCCCCGCGCCACCAAATCCAAAAATCGGGTATTCGTAATCAGTTCATTGGCGCCGCCACCGTAAGCCCGCGGGGCCAGCAGCGTCATGCTCTCCCCCACTCCATAGCTCCAGCCGAATAGATAATCCTTATCCAATCCGTCGCCCTTCGAAGCCCTCTGCGTCAGCTCCGATTTGCCGCGGATCGTCTCCTTTCCGTATTCGTAAGTAGGCCACAAGCGCGACAGATTAGCGCCCAGCGCCAGCGCGCCCGCCAAAGCCGCCAAAGCCGTCGCCTTCGTCCAAGCCAGCGCCTCGCCACGGCGAATCTGCTGTGCCAGCATCGCCAAAACCCACAATCCCGCCACAATGGCCGTGTAATACGTGATCTGCACGTGGTTGGCGCCAATCTGCATAGCCAGAAAAAGCCCCATCACTCCGGCCCCAAGCCACAAACGCCCCCTGTACAGCCATACCAGACCGGCCAGCACGCCCGGCGCCAACGCCAGAGCCGCCATTTTCGTAGAGTGCCCGGCCTCGATGATATCCACGTGATACGAAGTCACCCCATAAGCCAAAGCCCCAAACAAAGCAGGCTGCCAACGAAGCCCCAGCGCAATCATCAACAAATACATGCACAACATGCTCAAAAAGAGCTGGGCAAACACCCCCGTATAATCGCGCCCCAAAGTCAGCGCCTTATAGATCGGCCAAGCCAGATTGCCCTTCACCGGGCTGAGGATCTGATACCCCGGCATGCCGCCGAAAGCGCTATTCGTCCACAGCGGCGCCACACCCTCCGTCTTCATGTATTGCCGTATCTCAGCCTGCATGCCGCGCGCTTTGATGTTATCCGGCTGAGGAAGCACCTTGCCCTCAAAAGCGTTGGGAGCAAAAAAAACGACCGATACGCCCAAAAGCAGCGCGATACACAACAAATGCGTGTAAAGGGATTTTAAATTCATAACGTACAGAAACAATTTCGTCAAAACCGGCAGCGAATGTAGGCATTGCCCGCGAAACCACCCCCGCTTAATCGATTTACGACCGCTTTGCCGGATAAAAACCGCACAGACGACCTTATTGCCCGTGGCGCCAAAACCTGCGGGAACAGGGCGCATACGCAACCTACTCTTTTATCCGCCATCCCTATACCGCGTTTTTTTCTGAAAAAAAAGCGCGCGGGTGTGCGCAGCATATCGCGGCACATCTTTTCCCTAAAAAAATGGCGCGAAAAAGTGCGCAAGCGCAACCCCTTCTCGCACCGCACGCACGTGCCGCATTTTTCGAAAAAAAAGCGTGAGAGTTGGCGCAGGATACCGCGACGCATCTATTTTTAAAAAAAATGGCGCGAAAAAAGGGCGACAAAGGCGCGCGGAAGGCGCGGGTATTGGACGCAGGGCGCGGACAACGCCATGCGCCGCACCCGACGCTCAAACAAGCTCATGGCCCCAAACGGCGATTTAATATCAGACATAAATCAGATTCGCCTTATCTTTGCGCCGCGCATCCCCAACTTACCGCCAAACCGAACAAATATAGCGACAACGTATGCCCATCGTAGAATTGAATATCCCCAACCTCGGCGAGTCTATCAGTTCCGTCACCTTTTCCAAGTGGCTCAAGCCCAACGGCGCCATGGTGGCTATGGATGAACCCATCTGCGAACTCGAAACCGAAAAGGCTAATCAAGAAATATCGGCCGACACCCCGGGTAAATTAATCTGGGTAGCCAACGAAGGAGAAGACCTGCCCGTGGGCGCCCTGTTCGCAAAAATAGATACTGACGCCGTCGGAAACGGACAGCCAAGCCCCGAAACCCCAGCCCAAAAACCCACGCCCCCGCCGCCCGCCGAACAACCTGCCCCCCCCGCCCAAAACCAGACGGGCGCATCGTACGCCGCCGGCCACCCGTCGCCTGCCGCCGGTAAAATTCTGGCAGAAGCAGGCATCGATCCGGATCAGGTAAGCGGCAGCGGCCGCGACGGTCGCATCACCAAAACAGATGCCCAAAATGCCGCCGCTAACCCGCCCGCACCCACCCCGGCGGCGCCCCAACCACCTGCGCAGGCAGCCGCCGTGCCGGCAGTAGCCCCAGTCTTGCCCTATTCGCGCAACGAGCGCCGCGTCAAAATGTCGCGTATGCGCCGCACCATTGCCCGCCGATTGGTGAGCGCCAAAAACAATACGGCCATGCTCACCACCTTCAACGAGGCGGATATGAGCGCCATCATGGCCCTGCGAGAAAAATACCAGGAAGCATTCGTCAAAAAATACGGCATTAAACTGGGCTTCATGTCCATTTTTGCCAAGGCCTGCGCCAAGGCGCTCATGGAAATGCCGGACGTCAACGCCTCTATCGACGGCGACGACATCATCTACCACGACTATGCCGACATCAGCATCGCCATTAGCACCCCTACGGGTCTGGTCGTGCCTCCGCTACGCAATGTCGAAAGCATGAACTTCGCCGAAATCGAAAAGGCCATCAAAGACCTTTCAACCAAGGCCCGCAACGGCAAGCTCAGCCTCGAAGAGATGAGCGGCGGCACCTTCACCATTACCAACGGCGGCGTTTTTGGCAGCCTGATGAGCACGCCGATCATCAACGAACCGCAGAGCGCCATCCTTGGC
>JBKBLI010000027.1:28701-41754 GCA_046296435.1 Saprospiraceae bacterium | reverse complement strand
TTGTTGGGTTCGGGAGATAAGTTCGGCGCGCATCAGGCGGATTTCGTTCTCTTGATTTCCGACTTGTCGGTTCAGCGCGCCGACTTCGCGCACAAGCGAGGCGTGTTAGTTTTTTCGGTCCATTAACTCCATGAGCAGCACCGTCTCACGCGCCACGCAACTCTCGCGGGCGGCAAATTCTTGCCTGAATAATTTTTGCTTCACGCAGGAGACTGCAAACAGCGCGAACAATAGCGCGCAAGCTGTCGTCATTTTTTGTTTTGGAATAAGCATCAAGACCTGTTTCGTTTTTGAAAAGAGAGTGGGGCAGGGGATAGGGGAGCGGGACATGGGCGTGTATCGCGTCGATTTTTTGAAATAAACGCGGGCAGGGGCGTGTGTCATGGATGGATGCGAAAGGGCCCGCCCGGATTCGGCTGGAGACTCTGATCAGGGAAATCGGCGACGCAATTTGGCGAGAGAAGCGCGGCGTTTTGCCCAAAAAATTCCGTCCTGCCTTAGCGCCGCTCATGCCGCAACAGCAACAGACTATGGATGCGCCAGAGTATCCTCCAAACTGCCGCCATAGCGCAACGACACCCGCCCGCGTTCGTCGCGCGCCACGCGGGCACAGGCCATCTCCGGATCATGTTCAAAACACAAAATCTGATTGCGCGCGCAAGCGATCTCCAGCAGAGGCGCTTTTTCGGCCATCGTTACGAGCGGGCGCACATCGTAAGCCATCACATATGGCCCGCCAATATGCCAACGGGAAGGGATCAGATCGGCGCAATAGATCAATTCCTGACCGTCGTCTAATTGGATTTTCAGACCCATCATGGCCTCTGTGTGTCCGTCGAAAAACAATATCTCTACGCCCGGACAAAAGGACTGGCCGGGCTGCGGGTCTATCCACTTTAGCAATCCCGCTTCGGCCAGCGGCGCAAAATTTTCTTTCAAAAAGGAGGCTTTCTCCCGTTCGTTGGGACTCATGGCCCAACGCCAGTGCCGGTCGTTGGTCCAGTATTTGGCCTTTGGGAAGGCCGGACGCACAGCGCCGTTTTCGTCTTTCCATATCGCGCCGCCGCAATGGTCGAAGTGCAGATGCGTCAGAAAAACGTCGGTGATATCTTCGGCTTGCAGGCCGAGCGCGGCCAGCGATTCGAACAACAGTTCTGGTCGCTGCGGCTCAAAATGGCGCATGAATTTCTCATCTTGCTTGTTGCCGATTCCTGTATCGACAAGAATATTCCGGCCATCGGTCTGGATCAGCAGCGCGCGCATCGCCCACGTGCAAAGATTGTTGGCGTCGGGTGGGTTCATGCCCGCCCACATGCGCTTGGGCACGACGCCGAACATGGCCCCGCCGTCGAGTTTGAGATAACCCGCTAAAATCGTATTGACTCGCATATATGCCGCAAAGATTGTGCAATCTGTGTGACATTCGGGCGTTTTTCTTCTGTTTTTTGACACGCGCATGCGCATTGACGCTAAATTTGCGCTTTTCAATTGGCCTTTGGCCGCTTTCGGATGATGATGAGAAAACTTACGAGGCGTATTGGCCTTCCGTTATTGGTTGTTTTCCTGTCTTTGACCGCGCCTGACGTGGCCCGCGGTCAGCAAAGCCCCGAGCCAGACATGATGGACTTCAGAACAATTGGGCGTACTTTGGAGAAGCGTTTGGAACTGGGTCTGCTCGCGGGGGGAGCGCAATACTATGGCGACATGGGCGCCAACGGTTTTTTTTCTATCCGGCGTTTTCAACCCGCCGGCGGGGCTTACCTACGTCGCCAACTTGGCCCTTTCCTCTCTGCCCGCGCCCACGTCTTTGGCGGGTCCTTGAGCGATGGCGATCGCAACCACAGCACGCCAGAGTGGCGTACGGCGCGCGACTTTTCTTTCGAAAGCACATACAGTGAATTGGGCTTGCAGGCCGAATGGCAGATACTCGGCAAGCGGAGATTCAGACGCGCCGATACGATTCACTACGAACTGGGCCGGCTGCGTCAGATCAATATCGTCAACCGGCTCAGCGGCATCCCAACGCCCTATCTCATGGCAGGCGCCTCTCTGGTAGCGGTTTCCGCTCGTCCCGACTTTAGCGGCGAGTTTGCCCAAAAGCCGGTGATGATCCCTCGCGTAGCCGCCGATCGGGAGGCATCGGCAGGGTGGAAGTCCTATCCGTCTTTCCATTTCGGCGGCGGCGCGCTGATGGATTTGGGCAGACGCTGGGTTGTGGGACTTGAGCTGGGCTATCGCTTTGTTCAGAGCGATTATTTGGACGGCGTCAGCATGAGCGGCAACACCCGCGCGCCGGATGGCTACTGGTTCGGGGCTTTGAGCGTGGGCTTCCGGCTCGGAGATCTGGACCGCGACGGCGACGGCGTCATTGGCAAAAAAGACCGCTGCAACAAGACGCCCGGACTGGCTCAGCACTCGGGTTGTCCAGATATCGACGGCGATGGAATATCGGACCTTTCCGATGAATGCCCCACTGTCAAGGGCGTGCCGGAGTTGGCAGGGTGCCCCCTCAAAGACGCCGATAACGACGGCGTAGCCGACGTGGACGACGAGTGCCCGGACATCCCCGGACTTCCGCAATTTGCCGGCTGTCCGGATACCGACGGCGACGGCATTGAAGACCGCTACGACGAATGTCCCGACTTGCCGGGCATCGCCCTGTTTCTGGGTTGTCCGGATACCGACGGCGACGGCGTGGAGGATGCTTACGACGCCTGCCCCTCCGTCCTCGGCCCGCCCGGATTCTGGTGCGGCTGCCCGCCCACAGATACCGACGGCGACGGATGGCTCGACGACGAAGATCTCTGCCCCTGGGTTTGGGGCGTGCACGAGTTCAGGGGTTGCCCCGATACAGATTGCGACGGCATCGAAGACGCCTTTGACCTATGCCCGTACCTTCCCGGGCCTGCGGAGAATCGCGGCTGTCCGGTCATAGAGAAAAAAGACCTCGACAAACTTAAATTCGCCGTAAAGGCCGTCCAATTCGAAACCGGAAAAGCCATTCTCAAAAAAGACTCGGAAGCCATCCTGAATGACATTGCCGACATCATGCGGCGGTATCCGGCTTACGAACTGTTCATCGACGGCCACACCGATAACGTGGGCAAGCCCGAGAAAAACCAAATACTCTCGGAAGCGCGCGCGCGCAACTGCGCCCTTTACCTGGCAGATCAGGGTATAGACGCAGGGCGCATCAATTTCGCCGGCTACGGCCAAACCCAACCCGTAGCAGATAACAAGACGGCAAAAGGGAAGGCCCTTAACCGGCGCGTCGAGTTCAGATTGGAATTGCCGCGTACAGAATAGGCGCAGCTTTAAGCCTGTAACGGATGCGCTGCGTTGCCGCGGCGGCGCAGGTGCAAAATAAACTGATTTGGGCAATTTCGCATAATAAAATTAAATCAATCGAAAGCGTCTGATTAGCAGTTATTTAAGTAGTTTTTGGAAGTGTTTGACGCGCCTTAGTCTTTCAAACCCCGAAGGAAACTCCTGAAGCGCCCGCAAAGTGGCGTTTCGGCGCCATTTTTGCCGCTAAATCAATAAAACATCCTTGCCCTTGCACTGCACGCATTCTTTTTTAACTTTTTTAACTGATAATATGCGATTGATTTACGCTGCGTTGCTGCTGGCCATCTTATTCTGGGGCGCCTGCAAGCATGATTCTTTTTATGATATTTTGGAGGCTGAATTGCGCGACCTGGTCGCCTCGCGCGCTGCGACGGGCAGCGCAGACTATTTTATCCTTCCGCAAAGCGACGATTTTGCCAACATCCCTCAATCGGCAGCCAACCCGCTCACACGCGAAAAGGTTGAGTTGGGCAAACTACTCTTCTTCGAACCTTGCTTCGCTGTAGAAGCCAAGGCAGAGCAGAACATCGGGACGTTTACTTGCGCGAGTTGCCATGTGCCTTCGGCGGGATTCCGCCCCAATCGGGTCCAGGGGATCGCCGACGGCGCCTTTGGGTTTGGCGAAAAAGGCGAAGCGCGCTACAAACTTCCGATTTATCAGGACAGCGAAATTGACGCGCAGGGCGCCCGACCGCTGGCTGTGATCAATACGGCTTATTCGATCAACAGCATGTGGAATGGCTCCTTTGGCCACGATGGCGTCAATGTAGGCACTGAGTCGCGCTGGGGCGTGGTAGATCCCGGCACCAGCATCAACCACGAGCGTCTTGGTTCTCTGGAGGGTCAGAATATCGAAGGTCTCAAAGTACACCGCCTGTTGATCAATAAAGAGTTGGTTGAGTTTTACGGTTACAAGCCCTATTTTGATGCAGCCTTCCCCGATGTGCCCGAGAGCGAGCGCTACAACCGCAAGACGGCCAGTTTTGCTATTTCCGCCTACTTGCGCGCCCTTCTGACCAACGAAGCTCCTTTCCAGCAATGGCTCAAGGGCGACAAGAAGGCCCTCTCTGAGGAGGAAAAGCGCGGCGCGCTTTTGTTCTTTGGAAAAGCGGGTTGCTATCGCTGTCACCACGACCCTAATCTGGGCGCCATGGAGTTCCATGCTCTGGGCGTTATGGATCTGTTCGAAAACGGCGGCTTGAAAACAGATATCAACGACCCGCGCAATCTGGGCCGCGGCGGCTTCACGGGCAAAGCGGAGGATTTGTACAAATTCCGCGTACCACAGTTGTACAATATGGCCGACTCGGGGCCATACTTTCACGGCAGCAGCAAAAAGACGCTCGGCGAATTACTTGAGTATTTCAACAACGGCGTCAAGGAGAACGCCCGCGTACCTCAGTCCCAGATTTCGCCTTTCTTTCATCCGCTTAACCTGAAGGCCAATGAGTTGCGCGATCTCGAAGCATTTTTGGTCAATGGCCTGCGCGATCCCAATCTGCAGCGTTACGTGCCTGAGCATGTCGTTTCGGGCTTTTGCTTCCCGAACAACGATCCGGTTTCGCGTCAGCAAATGAAGTGCAACTAATTGCGCGGTTTTTCTTTTGGCACAAAAAAAAGGATCGCTGCTCACGGTAGCGATCCTTTTTTTTGTGAAAGGGGCTTTTGCGCGCGCCACCCCCTGCGCTCAGTCTCTTTTTTTATGAAAAAAAAGATATAAGGGAGGGCATGTTGCCCGCGTCGCATGTGTACTTATTGCACCAAAATCTGATCGCTGTAGATCCTGTCGCCCTGCTGCACCATAATGATGATCATGCCTTTGGCGTGTTCGCGCAGGTCAAATTTTTGGAAATAGCTGCCGCTGAAGGCGTTGAGTTCTTCGCGGAAGAGTTGGCGTCCTTTCGCATCGTAGAGGGATACCACGGTTGGAACGGCCTCTCCCTCGAATTCCACATTGAACTGTCCCAGATTTGGGTTTGGATAAGCCTTGAATGATTGGAGATTCAGTCGGCGATCCGGATTGAGCGTCGGCATAGCGTTTTCGCGGAGTTGGATGCCGTCGCCCTCGCCTTTGCGAATCACAATCACATGGCGTTCGCGCAAGCGGGCGGCATCGTTGGCGTCCCAGTTCCAGGTCGAGAAGTTGCGGCGCATCATTTGGCCCATTTCGTCGCGATTGAAGATGACTACTTTGTCGCTTCGGTCAACGCAGGCTTTGAGTTGCACGTCGATTTGCAGGGCTTGGTTATTGCGCATGAAGCCTACTTTGACCACATCGCCCGCTTGGTATTTTGCGATGATATTCCACAATTCATTGGCGTTTTGCACGACTTGGTCGTTGACGGTAGTGATGAGGTCGCCGACGCTCATGGCCGCTTCTTTGGCGGAGGATTTTAGCGTAAAATCTGTGATGACGGCGCCCCTGGTTTCTTCGCTATCGCTCGTGTAAACGCCGAGACAGGCGGTTTTGCGTCGTACGCCGAACTCTGTGTTTTTCCAACGGCTGTTGTCGAACCACTGGCTCATTTCGAAGGGCTTTTCTTCTCCCAGTTCAGGGGTAAGGACGCTTATGGCGCCATCCTGTCGGCGGATGGAGACGGCGATTTGCTGCCCGGGTTTGGTTTCGCGCATGATGTCTTCGATATCTTCCCAATCGGAGATTTCTGATCCGCCGATATTGATCAAAGCGTCGCCTGATTTCAGGCCGGCTTTGGCGGCGGCTGAATTTTCGACGACTTTGACGACGACGCCCGGAGCGGCTTTGGCGAGGCTATCGGCGTGCGGCATGACGCCGAGGAACCCGCGTCGCATTTCCTCCGGCGAGCAGCGCGTCTGCGCGCGGGTGCTCAACAATGCCACCGCCCGGAGATTTTCGCCCTTGCGTAGGTATTCGATATCGATCGGGTCGTTCGGGCGGGCGTTATGGATGATGCGGGTCAGCTCAGCCCATTCATTGACCGGCGATCCGCCAAGTTTGAGGATGATGTCGTTATTGCGTAAGCCGGCTTTTTGCGCGGCTCCGCCGCAGACCACATCGATCTGTATGCCCGGGGCGAGCGGATCCTCGTCGGCATCTTCCTGAACCCCCAGGAAGGCCCGCTCAGTCATTTGATAGACACGGTCTAAGGGGGATGCGTTGCGCTTTTCGAGCGTGACGGTTCGTTCGTCGTCGCCCTCCTGGATGGTGATTTCGAGTTTCGCGTCGGTTTGTTTATGAGATTGTATGTAGGCTTCCAGATCAAAATCTTCGGCCGCTTTATTGTTTTTTACAATAGTCTCAGTTCGGATGACGCCGTCGGCGTCGAAAAATTGCCGCGTGATGGTTACTTTTTTGCCGGGGCTTGTCTCATTGATCTGCCCAAATACGGTAGCGCAGCCCAAACCCCACAGAATGAAAGCTAAAAATATTCGCATGATCATATCGTATTTTATTGAAAAATGGAAACGCGATTTGTTTACATTTGGCCGGTAAAGGTTTGCTAAAGGTGTCTTGCAAAACATAGACTTGCCGGGGTTTTAAAGGTTGCAAAGTCGCGGCATGTTTTTTTGAAAGTGCGCAATATACGCTAAAGACCTTTAGCGGCGTTTGTATGGTGAATTTGTTTTTTTTAATCTCGTGAACACTTGGTGCAATCGCAGTCCACATGCATTCACCACAAACCGACTTCTTTCTATGTCTAACGACGCCAAAAGAATCCTCCTGGCTGAGGATGATCAAAATTTCGGAGATGTGCTGCGTTCTTATCTGGAACTGCACGACTACAAGGTGACGCTGGCAACCGACGGCGTGCTTGCCTTGGAGGCCTTCAAAAAAAATCCCTTTGATATTTGCGTCTTTGACGTCATGATGCCCCGCAAGGATGGTTTTACGCTGGCCAGGGAGGTGCGCGAACGCGCCCCCTCTATTCCCATCATCTTCCTGACGGCCAAAGCCATGAAAGAGGATGTGCTCGAAGGATTCAAAATTGGCGCCGACGACTACATCACCAAGCCCTTTAACTCCGAAGAATTGCTGATGCGGGTGCAAGCTATCCTTCGTCGCGTGGTCAAGCCCGGCGAAAGTCGGGTCGAGCAGAAGGAATATACTTTGGGGCGCTTCCACTTTCACGTGCCAACGCGGATATTGACGTTCAACGGTCCGTTGGCCCCTAACGAAATCGGCGCCTTTAAGTTGAGCCCCAAGGAGGCCGATTTGCTGCGCCTTTTGTGCCAGTATATGAACGACGTCATGCCGCGTTCGGAGGCTTTGGTGCAAATCTGGAACGAAGATAATTATTTCACCGCGCGTTCAATGGACGTCTTTTTGACCAAATTGCGCAAGATCCTGGCCATGGATCCCAGTATTGAGATCATCAATATACACGGCAACGGATTTCAACTGGCGGTGAAAGACGCGGTTGCTAAGCGATGAGGCCTTTGGCGGCGCTTTGTCGATAGGCAGGGAAAGACCTTCGGGCCTTTGTCCTTTTGCCTTTCAGACGGCAGGCGAGTATTCACGCTCTCACGGGCCGCTTTTCCGCGCTTTTTCCTTCAGTAAATACTGGATCAGCCGCGCATCATAGCGACAAACTCGCTAAACAGGTATCGCGCATCATGCGGCCCCGGGCCTGCTTCGGGGTGATACTGTACGCTGAAAGCGGGCTTGTTTTTCAGGCGGATACCCTCAATCGTCTGGTCGTTGAGGTTGACATGGGTGGCTTCGACGATGCTTGGCGCGTCGTAAACGGCTTGCTCCAATACACCGAAACCGTGATTCTGGCTGGTTACTTCACAAAGCCCTGTGCGCAGGTTTTTGACCGGGTGGTTGAGTCCGCGATGACCGTGGTGCAACTTGTAGGTAGGTAGCCCGACAGCGAGGGCTAAGATTTGTTGGCCCAAGCAAATGCCAAAGAGGGGTTTGCCGCTATCGAGCAACTTGCGGGTCAGGTTGACGGCGTAATCCATAGCGGCGGGGTCGCCGGGGCCGTTGGAGAGAAAATAGCCATGCGGATTCCAAGCCGCTATTTCTGCGTATTCGGCCTTTGCCGGGAATACTTTGAGTAGGCAGCCCTGCGCCGTGAGGCATTCTAAGATGCTTTTTTTGACGCCAAAATCGCAGACGGCGACGCGCAGCGGCGCTTCCGGGTCGCCGACCTCGTAAGGCTCGTGAGTCGTAACCCGCGACGACAACTCCAAGCCGGACATATTGGGTGTGGCATCGAGGATCTTTTGCAACTCGGCGATGTCGTCGGTATCGGAGGCGATAACGGCATTCATGGCTCCGCGCTCGCGGATGTGTTGCACCAAAGCGCGGGTATCGATGTCGCAAATGGCGGTCATCGCCTCGCGCTCAAAATACTCTTCGATGCTTTCGTCGGCAGATGCGCGGCTGTAATGGGCGCTAAACTGCCGGCAGACCAGACCGGCGATCTTCATCCGTCGGCTTTCGCTTTCGGCGCTTTTGATGCCATAGTTGCCAATATGGACGTTGGTAGCAACCAGAATCTGGCCGAAATAGGAGGGATCGGTAAAAATTTCTTGGTAACCGGTCATGCCGGTATTGAAACAGATTTCGCCGGCAGTGCGACCAATTTTTCCGGCTGCTTTGCCCTTGAAGACGGTTCCGTCCTGAAGCAGCAATATGGCTTTGCTCATATTCGTATTTTGGGCCGCAAAAATGAGGCCTTTGCGACAAACCGATGCTAAAAAATTGAAATCGGGTTTTCAAATCGGCAATTGCCCTACTTTTGCGCAGATTGTGCGTGCCTGAGCGCTCAGACGCCCCCTGCGGCGCGTTTCCCGGGCGTTGGGTCTGCGCGCGCCGTTTTGTCCCGCCAATTATCAGCCATGTCCGATACAGCGTCTATATCTCAGCGCCGAAACTTGTCAGAAATTAAGCTTTTTCTGGATGCCGAACTCATGGAGGCCAATACGCGGGATTTTATCGCCGAGGATCCGGTCGCGCTGCCGCATGCGATGCAAACGCTACAGGATCGGGAGATCATCGGATTTTGGGCGGCTACGATTGCCTGGGGGCAGCGCCGTACAATCATTGCCAACGCCCTGCTGGCGCTCGAATACATGGACGGCGCGCCCTACGATTTTGTGCGCGGACACAGCGAACGGGAGCGGGAGCGCTTTGCCCATTATCGCCACCGTACATTTCAGCCCGAAGACGCGCGGTATTTTTTGCGGAGGCTTCAGGCGCACTACCTCGTGTCGGATAGTCTGGAAAACGCTTTTACGCGCCATTTGGCGCCTGGAGATGCAGATGTAGAACCTGCGTTGCGCGGATTTCACGATTATTTTTTCGCATTGCCGGATGCGCCGGAGCGCACGCGTAAGCACGTGGCTACGCCGGCAAGGGGATCGTCGTGCAAACGACTGAATATGTTCTTGCGCTGGATGGTGCGCCGCGACGCAGGGGGCGTAGATATGGGCTTGTGGCGCGGGATCAGCAGTTCGCAACTTTGCATCCCGCTCGATGTGCACGTCGAGCGGGCCGCCCGCATGCTGGGCCTGCTGACCCGCAGTCAGACAGATTGGAAAGCGGTGCAGGAACTGACGGCCCGGTTGCGGGATTTTGATCCGCTTGATCCGATCAAATACGATCTGGCTCTTTTTTCGATCAGCCGAAAGCTGCGAAATGCGCGCAACAACTCACCGGAGATGAAATAAATTGTCCACGCCGGGTATGCGGCTGGCGATAAATCCCTCTGCATACTCAGCCTGAATGGAACGTCCGAATACGCGAGCCTTGGCCTCCACCAACCGCAAAAAATCAGGTGTGGAAATCGGCGTCTGCGGCTGATCCTGCGGGGCGTCGGGGTCATAAAACTGGCTTTTGAACGCCATAATGGCTTGCATTTTCCGATCAAACCAGGTACTGATATCGATCACAAAATCGGGCTGCAGATGCCGATCTTGTATGTAGTGATATACGGCTGTGGGGCGCCATGCTTGCTGTGGGGCGCCTGCGTTGTCGTATGTTTCGATTTTTTTCAAACCGGCATAGAAGCAGGCCTCCAGACACAAACGGGCGGCGCGGCCGTGGTCGGGATGCCGGTCGTCGGGCGCATTGCACAGCACAATCTGAGGTTGGGCGACGCGTATGACCCTGACGATTTTGAGCCAATGCTCGGGCGTGTGGACGAAAAGGGCGTCAGGGATGTCGAGTTGGATCCTGAAGCGGGCGCCCAGCAGGCGCGCCGCTTCGAGCGCTTCGCTCCGCCGGGTGTTCGCATCGCCTCGGGTACCCATTTCGCCGGCGCTCAGATCGAGTAGGCCAAAGGTGTAACCCATGTCCGCATGTCGGAGTAAGGCGCCTGAGGCGCTCAGTTCTACATCGTCCGGATGTATGCCGATGGCAAGAATGTCAATTTTTTCCATAAAAAAGCCCTACATTTGCGGCGCGATCTAAACAGGAAATATGGAATCAGGTTCACAGCAGGAGCCATCGCTCGAACAAATGTTTGCGGCCTTGGACGAACGCATCGAAAAACTCAAACAAATATTCGTTCAGGAGGATGGCGATGTCGGCAAGCGCCACGAGGAGGCCCTTGCCGCCTTGCGCGAGACCTACGGCCGACGCTTAGCGGATTGCGAAACGCAACTCAACGCGCTGCACGACGAACGCAGAAACCTGCAGCGGCAGTACGAGCGTCTGCGCCTGCAAAAAGGGGGGTTCGGGTTCAGGGTGGTTTTGCTCACGGGGGTGTTTGCAGGCGCCTTGGGTTTTGCAACCGGGTTCGCGGGCGCATTTCTGAAAAACGATACGCGCCGCAACTTTGAGGCGTTCAGCCGACAGCATGCTATGGATCTGGAATTGTACATGGCCCGGCGCGATTTTGGAGCGGCGCGCGATTTGCTACAGACGGCGCAAGGACTCCCGCAGTGGAAGCCTATACAGCCGCAACTTGAGATGCTGGGACGCACGGTTCAGCACGCCGAGCATTGCTGCAACAACAAGTAGCGACCGCGCCCCTCGGGGAGTGCCGGGCGCGCCGCGCGCCCGAGGCGAGTGTTTCTTTGCAGAAAAAAACTTGCGCGGCCTGTAAGCCGGATTCTGTCATCGCGCTGCGAGGCGCGACGCTTTGTCATTTATCTGGCCCCGTCCGTCGCCGGCGGGGTCTGCGCTGCCTACCCTCCATGTCGGCCTCCGAAGAGGCGCGTTGCGCGGGCCGCGCAACTTCGCTGAGCGAACACATGGTTTACTTGGCATTTCAACCCGCGAGGTTTACCCCGCTGCGCCGTTACCGACGCAGCGCGTGCGCTCTTACCGCACGTTTTCACCCTTACCGGCCCGCGAGGAGCCGGCGGTTATTTTCTGTGGCACTTTCTGTGACTGCAGCCCTCGGCCGACAGCCCCCACCCGTTAGGTGGCGCGGCGCCCTGCGTTGTCCGGACTTTCCTCCCGCATCGCGCGCCATGCGCGAATAAAGGCGACAAAGCGGCCGCGCAAGCGTTTCTGCAAAAACTGTTTGTTCGACAAATTCCCGATTTAGCGTTTTGCCGTCCGAAAGGGTAGGGGCGATGCGCCGAAGCGCCGGTCTCGCGCCGAATACTTTTTTCTCGAAAAAAAAGCGCAACGGACCTGCAGACGCCTCCCCGTCGCCGCGCTGCCGCGCTTTTCAGCAAAAACGCTAGGCGGGGTTTTTACGTTCGGTCAATGATCAATTCGTAGCGGATCGGACAATGGGCGCGCAGCATGGCCGACACGCCGCAGTAGCGTTCCTGCGACATTTCGATGGCTTTACGCACCTTTTCTTCACTGATTTCCGCCCCGGCTATCCGATAGGTCAGCAGAATTTCTTTGTAAACCTTCGGATGCTCGTCGGTCAATGCTGCCTCTGCAACGATCTCTAAGCCGGCGAAGTCCACGCGCATTTTGCGCAGTAGCGCTACTACGTCCATACCGGTACAGCCGCTTAGGGCGGTCAACAAAAGGGCTTTGGGCCCCGGTCCGCTCGGCGCCGAGCCGTCCATTGGCGCGTCGATGCGCACAACATGCGCGCCGTTGACCTGGCTGTCGAAGACCATGTTGGCCTGCCATACTGTTTTGACTTCGTGTTTGTCCACTGTCGATACGTTTGCGCAAAGATACGGGTTTCTACCGCAAACTGTGCAAAAAGCATATCCGAACCCCGTCGCTCCGTATGCAAGCGACCAAACCAAGGCAGAAAAGGCCCTCAACGGTCTCGCCCTCATTTTGATCTTGCAGGACAATTTAGCGCGGCGGTTTGCCGTTCTGCAAGGACTTTTTGCCTTGCGGCAAAGGTTATCGCTACCGCGGCTCCGACCTTTTTACGGTCATGGCGCCGCAGGCTTCACATCATACACAACATTTACCAATCACACGAACAACATGACGCTACATCGCACATTAATGCTCGTCGTCGGCATGACGATGCTGTCAGCCTATGCCTTGCGCGCCCAATTGCGCTATCCCGAAACCCGCAAAACCGACGCAAAAGATACTTACTTCGGCGTGGAGGTGGCCGACCCATATCGCTGGCTTGAAGACGATTACAGCGAAGAGACCAAAGCCTGGGTCAAAGCGCAAAACGAGGTGACTTTTGGTTTTTTGGACCGTATTCCGTTTCGCAAAGACTGGTTCAAACGTATCGAGGCCACGAACAACTACCCGAAGTATTCATCGCCTTTTCGCAACAATAAGCACTACTATTTTTACAAGAACGACGGCTTGCAAAACCAAAGCGTGCTGTA
>JBKBLI010000027.1:10400-28602 GCA_046296435.1 Saprospiraceae bacterium | reverse complement strand
CCGGCAATTGGGCCTCAAAGGCAAACCCGAAGTGGTGATCGATCCCAACAAGTTTTCTGCCAATTCGACTACATCTCTGGCTATTTTTTCGCTATCGAAGGACGGGCGGTACGCCGCCGTGGGCATCTCGGAAGGCGGCAGCGACTGGCGTACGATCATGGTGCGCGACATGAAAACGGGCCGCTACCTGAGCGACACCCTTCGCTGGGCCAAAGTGACCGGGGTTTCGTGGCAGGGCAAGGGTTTCTACTATAGCCGCTACCCGAAGCCCGAACCGGGCAAGGAACTGAGCACCAAAAACGAAAACCATCAGGTGTGGTACCACCGCGTCGGCACGCCGCAATCGGCCGATATTCTGGTGTATGAGGATCCGGCCAACGGGCAGCGTTTCCACGGGGTTTATACCTCGGAGGATGAAGAATACGCTTTTCTGAACATCAGCGACCGCGGCAAGGGCAAGCGCGGCAACGCCATCTGGTTTCGGAAAGGACGCGACCCCAAGGCTCCGTTCAAACCCCTGGTTGCCGAACCCGGCGACTTCAACTACAGCCCGATCGACGTGGTCAATGGCCAGTTTCTGATCAGCACCGACGACGGCGCCCCCAACCGCCGGGTAATGCTCGCCGACCCCAACAATCCGGACCGAAGCAAATGGCGGGTCCTGATCCCAGAGAAACCGGAGCCGATCACTTCCGTGTCCAGCGCAGGCGGCAAACTGTTCGTCAGCTATTCGAAAGACGTGAGCACCCGCGTGTATGTCTTTTCCTTTGCAGGAAAATTGGAGCGCGAAGTTGAACTCCCTGCAATCGGCACGGCCGGCGGTTTTGGCGGCGAGCGCAAGGACAAGCAGGTGTTTTACACCTTCACAGGCTTCACCAATCCGCCCTCAATCTATACCTACGACATCGCTACCGGCAAAAGCACGCTGTTCAGAGCGCCCGAGGTTGATTTCGATCCGAACATGTACCAGACGGAGCAGGTGTTTTTTACGAGCAAAGACGGCGCCCGGGTACCCATGTTCATCGTCAGCAAAAAAGGCGCCGAGCGCAACGGCAAAAATCCGACCATTCTATACGGATACGGCGGATTCAACATCAGCGTAACGCCCTCGTTCAGCATGAGCCGCATCAGTTGGCTGGAGCAGGGCGGGATTTACGTGTCTGTCAACCTGCGCGGCGGGAGCGAGTACGGCGAGTCGTGGCACGAGGCCGGCATGTTGCTCAACAAACAAAACGTGTTCGACGACTTTATCGCCGCCGCCGAATATCTGATCGAGAATAAATATACATCGCCCCAGTACTTAGCCTGCCAGGGCGGTTCGAATGGCGGCCTGCTGGTTGGCGCCGTCATCAACCAACGCCCGGACTTGTTCAGGGTCGCCATTCCGCAAGTGGGGGTGATGGACATGCTGCGCTTCCAGAAATTCACCATCGGCTGGAACTGGATCGCCGAATACGGCAGCAGCGAAGCCAGCGAAGCGCAATTCAAAAATCTTTACGCTTATTCGCCGCTACACAATATCCGTTCGGATCTGAAATATCCGGCTGTCATGATCACGACTGCCGACCACGACGACCGCGTAGTACCCGCCCACTCGTTCAAATATGCCGCCGCGCTTCAAGAAAAATACAAGGGCGAGCAACCCATACTGATACGCATCGACACAGATAGCGGTCATGGCGCCAGCAACCTGACCAAGGCGCTGGAGGGCATTGCCGATATTTACGCTTTCATATTTTATATGATGGGGCTGAAGCCAAAATTTTAGGGTCGCAGCAACCGAGAGGCTCGACGGTCCCGAGACAGAAAAGCGGCGCGTGGGATTGGAGGAGCGACGGCTGCCACCCCTCCAATCCCACGCCTTTTTTTTAAAAAAAAGCGCCTCCCGACTTTGTGGGACGCTTCAGCACACCTGTAAGCCCCTCAGAAAGAGACAGGGATAGGCCTGCGCGAACCGGCAGAAAAATTGGCGAACATTGGACTCCGGCGCCGTGTATCGTCCAACCATTTTGGCGCCTGACCGACAAATTTCAAAAAAAAGCGAAAGAGGCTGAATGCTTATCAGACTTTTAAACGACTTTTGCCTTCGTTTTGGTAAAAAATCGACAAAATAGCCGTCTTGTCACACCGTAACTAAAAAGCGACATAACTTTCGGCGAAAAAGCGGCGACATCCCATTTTCAAAATCGAGCTACGCTATGGTATTTAAGAAATTACTCCAAGCCTTCGCCCTCCTCCTCTGCGCCCAGACGCTGTTCGGGCAAGATATACACTTCACCATGTACAACATGTCTCCGATGACCCTCAATCCGGCATTGGCCGGAAAATTTGAGGGCACTTTCCGGATCGGAGGCATCTATAGAGATCAGTGGGCCAGCGTCATTGCAAACCAGTTTCGCACCCCTTCGGCCTGGGTCGATGCGCCCATCATCCGGGGTTTTCGCAAACAGGATTGGATCGGCGTAGGGCTAATGCTTTACCAGGACAAGGCCGGCATAGCGGCGCTTACGCATTCTGCCGCCAAATTAGGCGGATCATACCATTTTGCATTTGGCAAGAAAGGAACCACCGTGCTCTCCATCGGGGGGCACTACGGCAGCGAACAACGCCGCATCAATCCCGAGCAGTTGATTTTTCAGGACGGACTCGAGCTGAACAATACGGGCCTCTCGCAAGACCTCACCCGCGTGTTGGGCAACGCCAATTATCAGGATTTCGATGGCGGCTTAGCCTTCAGCACGCGCCTGAACCCCAAGATGGACATGACCCTCGGATTTTCCATGTACCATATCGGACGGCCGCGATACAACCTGCTCAACAATGCTTTTGAGCGCCTGCCCCGCCGCGCCGTGACGCATGGCGTGTTCAATATCGAGATGAACGAGCGCTGGACGCTCTCCCCGTCGTTTATCTTCCAGACCATGAGCGGCGCCGACGAGATCGTGGTGCAAGGGCTGGCAGGCTACTTGTTCAACGAAGAAAAAGGTATCACCTTGCAAGGCGGTTTGGGTTACCGCCTCAGCGACGCTGTCAATATTCTGGCCGGCGCGCGAATAAAAGATTTGACGCTTGGCGTTTCTTACGACGTCAACACGTCCTCCTTGTCCAACGTCAGCAATTACAGAGGCGGTTTCGAAATCGCAGCCAATTACATCGTCAAGATCTATAAGCCATCGGTGGTCAAACCCAAGATTCTTTGCCCGCGCTTCTAACCCGCACGCACCTCTTTTTTTTAAAAAAAAACGACTATCGTATCCCTTGATATGAAAAAGATCGCATATATTCTATCGCTTTGGGGTCTGATTGCGTCCGGCGCGCAGGCCCAGCCCCTGAACCGCTCTACGCCCGAGTCCACTCTCAAAAGCGCCCGCGAAGCCGAAGAAACCAATAATCCCTATTTTGCCCGCGAAAAGTATCAGGAGCTATACGACGACTCCAAAGACCGCGAATGGCAGATCAAAATCGCCCTGCTCGACTATGAGTTGCGCGACTACGACCGCGCCGAAAAGGCGCTTACAAAAATTGTCACGCGCGACCGCAAAGGCCAGTACAACGAACTGAAGTACTTCTACGCCATGAGTCTGAAGCACAACGGAAAGTACGCAGAGGCCATAGAGTACTTCAATCAGTATCTCAACGACGTACCCGACACGCCCCTCAAAGCCAAGGTCAAGAACGAAATAGCCGGCTGCGAAATGGCCCGTAAGGCCAAAGCAAACGAGAATCTCAAAATTGCGAACATCGGCAAGAAGGTAAATAGCTCGCAGACAGAAGCCTCGCCCTCGTTCAGCAATGGCAAACTCTATTTCACATCCTTGCAAGCCAAAGAGGTGATTGTGCCCGACAAAAAGAACGAAGACTGGCATAGCAAGGTCTATTTTGCATCGCCCGCCGGCGAAGCATTCGGCGACCCGACCGCTCTGGGCGAGGGCATCAACCGCGAAGGCTGGCACCAGGGCAATGTGAGCGTGACGCCGGATGGCGCCACCATGTACTTCACCCGCGTCGAACTGGAAAACAACGCACTGAAGTCCAGCAAAATTTACTACGCGCTGAATCGCGACGGCGAATGGGGCGCAGGCAACGAGGTCGGCGGCGTGAATGGCGATTACATCGCCAAGCATCCCTGCGAAGGAGAGTTGTTTGGCGAGCGCGTACTCTTTTTTGTCGCCGATATGCCCGGCGGCAAGGGCGGATTTGACATCTACTACGCGCCCAAAAAGTCTGACGGACTATTTGGGCAGCCCGTCAACCTGGGCGAAGTGATCAATACGGCCGGCGACGAAGTCACGCCATTCTACATCGACGGTCGGCTTTACTTCAGCAGCAACGGTTTGCCCACCTTCGGCGGCCTCGACGTATTTGAGAGTCAGTGGAACGGCTCCGTGTGGAGCGCCCCCAAAAATCTTGGACCAGGCATCAACACAAGCCTCGACGATCAGTATTACTCCCGCAGCGCCGATGGATTCACCGGCTTTCTGGTCAGCAATCGCCCGGGCATCAACAACCTCAAGAGCAAAACCTGCTGCGACGATATCTACGCCTGGGAAATCGAGCGCGTCAAGGTTGATTTGTTAGCGCGCACCTTCCGACTCAAGCGCAAGAACGAAAAAGAAAACCAGCCCCTCGCCGGATGCACCGTAGAGGTGTACGAAAAAACCGACGGCCCCATGCCCAAAAAAATTGAGGGCCAGACCAATCCTTCATCCAACGATTTTAATTTTACGCTCGAGCCGGACAAGGCCTACCTCGTAATCGCCTCGCGCGACGAATACCGCGGCGACACCATATCTTTCAACACCGCAGGCGTCAAAAAAACGACCAAAGTAGAAAAGAAACTCACCCTGCGTACCGCAAAGGTGGAGCCCGATAGCATCGTAGTTACCACCAACGAGCCAATCCGACTCAACAACATCTACTACGACTTCAACGACGATAAGATCCTGCCCGACGCCGAAAAAGATCTGCAATTTCTGGTCGATTTGATGAATCGATACAAAGACATGGTGATCGAATTATCCTCGCATACCGACTCGCGCGGTAGCGACGACTACAACGAGCGCCTCTCGCAGCGCCGCGCCGAGAGCGCCCGCCGCTGGATGATCGAAAAAGGGATTTCCGCCGAGCGCATCGTCGCCAAGGGCTATGGCGAAAAACAAATCCTCAACGGCTGCACCAACGGCGTAACCTGCAGCGACGACGAACACCGCTTCAACCGCCGTACAGAGTTCAAAATCTTGTCCGGCCCGACCAGCATCACGATCGAACGCAAGGAAAAACGCCCCGTCGGACAAAATCCGGGCGGCAAACAGTCGCTCAAGCCGCTTTTTTTTTCGATAGAGCGTTAAAAGAACCTGACACGATCGCCCCGCAGAAAGCCTGGGTCAATCCGGCAGATGCGCTCATAGAACTGCATCCGCCGGACTACAATTTTGGCGAGGTCAACGAGGGGCAGTTCGTCGAGGTAGCGTTTACCTTGCGCAATATTGGCGACGAGATACTCGAAATAGAAATCATCAGCGCATGCGAATGTATCGAAGCGCACTGGACTACGGGCAAAATCCAACCAGACGCGCAAGCCGAGATAAAACTGCTGTTCGATACCCGAGGACGCAAAGGTCTGAATGAAAAAGACATCGACCTGATATTCGTCAATACCGACGCTGAAGGCTATCCTTTGGTAAAACGCGCGCGACTGGTAGGCCTGGTCAAGTGACTCCGCCTACCAGTCTTAATCCCCTATGTTTTCGCTTGCCCGCGTCCCTTCGTCCTACACAGTTGGTAGTGCAACGCCGAGCAAGACGCCCAAACGACGATAGCGCCATGAATTACATCATATACGATTTGGAGGCGACTTGCTGGGAAAATCCCCCGGCCAACTTTGTGCAAGAGACTATAGAGATTGGCGCTTTTAAGGTCAATGCCTTTGGCGAAGTGGCCTCCAAGTTCAATCGCTTTATCCAACCGGTAGTGCATCCGCGGCTATCGCCTTTTTGCTTGCAACTGACCGGAATTCGCCAGATCGACGTACAGCGCGCAGGTATCTTCCCCGAGGTGGTCGAGGAGTTTTTGGATTGGGCGACCGACAATCCCGACGAAGATGACTACATCCTCTGTTCGTGGGGGTCGTTCGATCGCAAGATGCTGCGCAACGATTGTCGCCTGCACCGCATAGACGAATCATGGACGGACAAACACGTCAATCTCAAAGAACAATACCGCCAATTGAAGGGCATACAACACAAGCGCGGACTGGGCTTGCAATACACCGTAGAACAAGAGGGCTTCCTGTTTACCGGCCAAGCGCACCGCGGCATATCCGATGCCGAAAACCTCCTCAAACTCTTCCTCAAATACCTGGGTTCGTGGCCATTCTGATGTGGACTGCCCGTTGATAATTTGTGGAATCTTAATTCCGGCAGCTTGAATAATCGCCGTACCTTTGCATGCGCTTTGACAACTACGGTCAGAGACGTCAAAATGTTTTTTTCGATGAAAATTACGTACTACGGACACTCATGCTTTGCGGTAGAGGCCGGCGGAAAGCGGCTGCTTTTCGATCCGTTCATACGCGGCAACGCCTTGGCCGAGGGAAAAGTCGATGTGGATAACCTGCGTTGCGATTATCTCCTGCTTTCGCACGCCCATGCTGATCACAGCGGCGATGCGGAGACCGTATTGCGCAACAATCCGGATGCGACCCTCATCGGCATCTGGGAGATCAGCCAGCGCTACGAAGCCAAAGGCTTCAAGACGCACCCGATGAACAAAGGCGGCTGGTTCAGTTTTGATTTTGGCCGTGTCAAAATGGTACAGGCGGCGCACAGCAGCAGTTTCCCAGACGGCAGTTACGGCGGCGAGCCGGCAGGTTTTGTGCTCGATACCCCCGACGGCGTGTTGTACTTCGCCGGCGATACGGCCCTGACGCTCGATATGCAGTTGATCCCGCTCACCTGTCCGAATCTCGATTTGGCCATATTGCCCATCGGCTCAAATTTTACAATGGATTACAACGACGCGCTGATCGCTTCGGATTTCATTCAATGCAAGCGCGTCATACCTTGTCATTACGACACCTTCGGATATATCGTAGTGGATCACGAAGCCGCCGCGGCAGCTTTCAAAGCGGCGGGAAAAGAACTGATCTTCCTGCCCGTCGCCGAACAAACTACATTCGCCACAAATAAACAAAAAGCATAACGCATCATGCAATTCAACCAAAATAACATGGGCAAGGTCATCACGATCGCTAATCAGAAAGGCGGCGTCGGAAAAACCACGACGGCCATCAATCTGGCCGCTTCGCTCGCCATATTGGAGAAGAAAGTCCTGCTCATCGACGCCGACCCACAGTCTAACGCCTCATCCGGCGTGGGATGCGTGACCGACGAAAATACGCCGGGCTTATACGAATGTTTGGTGAACGGACTGGATCCACGCGAGGCCATCCGCCAAACCGAAACCCCCAACCTCTTCCTCCTCCCCTCCAGCATCAATCTGGTGGGCGCCGACGTAGAATTGGTCAGCCGCGAAAAACGCGAATACGTCATGCGCGGCATCGTCAACGAGATCAAAAACGACTACGATTTTATCTTCATCGACTGCCTGCCCTCGCTTGGTCTGATCACCGTCAACGCGCTGGTGGCCGCCGATACCGTCATGATCCCGGTGCAATGCGAGATGTTCTCCTTCGAGGGTTTGTCCAAGCTCAAGAATACCATCGCCTTGGTCAAACAGGGGTTCAACCCCGACCTCAGGGTGGAAGGACTCGTCATCTCCATGTACGACAGCCGATTGCGCCTCGCCAACGCCATAGTAGAAGAAGTGCGCAGCAGCAGCAGCGACTACGTGTACGAAACCATCATCCACCGCAATTCGCGCGTGGCCGAAGCGCCCATGCAACACATGCCGGTGGCCTTGTACGACGTCAGTAGTCGGGGCGCCACCAATTTTTTCAACTTAGCCAACGAATTTCTGGAGCGCAACATGAACTGACAGCGGCGCGCCCCAACTCCTGCTCCCCATTTTTTCTAACCCGGCCCGCGCGCAGCCCGCGACAGGCCAACACCAAAGCGTGTAATTATTATGTCGAAAAAACCCGCCGCAAAGGCAGATTTTGGAAAAGGTATCCGCGCTTTATTGGCCAATCCCACCCAAATGGAGGCAGCCATCCAAGAGCATCCGCAAGAGGTCGTGCGCGAGCTAACCAGCCACGTAGCCATGTTGCCCATCAGCCAGATTGAGACCAACCCCTACCAGCCCCGCATCGAGTTCGACCAAACAGCCCTCAACGAGCTGGCCTCCAGCATCCGCGTGCATGGCCTGATCCAACCGGTCACCGTACGCCGCCTCAACGACAAAGCATACCAACTCATCTCAGGCGAGCGCCGCTTCAGGGCCAGCCAGCTCGCCGGCCTGACCGAAGTGCCGGCGTACGTACGGCTGGCCGACGACCAGCAGATGCTCGAAATGGCCCTCATCGAAAACATCCAACGCGAGGACCTCAACGCCGTAGAGGTAGCCATCTCATACCAGCGCCTCCTCGACGAGTGTAACCTGACTCACGAAAGCCTGTCCGAGCGCGTCGGCAAACAACGCAGCACGATCACCAACTACCTGCGCCTGCTCAAACTGCCCCCCGAAATACAAAGAGCCGTCAAAGAAAAAAAACTCAGCATGGGACACGCCCGCGCCCTGGCTGGCGTGGACAATATCGCCCTGCAACTGTCTATTTTCCGCCAGACACTCGAACAAGACCTATCGGTTCGCGCCATCGAAAATCTGATCGCCCGCTATCAGGAAGGCCGCGCTCAGGCATCCGGCAAAGCCCCCAAAGAAAGCCTCAGCGACGACTTGCGACAGGTGAGGGATCGCTTCCGCGATTTTTTCGGGACGAAAAAAGTCGAACTCAAGCGCAGCGCCAACGGCAAGGGGCAAATCGTGCTGGCCTTCGAAAGCGACGCCGACCTCAACAGGCTTCTCGATTTGATCGGAGGCGAATAGCCGAGCGCGCAAGCGCCCGGATTTGGGGCGCCGCGCAGGCGCAATGGGCGCGGGCCCACAATCGCCCCCCCGTCCGGCGCGGCGTTTCAACGCAGCCCCCTTGCGCAGGGGCGTCCCATCGCAGTCGCTCCGGAAGCCTCCGCCGCTTCTCAAAAAAATTGGCAATCGACATATCGGCCCCATTCCCCCAAAAGTACTCGTTTACATCGCAAAATACATACAGCATGACACGCACACTTCTATTCTTCGCAACGGCCCTTCTGGCCCTCAGCATTGGCCGCCTTGGCGCGCAAACCGAAAGAGCAGATTGGCTCGTTGGCGGCCAACTGGCCCTCAACACAGTTGAAAACACTAGCAGTTTTGTATTTTCGCCCAACGCGGGCTACTTCGTGCTCAACGGCGTAGCGCTGGGCGCCAACCTCAACGTGACCCTCTCCAAGGCGGGCAACATCTCTTCTACCCAGTACAGCCTTGGCCCGTTTGCACGTTGGTATTTCGGCCGTGGGTTTTGGCGTCCATTCTTGAATGCCGGCGCAGGGTTTGCGACCGAGCGCGCCAAAATCGGAACCGTATCCAGTTCCGCCAATGGCTTCAACTGGTTGCTGGGCGGCGGTTTGGCCTGGTTCGTCACCGACAATGCAGCCTTAGAGCTTACGGCAGGATATAACTCGGTCAAACTCAAGAATTTCGAAGCGCAGGATGGACTGGCCCTGCGCATCGGCTTCCAGATCTATCTGGATCGCTACGACGCCGAGCGCATGGGTATCCGCAACCGCAACCGCAATTTGTGAAAATCGCCCTTATCAGTCCCGCGCATCCGCTCCGGGGAGGTATTGCGGCCTCCACCGAGCGCGTGGCCCAAAGTCTGCGATCTATGGGCCACGACTGCGTGGTTTACTCCTACAAGGCCCAATACCCCGCTTTCCTTTTCCCGGGAAAAACGCAATACACCGACGCGCAGCCGCCGGCCAACGTAACCATCCGCACGGCAGTACACGCTTACAACCCATTCAACTGGTTTTTTGTAGCCCGACAGATTGCCCGCGAAGGGCCCGACCTGATTATCGCCCGCTTCTGGATCCCGTTCATGGGACCCTGTCTGGGGACGACGCTGCGCTTTTTTTTTTTTTTTACTAAAAAAAAAAATGCGTCTGACCGGATGGATCGACAACATACTGCCTCACGAAAAGCGACCGGGCGACCGGCTTTTCACCCGCTATTTCACGCAGGCGGCAGATGATTTTGTAACGATGTCGCAGGCCGTGACCTCCGAGTTGCGCGATTTCGTCGGTCCGGATTACCCTATCCGCTACGCGCCGCATCCGCTGTACGACAACTACGGCGCCGCGCCGCCCATGCCCGAAGCCCGCGCCCGTTTGGGGCTTGACGCGCAGGCTCCGGTCGTGTTGTTTTTTGGGTTCATCCGCGCATACAAAGGCTTAGATCTTTTGTTGCAGGCCCTCGCCGACCCGCGCGTCGAAGCCCTTGGCGTACAGGCGCTGATCGCCGGCGAACCCTACGAAGACTGGTCGCCCTACGAACGCCTCATACAAGATGGAGGATTGGCGAACAGGGTGCGCGTCGCGCAAGCATATATCCCCGAAAGCGAAGTGGGACTCTATTTTGCAGCGGCCGATCTGGCCGTGCAGCCGTACAAAAGCGCCACCCAAAGCGGCATTACGCAGATTGCCTTTCACTACGGCTTGCCGGTAGTGGTCACAGACGTAGGCGGCTTGCGCGAAGTGGTCGATCACGGGCGCAACGGCTATGTCGTACAGCCCCAGCCGCAGGCCATCGCCGATGCGATATGTGATTTTTTTGAAAAAAAACGACATACCGACATGCGCCGCGCCGTTCGCGAAAGCGCTTCAAAGTATTCTTGGGAAAATCTGGCAAACGCCCTGACCGACCGGTAGAACGAACAAAGCGAGGATTGACTCAAGCGTGTGGGTTTGTGTGCGCAAGCTATTGCGTAGCGGCCTTTTCGCTCATCAGATCCGGGATATCGTTCATCAATGGAAACCCTTCCAGCGCGCTCAGCGCATCTTCCCTGTCCAGAAGCGTCAGAAAACGAATAAGCTGGGCGTATGTTTGCCCCAGCGTTTGCAGCGATTCGTGATCTATCTGGTGGGCGCCTTGCGCCGCAAAAGGCGGCAAATAGCGCATCTTACAAAGTTTGGCCGTCTGCTCGAAGGGGAGGAGAAACTCCCGCAAAGTATGGCCGTGTCGCCCTTCCTCGCTATACGCCTGTCGCAGGCCGCCGCTGCTTACCACATTGAATATCCACTTGCCGCTCAGGGCGTCGCCGCCAGGGCCGTAGGCCCATCCATACTCCAAAGATAGATCAATCCACTGCTTGAGCAAAGCGGGGCAGTTGTACCAATAGATCGGATGCTGCCATACAATGATGTCGTGGGCTTGGAGAATTTCCTTTTCGCGAGCCACATCGATATTAAAATGCGGATACTCTTCATAAAGGTCGTGCAAGGTCACGCAAGGCAGCTCGCGGATATGCCACAGCAAAGATCTGTGAATCCGCGAATTTTCAAAACGGGGGTGAGCAAAGAGAATGAGGACTTTTTTCATGCAAGAAATTTTACGGCGTCAACCCGAGACGCTCAATTTTGAAACGCGCATGCGCTTTGAAAATTGTTTTGCCATTTTGCAATACGCACTTAGGACAAATGACTTAATTTTGCGGTGTCAAACGCGCCGCAAATATACGCGGCATGCGCGCCGAATACGCCGGCGCGGCACTCTCTAAGCGCATTTTATTCTATGAAAAAAGCATACGTTTTCCCGGGGCAAGGCTCCCAATTCGAAGGCATGGGTCGCGACCTGTACGATCAGCACGACATGGCCCGACGTCTTTTCGACCAGGCCAACGAACTGCTGGGCTGGCGCATCACAGACGTCATGTTTGAAGGATCAAAAGAAGCGCTCACCCAGACCAACGTGACCCAACCGGCTCTTTTTCTCGAAAGCTACATCCGCGCGGCGGTAGCCGGCGACGCTTTCCAACCCGCCGCCGTTGCAGGTCACTCGTTGGGCGAGTTTACCGCGTTAGCCGCCGTTGGTGTATTGGGCTTTGAGGATGCTCTCCTGTTGGTCAAAACCCGCGCTTTCGCCATGCAACAGGCCTGCGAAATGCGACCCGGCGGTATGTCGGCAGTGCTGGGTCTCGACGATGAGATCGTAGAGCAGGTCTGCGCCGGAATCGACGCGGAGATGGTCGTCGCGCCGGCCAATTACAATTCGCCCGGACAGTTGGTCATTTCAGGATCCAAAGAGGGGCTTGAACTGGCCGCCTCCAAGCTCCAGATGGCAGGCGCGCGCCGTGTCGCGCCCCTGGCGGTGGGCGGCGCTTTCCACTCGCCGCTCATGGAACCGGCCCGCGAACAGTTAGAAGCCGCCATCCGCAACACGCGCTTTAGCGCGCCGCGTTGCCCTATATATCAAAACGTAAACGCCCAACCCGAAACCGATCCGGAGCGCATCAGCCTCAATCTGATCGCTCAACTCACCGCTCCCGTACGCTGGACCCAAACCATACGCCAAATGCTTGCCGACGGCATCGAGTGCTTTGTCGAAGTGGGCGGCGGGCCGGCCGCCGTGCTGCGCGGTTTGATACGCCGTATCGAAAAAGAGGCCCTCGCAGAGTCGATTTAACGCATCAAGCGTCGCATGACGGACAAAGAGTACCGCGACTTCAGCCCCTCCATTCCGACCGATCCCGGCGTCTATACCTTCATGGACGCAAACGGAGGGATACTCTACGTCGGAAAAGCAAAAAATCTGCGCAACCGCCTGAACTCATACTTCAACAACAAAAACAACCAAACCGTCAAAACGCGCACCCTGGTGCGCAACGCCCACCACATCGAATTCACGATGGTAGAAACCGAGCAAGACGCCCTCTTGCTCGAAAATACGCTGATCAAAAAGCATCAGCCGCGCTACAACGTCATGCTGAAGGACGAGAAATCGCCTTTGGTTTATATCTGCGTCAAAAAAGAGCGCTTCCCCCGCGTATTTATCACCCGAAAAACCATCAAAGACGGCTCTGCCTATTTCGGCCCATACCTCAACAAAAAAAAGGTGGACGAAATCGCCGAGCTTATTCGCAAGTTGTTCCAACTGCGCACCTGCGCGCTCAACCTATCCGCCCACAACATCAAACGCGGAGCCTTCAAACCCTGTCTGGAATACCACATCAAAAACTGCGCGGCGCCATGTGTAGGGCTGGAAACCGAGGAAGCCTACGAGCAGAAGATCGCCCAAATCAAAAACATGTTGCGCGGCTCCTTTGCGCCCGTCAAAAACCACCTGCGGGAGCAGATGCAAGCCCACGCCGAACGCATGGAATTCGAGCAAGCGCAAGCCCTCAAAGAAAAACTCTCGCTTTTCGAGGACTATCAGTCCAAAAGCACTGTCGTCAACCCCTCCATCGCCGATGTGGACGTATTCAGCATTGCCTCCGACGAGCAGGAGGCCTACGTCAATTACCTCAAGGTGGTCAACGGCGCAGTGATCAATACCTACCTGCTCACCCTGACCAAAAACCTCAACGAAGAGGAGGACACCCTGCTCGCCTACGCCATACCCTACCTGCGCGATAAATTCAACAGTATCGCTCCCGAAATCATCGCGCCCATGCCCATCGCCCTGCCCCCCGAAATCGACTGCATGGTAACCGTGCCTAAAATTGGCGATAAAAAAAAGCTGCTCGAACTGTCCCAGAAAAACGTCGAGTATCATCTGCTGCGCAAAAAGCGGGAGCGCATGAATCAGACCGGACGCCAAAGCGCCGCCGAGCGCATCCTGCGCACCCTGCAAAAAGACCTCAACATGGCCGCCGTGCCGGTGCATATCGAATGCTTCGACAATTCGAACCTGCAAGGCGCTAACCCCGTGTCGTCGTGCGTGGTTTTCGTCAACGCCAAACCCGCCAAACGCGAGTACCGACACTACAACGTCAAAACGGTCGAAGGCCCTAACGACTTTGCCAGTATGGAGGAAGTGGTTTACCGCCGTTACAAAAGACTGCTGGCTGAGGGCAAATCGCTGCCCCAACTCATCGTGATCGACGGAGGTAAAGGCCAATTGAGCGCCGCCATGAAAAGCCTGAACGCTCTGGGCATTGCAGACCGGATCGTGACGATCGGTATCGCCAAGAAACTCGAAGAGGTCTTTTTCCCGGACGATCCCACGCCCTTGCACATCAACAAGAAAAGCGAATCTCTCAAACTCATCCAGCAAGCCCGCAACGAGGCGCACCGCTTTGCCATCAGCTTTCACCGCAAGCAGCGCAGCCGCCATTTCATACAAACCGAACTTAGCGAAATCCAGGGTATCGGCCCCAAAAGCATCGAAAAACTACTCTCGGCCTTCGGCTCCGTCAAAGGGGTACGCGAGGCTTCCCCCGAGACTCTCGCCGGACTAATCGGCAAAGCCGCCGCCGACCGCATTCGGCGTTATTTTGAGTCGGGTGGGGTAGGGGGCGACTCTGCCGCCTGAAAGCGAAGGGTTCAAGCTGCGGCGCAAGCAGTTTGAACGACGCCACGCCGGAGGGGGCCTACAGATTTTCTTTAAAAAGCGACAACGACGCCTTTAGGATTGTTTGAAAAAAACGCTTTACGCCCGCCGACCGAGCGTCCGGGTTTGAATAGCGTGATAAATCGTCCGCAAATGTCGCTTTGCCATGAAAAAAACAACAGCGGGCAAACGGCTTAAACCGCCTGCCCGCTACGTTAGGGTAAAACCGCGTCGTCGCTCATCAATTCGCAATCACGAATTTTTGGACTTGCTTTGCGCCGGTCGCTTTATCCAAGGCGTTCAAGTAATAAAAACCGGGCAGCAAACCTTCCATCCGAACTGTTTCGTCGCCATAAGTTGTCAGTTGGCGCACGATTCTTCCATGGAGATCCACTATCCAAATGTCCACGTCATCCATTGGATGGTCGAATCTAACGTTAATCGCGCTGCTTATGCCAGGATTAGGGAAGATAGTAAGCCCTTGAAGCGTAGTTTGCGCGTCGGCGAGTGCGCCGTTATTGGTCATAAGCGGAGCCGGCGGCAGGCAGGCTTCGACGACGGGAGCATTCATCACAAAATTGGGCGATGCGACGCAATTGCCGTTCAGTCCGGTCTTTACTGTGATTTTAACTCCAGATGTGAGGCTATTTTCCTTTACCTCTGTCGAGCCAAGCGCTCCGGTTTCAAAAAGCATGGCGCCATTTGAAGTTATCGTACTTTTCTCGAGTTTTACCCCGCCAACTGAACCGCCTACCGATGCCGTGACGCGAAAACTACCCCCAATCGTGCCTGTGGTGATCTCTCCAAGTTCTGCTTTGCCCAGGCCGGCAGCGCCGGCGCCCGCCGTCAAGACCACGTCGCCAAGCGATGGAGTAACTAAAGTCGGCCCGTAAAAACCTGTTTGGTTAATTTTCAAGGTGGACTCGACGCCGTTGAACAGCAGGCTGGTTTTGTTGTGTGAAAAGAATTTGGACTCTTTCATTTCCAACAGCCCTTTGAGGCCTGAGGCGCTGATGGTCGTGCTGCCTGCGCTGGATTTAAAACTGACTTTTTCTACTTTGAGCAAGGCTTCGGCCCCGCTTAACGCGATGTTTATGCCCGCATTGCCGGCGATGGTCATTTCTGCCAACGAACCTGTGAAGCGCTCGCCGGCGCTGATGTTCACTACGCCGGTAGCAGAAAGCCCATCTGTAAAGTTGGGGGCAAAAGACGTGTGCATCTCGGATTTGGCCTGCGTGCCCAGAGTAATGGTCAAATTGCCTGCTGTCGCCACAATTTTAGATTTGGAGGTATTCATCTGGCTGCCAGCTCCTCCCAGATTGAAGGAGACAGAGGGGGCCGACAAAATCGAACCGACAACCTTGGCTTCGCCATTACCGGCGCTTTGCACAGCGAGCGCGCCCGCGAATTGCATGTTCACATTTTCGAACTCGAGGGTTGAACTGTTGGTGAGCACGACGGTGCAGGGGCAATTGACCGTCAATGGCGTTACCGGAACGGCCTGAGCGGCGACTTTGGCAGATTGCAAAAGCGTGACAATATTGCCGGGGCTTGTTTCACAGGCTAATTTGAGGTCTTGCGGCGTGTTGATTTGAGCATTGGTCCGGTTGGCCGCCAGCAAAAAAGTAAGAACTACCAGAGTTCTGCCAAGTTGAGTAAGCATGAAATTTTTGTACATGACTATTGGATTAATTTTTTGAAACCAAAATTGGTTTGCAAAAAATTGCTCACTGCACAAAATGTTACTACGTAGATTACACTTTTACCCTATTTAGGGGATGTAAGCCCGTGAAAGTGCGAAAATCGCCGCTGTTCGTCCACAATATACTTCCTTGCAGCCCTTTCGCAAAAGGCCCAAAGCCGCCGTTGCATCCACGCGCCCGCGCCCCGCTCTGCGCTCACTCCCACTCGATGGTGGCGGGCGGTTTGGTGCTGATGTCATACACCACGCGATTGATGCCGCGCACTTTATTGATGATTTCGGTGCTGACCTCGGCCAGAAATTCGTAAGGCAGGCGACTCCATTCGGCGGTCATGCCATCGGTGCTGTTGACGGCGCGCAAGGCTACCGTTTTTTCGTAAGTGCGCTCATCGCCCATGACGCCTACGGATTGGATGGGCAAGAGGATGGCGCCGGCTTGCCAGACTTGATCGTACAGGCCGCGCTTTCGGAGCAACGAGGTGTATATATGGTCGGCCTCCTGAAGCAGGCGCACTTTTTCGGGGGTAATGTCGCCGAGGATACGGATGCCCAGCCCGGGACCGGGAAAGGGGTGGCGGGATAAGATAATCGAAGGGACGCCGATCTCGGCGCCGACTTTGCGCACTTCGTCTTTGAATAGCATGCGCAACGGCTCGACAATCTGCAGGCGTAGCTTTTCGGGCAAGCCGCCTACGTTGTGGTGGCTTTTGATGGTCACGGAAGGACCGTGCACGCTGACCGACTCGATCACGTCCGGATAAATGGTGCCTTGCCCAAGCCAGCGGCACTCGGGATGCGCCCGGGCTTCGGCTTCAAAGACTTCGACGAATACCCGCCCGATGATTTTGCGCTTGGCTTCGGGATCGCTGACGCCCGCCAGCGCTTCATAAAAACGCTGTGAAGCGTTCACGCCTTTGACGTTGAGCCCCATACTTTGATAGGAAGCTAACACGTCGGCGAATTCATTTTTGCGCAACAAACCGTTGTCGATGAATACGCAATACAAACGGTCGCCGATGGCGCGGTGGAGCAATTCGGCCGCGACCGAGGAGTCAACGCCTCCGGACAATCCCAAGATCACTTGATCGCCGCCGATTTGCTCGCGCAGGGCTTGCGTCGTTTCCTGCACAAAACGTGCCGGCGTCCAATCGCCCGCGCAGCCGCATATCTTGTACAGAAAATTCCGGATCAATTGGGCTCCGTCCACGCTGTGCCACACCTCCGGATGGAATTGCAACCCATGCGCAGGCATGCCGAAAGCGCCGGGTTTGGTCTGAAAGGCCGCCACCGGGATGCTGTCCGTATGGGCCGTAGGTTCGAATGCATCCGGCAGGGCGATAATGCTGTCGCCGTGGCTCATCCACACTTGCGAGCCGTCGGCTATGCCCTCGAACAGGTCGGATTGAAAGTCGATGTGCAAGCGGGCCTTGCCGTATTCGCGCTTTTCGGAGCGCTCGACCCGACCGCCGTAGTAATCGGCCAGAAGCTGGGCGCCGTAGCAAATGCCCAACACGGCGCGCCGGCCAATCACGCGATCCAGATCGAGGCGCAGGGCGTCTTCTTGACGCACTGAAAAAGGGCTGCCGGACAGAATCACCCCTTTGATGTCGGGCGTCAGTTCGGGCAGCTTACTGTAGGGGACTATTTCGCAATAGACGTTGGCCTCGCGCACGCGGCGGGCGATGAGTTGGGTGTATTGCGACCCAAAGTCGAGGATCAGAATTTTTTCCATAAAAATCGCCGCAAAGGTAGCCTTTTTTCGAGATTCCAGCCGACGGCGTTTGACGTAAAATTGTCTGTGCGCCATTGCGCGGGCCTTGCACGCTTCCCGCACCCTTTTCGACGCTCTCGTTTTTTCAGATAAAATGCGAAAGAGCAGGCAACGTTTTGGTTTGTGTACGCTCTTATGTTCAAAACTTATGCAACACGACGACGAACGCGAATTGGTTAGGCGCATTCGCA
>JBKBLI010000027.1:0-10300 GCA_046296435.1 Saprospiraceae bacterium | reverse complement strand
GAGGTGATTGCCGCAATACGCCAGCTTCCACCCGGATACAGGGCTGTTATTAGCCTTTATGCCATAGAGGGGTACACACATGATCAAGTCGCCAAGGCGCTGGATATCAGTGTGACGTCAAGTCGTACTCAGTTGCACAAAGCGCGCAAGAAATTGGTGCAAATCCTTGAAAATCAACTAAATAACCAAAAAGTGAACGCGCAAATATGAAACGCCTCGACGACATATTAAGAGATGCCGCCAAAGATTGGGACGGCCGTTCAGACGAACCGCCGATTGATAAAGCGGTCTGGTTGCAAGTCGCTTCCCAACGACGAAAATCTAGGCTTCGCAGGCGCTTAACGTGGTCGCTTGCACTTTGTACGCTTGTCGGAATTTTGTGGATCTGGCAAATCAACCAATCGATAGCCCCTGGCGTTAAGGCGCCAAACGGATATGGCGCACCGGAGATTGGAGCCGGCGAAACCAAAGAAATGCGCGGCTATTCCGACCGATTTACATCATGGGTAGAGCACAGACCCGCGACTGACTCTTTGGCAGGCCACAATGGCGACGCTCCGGAGAAAGAGTGCAGGGTAGCGGATGGTCGCGGGCAATTTGAGCGGTACGCACTGAGCAGGCCCCGTACATACGCATACATGGGGCAGGGCCTCGCCAAACCGCTCGCGGCGCCTAACCCGCATGCTAATCGGGCTTCAGATAGCTCGGACCTTTCAGGACACGGAAGTCCGAATAGCCCCAACTCTTTTGGACGACTCCCTGAGCGCATGGCGAACATATCTGAAGCGCTTCAAGCAATCCCTGACATACGCTCTTCTAAAGCGTACAGCGCTCGGCCCGATGCGTTTTCGCCGCTTCAGACGCCGCTTCGCGCCATTGCGCTTTCGACGCATCCCGCCCGTATTGCGCTACTTTCGACCGTTGATGGACCTGCAGTTGCCACACGGCGTACTAAAGAATGGCGCTACGCTCTCTCGTTAGGCCCGGCGCTGGTATCAAGCAAAGTCTTAATAAACGATTTCGAATCCGAAAGGAGTTCTCGCTGGCAGTGGAACGCTGCGCTGCGGACTATTTATGTTTGGCCAGACGGATGGCTCTTGGGCGCTGGGCTGGAGTATGCCCCTATCGCTTCGGATCGCCAAAGCAATATCCAGTTTTTTTACAATCCCGTCGGGGAGCGCTTTGACGCGAGGCGGTTTGGATACCAGAATGTCACGAATCAGCGGGTATCGACGCCTTACGGCGAAACCGACCTGCACATCGCCTATCTGCGCGAGCCTGGCGCGGCTTTTCAAAATGGCCAGGCCATCGACGCAAATCTGAGCTTAGACAGCCGTACGCAATACCTTCGCGTGCCGTTGCGGGTGGGCATGGAGCGCGGACGCGGGAATTGGACATGGAGCATATTTACCGAAATAGGCAACAATGCGCGACTCAATACGTCTGTCAACGCCCGCCTCTATTTCGACACGCGCACAGGCATCCGCGAATTGGAAGTCAATCCCGAACGCTGGTCGTCGTCGCTCAAATCTTCGTATGCCGACTGGGGAATTGGCGGTGAAGTTACCCGTATGTTCGGCCCCTACTGGGGGCTGACACTTCAAGTCAACGACCGCAATTCGATAGGCTCGCTCAGCGACCGCTATCGCTTGCACATTAGGTCTTCCAGCATACAAATAGGATTGCGGTTTAGCTCACGAACTGCCGTCAATATAGTCAGATAAAGCGTCCGCCTGTAGAACGCTGGAATTCGGCGAGGGGGCGGCTGCTTCAATTGTTCTTATTTTCTCACAAAAAAAGATGTTTGCTATGCAAAAAATGCTTTTTTCTTGGATGTTAGCCACATTGTTTTTGGGTTTTTTAGCCTGCAACAAAGATTCGCAGGGGCCAGATGACGAGACGCTCGCGATGGAGATTACCGCCGACCGCAACCGCAAGGAAATATCGCCTATGCGATTGCCAGAACCCGCCCGACGCAGCCTCAACGAGGATTTTTTCGACACTTATCCGGAGGTCACGTATCATTCGCCCGGAAGAGGATATGAGTGTATAATGGCCTCTGGGGAACGGGTATTTTTTAATGAGGCCGGACGGATATTGCGGGTGGACATGCGACGTGGCGGTCCGGGTAATCCGCCTAACGGGCCTTGCGGGCAAATTGCGGGAGAATGGGTGCATCCTGATTCGCTCAGCCAGACCATCAAGGACTACGTGGCGACCAATTACCCTGACGCGCAAATTCTGCGGGCCAAAAAGCGTGGCGATAAGTACATCGTGTTATTGAGTGGGCATCTTGTGCTGGTTTTTAATGCGGACGGAAGTTTCGGGGGCGCTGCGCAGATATGGCACGACTGCCGGCCTTGCATTGACCCCGGCGTCGCCCAATTGCCGGCCGCCGTCATTGATTATGTAGCCGCCAATTATCCAAATGCAGAGATCAAACGCGTATGTCGTCGTGGCGACCGTATTGTAATTGGGTTGCTGAGCGCTTCGGGGCGCGTGTTGTTGGTGTACGATAAGGATTGGAATCTCCTCTTCTCGATTCCGTAAGGCGCGTTTTACATATGCCTGATAAGCAAACGCCCGAACAGCTAAGGCCGTTCGGGCGTTCCTTTTTGTCAAAGCGGGGGCGGCTGCGCCGACCGTCTTAACACAAATGGGCCGCAAGACGAATTTAGCGCGCCTGATGAGTAAGGCTGAAGCCAGGCGACCATACGCTAAGAGCAAGGGCAAATTGCGTGTTTGAGGAAGAAAGAACGCGCCTCAATGTCCGCACACGCAGCCGCTTTGCTGGCAGGTTTGGCCCATCATGTTGCCGATGATGCCGCTTCCGGGCATTTCGAACCAGAATTTGCCGCGCGGCTTGGCGTCGCCGACTTCTTGGAGGGTCTCGGCCTCGTATAGGCGGCCGTTGACCATGACGTAGCGCACCAGTTCGCTGTTGCGTATATTGTCGAGCGGGTCGGCGTCGAGCACGATCAGATCGGCCAGTTTGCCGGTTTTGATCGATCCGATTTCGGCGTCCATACCGAGATAGACCGCCCCGTTGATCGTGGCGCAGCGCAGCGCCTGCATGTTGCTCATGCCGCCCTGGGCGAGCATCCACAGCTCCCAGTGAGCGCCCAGACCGTTGAGTTGCCCATGTGCGCCGAGATTGATGTTGACGCCTGCATCCTGGAGCTTTTTGCAAGAGCGGCTGACGAGGATATGTCCGTTTTCGTATTCTTCTTCCGGCGCTTTGGTGACGTGGCGGCTGCGGCTGTCCACAATATGGCGCGGCGTGAAGCGCAGGAGGCGTTGTTTTTTCCAGACGTCGGTGTGTTGGTACCAGTAGTACTCGCCGTTGAGACCGCCGTAGTTGACGATCAAGGTAGGCGTATTGTGGGTTTTGGTATTTTTCCACAAGTTGATCACGTCCTGATACAGCGGGGCCACAGGCAGGTTGTGCTCTACGCCGGTATGTCCGTCAACCATCTGATTGACGTTGTGATAGAAGAAGGATCCGCCTTCCGGCACGACGAGCATGTCGAGTTCGCGGGCGGCGGCGATGACTTGCTGGCGTTGGTCGCGCCGCGGCTGGTTGTAACTTTTGACAGAGAAGGCGCCCCAAGCTTTGGTGCGGCGCAGGGCCGCCCGGGCATCGTCGAGGCTATTGATCGGCGCCTTGAAATCGCCGTCGGCGCCGTATAGGATGGTTCCGGTGCTAAATAGGCGGGGGCCGATCATACGCCCTGATTTGAGCATTTCGGCATTGCTGAAGGCCATCTCGGAGTTGACCGAGGGGTCGTGCATGGTGGTGACGCCGTAGGCCAGATTGGCCCAGTATTCCCACTGTTTTTGGGGGTTGAGTCCGTAGCGGAAGTTGCCGGGATGCGCATGGACGTCGATGATGCCGGGCATGATGGTTTTGCCTTTGCAATCGATCACGCGCCCTTCGTTTGTTTTTCTGGTTGGCCCAACGTAGCTAATGCGGTTGTCGGTCGTTTCCACTTCGCCATTGGCGATAATCTCATCGCCCTCCATGGTCAGGATGCGGGCGTTGCGCAAGATGATCTTGCCGCTGGGTTTGTCCGCCTTGAGACGCAGCCCGATTTTTCGCCCGGCGGTATCGAGCGCGGGTAGGGAGTCTGGGGCGCCGGGCATGAAGGCGAAGCGATTCTGTAGGTTGATCGCAAAATATTCGTCGCCGAGCGTATAGTACAGCTCGCGGCTATCGACGCTCCAGTGTAGGTTGTATCCCGCATCGCGCGACATCAGGGTGACCGGCACGGATTTCATGTCGGCGCTCAGATCCAGCGTCTGTCCTGAGGCGGGGAAAGCGCATACATAGACCTTATGCAGTTCGGTGAAGGCCAGCCACTGTCCGTCGGGGCTGGGAACCCATTGGTTGGCGTACTTGCTTTTGGCCACGACGCGCTTGTCCTTGCCATTGAGATCGAAAGAGACCAGCGACTTGTCCAGGGCGCCGAACAGGTAGCCCCCGGTATTGACCAGAATCCGCGAACCGTCGGGGCTGAACTGCGGGTTTTCGCCCTCGTTGACCACAAAGCGGATGGCGCCGTCGTCGGTATTGGCGATGTAAATACCCGGTTTTTGGGTGTGGGCAAAGCCCAGTTCGTCGTCGCCGCCTTGCTTGCGAAATACGAGCATCTTGCCATCGGGCGAAAACTGGGGCGTGCGATAGATGCCTTTTTCCTTGGTGATGCGCCGGATGGCGCCGCTCTGGTTGTCGCGCACCCAAATGGCGCCCATCTGCTCGTCGTGCCAACTTACGAAGCACAGCCAGCGTCCGTCGGGCGAAAAGGCCGGCTCGAACTCCAGGCGATCCATATCGGCGTATTCGCCACGGGCATTGGCATTCAGGAGTTGGGGAGCGCCATCGGGCAGGGCTTTGGCGTAGAGCTTGCCTGCGGCGTTGAATACGAGCGCGCGGCCGTCGGGCGAAGTGCGGGCGTGGCGTATGGCCCGCGCGGTGAACTCCTCTTCGAATACCTTTTGCGGGCTGCGAAGCGTTTCTGCGACTTTGGCGCGCACGCGGCAGACGAACGGAATTTCGGTAACGGCGTAGCCGGTAGAGAGGGCCTGGCCGTCGGTGGCATAAAATGTCCTGATCGGGCCGTCGGACTTGTCTTTGAGCGCGATGCGGCGGAGCTTGCCGCCAGCCCATATCACGATCCCCATGTCGTCGGGCAGCCAGGCAAACCCCGGATAGCATCCGAATATGGTCCAGGCCTCTTGCTGGTCTTTATCTAATCTGTCGTACACGGGCCACTCCTCGCCACTGTTCAGGTTGCGGACAAAGAGGCAAGTCTTGACACCCACGCGGCGCACGAAAGCCAGCCATTGGCCGTCGCGGCTCACCTGCGGACGACATGCGCCGCCTGACCCGCCGGTCACGTCCTCCACTTTGCCCTCTACGCGGTCATAGCGTCGGATGCCGAATATCTGCTGGTTAGGGTTTTTGTTGTACTGAAAATAGCCGCCCGGGTATAAATCCTCGCTGAAATAGACGTAGCGGCCATCGGGGCTGACGGAGGGTTCGTTGACGTCCTGCTGGTCGTTTTTGCGTTTGGTGAGTTGCAGCCCCTCGCCGCCGCTGATGTGGTAGAGCCAGATTTCGCCGGCGCCCAGCGAGCGCGTGGCTGTGAAGTGTTTGCGGGCGACGAAGTAATTCCCGTCGGGCATCCAGACGGCGTTGTTGAGGAGTCGGAAACTCTCCTTTGTCACCTGTCTGGCGCTGGAGCCGTCGGCGTTCATCACCCAGATGTTGTCGCCGCCACCGGCGTCGCTCGTGAACAGGATCTGCTTGCCGTCGGGCGAAAAGCGCGGCTGTACCTCCCAGGCGATGCCGGAGCGGATGCAGGCGGCATCGCCGCCCTCGATGGGCAACGTATAGATATCTCCCAGCAGGTCGAAGGCCAGCGTTCTGCCGTCGGGGCTGACATCTACATTAAGCCAGGTACCCTCGTTCACGGCAAAGGTGACGTCCCTGTAGGGGATGCCCTCCGGCTTGTTCACATCCCATTTTTTCTTTTCCTGAGCATGGATCAGAGACCCCAAAAGCAGTATGGTTGCAATGATGTAAAGACGCATTGAACAGATTATTTTGTAAAAACGCGGTTGGCGCTTCGCTTTGCGGGAAGTAGAGCGGCATTCATGTAGCCTGTATGCGCTGTCTTTAGTTTTCTTGCGCGTTTTGCGCCAGACCGCCCCCAGCCCGCGAAGCTTCTGGATTTGTTTACTTTTGACAAAAAACAAGGCGCAAAGAAAATAAAAACACGCAGAAAAACGCCGCTCATCTGTTTTATGGGTATTTTTATAGAAAAAAAAGTTGCCAAACCGGCAGACTCCCGTAGCATTGCATCGTTTTTGGTCTAAAAAAAGTTGAGCGAACCCATGTGGAAAATTACACGCTTTGCCAAAGAGGCTTTTTTACTCGCCGCGCAAATATTGATGATCGTCGGAAATGTGGCCGCGCAGGCGCCGCCCGAAACCTGGTCGCTTGAGCGTTGCGTCAAACACGCCATCGAGCAGAACCTGCTGGTCAAACAAGCGCAGGCCTCCGTTCGGGCTGCCGAAGTTGCCGGAAGGCAGGCCAAGGCTTCCAGACTGCCGGGGGTGAACGCCAATACCAACCTGGGCGAGCAATTCGGCCGCACGATCGACCCAACGACCAACCAGTTTGTCAATACCGGCGTGGGCTTCAATAGCCTCAACCTCAGCGCAGGAATAAGCCTGTTCAATGGCGGGCAAATACACCACAATGTCAGGCGCGCCGAGTGGGAGCGGCAGGCTGCATGGGCCGACATGGAACAAAATGTCAATACCCTGTCGCTTCAGGTCGCGCAGGCCTATCTGGCAGTTTTGTTGAGCGAAGAGCAATTGTCCATCGCCCGCAGCCGCCTGGCCCAAAGCCGCCAGCAAGCCGAACTCAGCCTCAAACTGATCGAAGCCGGCAACCTGCCCGCCGCCGACCGTTTCAACCTCGACGCGCAAATCGCCCGCGACGAGCAGGCTTTAGTGCAGGTACAGAACAACGTAGCGCTGAGTTATCTCAATCTCAAGCAACTGCTCATGCTGGAACCGGATTACCCCCTGGCGCTCGAAAAACCCTCCGTAGCCATCCCCGACGACGATCCGGCCACCTTGAGTTTTCAGGCCGTCTATGCCGCCGCTCAGGGCAATCAACCCAACGTCAAGGCCGCCGCGTTTCGCCTGCGCAGCGCAGAAGAGGGCATTGCCGTAGCCAAGTCGGCGTATTACCCGCGACTCACGGCTTTTGCTCAGTTGACCACCAACTACTCCACACAGTTTCGCGACTTCAAGTCGAGCACAGCCACCATACCCGTCACTCAAAATGTCCAGATCAACGGCGAGCCGGCTATTTTGTCTTTTAACCAGACCATTCAGATACCCGAAATTCGGGAGTTGGGGTATTTCGAACAAATCGAACGCAACTTTGGTCAGGCCATCGGGCTGCAACTAAGCATCCCCATCTATCAAAACGGCGCCGTGAGACTCAATGCCGAGCGCGCCCGCATCGGCGTGGTGAGCGCCCAACTCCAGCAAAACCAAACGCTCCAACAACTCAAAAATGATGTGCAAGTAGCCATCGCCAATGCCCAGGCGGCCCAGCGCCAATACCGGGCGGCGCAAAAAACCTACGAGGCGTTCAAAATGGCTTTCGAGAACGCGCAGAAGCGCTTCAATCTGGGCGCAGCCAATAGCTTCGAAATCACCACCGCGCAAAACAACCTGAATATCGCCGAAAACGACTTGATCTCAGCAAGGTACGATTACCTGTTCCGGCTCAAGATCATCGATTTCTATTTGGGCAAGCCGCTTGACCTCCGCTGAGGTTCATCGTTTAATAGCCGTCTTTTGTCCAAGATTTTTTTACAACAACGCCGGGCGCCGCATTTTTGCGCCTGAATATCATCAGGAGTCCTTTCATATGAGCACCTACATTCAGAAAAAAAGCAAACGCCGCTTGTACGTCATCCTGGGCGTCATTGCCCTGCTCGCCCTTGCCGCCGCCATCAAAGCGCGCTCCAAGCCTAAGGGCGAAGAAGTGCAGATCGAAGCGGCGCAACGGCGCGTCATCCGCGAGATGGTCACGGCCAGCGGCAAAATATTTCCGGTCACTGAGGTCAAAATCAGCCCCGACGTGTCGGGCGAGATCGTAGAGCTTTACGTCAAAGAGGGCGACTCAGTTCGCGCCGGTCAGGTCCTGGCCAAGATCAGACCGGACGAGTACATGAGCCTCGTGGAGCAGGGCGAAGCGGCCTTGAGCACCGCGCGATCCCAACGCGAAATCTCGTCGGCCAACGTGGCCAGCGCCGGCGCCCAAATCGATCAACTCAAGGCCGAAAAAGCCCGCGTAGCCGCTCAACTCGAAGCCGCACGCGCCGCCCACCAACGCAATGAGAAACTCAAAGCCGAGGGCGTGGTCTCGCAGGCAGAGTACGAAGCTACGCTGAGTAATCTGCGCTCCTTAGAAAGCGGTCTCAAGGCCGCCGAAGCCTCCCTCGCCGCCGCCGAAAATGCGCTCAAAAACTCTCGCGAAAACGTGCGCGTTTCAGAATTCAACATCAATAGCGCGCAGGCCCGTTTGCGCGAATTGCGCGCCAACCTCCAGAAAACCTCGCTGATTGCGCCCGTCAGCGGCGTCGTCAGTCGCCTTAACGTCAAAAAGGGCGAGCGGGTAGTGGGAACTTTGCAAATGGCCGGCACAGAAATGATGCGCATCACCAACCTCAACGCTATGGAAGTACAGGTGGACGTGAGTGAAAACGACATCCTCAAGGTCAAAATAGGCGACGAAACAGACATTGAAGTGGATGCCTACCTCGGCCAGACCTTCAAAGGGCGCGTATCAGAGATCCCGATCAGCGCCAGCAATATCGGCGGCACAGGGGCCGCCGCCGCCGCCGCCCTAAGCAACGATCAGGTAGCCAATTTTTCGGTAAAAATTCTCATTGCGCCGGAGTCCTATGCAGAGTTGACCCGCCAAAAGGGCAGGTTCCCTTTTTTGCCCGGCATGTCGGCCTCTGTGAGCATTTACACCCAGACGGCCGAAAATGCGCTCAGCGTGCCGTTGGCCAGCGTGACCGTACGCGACGACGACAACAAATCGGACAGTTTGCGCGTTCGAAAAGATGAGCGCCTTCAGGAAGTCGTTTTTATCGCCAAAGACGACAACAAAGTCGAAATTCGCAAAGTGCAAATCGGCATTCAGGACAACGAATATATCCAGATCCTGAGCGGACTAAGCGAAGGCGAAAAAGTGGTGTCCGGCCCTTATTCGGCCATCTCCCGCACGCTCAAGGATGGCGCCGCCATCCGCATCAAGCCCCGGGAAAAATCAAGCGAGAAAAACTAAGCGTCTCGGACCCTCTCGAGGCCCACAACGCAAAAACCTTTTTTCGACAGCAATGATTTCGCCCCAGCAGGTGCAAGACATCATTGACGCCGTCCGCATCGAGGAAGTGGTCGGCGATTTTGTGACCCTGCGTCGAAGAGGGGTCAATTTGATTGGCTTGTGCCCGTTCCACCACGAAAAAACGCCGAGCTTCAATGTCAATCCGGCGCGCAATATCTTCGTATGCTTCGGTTGCGGCAAAAAGGGCGACGCCGCAAAATTCCTGATGGAGCACGAGCGCTTCACCTACCCCGACGCCCTGCGCTGGCTGGCCCGCAAGTACAACATCCAGATTGAAGAAGTCGAGCTTAGCCCCGAACAGCGGGCCGAGCAACAAAGAACCGAATCGCTTTACATCGCCAACGAATTTGCCCTCCGCCACTTCGTCCGTCAGATGAACGACACCGACGAGGGTCGCTCAGTAGCCTTGTCGTACTTCCTGAAGCGGGGCCTGAGTCCGGAGATCATCGAAGCCTTTGGGCTGGGCTACGCGCCAGAAGCGCGCGACTTGCTGATCCGCGAAGCCCGAGGGGCGGGTTACTCCATCGACTTGCTCAAAACGCTTGGCCTGTGCAGCCCCGACGGCTCGCGCGACTTTTTCAGGGCGCGGGTCATATTCCCCATACACAACCTCTCCGGCAAAGTAGCCGCTTTTGCCGGACGTACGCTCAGCGCCGAAAAAAGCGTCCCCAAATACATCAATAGCCCCGAGACGGAGATTTACGTCAAAAACAAAATCCTCTACGGGGCCTTTCAGGCGCGCAGGGCCATGCGTCAGCTCAACGAGTGCATCCTCGTGGAGGGCTATATGGACGTGATCAGCCTGCACCAGCACGGCATCGACAACGCCGTGGCCAGCAGCGGCACTTCGCTCACTGA
>JBKBLI010000026.1:26168-42597 GCA_046296435.1 Saprospiraceae bacterium | reverse complement strand
CCCATGCTGGTGGCTTTTTTGTTGTTTTTTGTGATCCGGGGCAGCATACTCGGTTGGCGCTTTGGCGGCGCGCCGTTGGAACTGATGAACAACCCCTTTCTCAAGTATGTTGGGCCATACGCCTGGGTTCCGTTCACTTTTGCGGAGAAGTTGGCGGCCGTGATTCTCGCTGCAGGCAAGTACCTTGCGCTCTTGCTTTGGCCTCATCCCCTCACCCACGACTACTACCCGCGCCAATTGCCTTATGTGGCGCCGGGCGATTGGCGGGTGCTGGGCATTGCGGCTGTCTATGCCGCTCTGGCGGGGTTTGCGCTGTGGCGCATGCGCGCGCGGCCCCTGGCGAGCTTTGGTATTTTGTACTTTTTCATCACGTTCAGCATAGTGTCCAATTTGATTTTTCCGATTGGCACGAACATGGGAGAGCGCTTTTTATTCATGCCCTCGGTCGGGTTTGCGCTGTGCGTGGCCGCGCTGTTGTATCATTTTTTTATCGAAAAAAACAAACTCAGCGCAGCCTTGGGCATCGCAGCCCTGATCGCAGCCTTCTATGCCTTCAAAACCATTAGCCGCAACCCCGTGTGGGAAAGTAACGAAAGGCTGTTTTTTGCGGATATTGGCACGTCGGCCAACAGCGCCAAGTTGCAAAACGCCTGTGGTAGCTACCTCTTCGAGCAGGCCCGCGACGCCAAAGATACCGCCGTAACCCGCCAAACGGCTTTGCGCTCGCTGGCTCACCTGAACAAGGCCATCGAGATCCACCCTACTTACAAGGACGCATACCTGTCGCGCGGCGGCAGCCATTTCCTGCTCAAAGAATATGAGCAGGCCATAGCCGATTACCGCGAAGCGCTGCGCATACAGCCCAACGACGCCAAAGCCAAAACCGGATTGGCTTTTTGTCTGCGCGAGGCCGGACGATACTATGGCCAAACAAAGGAAGACCTGGGTAAGTCTATCCGTTACTTTCAGGAGTCGTGGAGCTACAACGATGCAGACGGCGAAACGGCCCACTCCATCGGCGTGGTGCTGGGCTTGCAGCAAAAGCCGCAAGAGGCTTTGCCTTGGTTCGAAAAAGCGGTTGTCCTTACGCCGGACAACTCCATTTATCGCGCCAATCTGGCCAGTTCGCTGATGGCCTTAGGACGCCAAGAAGAAGCGCAACGGGAAATGCAGCGCGCCATGGAACTGAAAGCGGCGGGCAAGTAAACGCCGGATGCCGCCGCCTCACAAGTCCTGCAAAACCACAAACGCCGCCGCCTCAAACGGGTCGAAGTGGGTGCGAAGGGTTGCTGTAAATTCGTCGCCATACTTGAAAAGAAAAGCGATGTGGTTGTCTTTCCGTTCCTGTAGGCTGTCGTCGGGAAAGAGTTTTTCCCTCAGCGCGCGCAGTTGGATCAGACTTTGTTCGTGGCGTTGTTTTTCGGTTTTGATCAGGCGTTGTCGCCACTGTTCGAGCAGGGCGAGCGTCTTGGCGCCGTCGGCGAGCGCCGCTTTGGACAAAGAGGGATCCACGGCCGCCGCCTTTTGGGACAAAGAGGCGAAGACTTCGTCCACGAGTTTGCGTTCGCGCTCCAATGTGATCTCCGTTTCAGACAATTCGGCTACGTAATCGCGGGCGAGGCGGTCGATAGGCTCAAAATAGCGCTCCGGCCTGAAGGGGTATTTGAGCATGCGTTTGACCGAGTCTTTGTCGAGCCAGAGAGCTGAGTTACGCCGCACGAGGATGGGGTACGACACGCCGTAATGCGCGAACAGGGCTTTGCGTTCCAGCCAGTAGGCCAGTTCGCCGCCGCCGCCGACGTAGGCCAAATTGGGCAGCAAAATCTCCTGATAAAGCGGGCGCAACACCACGTTGGGACTGAAGCGCTCCGGATGCTCTTCCAACTCGCGCAGGATTTCCGCTTGGGTAAAAACCAGATCGCTGTTGTGCACCCTATATTGCGCGCCTTCCCTGACCACGCGCTCGCGTCCGCCCTCCGGCGTGAAGTAAAACATGTTGATCTCGCGCGGAGGCGCCTGGGGCTTGAACCCGCGTTCCTGAAGGGCTTCGATCGTCCCGGTTACGATCCGATAGGCCGAGTGGTTTGTCAGGTCGTCGCGCAGGATGGGGATCAGGTGGCGTTTGAGTTCGGGTCGGTCAAAGTCGGCAACTACCAAACCCTGTTCGCCGAGCAAATCATGTAGCAAGGCCCTGGTAAAGTCGGCAAACGTAGCGCTCGACTCCCGGCAAGCCGCAATGCGGGCGTACAAAGCCTGCCCGCGCTCCTGGTCGCCCAACCATTCGCGTAATTGGGCCAGGGACTCGTCCAGCGTGTGCGCCGCATAGCGCCCGATGGGACCGGGCGCGCCCGAGGGACTCCACTGAAGTTTTTTGCCAAAAATACGGGCGTGGTTGAGTTCGTCCAGGTCGTGGTCTTCGCTGCCCATCACGAATACGGGTATGACGCGCCGGCCGCTCAGTTCGCTGAGCCGCAGCGCGAGATTGATGGTCGTCGCCGCTTTATAGACAACGTACAGCGGCCCCAGCAACAGGGCCGGTTGGTGCGCTGTGCAAACGGTGTAAGTATTGGGGTTGGCCAGCGCCTGGATGTTGGCCTCGACCAAAGGCTTAGGCGACAGCGCGGCATATTGCTCCCGGAGGACTTTGACCAGATCCGTGCGGGGGACGGCGTCGGTATCGCGTGTGTTTATCAGACGCAGGAGGCCTTCGGGGGTGGGGTCCTCGCGGTAAAAATCGCGAAGCAGCGGATCGCCTGTCGCATAAGCCACATCGGCCTTAGACAACTGGGGTATCTGCTCGAATGGGATGGTCATCTTGTGCATCGATATGAGCGGCGCGCGCCGGTTTTAGGTTGTCAAATTGCGCTGAACGCGCCGGAAGTTGCTGTAACGTCGCGTTTGGGGTATTGTTCAGCGCAGTTCGCGCATATTTCGACGCGCAAGCCTCCGGGGGGCGTATTTTTGCCGCATCCAAAAAGTTATGCGCAACATGAACGAATACAGCTTTTTTTGGGGAAGCTCTACGGCGGCGGCCCAGATAGAGACTGCCGGCGCGCATCCGTGGCGCGGTCTGCGGGCCTTGGACGGTTCCATTTTTGAACGCACCACCGACCACGAGCGCCGCCGAATGGAGGATGCCGAATTGATCGCGGGCCTGGGCGATGTGTATCGCTGCAGCGTAGATTGGTCGCGCTTACAGCCGGCCCCTTTTGCGCCCTTCGACGAGGCGGCGACGGCTGAGTATTGCGATTTTTTCGACGCGCTCAAGGCGCGCGGCGTTCGGCTGATGTTTGTGCTGCACCATTTTTGCCATCCCAATTGGTTCGAAGCGTCCGGCGGCTGGACCAACGCGGGCAACATACCGGCTTTTTTGGACTATGTAGAGCGTTGCGTGGCCGCATTTGGATCCTACGCGCCATGGTGGAACACCTTCAATGAGCCGAACGTGTATGCCATGAACGCCTTTGTGTTGGGCAATTTCCCGCCGCGTAAGCGCCTGCGCTACCTGACAGCCAATCGGGTGTTGGACCACATGGGGCGCGCCCATGATCAAGCCTGCGACCTGATCAAATGCCGCTTTCCGGATGCGCAGGTAGGCATTTCGCTCAACACGGCCTGCTTCGAGGGGCTGAACGCCGCCGGGCGCGCAGTCGCCAGGGCGGTGGACTGGTGGTTTCACGAACGCGCGGCGCGCCCATTCAGACACTGCGATTTCTGGGGGCTGAGTTACTACGCCTGGATGTTGTTTGACCCCCTGCCCATCGACGCCGTGAGCGGGCGCGCCAAACTGCAACGGCTCGGACTTCCGTACGACGACATGTGGGCCTACAAACCCGAAGGGCTGTACGAAATACTGATGCGCTTCTGGGAAAAATACGGCAAACCGCTGATCGTCACCGAAAACGGCGTGTGTACCGACGACGCCCAACTGCGCGTACAACGCCTGCGCGCCTACATCGGCGAGTGTGAGCGGGCAAAAGAAGCGGGCGCGGACTTGCGCGGATACATCCACTGGAGCCCCTGGGACAACTTCGAGTGGCATCTCGGTCGCGCATACCGATTCGGGTTGTATCGCGTGGACTTCGGGACCATGGAGCGCATATCGACCGAAGCCTCTGACTTCTATCGCGAACGGGTCAAAACGCCGCTTTGAGGCCAAAGCGGGCGCCGCTCCGCGCATACATTGCATTCAAAGCGGCGCGTATGCCGCCTTTTTGCTTTATTTGCGCCTGTTTTGTGTGTGGGGCGTTGCTCGCTGCGGCTACTTGTCCTTGCACAATGTCCATGCCCGATTTTTCAGAAAAAAACGCCTTCGCAAAGGGCGGTGTGCGAATGGTTAGCGAGATTGTTTTTTCAAAAAAATGAATGCAGATCAGATCCTCAAATTGTTGGCCGGTCGCCGCGTGGCGGTAGTGGGCGACGTCATGATAGACCGCTATGTGTACGGGTCGGTCACCCGCATTTCGCCCGAAGCGCCGGTGCCGGTTGTGGCCTGTACGCATGTAGAAAACAGGCCCGGCGGCGCGGCCAATGTAGCGCTCAACCTGCATGCGCTGGGCGCCGTTCCGCTGGTTTACAGCGTAGTGGGCGCGGGACCCGAAGCCGATGTTTTTGCAGATTGCTTGCCGCAGCCTATCCGGCAAGAGGCTTGCCTGATCCGATCGGCTAACCGACGCACCACCGTCAAAACCCGCGTGGTGGGCAATCGCCAGCAGATGCTGCGTATCGACGAGGAAGACGTCTTCGACTTGGACGCTGGCGAGGCGGAGGCCTTGCTGCACGCCTTCAGACGCCTGTGCGAAAACGAGCCGCCGGAGGCGCTCATCCTGCAGGACTACAACAAGGGCGCGCTGAGCGCGCCGGTCATCGGCGAACTGATGCGCATTGCCCGTCAAAAAGGTGTTTTTGTGGCCGTAGATCCCAAAAAAGACAATTTCTGGGCCTACGAAAACGCCGACCTGTTCAAACCGAACCTCAAGGAAGTGCGGGACGGAACCGGTTTGCCCGTTGGGACTTCGCTGGCCGAACTGTACGAAGCGCAATTTTTTTTACAAAAAAAATTGAAAAACCGCCACACCATGATCACGCTCTCCGAAAAGGGCGTATATTTGTGTGTTGAAAATGGCAAAGGTCAGATCTATCCCACGCAGGAGCGGGTAATTGCCGATGTGAGCGGAGCGGGCGACACGGTGATTAGCGTCGCCGCGCTGGCTTTTGTGGCGGGACTGAATCAGGATACGATTGGCCTGCTGGCCAATTTGGCCGGGGGGCAGGTGTGCGAGCGACCGGGGGTAGTTCCTGTTTCGGCGGATACGTTGCGCGTGGAATTGCAAAAGTTTTTGGAAAAATAAGCTTGAGTTTGCCGGAAAAGCCGGCGTTTTTTTATCCTTTAGTCTGTTGAGTCATAGGTTTGGACAGGTCGCGCCCAGCATTCGATGCGAGATGTTGAGATATTTTTTTAAAAAAATCGGCCCGCGCCCCTCTGGCTCAAAATGTTTTGCTCTATTGGCTCGAAACGGTGCGGGTGGCTTTTCACGCTTTTTCAAACGATCAACGCGCCATTGCGATGAGACGAACCCTTGCTATTGCGCTTGCGTGTACGCTCTTTTGCGGCATTTTGTCCGCGCAGACTCCCCGTTTTTTCCCGGATACGATTATTCTGGAGCGTTTTGTTTTCGATCCTGCTCAGGACATGCTGCCCTACCCGAGCGGCTTTGACGTGTCGTGGGTCAACTATGACATGGACGGCCAACCGACCTTCGAGGGAACGCCCGGCAATTGGTTTTGGGACAGCGAGATCAACAGGGATTCAGGGGCGACCGACAACTATGGCATGATGAGCGTCTCGTGGCTCCTGAATCCGGCGGCGCACAACTACAATTGGCTGATATTGCCCCTTTTGGATATTCCAGACAGCGCGTACATGCTGTACTGGCGCTCTGCGCCTTTTCAAGGCCCCGCTTACATGGATGGCTACAAAGTGCTGGTTTCCGAAGAAGGCAATATTCCGGAATCAGGCGACTTTGCGAACATCCTGTTCGAAGCTGCCAGCACGCTCAGTACCAACTACGCCTGCGCAAATCTCGATCCGCTGAATTTGGATTGCTACACCTTCACGGACGGCTATGTCCATGCGGATGGATTCACGAAGACGGAGTATTTCGAAACCCGGTTCAACGCCGATATTGGCGTTTATCTGCACTATGGGTTTTTGGAGCCGCATGCGGTTAGCCTGGCCGCATTTGCCAACAAGCTGATATACGTTGCCTTTCTCCACGACGCGTTCGACTGCAATATCCTGCAGATTGACGATATTGTCGTGGCGCGCAAGGTGGGCATTGCAACCGGCGATCCGAAGAGCGGCATCGCCGGATTTAGCGTCGCGCCTACGGTGGCGGAGGAGTCGGCCTACCTTGAGTGGGCCTTGCGCAACAGGGAAGAGGTCAGGTTGCAGGTAAGCGACCTGCAAGGACGCATTGTTACCGAGCGGCGATATTCCGGCGAAACGAGTGGTTTGCTCCACCTGTCGCTATCAGATTTTTCACCGGGCGTTTATCTCGTATCGCTACAGACGGGCTCGGGTCTTGCGACGTGCAAACTGATCAAACGCTGAATCTACTCCGACGCCGCATTTCCTACGCTTATTGCGAAAAAGCGGGCGCTCCGCTCCCTTACGCGCCGCAGGCGCTTTTTTTATTAATTTTTCGCAAAAAAAAAAAGCGGGAAACGCAGCGTGAAATCTTGCATTCGCTTGCCTCAGGAGATCTGCGGGTGTTTGTCGGCCGGGGCGGGGTCGGCGTTCAGGCGACGTCCTGAGCCTGTTGGGTTTCGGTATGTTTTTTGTGATGATATATTAAGCCCCGGCCAAACTATTTTTTTCGCACAAACGTTTTGTGGCATGCACAACGATATCGCTCCCTTGTTAATCGAACCGCTGGATATAACAGATCTGACACCCGTCTCGTCGGCGCTTCCTTACTCGCCGGATTCCGACGACGCCTTTTTCGAGCGGCTGCGCGAAACAGAGTTCGCCCGCTTAGATCGCGAAGGTCACGTGTATTTGGATTACACCGGAGGCAACCTCTATCCCCTGCGCCTGCTCGAAGCCCATTTCGCCTATCTGCGCGACGGCGTGTACGGCAATCCGCATTCCATCAACCCCACTTCCGCAGCTTCGACCCGCGCCGTCGAGGCGGCCCGCGAGGCGGTTGTCCGCTTTTTTCATGCGGAGGATTACTACTGTATTTTTACGGCTAACGCTTCGGCTTCGCTGCACATCATTGGCGAGTGCTATCCGTTTGGTAAGAACACGTGCTACCTGCTATCGGCCGACAACCACAATTCGGTCAATGGCATTCGCGAGTACTGCCGCAACAAAGGCGGCGAATTCCGGTACTTCCCGCTCAATTACGACGATCTGACCCTGCACATTCCCTCGCTGGCGCATTACCTGGATGCCTATGAGCATTGCGAGCATAAGTTGTTGGCCTATCCGGCGCAGTCCAACGTATCGGGGGTCAAGCATAGCTTAGACTGGATCGCTATCGCCCAGTCGAAGGGCTGGGACGTGCTGCTTGATGCCGCGGCTTATGTGCCGACTTCGAGGCTGGATCTGCGCAAAGTAAAGCCCGATTTTACGACCGTCTCGTTCTACAAAATATTCGGCTACCCGACGGGGCTGGGCTGCCTGCTGGTGCGCAAAGACAAGTTCGACAAACTTCGCAAGCCTTGGTTTGCCGGAGGGACGGTATCCGTGGTATCCGTTCAGTATGCCGGGCATTTTTTGATGGACAATCACGAGCGTTTTGAGGAAGGAACAGTCAATTACCTGGACATCCCGGCCATTACTAACGGTTTGCGCTTCATGGACGAAATCGGTATGGAACGCCTCTCGGCGCGCGTCATTGACCTTTGCGGGCGACTCAAACGCCGATTGGAGGCGCTGCGCCATAGCAACGGATTGCCGGTTGTGCGCTTGTTCGGCCCCGCGCGCATGGAGCAGCGCGGCGGCGTGCTGCTGATGAATTTGCAGGATGCCCAAGGGCGCGTTATTCCATTCGAAACGGTTGAAGAAGAAGCCAACGAATGCCTCATCTCCGTACGTACGGGATGCTTCTGCAATCCTGGCGTCGACGAGATCAATAATTGCCTCAGCGCTCAAGATTTGGCGCAGTACTTTGCCCATCGCGAGTCGGGCAATTTCCAGGATATGCTCGAATACCTCGGCAAAATGCGCGGCGCCGTTCGTATCTCGCTTGGTATGGCTACTATCAACAAAGACCTCGATCGGTTTGTTGAGTTTGTCGCTTCGCATGCGCAATAGCATCCCCCCGCTGGTTGCGTGTTCGTCGTCATCGCCCTTTTTTTCGAAAAAAACAAACACGCTGAAGCGCGCTTTGGATGCCAATCAACGCCGTCTGGTCTCGTACAGACTAACGCAGAAAACAGAACCGCCGTTCTTGCGACCGCGAACCGAGCGGCGGAGGGCGCGGTCCAAAACCCGGGTTTTTGCAAATAATTCAGTTGAATAGCGCCGTATTCGAAAAATAGGCTAATTTTGCACCCGAATTCACAGCGTCTCTCCGTTCGGAGTCGGCGCGATAACCATCAGTTCATTGTCTCCGTCATGCTCAGTCGCCGCAGTGTCCGAATCAAAGCGCTTCAACTTCTTTACATGCTCAACCGCGATACTAACCTCACATATGGGGATATCGCCAGGTTGTACGAAGAAAAGGTGAACGACGCCTACGTCATCTATGCGCTTCATCTATATGTGCTGCTCAAGGTAGCCCAAGTATCTGAGTTAGACGCGGAGATACGCGCGGCCAAACACCTGCCCACCGAAGCGGATAAACGCTTCAAGCCCATCCTCTACAACAATCCTTGTACCAAAAGCCTGGCCAACAATGTCGGTTTTTTGAAGCTGGTTGCCAGTTTTGGACACGATAAACGCATCGACGCCGACCAAACCCGATTCCTGTACAACCGATTCGCAGAGACCCCCGCCTATCTCGAATACTTGGAACTACCCGACCCGCAAAATGCCGACCATATTCGGGCGCTACAAGAACTTTACAAGTTTTTGCTGACTCAGGAGGTATTTATCGAAATCACGGAGGACCGCTTCAGCAATTGGCAGGATGACGAGTCTTTGGTAATTGGCGCGATGAAAAAAACCCTCAAGGCCATGCCCCTCCAAGGCGCATTCTACGAGGAGCATCTGCAAAAAGATCCCTCGGTCAAAGAGTTCGGCGCCGAACTCATTCAGCACACCTGCACGGAGGACGTGCGCCTGTTCAACGAAATTGAGCCTATGCTCAAAAACTGGGATTCGGACCGCGTAGCCGTTTTAGACATGATCATGCTCAAAATGGCTTTGGCGGAGTTGCTCTACTGTCCGACCATACCTGTCAAGGTCACGCTCAACGAATACGTAGAGATCAGCAAATTGTACTCCTCCGACAAAAGCAAGGAATTCATCAACGGCATCCTCGACCGACTGATGAAAAAACTCGAAAAAGAGGGCCGCATCGTCAAAGAGGGTAGGGGACTGCTGGACAACTAAACGAACGCCATACGCATCCTTCTCACTCACCCATTACTTCGCAACTGCGCAGCAGTCCGCGCACCTCATCGAGCGTAAAGGGCTCACCTTTATTGCCCCAACTGTTTTGAATGTAATTGAGCACATTAGCGATCTGAATTTCGCTCAACTGCTCTATACCCGCCATGCGTTCAGTGTAGGCTATTCCGTTTACCACAATGGTGTCGCTCAAGCCGTATCGCACGATGCAAGGCAGTAAGTCGCGGTGGGTCGCCAGATAGTCGGCGCCCGCCAAAGGCGGGATCAGCTTACCCAGACCTTCTCCGCCGTCCATGTGGCAATTGGCGCAATGCGTCTTGTAAATCAAGGCGCCGTTGCGATACGGATCGCCCTTACAAGCTCCCCAAAAGGCCATGCCCCCCCAGGCAAGCAGGCCGGTTGCACAAATCAAAAGCGTTGAGCGCATGAAATCAACTTTGTTATCACATTTTTGAAAATAAAAACCCTCCCGGCATGTCTTTTGTTGCAGCGCGTTGCCTTGACGGGCGTTTTAGAGCCTGTCTGAGTCGCGCCCCCGCCGAGCCGCAGGCTCCATGTCTGCGGCTCGGCGGGTCAAAGGCAGTCCTCGCGCAAGCGCGCCAGAAGCCAGGCGTCCACACAGCGGTCATTTTTCACAAAAAAACTTCGGCAGTAGCCCTCGCGTCGGTAGCCGGATTTCTCCAAAACCCTGACCGAGGCCGGATTGTAGGCATATACCCAAGCCTCCATGCGGACCAAGGACGGCCGCGTTTCGAACTGCATGGCCGTCAGCGCGCGCACGGCGGCGGTAGCAAATCCGCGTCCCCAGTACGCCGCCCCGAATGCATACCCGATTTCGTCCTTGTGTTCCTCCGCGCCACCCTTCATTGATACGCCGACGCCGCCGACCAAACCCAGTTCGCAGTGTTCGACGATCCAGTGTTTGGGCGTACCTGAGGCGGCATATTCAGACTTGATTTTTTCAAAAAAAAACTCCGCATCGCGCAGCGAATAAGGATAGGGTATGGTTTGGGTGTTGTTCGCAATCTGCGGATGGTTGAGGCGGAGGGCCAGATTGGGAAGATCATCCTCCTTCATTTGGCGCAGCCGGAGTTCGTTGTTGATGATCAAAGATTCGAGCATGGTTGGCGGTGCAAATAAGTTAAGAAAATAGCTGGGTTCTGTTGGATAGTCGTTTCTTTTGGGGGAAATAAGCGCGCGGGTAGTGGGAGCGAGGGGCGCGGTTTTTTCACGCAAAGGTCGCAAAGGGTTTTCACGCGAGGCAAGTGGATGTGAGGTAGGGCCGGAATTCAGTACCTGGGCTTTCCGATTCGGCGCAACCGGTGCGCCGCGGCGCGGAGGGCGATCCAGCCATGGGCCAGCAGCGCCAGCGGCAGTCCAAAGTGTGCGCGCATGACTTTGAAGCGGTCGCGCAAACTCTGGCGGTGGCGCTGTTTGGACAGTCCTCCTGCCAAATAACGGCTGAGCGTCATACCTGAGTTTCGGGCGTTCCGGCTTTTTTTCAAAATACGGATACACCAATCGTAATCCGCGCAGAGGTTGTCGCTTATGTAGGGCGGCGCGAGCGTCCGGCGCGCCACAAATGATTGGTGGACCACCCGCATCCCGCCCAAATAGTGGCGCCAGCGCAGGCGCTCGGGCAGCGAACGCGTACTCAACGCGCTCATCAGTCCCAGCGGCTGACGGTTCTCGTCTTCCAGCAAGGTATCGCCGTAGATCACATCGTCGTCGGGCTGCAGTTGGGCGGCGATCCGGCTCAGCGTATCGGGCGCGTAGATGGCGTCGCCGCAATTCAAAAACCAGACGAAGTCGCCGGTAGCCATGCGCAGCCCCTTGTTCATGGCGTCGTAGAGGCCCCGGTCTTTCTCCGAAATCCAGCGCAGGTAAGGTAGTTCGCGGGCATAGCGGGCGATCTGTTGCGTTGTTCCGTCGGTAGAAGCGCCATCTACAATCAGGTACTCGACATGCGGCCAGTCCTGCGCCTTGACGCTTTCGACCGTGAGGGGCAAGAGCTTGGCGCCGTTGAAGACAACCGTTATAATCGAAAAGACAGGCGATTTCATGCCCGCAAAGGTCGTCATTTTGGGTTGATAATTATCGACTGATGAAAATCATGCTCCTTGTTAACCCAAATTAGGTCCGCATTGCACTGAAGTTCCGACCTTTGCTCCCAGTTAGAGACACTGCTCAGCCAGATGAATAGAACAAACAAGCGCCTGAGGCGTTTTAAAGTGATCCGCTTATGCACATGCAAAAAGAAGTAATTGAGACCGATATACTGATTGTCGGCGCAGGCCCGGTAGGGTTGTTTGCCGTATTCGAAGCAGGGCTGCTCAAAATGCGCTGTCACTTGATCGACGCCCTTCCGCAGGTGGGCGGTCAACTCACGGAGATATATCCCAAAAAGCCGATCTACGACATCCCGGGCTACCCCAGCGTTTTGGCCGGCGATTTGGTCAAAAATCTGATGGAGCAAATCGCCCCCTTTTTTCCGGGCTTTACGTTGGGCGAGCGCGCTGAGTCGCTGAGCAAGCTCGACGACGGCCGCTGGGAACTCATCACCTCCGAAGGCACGATACATCGCGCGCCGGTCGTCTTCATCGCCGGCGGCCTGGGTTGCTTCGAACCCCGTAAACCGCCTATCGACAATATTGCCGATTACGAGCGTTGCGGGGTGGACTACTTCGTGCGCAACCCCGAACAGTACCGCGACCGGCGTGTCGTCATTGCAGGCGGCGGCGATTCTGCCTTAGATTGGACCCTCTATCTGGCCGACGTCGCTTCGGAATTGACGCTGGTGCACCGTCGCGGCGAGTTCCGCGGGGCCCTGGACTCAGTGGATAAAGTCATGGATTTGGTCGCCAAAGGCAAAATAACGCTGCTGACCTATTCGGAAGTCGTCGGACTCCATGGCGTCGGTCAACTCGAAGGCGTGGACGTCCGACACGAGCGAGAGGGAGTGCGTCACATCAAAGCCGATCATTTTATCCCGCTGTTTGGCTTGACGCCCAAATTAGGCCCGATTGCAGATTGGGGGTTGAACATCGACAAAGGCGCGATCGAAGTCAACACCTTCGACTACAGTTCCAATGTGCCCGGTGTTTTCGCCATTGGCGACATCAACGCCTATCCGGGTAAACTAAAGTTGATCCTCTGCGGATTTCACGAGGCCACGCTCGCCTGCCAGTCGGCTTTCAAGTACGTTTATCCGGACAAAAAACTCTCCTTCAAGTACACCACCGTGACCGGCGTGGAGGGGCTTGCGCCTGCAGCCGACGTACAAGCGCAACCAGTTTCTTAGCGCATGACGACAGATAACGTAATGATTTATGTGACGGATCGAGAAGGTGTCGAGCATGCCCTCGATGCGCCGACCGACATGAATATGAATCTCATGGAACTGTGCAAGAGCTACGAGCTGCCGGTGCTTGGCACATGCGGCGGCATGGCGCTCTGCGCTTCCTGTCAGGTTTATGTCCTCAGCGATCACCCCTTGCCCGAACCTACCGACGACGAACTGGCCATGCTCGACCAAGCCCTCCATGTGCGCGACAACAGCCGACTGGGTTGCCAGATCAAGATTGCCGAAAACATCGACGGCTTGCGCGTAGCGCTGGCCCCCGAAGACTAAGCAAGCGCCCGCATATCGCAGGCGCGGATAAAGCGCAGGGCCGCACCGACAAGCCGCAGGCCAACCGACAGGCGGTATTCCGAATGTCACACCTTGAAAAAGCGCAGGATCAGCGCCTCCAGCAGCAGAAACATCAGCGCAAAGATCAGGCACCAGCGCCACAACACAATCCCTTGGCTCTGCTCGTTGACCACCTGCGAGAAATTGGCCTCTGCATTTTTGTCCAGTATCCGGACATTGCGGGGCAGAGAAAGCGCGCCGAGATCGGCAAATTGCATGTCGCTTTCGCGTCGGTCGTAATTGAACGCAAAGACGGCCAACGTCGTATCCGAACTTTGGCGCAAGCCGTACCAGCCGGACTGCTGCAGAGCTGCCCCCGGCGTCAGCAACAAGCGCGGGCCAACAATGCGCTGCTGCGGGATAAATTCGGCGCTCTCTCCTTGCCCGCCCATTTTGCGAAGCCGATAGATGATCTCTCCGGCGGCAGAGGCATAATGCTTGGCCTCAACCACTTCGTCGCGACCGATGACGTAGGCGATTCGCCGGTTTTTGGAGCCGGAAACGGCCATATTGAATAGCATCGGCACAAATATATCGGCATTGCGCACCAAATCGTTGTACTGCTCGTCTATGGGTGACGCACAGACGTAGAGGTTGCCGTTGGCGGCGCCGATGCGGATGAGCATGGCTGAGCCGTCGCGATAGGAGATGATTGTTTCGCCGGCGCCATTATTCAGCTTGTAGTTGCCTTTGGTTGTGGGCAGGCGCAGGTTGGCGTTTTTGTTCAGATACACGTCGTTGAACGTGTATTCGTCTGTATTGAGTTGCGAGGCGATGCGCGTTTCGGGCGTCCAGGCGCCAATGGCTGCGCCCTGACCGAATTGGCCTGTCAAGGTGTTATAGCCGCTCAAATCGGCGCCTGGGGCCGGGAAGACGAGTACGTTGCCGCCGTTGTCGGCAAAGGCTTTGAGTTCTTGCGCCAGGCCGGAGGAGACGGTCGGCAGTTCGTTGAGCAAGATGAGTTGGTAGTTGGCAAAAGCCGCATAGTTGAGGGTGCGGTAGTCGGCCTGGTCTATCCGGAAGTATGAAGCGCCGGCAAAGGCGTTGCTGACAAATCGGTTGGGTTGGGCGCCGTTGATGCTAAGCACCCGGATCTGCTCGGCCACGGCAAAACTTATGTAGTAATCGTCGTCAAACTGAATGGGGTAATCCGACACCGATATCTTGGCTTGATGTATTCCGGGACGCAGGATGCTGATCTTTACGGTGTCTATGCGCGTAGCTCCGGGCGCTAAACTGAACGCTCCTGCGGGCTTGGTCTGGCCCTCGTGCTCGAGGCTCAGGCGCAGGTCCTCCGACTCTGATGGGCCGTAGTTGCTCACCTGTAGCAGCAGGTTTGAGGTCTGTCCCAAGACCTGTACCGGACTTTCGAACCAGGCGCTATCGATCCCCACATTGCGCTCCTGTACTGCGCGGATTGGCGTGAGCCATACTTCCGTCAGGGTATCCCTGATGTCGCTCAGATCAGCCACTTTTTTCTGGAAATCGCTGAGCAAATAAGCGATCCTGGCTTCGGCCTTGCCGCTCTCCAGGCATTGGCGCTGGCGGAGCAGCACTTTAGACAATTCGCGTGATGCGGGACCTACGCCGATCTCGTCTATTCGGGCCAGCGCATCCTCCTGACCCACGAGACGCTGGTCGCGGCCTTCGAAGTCGTTGGTCAGAATCTGAAATCGGTCCTGCGGCGCATAGGCCCGCACAATGTCGCGGGCGCGTTGCTTGGCCACTTCGAGCAGGGGGGCGTCTTTGCTGAGCGCCTCCATGCTAAACGAATTGTCGATATATACGCTGACAGCTTTTTCGCCCTTATTGACAGACTCGGAGCGTGGGATGAATGGCTGCGCAAAAGCCAACACCAGAAACAAAAAGGCCAGACAGCGCATCAGCAACACCAGCAAGTTGCGCAAACGGCGGCTGTTGTTGGTCTCCTCTTTGACCTCTTTGAGAAACGCTACATTGGTGAAATACACCCGCTTGAAGCGGCGGAAGTAGAACAAGTGGATGATGATGGGGATCGCGATAGCCGCCGCTGCGGCCAAAAACCACGGGAAAACAAATTGCATGTGACGTGTTACAACTTCATCAGTTTGGCGACAGCCTTATCGCCGTCGGCCGTTTCTACCAAGATCAAATAAGGGCCTGCAGGCCAGTGGTTTATTCCGATACGCAGCGTCTCGCTCCCGCGACCTTGCCCGGCGCTCATGCGCTCGCCGGCCGCATTGAGTGCCGTGTATTTCCACAGGCCATTGCAACCGCTTACGCGGAGTTCGGCAACATGAGCGGCGGGGTTGGGGCTGAGCGTCAGGCGCAACGCAGCTTGTGGGCGAGGGTTGGGCGTGTGGGTGTGGACGGCGCTTTCAGGCAACAGACGCAGCACAAACAAACCGTTTTGCATGTCGCCTGCAATGATGTTACCCGACGGGAGCCAAGGGTAGTTGCCCCAGTTTCCGAAATAGCCGTTGTATTGAGTATTTTGCGGGTGCGTGTCGTAATAGGCAATCAGACGCGGCTGCTCCGGATTAGCCACGCTATAAACGAGCAGTCCGTCCTCATATTGCGAGTTGAACATCAGCGTGTCCCGGGTATAAACATTGTGCGGGATAGGAAGTCCCAATCCTTGTCCCATCAGCGTATCCAAAATGAAGCCCGCAATCTCTATCTCGCCCTCGTGCAATTTGGCCAGATCGACGATCTGTATGGGCCTGCCGGCCGGGATCTCTTCGGTGTAATAAATGTAGCGCCCGCTGGGTTCGCTCCAACTGTTGTGGTTGTATCCGCTGGTGGCGATCTGAGCCAGTAGTTTGACGCTGTCGAGGTTGACGCAGTCAAAAATGAAAAAACCTTCAAAGCCCGACGATGCGTAAATGGTGTCGTTCTGCACGTAAGAATCGTGAATGTAGCCGCCGGGCAGGTTGCTCAAATTGGCCAGCAGCGTGGGCTGATCCAGATCCTGACTGATATCGAGCACCAAAAGACCGGAGTTGGCTACGTTGGTCCCGTTGAGGTAAATTCGTCTGGACACCGTATCCAAAGTAATCGTGTGCGAGCGCAAGAAAAGTTCGTTGCTCCAGTACGAGCGCACGATGGTGTCGGGCGCGCCGCTCAGGTCAAAGATCATCAACCCCTCGGTCGTGCCGTCCGACACGGCATAAACG